>CBIHNV010000004.1:0-145370 GCA_966211835.1 uncultured Sphingobium sp.
AGCGGGGGATGAGTAACCGTCGCCCTTACAGTCCCCTCTCCCGCCTTCGCTACGCTCGGCACCCTCTCCCCTGAAGGGGAGAGGGAATGGCTCGAACCCTTGACGAGCCTCACCTCACTCCGGGTAGCTAATCCCCATCAACTCATATTCCTTTTCCCCGGCAGGTAGCATGACGCGGCGGAGGTCGCCGATGGCGGCGCCGCGCAGGGCGCGGGCGATGGGGGAGTTCCAGCCGATGCGGCCTGCACTGGCGTCGGCTTCGTCATTGCCGACGATGGTGACGGTGCGGTGATTGTCGTCTTCGTCCGCGATCGTCACTGTGGCGCCGAAGAAGACGCGGCTCTTGTCCGGCTGCTGGCGAGGGTCGACGACCTTGGCATCCTTCATCTTCTTTGACAGGCGGCGGAGTTGGCCGTCGATTTCGCGCATCCGCTTGCGGCCGTACAGATAGTCGCCATTTTCGCTGCGGTCGCCATTGCCCGCCGCCCAGCTGACGATTTCCACGATGCGGGGCCGCTCGACCCCCAGCAGCTGGTCATATTCCGCGCGCAGCTTCGCGAAGCCTTCGGGGCTGATATAGTTGGGATTGGCGGCGTTCATCGGCCTCCCTTAGCGCCTTTCGTGCCGCGATCATACATCCGGCCAGACGCCAGAGCTCCGCGCCTCCGCGTGAATCAAAACGCCTGCGCTTCTGCGCGAACGAAGAGGCAAACTGCCATAGGCTAAGCCCGATGATGCCGCGCATTCAACTGCTGCTGGTCATGAGTATTCGCGCAGGGGGGACACAAGGACTGTGCATTTTTGGTTCACGCGGAGACGCGGAGGTGATTTTGGCTTTCGGCCGTTTTCCGCGCCTCTGCTGAGGTTAGCCGGGCGTTTGCTTGCCCAGATATTTAGAGAGTGGCGTATTCGAGCCACGGAAGCGGGCGCGCTCGGGGTTCATGGCCTCGTAGACGACGGCGTTTTCGAGCACGCGTTGCACATAGTTGCGCGTTTCGAAGATCGGAATCTGTTCGATCCAGCGCAGCATGTCGGCGCCCGGCAGGCGGGGGTCGCCATTGGCGGAGATCCAGCGGTTCACATTGCCCGGCCCGGCATTATAGGCCGCGACCGCCAGCGGGTAGCTGCCGCCATAATAGCTGAGCATCCGCTCGAAATAAGACGAGCCGAGCATGATGTTGTAGCTGGGTTCGTTGAGCGAACTCGGATTGTAGCCGAGGCCGAGCTTGCCCGCCTGCTCGCGCGCGGTGCCGGGCATGAGCTGCATCAGGCCGCGCGCGCCCGCATGGCTGACGATCTGGCGGTCGAACTGGCTTTCCTGCCGGGCGATGGCGTGGACCATCGTCCAGTTGGATTGCGCGGTGGGCGGCACGGGAACGCGCGGGAAGGCGCTTTCGCCATAGCCGGTAAGGCCGCTCGACACCGCGCGCCGGCCCACCATCACGCCCATGTCGGGCCTGCCGATGCTCTTGGCGAGTTCGGCGGCGAGATAATGGTCGCTGTCGCTGTCGGCATTGTTGGCGATGGCGCGGGCGAATTTGCTCTGGTCCTCCCAGTAGCCCATCTGTCCCAGCGCCTTGACTGCGCGTACCACCGAGCGATTGTTGAAGGCGGCGCGATCGGCGGCGGAGATTTCAACCGGCCGCTCTATGGCGGCGGGCGCGGGGATTGGCTTTCCGACCCGTTCAAGGGCAAGCTGGCCGTAAAACTGATCGGGGAAGACCGACGCCTGCGCGAAATAGCTGTTGGCCGTCGCCGTGTCGCCAGCCGCCAGCGCCGCACGTCCAGCCCAATAGTAGCCCTTCGACTGGGTCTGGGGCGACTTGGCCGCCGTAGCGTAGCGGCGGAACATCACCGCTGCGTCGGACGGGCGGTTGAGGTTGTAATATGCGGTCGATCCCGCCAGCCAGGCGAGGCTGGTATAGTCGTCACGCTCGCCGATTGGGCGGCTGGAAACGTCGGTGCCGGGCACATAGGCATCGTCGATCTTGCTGGCGATGCCGTAGGCGAAGCTCCACTGGCTGTCATTGGAGGCGGCGCGCGCCTGGCCAAGCAGGGTCTCATACCATTTTTCGGCATTGCCAGGACGGAAGGTCAACTGGGGACGGTTAGCGAGATATTGCCGCGCGGCGATCCAGTTGCCGGTGTTTATCAGCCATGTCGCCTTGTCCGCGACGAAACCCGCGTCGGAGATACCGATGGACTCCGCCGCCTGCATCCGGACGGCGGCGTCAGGCGCCTTGCGGCGGAAGGCGAGGCGCGCTTCATAGACCGGGCGCCGCGAGGGCGTGACATAGGCGAGCATCCGCTGCGCCCCGGCGATGTCATTACCCCACAGCAGCATGTCGGCGCGCTGGTCATGATCGGCGCTGGTCCAGCCTGATCCGAACATTGAGAGCAATCGCGCTTCGTCATCCGGCGAAAGTGTGCCGCCGACCCAGGCGCTGCGCGCGGCGATGCGGGCTTCGGCCGCGCGGCCCATCTGCATCAGGGCCAGTGCGTTGCGGGCATTGCCGGTGGCGGTGCGTGCGGGGAAGCGGGCGAAGAAGGCGGTTACCTGCCGCGGGTCATAGCTGTTGGGATTGATGCCGGTTTCCGCAAGGCGACGCATCCGGTCTTCGCCCGGCCAACCGGGATTGGCGAGGATGAAGCTCGCATAAGTGGAGAAGCCCAGGCCATCACTCTGCTGCAGCGCGCGCCACTGGCTGATCGTCGCGGAGACGGACGGATCGGACGCCACGCCGATTCGGCTGCTGACCTGATTCCAGGGTGAGGGCGACGGCTGAGTCTGGGTGGGCAGTTGCTGGACCACCGCACCCGGAGGATAGGGCGATGCAGCGGGGGTTTCTGTCTGGGCGCTGGCGCCGGCGGTAAAAAGAAGAAGAGCGATCAAGGGCATGCGGACCATTGCTGTTTCGGGGCGGCGAGGTGACAGCCTACTGGACATCATCGCAATTCCATCCTTATCAGGCCCTGAATGACGCGCTATAGCGCCCCGACGCCCACACTCGACAGTGTGCCCCGGAATGCCGGTGAATTGAAGGAGTTTGTTGATGTTTTCCGGGTCGATTCCGGCACTGATCACCCCTTTCCGTGATGGAGGCGTGGACGAGGCGGCTTTTCGCGCGCTCGTGGACTGGCAGATTGAGGAGGGAAGCAGCGCGCTCGTGCCGTGCGGCACCACCGGCGAAAGCGCGACCATGACGGTCGAGGAGCATAATCGCGTCGTCGCCATCTGCGTCGATCAGGCCGCGGGCCGAGTGCCGGTGATCGCGGGCTGCGGGTCCAATGACACGCGAATCGCTTTGGAGCATATGTTCGCGGCCCAGGCCGCTGGCGCCGACGCCGCGCTGGTAGTTGCGCCTTATTATAACAAGCCCAACCAGGACGGCGTCTATCAGCATTTCGCCTATCTGGCCGAGCGCTGCCAGCTGCCGATCGTCCTCTATAATGTGCCGAGCCGGACTATCACCGACATCGGCGTACCGGTCATCCACCGCCTGTCGGAGGAATATCAGACGATCGTCGGTATCAAGGACGCTACCGGGAATCTGGGGCGGGTCACCGCGCAGCGCCTCGCCTGCCGCGACGATTTCTGCCAGCTGTCCGGCAATGACGAAACCGCGCTGGGATTCAACGCCATGGGGGGCAGGGGATGCATCTCCGTCACGGCCAATGTCGCGCCGCGCCTGTGCGCGCAGTTTCAGGCGGCTTGCGCGTCGGGTGATTGGGCGGGCGCGCTGGCGCTGCAGGACCGGCTCTATCCGCTGCATGACGCGCTGTTCAGCGATTCTTCACCTGGGCCAGTCAAATATGCGCTCAACCGGGTGCGGCCGGATATGCCCGGCGAGCTTCGCCTGCCGATCACCTGGCCTTCGGAACCGAGTCGAGCCGCCGTCGATCGCGCTTTGGAAATTGCGGGTCTCGTCTGAAAGGGGCTGCGGCCCTATATGGTGAAGTGAGTTAGTTAAGAGAGCCATGGCCCGCCCCCGTCCCGAACTGTTCGACAAGAAGAAGATCGTCGCCGAGAACCGGCGCGCGCGCTTTGAATATTTCCTGGAGGACGTGTTCGAAGCAGGCATCGCGCTGCAGGGCACGGAGGTGAAGTCGCTCCGTTTCGGTGAGGGCAACATTGCGGAGAGCTATGCCGAGGTGAAGGGCGATCAGGTGTGGCTGGTCAACAGCAACATCCCCGAATTCAGCCATGGCAACCGCTATAATCATGAGCCCAAGCGCCCTCGCAAGCTGTTGCTTCACGAGCGCGAGATTGCGCGCATGCATGGCGCGGTCGAGCGCAAGGGGATGACGCTTGTGCCCCTGAGCGTCTATTTCAACAGTCGGGGCAAGGCCAAGGTCGAGCTGGCGCTGGCGAAGGGCAAGAAGACTCACGACAAGCGCGAGACCATCAAGGAACGCGATTGGAAGCGTGATCAGCAGCGCATCATGAAGGACCATCGTTGATGGGCCCCAAGGCGAGCATGGGCCGCCTGGCCCGCTGGTGGCACGCCAATGCGCCGACCCGGGAATCGCTGGAGGATAACCGCTTCATCGCGCCGGTCGCGCACCGGGTACTGGAACCCTCGCTGTGGCGCTTTACCCGGCGGTCGGTGCCGCGCGGCGTTGCGCTGGGCTTGCTCGTGGGCATCTTCCTGCTGATCCCCGGCGTGCAGATTGCGGGCGCGGCGCTGCTGGCGCTGCCGTTTCGGGCCAATATCCCGATCGCGGCGGCCATGACATTCCTGTCCAATCCCGCCACGACGCCGCTGTTCCTGATGGCGTCGGTCTATATCGGCAACTGGCTGCTGGGACGGACCGCCGATGCGTCGGGATTCATGGCACTGGTCGACAAGCATGCGTCGATCCGCGAATGGTGCGCCTGGCTCTTTTCCGAAGCGGCGCCCGCCATGCTGTTCGGGCTGGCGCTGATTTCCATCGCCTTTGCGGTCGTCGGCTACTTTCTGGCCGACTGGATCTGGCGCCACCGGATGGGCCGCAAATGGCATGCGCGTAAATTGAGGATTGGCAAGGCACCCGAAAGCAGCGCATTGGAAGAAGTCGCCCGCGTCTGACGCCGGGTGCAAGTGTCCAGGCGTTTTCAGGGGGAAGGCCGACCGATGGCCTCGCATATCATAAGGGATGGGCAAGCGTGGACGGGCGAGCGCCCGTCGCGATTGGCCCTGCCGCTGTTGATACTTGCTGCGCTGCTGTCGGCTATTCTCGTCATCCTGGCGAGCGGTAATGCCGCAATCGGCGCCGGGTTCGGCGCGATGATCCTCGCCGCCGCCGTGCTGCTCAGCTGGTATCGCCGCCTTTTCCCCGAAGAAGCCGCCGATCTGGATGCGGTGCCGGATTGGACGGTCGCGCGGGCCGCGGCTGATGCGTCGAACATGGCGATCGCGGTCACGGATCGTGCGGGACGGCTCGTTTGCGCGAGCGACTTGTTCGGCGAATGGTTTCCGGGATTTCCGACGCCGCCCAATATCACCGCCGACACCGGGCTGGCCGAGAGCCTGGCCAACGCCGCGCGTGCGGCGTGGCGCGATGGCGAAGCGCGGGTGGAGGGCATGGCGCAGGGCGCGCTGCGGCTGGATGTCGACCTGTGCCGGACCGGCCGGTCGGAAGATTATCTGCTGTGGCGCTTTACACCGGTGCGGCAGCCCAATGCGCTGGACGATGTGCATCGCCTGCTGACCGGAGACGCCGGGCGACAAATGGGTGAAGCCGGGATCATGGCGGTCATGATCGGCGGGGAAGGGCGCATCCGGTCAGCCAACGGCGCTTTCCTGCTGCGCGCGGCGGGACGGATCGACGCCAATATCACCGGCCGCGACTTTGCGGCCCATATGCGGGTGGATGACAAGGGGCGGCTGTTCCTGGCGCGGGAAGAATCGGGCGGATTGCCGTTGCGGCTGTTGCAGGTGCCCTTGCGCCGGACGACGCAGCCTGGAGGCGTTCAAGGCGGGGGGCAAGGCGGCGGTCAGGATGGCCCGATGCTGTTGCTGTTGATCGACGAGCCTGCGGGCAGCGCGGGCGGCACGTCGGCGCTTTCCTATATCGAAACGCTGCTGTCGCTGCTGCCCTTTGGCCTTGCCATGGCCGATCGCGATGGGCGCATCCTGTTCCTGAATGGCGCCTTTTCCCGCGCTGTGGGGCTGAAGCGCAGCGAAAAGCCGAGCTATCCGGGCGATCTGGTCGTGCGGGAGGACCAGGCGGCGGTTGCGGACGCGGTGCGCCGCTTCGCCGTGGGGCCGCAAATGTCCGGCGACATCGCCATCAGGCTGCGCAACGAGCCGGAGGAGCCGACGGCGCTGAGCCTGGCGGGCGTGCGGGGGCTTGGCGAGGCGGCGGTGCTGCTCAGCCTCAAGGACAATAGCGAGGAAAGCAAGCTCAAGCGGCAGGTGGCGCAGGCGACCAAGATGCAGGCGATCGGCCAGCTGGCGGGCGGTGTCGCGCACGACTTCAACAATATCCTGACAGCGACCATCGGCCATTGCGACCTGATGCTGATGCGTCATACGCCGGGCGACAGCGATTATGACGATATCCAGCAGATCAAGTCGAACAGCAATCGCGCGGCGGGGCTGACGCGCCAGCTGCTCGCCTTTTCACGGCAGCAGACGCTGCGGCCGCAGGTGCTGCAGCTGCCCGACATCGTTGCCGACGTTTCCAATTTGCTCAAGCGCCTGCTGGGCGAGAGCGTGAAGCTGGAGGTCAGCCATGGCCGCAACCTGGGTGCCGTGCGTGCCGACCCGGGGCAGCTGGAGCAGGTGATCGTCAACCTGGCGGTCAACGCGCGCGATGCGATGCCGGAAGGCGGCGTGCTCAATATCCAGACCTATGCGGTCCCGGCTGGCAAGGTGCGCGACATGCGGCAGGAGATTTTGCCCGCCGCCGATTATACCGCGCTGCGCGTGTCCGACACGGGGCTTGGCATTCCGCCGGACATTCTTTCCAAGATTTTCGAGCCCTTCTTCACCACCAAGGAATTGGGCAAGGGTACGGGGCTGGGCCTGTCCACCGTCTATGGCATCGTCAAGCAATCGGGCGGCTATATCTTCGCCGAGTCCGAAATCGGCCGGGGCGCGAGCTTCGTCATCTACCTGCCCGTTTATCAGGGCGCGGACATGGAACAGGCGGCGCCCGCCAAGGCGCCGATCAAGCGCAGCGAGACATGGGGCACGGGCACGGTGCTGGTGGTCGAGGACGAGGACATGGTGCGCGCCGTCGCCGAACGCGCGCTGTCCCGGCAAGGCTATAAGGTGCTGACCGCCAACGACGGCGAGCAGGGGCTGGAGGTGCTGGCGGGCGGGGAGAAGATCGACCTGCTGATTTCCGACGTGGTGATGCCCAACATGGATGGGCCGTCGATGGTTGCGCGGGCGCGGCATACCCATCCCGACCTGCCCGTGCTGTTCATGTCGGGCTATGCCGAGGAGCAGCTGCGCAAGTCGATCGACCTTGCCAATGTCGCCTTCCTGCCCAAGCCATTTTCCGTCAGCCAACTTGCGGAAGCGGCGCGCGATGCTCTAGCGATGGGCGCATCGGCGGAATGAACTTCTTGAACGATCAAGCGTTTATGCTGGTCCGTGCGCCGATGATAAGACGGCGAGCGTAACGAATAGGGGATCGCACATGTCGGACGGCAAGACCATCCTGGTGGTCGAGGATGAAGCAATGATCGGCATGATGCTGGAAGATTATCTCGAAACATTGGGATACCGCCTGCACGCGGTTGCCGTTTCGGTGGACGAAGCGTGTGATCAGGCGCGCAAGGGTGGTTTTGATGCCGCTTTGCTGGACTGCAATCTGCAGGGCGAGAAAAGCTGGCCGGTGGCCGATATTCTTGCGGACAGCGGCATCCCCTTCATATTCGCGACAGGCGGCATGGCTGATGACGTGCCGTCCGGCCATGCAGAGCGTCCGACTTTGGCCAAGCCTTATACGATCGGGGCAGTGGAGCGGGCGCTCACGAAGGTGCTTTCTTCCTAAAAATAGGAAATTTCCGTTCCCCTCTTGTTCTTTGAGAACAAAGCGGATACATGGTGGCCAAGGCGCCACTTAAATTGGCGCTTCCGCTTGACAGGGGATAGGCCGATGACAGCAATGCTCTCACTCATCGATTCCAAGAAGACAGGGACAATGGACAGACAGAAAGCATTGGAAGCGGCCCTTTCCCAGATCGACCGCGCCTTCGGCAAAGGCTCGGCGATGAAGCTGGGCAGCCGCGAAAAGATCGAGATCGAGGCGATTTCGACGGGATCGCTGGGGCTCGACATCGCACTCGGCATTGGTGGTTTGCCGCGCGGCCGTATCATCGAGATTTATGGCCCGGAAAGCTCGGGCAAGACGACGCTGGCGCTGCATGCCATAGCAGAGGCGCAGAAGACGGGCGGTGTTGCCGCCTTTGTCGACGCAGAACATGCGCTTGACCCGGTCTATGCCAAGAAGCTGGGCGTTGATATTGACGAACTGATCGTGTCGCAGCCCGATACTGGCGAACAGGCGCTGGAGATCGTTGATACGCTGGTGCGCTCGAACGCCATCGACGTGCTGGTGGTGGACTCGGTCGCCGCGCTGGTGCCGCGCGCCGAAATCGAAGGCGAGATGGGCGACAGCCATGTCGGCCTGCAGGCCCGCCTGATGAGCCAGGCGCTGCGTAAGCTTACCGGTTCGATCTCACGCTCCAAGTGCCTGGTGATCTTCATCAACCAGGTCCGCATGAAGATCGGCGTCATGTACGGCAATCCGGAAACGACGACGGGCGGCAACGCGCTTAAATTCTACGCGTCGGTCCGCCTCGACATTCGCCGCACCGGCCAGATCAAGGATCGCGACGATATCGTCGGCAATGCGACCCGTGTGAAGGTGGTGAAGAACAAGGTCGCGCCACCTTTCAAGCAGGTCGAATTCGACATCATGTATGGCGAAGGCGTTTCGAAGATCGGCGAGATCCTCGACCTTGGTGTCAAGGCCGGCATCGTCGAAAAGTCGGGCGCCTGGTTCTCCTATGACTCGGTTCGCATCGGGCAGGGTCGCGAGAATGCCAAGACTTTCCTCAAGGAACATCCCGAAATGGCCGACCGTCTGGAACGCGCCATCCGCGGGAAGACCGAGGAAGTGGCCGAGGGCATGATGACCGGGCCGGAGCCGGATGACGGCGAGTAAGGCGGGGCGGGTGCTTGCGGCTGAGACGCTAGGATTTCAATAATGGAGAGCCCGCCTGAACATCTCGTTCCGGCGGGCTTTTCATGGACGGACAGGCATGTTCAATTCCATGCACTGTTGGCCCCTACATTCCTGGCGATCAAGGCGTGGGATTTTGGGCTAAGGTTGGTGCGCTCTAAGGACGCCATTTATAATAGCGGATTGGCGCGCCGTTAACCGGGTGGACTGCGTCTCGGAGGACGCGCAGGCCATGCCTTTCGTAAAAGCGTTGCCCGGCGATGTTTGTGACCGGAGTATGAAGCGTAAATCCCTCTGGAAGCTGGCGTTTGGCTTCATTAAGCAGAGCTGAGCCAATGCCCTTGCACTGCGCTTCCGGTGTGACAAAAAGCTGATCAAGCACATGGTCATTGGGGATTGTTGCAAGAAGTCCGGCGATGCGACCATCGACAATCGCGACCTTCAGGTCCCAACCCTTTGCAAGACTGCCCATGATCCTGTCCACTAAGCTGTCAGGGCTATCAAGGGGTGGCGCTCCTCCATCCATTTGACGGGCGCTGGCGTACCAAATCGCTGCGACGTCTTCGTATTCTCCAGGCTGGGCGGACCTTATTTGCATGAGGTGCATGTAAGAGGAGGAAGGCTTTCTCACCAGCCACAACAATTGCAGACACCCCTGGGGCTCGCATAATGGTGACAATGATGCCCGACCTTTCCTGTGAAACGGACGACACGGCTATTTTTAGAGCTGCGTCGGTTCCTTTGCATTCACCTCATTGACAGAGATCGCCGCTCGTCGGAAAAGAACATAAGAAGAACATTCTTATGGTCGAGTCGGTGAAAACGCTTGCAGCCTTGAGGCAGCACATCGCATCGCTGGAAGCTATTCCGGCTGTGAAGACGGGTGCGCCGGTGGCGACCGGGCATGGCCCGTTCGACCAGGCGTTTCAGGGCGGCCTGGCGCGTGGGCGGCTGCACGAATTGTTCGGCGGCAACGAGGATGAAGGGGCGGTGGCGGGCCTGTCGCTGATCCTTGCGCATCTGGCGGCGGGTGCGGCGCCGCTCTTTTGGCTGCGGCTGGCCAAGGGAGTGGGGGCGCAACCCTATGGCCCGGGGCTTGTGGAATTGGGGATCGACCCGGCGCGGTTGCTGATCGGGGCGATGAAGGACGAGGCGCTGCTGCTGCGCGCGGCGGTCGATGCGCTGCGCTGCCCGGCGCTGGGCGCGCTGGTGATCGAACTGCGCGGGCGCGCACCGCTCATGGACCTGACGGCTAGCCGCCGTCTGGCACTGGCGGCGGAGACGTCCGGCGTCACGGCCTTTGTGCTGCGGATCGGCGGCGACCCGGTGCCGAGCGCGGCGGAAACGCGCTGGCGGGTGGAGGCTGCGCCATCCGAGCCGCTGCCGGGTAACGCGCCGGGGATGAGCGCCTTTTCGCTTCATCTGCTGCGCCGCCGGTCGGGGCCGGATGGCATGACGTGGCGGCTGGTATGGAATGCCGAGCGGGGAGATTTTGGAGAAGAGAGCGATAAACGCCATGAGCATGGATGGGCAAGCGGAGGACGCGCTGAGGAGGCGGCGCTACCTGGCGCTGTGGTTCCCCTTCCTGGCGGTCGATCGGCTGCGCACCGCGCGGCCTGAGCTGTGGCAGGCGCAGGCCGGTGCCGGGCCGGTCGCCATCGTGGAGTCCGTGCGTGGAGCGATGCGCCTTGTGACGCCTGATGCCGATGCACTGGCGCTGGGCCTAGCCAAAGGCATGACGCTGGCCGATGCGCGGGCGCAGGAGCCCGATCTGGTCAGCTTCGAAGCGGACCCTCATGGCGATCAGGATTGGCTGGAAAGGCTGTGCGATGGCTGCGCGCGCTATACGCCGGCGGTCGCGATCGACCCGCCACATGGGCTGATGCTGGACATTACCGGTTGCGCGCATTTGTGGGGTGGGGAGGAAGCTCTGGCCCGCGAGGCGGTGGAGCGGTTCGAGCGGCACGGCATGGAGGTGCGTCATGCGATAGCGGCGACGCCGGAAGGGGCGCATGCGTTATGCCGCTTTTCCGCAGGGCCAGCGCCTGATGAAGAGGCTGCGCTGCGCCGCTTGCCGGTCGAGGCGCTGGGGCTGGAGCAGGAGAGCGGAGTGGCGTTGCGACGCGCGGGGCTGCGCACCATCGGCGATCTTGCCGCGCGTCCGGCCGCAGCGCTGGCGGCGCGCTTCGGCGAGGATGCGGTGGACGCGCTGCACCGGCTGTTGGGTCTGGGCCATCGGCCGCTTAGCCCCCGCCGCCCGCGTCCCGTCCTGCGGATCGAGCGCCGCTTCGCCGAGCCTGTGGGCAGCACCGCCTATGCGCTGCAGCGGGTCGAGGAGATGGCGGCCGAAGCGGGAGAGCGGCTGGGTGAGCGGGGCGAGGGCGGGCGGCGGTTTGAGCTGCTCTTCTTCCGCACCGACGGCCTTGCCTTTCCGCTGCGGGTGGAAACCGGTCTGCCGGTGCGCGATGCGCCCGCGATCATGCGGCTGGTGCGGGAGCGGATCGACAGCCTGTCCGATCCGCTCGATCCCGGTTTCGGCTTCGACATGCTGCGCCTTACCGTGCCGCAGACCGAGCCGATGGCGGCGACCCAGCTGGCGTTGGAAGGCGGAGAGGCGCGGCGCGAGGAGGCGGTGGCGGCGCTGGTCGATCGGCTGTCCGTCCGCGCCGGGCGTAATCGCATCCAGCGGCTGGAACCGCGCGACAGTCACATTCCCGAACAGGCGCAGCTCGCCTTGCCCGCGATCGAGAGCCGCACGCCATCCAGCTGGCCGCGCCAAGGGGAACCGGGCGACCCGCCGATGCGTCCCATCCACCTGTTCGACCCGCCCCAGCCGATCGAGGTGGTGGCGGAGGTGCCCGACGGCCCGCCGCATCATTTCCGCTGGCGACGCAGCGCGCATGAAGTCACCCGCTATGAGGGGCCCGAACGGATTGCGCCCGAATGGTGGAAGGCGAAGGACGGCGCGCTGACGGGCGAAAGCGCAGGGATGACGCGCGACTATTACCGGATCGAAGATGCGCGCGGCCGCCGCTACTGGATTTTCCGCCATGGCCTTTACGGCACGGAGGCGCGGCATCCCGGCTGGTATATCCACGGCCTGTTCGCATGAAACGCGGCAAGGGGCCTGATCCGTCGAAGCCCAAGTCGATGGATCGACGGGAACTGGATGCGGTGGAAGCGGTGCGGGAGCGGGCGCGGACGAAGGAGGCGCGGCCTCCTCCGCCGCGTAGGGATGGGCCCGCCTTTGCAGAGTTGGTGGCCGCCACCAACTTTTCCTTTTTGCGGGGCGCCTCCCATGCCTCGGACATGGTGGGGCAGGCGATCGACCTGGGTCTAAAAGGGCTGGGGATCGCCGATCGTAACACGGTCGCGGGCGTGGTGCGGGCCTGGTCTGCGCTCAAGCGCGCGCCCGAAAAGGCGCGGGCCCGCTTGCTGGAGGCAAAGAAGGCGGCTGGGCAGCCGCTGAAACTAACCGAGGAAGAGGAGCAATCCTGCCAAACCGACCTCAAACTCGTTGTCGGCGCGCGGCTGGTTTTTTCCGATGGCACCCCTGACATCGTCGCATATCCATCGACCCGGCGCGGCTGGGGGGAACTGACCAAGCTGCTGACGGTGGGCAATTTGCGATCGGTGAAAGGCAACTGCATCCTCACCTATGAGGATCTGACCGCCTATCTCGATGATCTGCTGCTGATCGTCTTGCCGTCTTCCACCGCAACGGCGCAAGAGGCCCATCGAAAGCCGGTGGAGTATGAGTATGACGACAGGCCATCCAAGGAGGCGATCCGGCAGGGGCATTTGAGCCTGGTGCCACCGCCACGACCCGCCGATCTTGAATCCTATCTTCGACGACTGGCCAGATTGGCGCCGGGCCGGATATGGCTGAGTGCGGCGCTATCGCGGGATGGCCGGGACGCGCGCCGGATTGCACGCTTTAAAGGGCTGAGCGCTCGCACCGGCGTGCCGCTGATTGCGACGATGGACGTGCTTTACGCCAAGCCTGAAGAGCGGCCTTTGCAGGATGTGCTGAGCTGCATCCGCGAAGGCGTGAGCATTGGCAAGGCGGGACGTTTGCTGGAAGCCAGTGCTGAACGGCATATGCATGCGCCCGATGAGATGGCGCGGTTGTTCCGTGACTGTCCTGAAGCTTTGGCCGAGAGCATGTGCTTGCTTGGCAAAGTGCGTTTCAGGCTCGACCAGCTGTCCTATGAATATCCGCATGAGCCTGTGCCCGAAGGCTGGACGGCGCAGCAATGGCTGGAGGAGCTGACCATATCTGCCGCCCATGCGCGCTATGGCCCGCATATTCCGGCCAAGGTACGCAAGCTGCTGGATGAAGAGTTCGAACTCATCCGCGAGCGCAACTATGCTTATTATTTCCTGACGGTTTACGACATCGTCGCCTTTGCCAGGATGAAGGGCATATTGTGCCAAGGGCGCGGATCAGCGGCCAATTCAATGGTCTGTTTCCTGCTGGGCGTCACTTCGGTCGATCCGGAACGGCATGAGCTGCTCTTTTCGCGTTTCGTGTCGGAAGAGCGGGACGAGCCGCCGGATATCGATGTCGATTTCGAGCATGAGCGGCGCGAAGAGGTGATGCAATATATCTATGATCGCTATGGCCGCCATCGTGCGGGGATCGCCGCCACCGTCATCCATTATCGTTCACGCAGCGCGGTACGGGAGGCAGCCAAGGTGTTGGGCCTTAGCGAAGACGTGTCAGCGCGCCTGTCGAGTACAGTCTGGGGCAGCTATTCGGGCGAGTTTCCTGAAGCGCGGATAACCGAGGCGGGATTTGACCTTCATAATCCGCAGATTGTGCGGTTGCGGGCTGTAGTGGATCAACTGCTCGATGCGCCTTTTCCGCGGCATCTTTCGCAGCATGTCGGCGGTTTCGTGCTGACCCAGAATCGGCTGGATGAGACGGTGCCGCTCCACCATGCGGCGATGTCGGATCGCAGTTTCATCGAATGGGACAAGGACGACATCGACGCGTTGGGATTGATGAAGGTCGATATTCTGGCGTTGGGCATGCTGAGCTGCATCCGCAAGGCTTATGATCTGATGAGGCTTCATAGGCTCGGCGATCATGACCTTAACATCGACCTTAAATCGGATGATCCGGCCGTTTACGACATGCTGGAAAAGGGCGACAGCATCGGTGTCTTCCAAGTGGAAAGCCGGGCGCAGATCAATATGCTGCCCCGTTTGCGCCCCAGATCCATCTATGACCTGACGGTGCAGGTGGCGATCGTGCGGCCCGGACCGATCGAAGGCAACATGGTGCATCCCTATCTGCGGCGGAGATGTAGAGAGGAAGCGGTGGAATTCCCTGCGCCTGACCCTGCATATGGGCCGCACGATGAATTGAGATCATTACTTGGCAAGACTTACGGCGTCCCGCTGTTCCAGGAACAGGCGATGAAGCTTGCCATCGTCGCGGCGGAGTTCACCCCTTCGGAAGCCAATCAGCTGCGGCGGTCGATGGCGACGTTCCGGCAGGTGGGCGGAATGGACAAGTTCAAGGAGAAGATGATCGGCGGCATGGTGCGGCGGGGGTATGAACGTGACTTTGCCGAGCGTTGCTATAGCCAGATCGAGGGGTTCGGCAGCTATGGCTTTCCCGAAAGCCACGCTTTGTCCTTTGCGCGGCTGGTCTATGTTTCGGCCTGGATCAAATGTCATCAGCCCGCCGTATTCGCCTGCGCGCTGCTCAATTCCCAGCCGATGGGTTTCTATGCCCCGGCGCAGCTTGTCCGCGATGCGCGGGAGCATGGCGTGGCTGTGCATGATGTGGATGTGAACATGAGCGGGTGGGACAATGCGCTCGAACCGCTGCTGCGGTCGCGGAACGCGCGGCGCGGTGAGGGAGCTGGGCGGGCGTTGGCGCTGCGTTTGGGATTTCGCCAGATCGATGGGTTTCGTGAGGCTTGGGCTGGGCAGATGGTCGAGGCGCGGGAGCAGGGGCTGTTCACCAGTCTTGAGGATCTGGCGCGGCGGGCTGGGTTGCCTGCGCGGGCGCTGCGCCTGTTAGCGGATGCGGATGCTTGCCGGTCGCTGGGGCAGGATCGGCGGGAGGCGCTGTGGGAAGCGCGGCGGACGCCCTCGAATGAATTGCCGCTGTTTGCTGCTGCCCGAAAGCGGGACCAGAAGGCTGCGGGAGAATTGGGACAGGAGCCGGATGCGATGCTGCCCGCCATGCCGCTCGCCGAACAGGTGGCGGCTGATTATCAGATGACGCGGCTGTCGCTCAAAGGCCATCCGATGGAGTTTTTGCGGCCGGTCTTTGCCGCCGAGGGGGTGCTGAGCTGCGCGCAGACATCGGCTGCCAAGAATGGGACGAAGGTGCGGACAGCTGGCGTGGTGCTGGTGCGGCAGCGGCCGGGCAAGGGCAATGCGGTCTTCATCACGATCGAGGATGAGACGGGGATTACCAATATCCTGCTGTGGGCGCGGCTGTTTGAAATGCAGCGGCGGCCGGTGATGGCGTCGCGGCTGATGCTGGTCGAAGGCGAGGTGCAGCGGAGCAAGGAAGGTGTCGTGCACCTGATGGCGAGCCGGGTGCATGACCGCACCGCCGAGCTGTCGCGCCTTTCGGATACGCACAAGCCACAGATCACCTTGTCACGGGCGGATGAGTTTGTGCATCCTCAGCATCCGCGCACGTCCAGTCATCCGCGCAATGTGCGGATTTTGCCCAAGTCGCGGGACTTTCATTGAGGGGGTACCGGAGTTGTCCCGGCGCGGCGTGGGGAGGAGAGCCAGCTATGGGTCGATTGACGGGCATGTGCGCGAGTCATGCCGTTCGCCCGGAGCTTGTCGAACCGAAGGGCGGCGACAGCCAACGGTTCTACTTTCCTTCAGGAAAAAGGGGCCCTTCGACTGCCTGTTTGCGACAGGCGCTTAGGACAGCTTCGATAAGCTCAGCCGAACGGGTTGAGTGATTCAGATAAACGCACTCTGCTATAGGAAGGCACCACTCCCCATCTTCGGGTGGCGAGGGTAAGCTTCATCGTTCCAGCTCCAGGAGAAGCCCCATGCCGATTCCCGATCTCCCCATTGAAGGTGGTTGCCGTTGCGGGCGGGTGCGGTTCCGGCTCAGCGAGGTGCCGTGGGGTGAGGCGGCTTGTCATTGCACCGGATGCCAGAAGATGACGGGTAGCGCATTTTCGACCACGATCATCATGCCGTCGGGCGGCTTTGAACTGATCGCGGGGGAGACGGTGATGGGCGGACTGCATGGGCAAGACGTCCGTCATCATCATTGCGACTGGTGCAAGAGCTGGGTCTTTACCAAGCCTGCCGCTGAGATGGGCTTCGTCAATGTCCGCGCGACGATGCTGGATGATGCCAGCTGGTTTAAGCCCTGGATGGAGACGCAGACGGCGGAGAAGCTGCCTTGGGCGCAGACCGGGGCGACGGTCAGCTTTGAGCGCTTTCCGGGCATGGACGAATATGAAGGGCTGATCGCCCGTTACCGCGCCGAACGGCTTTAGAGAACGCTGCGTTTGAGCTGACGCGAGCGCGCTCCAAGTCTTTGGTGGCGCATCGGTTGCGCGCGGTGCTTCAATAATCCTTTGAATAGCGCAGGTTCGCGGACGATCCGGCGTTGGTGCCGGTCTTCGACAGCAGGCTGAGCGTCTTCGACAGCGAGATTTCCAGCTGGGTGGCGGTGAAGCCCTTGGGGTCAGTGATCACCTCCACATAGATATTGTTGGAGATACGCTGTCCGACTGCCAGCGACGTGCCGCGCCCGGTGGCGTCGTCACCGCCCACGATGCCGATGCGATCGACCCCGGATGCGTTCTGCAGCTTGCCCATGGGGTTGAGGCCGCCGCCGCCGCCACGCAGGCCGTTGAGAGCGGCGGCAAGCTGGATCGCCTGGGTGGCGGACAGGTTGGCGACATTGTCACCGAACAGGATGCGCGCCAATATCTCGTCCTGCGGCAGGGTGGGCGTCGAGATGAAGCTGATGTCCGGTTTCTGCGCTGTGCCGCCGACCGCTATGCCCGCCGTCACCGTGTTGATGCGCGTTTCTGCGCGGATCGCCAGCACCGGGTTCATCATCGGTCCGTTGAAGGTGATGATGCCCTGTTCAAGGTCGAACTGGTGCCCTGAGAAGCTGTAGCGGCCGCGTATCACCTCGATCTTACCAACGACGCGCGGGGCCTTTGTCGTGCCGGTCACCCGCATGTTGGTCTTCCATTCGGAATCCAGACCCATGCCGGTCAGGTAGATTTCGTTGTCGGCGCGCACGCGGATGTCGAGCTTCCAGTCGGCTGGCTTGGCTGCTGCCTGGCGCGAGGCGAGGCGCTGGTCGAGCAGGTCGGTGCCTTCGCCCTTGCGCCGAACGCCCTGAAGCTGGCGGATGTCGGCGCCGCCCTGCCAGGCGATGCGGTAGCGGGTTTCGGGGAGCCACAGGTCGCCCTTGATCAGTCCGCCATTGGCTGCGCTGTTCGTCACGTTGATCGTGCCGGTGACGACGCTGGTGATGGCTTCGCTGCGCGCGATCCGGGCGCGGTCCAGCTTGACAGCGATGTTCATGGGATAGCCGCTTTCGGCGGCCAGGCCGACAGAGCCGCTCGCCTGCACCGTGCCGTTGCCGGCTCGGCCCGAGAAATCGCGTATTTCGAGCCGGTCGTTGGTGAAGCGACCGTCGAGGCGCATCTGCGTCAGGCGCGTGCCGAAGGTCTCATTTTCATAAGTCAGCGCGTTGGCGCGGACGAGGCCGTTGAGGCGCGGCGCGGCGAGGCGGCCGCTGAAGTCGGCGGCGACGGCGATCGGGCCGGTCAGTTGCTGATCCGCAAGACCTGCGAAGGAGAAGAGCACATCGGCAGGCCCGGCATAGCGGATGCCGCCGCCAAGCGGGGCGTTTTGAAGCTGCTCTGTCCAGCTCCCGCCGGACCCCGGAGGCGCAAGGGTGGCGGTGAAGCGGCCGAGCGACGCGTTGCCGCGCCGGATGAGGCCCCGCAGGTCGCCGCCTCGGGCCGAGAGACGGCCTTCGACTGCCATCGAGACTGGATCGGACACGGCGGACAGGCTGGAGCGGCGGAAATCGTTGATCGCTAAGCGCGTCGTGGCGTTGGGGAAGGCGTTGCCGCTCTGGTTGAAGTCGATCGCGCCGGTCGCCTTGCCACTGATGCCGAGGCCAGGGCTGGCGATGTTCATGATGGCGAGGTCGAAATCCTTGAACCGCGCCTGGAGGGCGGTCTGGTTGCCGAAGCGGCCAGCGAGATCGACCCGCCCTTGGGGCAGGACGAGCGTTGCTGGTTCAAGCCGGTAGCCCTGGGGTTCCATGCGGATGATCGCGGGCTGGGCGAAGCGGAAGGGGATGTTGCTCGCCTTGCCCTCAAGCGCGACGGCGTAGAGGTCGGGGCGAAGCGCTGCATTGACGGCGATGGAGAAGGGCACGCCGGTCGATCCATCGGCAACGAGCTGCGCGCGGCCCCGGCCACCCTGATAATTGATGCGGGCGCGGGCTTTGCGCACGACATAGTCGCCATAGGCGGCGTTCGCCATCTGGACGTCGGCGGTGATGCGCGGCTGGTCGGTGAGCACGATATCCGCCGCCACGATGGCGCGGCCGATCACCACATCAGCTTCACCGGGCAGGCGAGCGTTGCTGGCGGTGGCGTTCACTGCGATGCCTTGTGCCTTGCCGATGGCGGAGAGCCGCGCCGCGCCGTTGATCCCGGACCCGTTCATGGTCAGCTGTCCAGCGAAAGGACCGGCAGCGGTCTGCTGGAGGCGGCCGTTCATGTCGACGCCTGCGAAGTGCGCTCGCGTGATGTCGATGGTGAGGGGGCCCTTGGCCGTGCGGATCAGCACATTGGCGAAGAAGAAGGGGCCATAGGCTGAGCCGCCGGTCGCCTCCAGCCGATAGCCGCCAGCTTCTCCATTCAGCTTTGCGACGACGTTGGAGAGCTGCACGCCGACATTGGGGCGGGCGGCGCGCAGGACTGCCTGCGGTCGCTCCATCGTGCCGCGCACGCTGAGCGCCAGGGGGCCATATTGGTTTGACGTTGCCGACGCGTCGAAGGTTATTGCGCCATTGGTGTCGTAGCTGCCTGATCCGGAATGGATGCGGAAATTGGGCGCCGCTCCTTTCAGGTCGGCAAGGGTGAACTTGCCTTCCGGCGTCATGCCGATCCGGCCTGATGCGACGGCATTGCCGCCCAGGAAATCGCGCACTGAGGCATTTTCCCAGCGAGCGGTACGGACGCCGAACTTGCCCGCAAGGCCCCAGCCGCCCTTGGGTCCGGGGACCAGCTTCACATCGGTGTTGAGGTTGACGATGCCGACGCCGTCGATCTTGTAATCGTTGACGCGCCCCTTGAGCGCGCCCCGGTAAATGGCGTTGTCGAGATCAGCGAGGACAATCGCGGTAGCGTCCACCCGGTCGCTGTCGATCTTCAAATTGTCGCTGATCAGCTTGCCCGCTGAATAGGCGAAGTCGCCCTTCACCCGCAGGTTCTGGAGCAACCCGCCCGCTGCGGCATTGAGGCCGGTCACGCGTTGCGCGGTTGCATTGACGGGAATACGGATGCGGTCGGCGTTGATCACTGCCCGGCCGCTGGCCTTCAGACCCTCGATCCCGGTCTGGTCGAAGGCGAGCATTGCGGCGCTCAGATCATAGTCGATGAACGGCGTCGCCATCGGGCCGTCGAGGATGATCGAAGCGCGCACATCCTTGCCGCGCACTTTTTCCATAATCGCGCCGGGCGTCAGCAGCGCCGCATCGATCTTGAGCCCGCTGAACTGGCTTTTGCCGAGGTCGATGAGGCCCTGCGCTGTTGCGGCGAGCGCGGTGGAGCGCAGGGTACCCTTGAGGCTCACGCGTCGTTCGTTAAGCCCGGCGAAGAGATCGACGTCGAGGGCAGGGGCAGTGAGCCGGTCCACGGTTCCGGCGAAGACCAGGCCCGGGCGCACAGGGCCTTTCGCCGTGAAGTTGCCGTCGCGCGCGGCAAGGGCAATGTTCGCGAGCTCACCCTTGGGGGAGTTGGCGACGATCCGGCCATTCCACGCCTGCCATGTGCCGCGCCCGTCGAGCGTCGCGGTCAGGCCATCGGTAAGGCCGCTCATCTTTGCGATCACGCCGCCCTTGGGCGCGGTCAGCGTGCCCTTCATGGCGAGGCGGTTCTGTTCGGGCACTGCGTCGAGCCAGGCCTGAAGCCGGTCGCCGCTGTCCACGATGGCGTTGGCGCTAAGCTGCGCGCGGCCATCGGCAATGTGGGTGACGCCGTCGATGGCGATCTCGCGCTTTTGGCCGATGACCGGTTTTGCCAGCACGAACTTGGCGATCTTCAGACGATCGACGTCGATGTCTAGATCGGGGAGGATCGGCGCGTTGGGGTCGCTCTTCGTGACGTTGAACTGTGGACTGCGGGCCAGCACCACCAGCGGGCTTTCCAGCAGCCGGACGGAGATATGATTGTTGAGGTAGCGGAAAGGGCTCCACACGACATGGACGCGCGGAGACACGGCGAAGGGGCCCTTGGGATCGCGCAGCACAAGGTCGTGAATGACCATGTCGCTATAGACCGATCCCTCGATCCGGCCGACCTCGATCGCCATTCCGGATTCGAGCTTCAGCGCCGCGATCTGGCGGATCAGGAATTTCTTGCCCGGCTGCGTGTTGAGGAAGAGCAGCAGTCCGGCGACGAGGATGACGAGGCCGAGAATCAGCCCGACAATGCCTAGCACGATCTTTTGCCAGAGCGGCCGTCCTTCCCGAATGATCAGGGTTTCGCTTTCGGGAGCGGCGGGAGGCGTGTCTTCGGCCATCAGAATGCCTGTCCAATGCCGATGTAAAGGGTGAATTTGGATTCGCCGGGCTGCCGGTTGATCGGCATGGCTATGTCCGCCCGGAAGGGGCCGAAGTCGGTATAGAAGCGGCCGCCCAGGCCTACGCCATAGCGGATGTCGGAAAATTTCGGGATGGCGCTTTCATAGACCTGGCCCGCATCCACGAATGCGACGACGCCGTAATTGCCGAAGCGGTAGCGGCCCTCGACAGCAAACTCGTTGACCGACCGGCCGCCTACGGGATCGTCATTGACGTCCTTTGGCCCCAATTCCTGATAGCCAAACCCACGCACCGATCCGCCGCCGCCTGCATAGACCCGGCGCGATGGCGCGATCTGGTCGCGGGAAGCGCCGCTGATCGTGCCAAGTCGTGTCCGGGCCGCGATCACGAGCGCATCGGAGACCGGATAATAGCCGCTGAGGTCGAAGGTGCCGCGCACATAGGGTGAGACATTGCCCTGCAGCGATGCTTCGGGCGATACACGCAGATTGGCGCGGAAGCCCCTGGTCGGATTGAGCAGGTCGTTCGACCGGTCATAGCCAAGCTGCACCGGCAACGAGCCGATGAAATAGGTCAGGCGCCGTTTTTCCGCCGTTGCCGGATCGATCGTCGTCTGCTCGTTCGAGAGCAGGATTTCCGCGCCATAGGTATAGGTCCAGCGCTTCTGGAAGATCGGCGTCGATTGCCGTGACCAGCTGATGTTGAGGCCCGCGGTGAAGGCTTCATAGGCATCATAATTTTGGTGGTTGAGGAGGACGCCGGTCTGGAAGGTCTTGTCCCGCTTGCCTGCGTTGGAGCGGCGGAAGGTGCCGGACACGCCCTGTTCCTGCGTGCCCGCGATCACCTTGCCGATCAGCGCGCCTTCGGGCGGGAAGAGGTTGCGATGCGTCCATGTGGCCTCGGCGCGGAAGCCCTGTCCCGTGCCATAGCCAAGCTCGCCCGCCAGGGTGCGGGGCGGTCCTGCTTCCTGATCGACATGCAGGTCGACATATTCGGTGCCGTCGGGGCCGGGTTCGTTCGTGCGCACCGGGTCAACCGCTACGCTGGAGAAAAGGCCGGTCGCGACGAGGGCGCGGCGCAGGTCGTCGACCTTTCGGCTGTCATAAAGCTCGCCGGGCTTGAAGCGGCTGATGACCTTCATGTGGTCAGCGCCAAAGGCCTGCTTGCGGCCGGAGGTGGTGATGCCCCGGAACGACCCGCGCGGGCCGACATCGACGGGCAGCGTATAATCGCCCGTTATGGTGGCGGGATCGAGCAATATGTCCCGTTCCCCGACCTTGGCGAAGGGGTAGCCATTTTCGGGCAGCTTGACGCCGACATTGGCCTCCGCGCTTTCCACATCGGCGGCCACGATATAGTCGCCGGTCTTGAGCGGCAGGCTGTCGCGGACAACGCCGGGCGGCACGGTTGGCCCGGCGTTGATGACGATGTCGCCGATCTTGTACCGCTTGCCGGGCGTGACGGACAGTACCGCTTTCAAGCCGTCGCCGCTCTGGTCGAGTGAGGCGAGGGCGGTCGCGTCATAATAGCCCTGCGAATAGAGCAGCCGCACGGCGAGGGCTTCATCCTCATGGGCGCGCGCCTGCACCATGGCGGCGGTATCGGCACGTCCCTTGCCATCGACAAGCGCGGATTCCCCGCGAAATTCGTCTTCGAGGCCGGTCTTGCCAAAGCCGTCAATTTCTACGGCGTAGCGGATCTCCGGCGTTTTCTCATGCGGGCTGTCGCTGGCCACTTGGGCAGGCACGGTCACGCTGTCGAGCGGAGGCAAGGGCTGAGCGAGCTCGGCTTCGGCTGCCGGTTCGGTGGCGGGGGGCAGTTCGGCAGGCGCGCTTGCTTGCGGCATTTGCTGGTCGATCCAGCTTTCTATGGACGGAAGCGGGGCGGAAGGATTAGCCGCGTCGCTTTCGCCAGCCTTTGGAAGGCGCGCCTCAAATTCCTCGTCGGGCAGGATCGGCGGCTCCTGATCGGGCGCGACGGTGCCTGTCGAAGTTTGCGCCTGAAGCGGAAGAGGAGATGCCGCAATCATCAAGACGCCCAAGGCATGCCGGACGCGTTTCGCCTGCCCTGAACCCATGTAAACTTCGCCGCCCCTTATTAGCCCGCCGTGCATGCGCGCGGCTGGGGAATACGCGCAGGGGTGGGGTTCGGTTCCGCGCCATGTCCGCGAACCGCTTCCCTCAGGCGCTTGGCCGGTTTAGGGACTGATAAATGACTGTCGCGCTGAATGTATCCCGATCTATCCTTGGCCAACCCTGGCGCTGGCGTGGCGGGGGTGCGGATGCGAGGGCGCCGGGCTATCTGCCCGACGATCTGGTCACGCAATTGCTGATCGCCCGCGGCTGTCCGCGCGAGGCGGTGGATGCGCATCGCAACCCCACCATCCGCCACTTCATGCCTGACCCTAGCCTGTTTCGCGACATGGACAGCGCGGCCGAGCGGCTGGCGGATGCCGTGCAAAAGGGTGAGCATGTCCGCATCTTTGGCGATTATGATGTGGACGGGGCGACTAGCGCGGCTCTGCTGATCCGCCTGCTGCGTGACCTCGGTTTGTCGGCGCGGCCCTATATTCCTGACCGGTTGATGGAAGGCTATGGCCCATCGGGCGAGGCGCTGGTGCGGCTGGCCGGGGAGGGGGCAAGCCTGATCGTCACCGTCGATTGCGGCGCGCAGGCGTTCGAGGCGCTGGCCATGGCGAAGGCGGTTGGCGTCGATGTCGTGGTGGTCGATCACCATAAATGTGCCGCCGCGCTTCCCGAGGCGTTTGCCTTGGTCAATCCCAACCGGCTTGATGAGGTCGAAGAAGCAGCGGCGCATGGCCATCTGGCCGCGGTTGGAGTGGCCTTCCTGCTCGGCGCAGCGCTGATCCGCGTGCTGCGGCGGCGCGGCTGGTTTGCGCAGCGGGCGGAGCCTGCGCTGATGGAATTGCTGGACATCGTGGCGCTGGGCACCGTTGCGGACGTGGCGCAGCTCAAGGGGCTTAACCGTGCCTTTGTTGCGCAGGGGCTGAAGATCATGGCCAAGCGGCGCAATATCGGCATTTCCGCGCTGATCGACGCCAGCCGCCTCAGCCGCGCGCCGCTCTGCCATGACCTTGGCTTTGCGCTTGGCCCGCGCATCAATGCGGGTGGGCGCGTGGGCAAGGCTGACCTTGGCGTGCGGCTGCTGACGACTGAAGACCCGCTGGAAGCAGCGAGCATCGCGGCGGAGCTTGACCAGTTCAATGAGGAACGGCGCGCGATCGAAGCGGCGGTGCAGGCGGAGGCGGAGGAATTGCTCGCCGCGCAGGGCAACCGGGCGGTGGCGGTGATCTCAGGGCCCGGCTGGCATCCGGGCGTGATCGGCATCGTTGCCGGGCGCATCAAGGAAAAGGCGGGGCGGCCCGCGATCGTGGTGGCTATCGATGATGCAGGGACGGGCAAGGGTTCTGGGCGCTCGATCTCGGGCGTTGATCTGGGAGCAGCCATATTGGCAGCGAAGGACAGCGGGTTGCTCGTCGCGGGGGGCGGCCATGCCATGGCGGCGGGGCTGACCGTTGCTTCCGACAAGCTGGATGCGCTTGCTGACTTTCTGGACGAAAGGCTTGGGGCTGCCGTCGCCCGCGCGCGTGATGATCGCGCGCTGCTGATCGATGCGGTGCTGGCGCCTGCGGGGGTCAATCCCGACTTTGTGGCGGCGATCGAGGCGGGCGGGCCCTATGGCGCGGGCTGGCCTGCTCCGCTGGTGGCGGCCGGGCCGATGCGGGTCATCAAGGCGGATGTCGTGGGCAACGGCCATTTGCGCGCCGTCATGGCGGGCGATGATGGCCGATCGATCAAGACCATCGCCTTTCGCCAGGCAGAAAGCGAGTTGGGCCAGGCGATCCTGGGGGCGCCGCGCGATCGCCGCCTGTGGGTTGCGGGGCGCGCGAAGATCGACGATTGGGGCAGCCGCCCGGCGGCCGAACTGCATCTGGAAGACGCCGCCTGGGCCGATTGAAGGAAGAGGTGATTTTCCTGCCGCAAGGGGGTTGACCGGCGCAAGCTCCCCCCCTAAAGCCGCCCTCGCTTCGCAGCGCTGCCAGAGCAGCTGTTGCATGTGGCCCCTTCGTCTAGCGGTTAGGACGCGGCCCTTTCACGGCTGAAACACGGGTTCGATTCCCGTAGGGGTCACCACCCTGTTTTTACAGGGTTTTTTAATGCTCCAGTTTTGGAGTTCCCCCAGTTGGTGGGGGAAAAGTTCCCCCACCGATTGAGATCGTGTTTTCTGGTGCACTGTGCTGGGTTGGATGCACTGGTGCAGAAATGGGTCAATGCGGTGTGACACGGGCTTGAAAAGACTATCTGTCAACAACTATCTGCTTAGCGGCGTTGACCGCGAATCTGTGAGCGTGATAGCCTGCGAAGAGCAGATTGGCCTGTGCACGGATGGGGGGACGTGAACATTCCGCAAATTCGAGGGCTTCGGCCATGATTGTGGGGCGTTACGTTGGTTAAAGGTGTGCTGTGAAGGATTATCGTGAGAAGGTTCGGAGGCTTTCGCTGGAGCAATCTGGTGAGCCGTTCTTCAACGCTTCAGAAGATCATGCTGCCATTATCGTAGAAAACATGTTCCGCGTTGCGGAGCGTGAAGTTTGCATCTTTACCAGCCACCTGGCGCCGCGGATCTATGCGCGCGACGAATGCGTATCCTGGGCCACGATCTTCTTGGCTGATGATCAGGAGCACACGCTTAGGGTCGTCGCAAAGGAAGGTGACGTCTCGTTGTTAGCTGACAATCCGCTCTTCAAGGCGGTGAAACGCTCGGACAAGTTCGAGTTGCGCGCGATCCCTGATGCGATGGCGGACGGAATTAAGGCTCGCTTCATGACGGCGGATGGTGATCATTACCGGTTCGAGCCGGATAAAACCAAGTGTGAGGCTGTGGCGTCTTTCGGTAGTCCGGTGGCAAGCGAGTTGCAGCAGGTATTTGAAACCCTCTGGACGGGCAGCTCGCCAGTTGACCTTGACAAGCTTGAACTTTTGCATCCTTCTCTCGCGGTGAACTGAGGGACGGCGGGGCGACCCTCTTGGGGAGGGCGCGCCGCGCCGTTTAATTTGGCACCGATACCTGTTTCTCCATTTGCCGCATCGTTGATACCTTCGCTGGAGCCGATCGCCGGCTTCTCGCTGGCGCTGAACCTTGCCTACCTCAACCTGAAAAGGTGGCGATATCGGGAAGAGGTCCGCCATGTTGCCAAGAAGGCTCTTGATGATCTTGCTCTCAAGCAAAACGACAACGGAAGTGCGATCTCGCAGCTGCCTCAACTCAGGGGATTAAATTTTCTCGCGGGCGAAGCTGTCGATAGAAAGCGACTGCCAAGGTTTATCACTGTTTTTCATATCCTTTTTGGTAAAGAATTCGACGTTGCGTCTTCGGTGATTTTTGCCGTCGTGGCTGCTCTGCTGCTCGGCATTGGGGTGGCGCATAATCTCGGCACGTTGGCCTTCATTCTTCCGATTGCCGGTCGCAATTGGTGCCTTTTTTATTACTGGCTGCTCATCGCTTCCCTAGTGGTCCCGGCCGGGTTCGTCTCCATTGGCCGATGGTTGGTAGGTGCCTCTCAGGAATACGCAGATGAGTGCGCGACAGATCTGGCATCTGTTTACGAGCAGAAGATCAGCGCTCCGGATGAAGGCGGGAGTGGACCTATGGGCGGACTTCTCTCGCCGGAGATTCTCGAGAGGCTGCAAGCGTACCGCACCCGGCACGGTGGCGGAGAGCGCGGCGAGGACTAATCAGCGGCCCATCTTCAGGGGGGTCACGCTGCTCATCTTTTCCGACGCGCCGACTGCGATCATGTAAGCTCGCGCGCGCTTGCCGTAGTGGCGAACGGTCTCCGGCGTCATGCCCAGAATGGCTCCAACGTCTGTGTCGCTCAGGCCAGTTTCCAGCAGGTAGCAGCAGGCGTTCTTGCGCAGGCCGTGGAAGGTGTAGAGCAGCTGGTTTTCTTCATCGACATGGCCGAGGTCATGCATCAGGCGGCGGACGCGCTCCTGGATGCGATCCTCGGACGCGAAAGGCTTGCCTGACCGGTCGTAAAGGAGGGTGACAGCCTTCTTTTCGATCTTGCCGATTTCCTCACGCCACCAAGGGTGAACGGGCACGGCAACGTCTACGTCTGTCTTGACCTGTGACAATTCCATGATGCCGCCGTTGAGCCAGTTGTGGCGGATGCGGATCACGTCGCTGACCCGCTGGCCGGTGCAGAGGCCGGTGATGATTGCGAGGCGCAGCATGGGAGAGGCGCTTTCCAGCGCTTCTGCCAGCACCTCACGTGGCCACGGCTCATGCTCGCCGATCGGAAGCGGCGCGATGGTGTCGGCGGGATTGTCGGCTCTCCAGTCGCGCTCGCAAGCATAGACCAGCATCAGCTTCAGAACGTTGAGCCAATTGTTCGCTTTGCCCGGCTTGTCTGCCATGACATCGCGCAGTTGATAGATATGCGTCGGCCTGATCCCTGCGACAGACATGTCTCGCACCGGACGCTCCTCGCCCGTCTTGGCGCGGAAGGTGAAATCATCGGCCTCGAACATCGCGATATAGCGCAGATAATTCGTCAGCGTGTTGGCGGAGAGCGCCTTAGAGCCTTTCTTTCGCTTCTTCCGGGTCCATCCGGCAGTGAGGGCAGCGCGAAATGCGCGAGCCAGTGCGCCGAATGATCCAGGTATTGGGACCCATCGACCGGCCTGTCGATTCGCGGCTTGTTCGGCCTCTGCATTGACGCGGGCAAGCTCGGCTGCGAAGCGCGGGTCGGACGGGTCAGGAAGCCGAATATAGTGGTCTTTCCGCTTGCCATCGGCGTCGTAGTAGCGGAATCGACGATAGGTCAGCCCCTTCTTTTGGCAAACGCCCTCGATCGTCACTAGTCCCATTCCCCGAGAGATGATCGCAAACCGGAGCGCTGGTCAACATATCGGTCCAGTGCGCGGAGGTCCCAAAGATCGACATTGCCGTTGCGGTCGGACGGGCCGGGCAGCTGGCGCGCCTTCACTTGCTCACGAAAGCGCGTCCGGCCACGGCCGAGATAAGCGGCGGCCGTCTCTTCATCCACCAAGCGCGGCGCGATCGGAGCGATGTTGACGTGCCTGCCCATAATCAGGCCGCCTGTTTCCCAGCTGCCGCTTGCATACGCGCGACTGCGATTTCGAAGTAGGATGGATTTTTCTCGATGCCGATGAACTTCCTTCCTGCTTTAATTGCTGCCACGCCTGTGGAGCCGGTGCCCATGAAAGGGTCGCAGATCACTCCTGGCGCGACGTTCGTGATTATCTTATCCATCACCTCGTCAGGCTTCACCGTTGGGTGGCCGAATTTCGCGGCCCCACGCGGAGCCATGGCAACGATCTCCCGATCGAGGTCGAGCAGGGTGCCGCGCGGGTGGAAGTCCCTGTTCCAGGCGTGGATGTAGAACTCCATCACCGGCCGATAATGCTTATTCGCCACCGGTTGCGGGTTCTTCTTGCGCCATATGCAGACGCACTGCCGCTCGAAGCTGCCGTCCAGATAGGGCAGCAGCTTGGGCAGCTGGTCGTTATGGCAGAAGACTATGACCGAGCCACACAGCAGCGGATTTATAATGCTGTGGTCAAAGCCCTGATCTAGCTTCTGCTCAATGATTTCGTCCATCGCTTTCCGGGAATCGCGATAGATGCCGCCGCCCTCAGCGCGAAACTCATATGGCGGATCGGTAACGAGGTTATCGATCCAACCTAGCGTCGGCAGGAGTTTGTAGCTGTCGCCCAAGTATATCGTGGCATCCGCGATGGTGACAGGGCTCATGCCGTCACCTCGGCCGCTTCGCTTACGTCGATCGCATAGACCGCGACGGGGTCGCAGCCGAAATGCTCATGCCGTAAGGTCATGACGGTGTAGCCGCGCCATTCGCGCGTCAGGCGTGTTACACCTTCTGCCCCGCCTCCTTTGGGATAGCCCCGCAACAGCACCACGTGACAATAGGAGCGGCCGACAAGGCGCTTGCCCCAATGTGAGTTTAAAAGCCGGTATTCCAGCTTCTTAATTCCGTCCTTGATTTGGTCGAAATAGACTGCCTTCAGCGGCAAGACCAGGTTAGCGCTCATGCTGCCTGCTCCTGATAATATGGGGTCCCACGGCGAGCCGAGGGCGGCTCAACATCGAAGGGGTGGCCGTTTAAAATGACGTCGCTGTCAGGGCGGACGAACTGAATATATTGCTGATTGTGGCTCACATAAAATGCTGGCTTGCCGCCAACAATGATGGCCTCTCCGAAGCGCTCGCTCGGTTCCTCCTGGAGCGCGCGCGCCATTTTGAGGAAATCCTTGAAGGCCACATCATCGCGGTAGCTGCAGAAGTTGCGCCATGCGTCGGCCAGCGCCTTTTGCCGTGATCGTGCATGATAGGGGTGGCTGTCAAAGCCGCTCACCGACACGCGAAACTGCTTGAGAAAGAAACTTTGCGTCATGCGGCGTTCCTTTGTTGGGAGGCGGCGGCCTCGATCGCGGGGAGCCGCCAGACATGGACGTAAAGGTGGAACCAGCGCCAAATGGCGTAGAGGTTGCGGTAGATGTCGGTGTCGCCGTTCTCCGCCTCGCGATCGACGGTGCGGCGGACCATGGCGAGCAGGTCGAGCCATTGTTGCGCGGTTGCAGGCTGTGGTGGCCTGCCGACGCCGATCAGGTTTTCCATGACTAGGCCGGGGATGCCGTTCGTTCGCGCGATCCTGACCGCGATGGCATGCCATTTGGCGATGTCGGCGCTGCGCTGCTCTGACAGGCGCCAGCGTTCTTCGCCATGCCCGGCGGCTCCCATGGCCTTGGCCCAGCCCGCTTCGCGCCGCTCGCATTCGGCGACGATCGCTTCCCATGGGTGCGGGTGGTGAATGCTCATGCTGTAGCGCCTTCGGCCTCAGCGGATTGGCCGTTCTCATCGCGCAAGACGGTGCGGCGGCCGACATGATCAGGCGCGCTCACAAGACCTTGCCGCTCCATCTTTTGGACTAAGCGTGCGGCGCTGTTGTAGCCGATGCGCAGCTGCCGCTGGAGCCAACTGACGGACGCCCTCTGATTTTCGAAGACCAGCTTGCAGGCCTGTTCGTAATCCGGCTCCGGCTTGTCAGGCTCGGCGACCGGCTCAACCTGTAGCGTAACGGAATCGCGCTGATCTTCCGGCGCGACATCCATTCTCAAAGCGATCTGGTAAGTCTCAAGGATGCTCTCAAATTCGCGGAGGCTGTGGCCGTCCATCTTCCTGCGCCTGATGATTTCGCGCATGACCTTGACGTCATATCCGGTCGCTTTTGCTTCCAGATACACATCCCTCCTGTCGTCTTGTCCTCCCTTGATCTCCTCTTCGATCCGTTCGATCCGTTCGATCAGCAGGCGCAACTGGTCAGCTGCGGCATTGCCCGTTGAGCGGGTGCTGGCGCTGGCAGTCGTCGCGCAGGATGTGCAAACTGGATAGGTGCCTGTCCCCCGCGAAAGTGCGTGGGTCTGCCAACCTTCCGGCAAGGCCTGCCCAGACGCCGGCACGGCGCTGGTGTCGCAGCGGCCACAGCTGATCATGCGGCGGCCCTCCCGTCCCGGATGGCGATCAGGCGTTCCAGTTTGGCGCGGCAGGCCGCGATCTGATCGGTGACGCGGCGGATGCGCAGTTCGTAGCGATATTCGAGATTGTCGAGTTCGGCCGCTTCGCTGGGCGTCAGGGCGCGCCGTCGCTTCTGAAAATTCAGGTCGCTGATGCGGGCCTGCAGAGCGTCGTGAGTGAGCTTCATGGTAAGCCCCCTCAAAACGGCACTTCGTCATCAAAGCGATGACGGGTGCTTCTGGGCTGGGGAAGGTGATCAGGAATGGTCCCCTCGATCATAGCCGCGACGTTCCGCAGCAGCTTGACCATGTTTTGCTGAATCTGGCGGGCGTTTTGGGCCTTGTCGTAGCACCAGCGGAAGTTGAATTCGGTGTCGTCCAATTCCTTGCGCAGTTCGTCATTGTCCCTTTTCAGCTTCGTATTGGGCTCCATTCCATTGTTGCGAGTTCCGGCGCGCGTGCGCCCTTTCACGGTGGGGGCCTTCGTCATGCCTGAGTGCCTTTCATGGTGTGGAGTTGGCCCGGCCGTTCGGCCTGGGCGGCGTAGTGCAGCAGTTCGCGGGCGGTGGCGCGCGCCTCCGCCGGGGTGAGGAAGAAGCCGAGGGGCAACCAGCGCATCAGCACCGCTTCGGGCATCAGGGCGATGCGATATTCGCCGCTCTCCTGCTTTTCTAAGAAGGTATGGAACGGTGAGGCTGCAGGCGCGGTGACCCGCCAGGTTTCCGCCATCCGAGCAACTACGGCGGTCATGTCGGGGCCGGTCGCGCTGTCCAGGCCGATGACGACCTTGCCGTGATGGTTAGCCATGTAATCGGCCATGCGGTCAAAGGTGGCCTGATTGACGCGCGCAACGCAGTCGGGACAGCGCACGAAGGGGGTGCCGGAACAGTCCATGGCCAGCAGGTCCCACCCCTGCGGGATCGCTTCGACAGGGCTGTTGTGCTGCTGACCGCAATCGGCGCAGATGTAGATGCGCGGTTGGACGGCGGCGGCGGGCGTTTGCGTGATGACGGACATGGCTAGGCTTTCATCCAAGGATCAATGAGAGGAGGGCGACGGTCACCAGCCCGATCGCGCCGAGGCAGGCGCGAACCAGAAGCTGCTGGCGTGGGGTGAGCGGGCTGCATCGATCGCAGCTGCAGGCGATGTCATGCAGGCGTGGGGCAGGGATGGGCATGTCAGTGCCTTTCCTTCTGTTGGCGGGAAAATTCGGGGTTTTCGAAGACCCAGCAGCGCACATGCTTGTCGCCGACGCCGTTCACGGTCTTATTGCTGACGAACTTGCGGCTGCGGGACGTTGGCAGGACGCGCTTCAGGTCCTCGATCGGCGGGTGCGTCAGGCCACGGGAGCGGCACCGCTCTTCGAAGTGCGGCAGGGAAATGGCATAGAAGGCGTTATCCTTGCGGTGCCGGTTGATCGGCTCGGCCGTCTGGCTGGTTTCCGACGATTCCAGATATTCGATCAGTTCCCAGAAGCGCTGGACGTGGACATGGTCCGCCGACAGCGAGGCCCGGCGCTTGACCGCCGCCCGGTAGATGAAATCGACGCTCTCATGGAAAACATGGCTGGGGAGCTTCAGCCATTCGTGCAGCGCTTCCAATGCGGCGAGCAACTGGCAGTGATTGAGGATCAGACGGTCGTTGCCGACATCGCCACGCTTGATCATCGCGGCTTCATGCTCGCGAAATTTCGCGCCGAAGGTCTTCAGGAAGGCATCTTCGCGCCGGATCGCGTGGATGATGAAGCCGGACAGCACATCGACCTTGCGCGCCTTGATCCGCTCGGCCGCCGCTTTACCGGCGGGGCCGAAGAAGGTTTTGTCGAAGGTCAGCTGAACGATACGCTCCAGCACAGCCGTCGAGGCATTTACGGGGGCGTTCTGCGATATCGCGATAGCGCCGCGCATCGGCGGCTCATAGGTTTCATTGCCGCCTGATTTAACGCCGCGTGTGCGGGGAGAGCGGCCGTTGAAGGCGGTCTTTAGTTCTTCCCATTCGAACCGCTTGGCATGGCTGCTCTTGCCGTCATCCTGCCGGTCGCCTTCGATCAGGACGATGGGCAGGTTGCCGACCTTGGAGAGGTTGCGCGCGATGCCCGCGCTGGTCGATTTCTGGGGGTCGAAGCCTTCGTAGCCGTCGCGGCCGAACGTGCGCCACATGAATTCGATCAGCGTGGATTTGCCGGTACCGGGGTCGCCGGTCATTTCGAGGAAGAAGAGCGAGCCCTGGGATTTGCGGATCTGCTCGGCGAACAGCGACAAGACCCAAAATGTCAGGGTGACGATGCCGTTGGGGCCGTAGGCGGTCCAGATATCCTCGATCCATGACGTGTCGAGATTATCCGCGTCATAGCTGATCGACAGGATGCGCTCGCGGGAGCGAAGCTTCAGCGACATCTTGCCGAAGTCGAAATAATCTTCTTCATTGACCCGTTCGATACGACCGCCTTTCACAGCGATGTCGCCCAAAACGTAGGCCTTGTGGTCCCAGCTGTAGCCGGTGAAATCGAGTGTCTCGACCGTCTTGATGCCAGCGGTCTGCAGCGCGATCAGCTTATCCAGCTGGCCCGTGGTGCCGGTGAACTGCGCGCCGGGGGCAACGCCCAGCAGGCGCTTCTTGAATTCTGCGCTGGCGGAAAGCGAGGCGGGCGAGAATGCGGCCTTGGCGGGCGGCCGATCGCTCGGCGTATCGACGCGCAGATAATATTGGCTTTCGTCGATGGTGTCGTCGCGTTGGAAATAGAGGACGCGGAAGGCGCAATTGGCGATTTCGCTGATGTCGGCGCAGAGCTTGGCGGCGGCCTTGCGAGTGATGCCGTCCGCCGCCATGGTTTCGGCGATCTTGGCTTCGTTGAAATGCGCCCACCAGGTGCGGTTGTCATATACAAAGGAGAAGCTGGGCCAGCCCTTGCGATCATAGAGCAGGAACGCCTTTTCCGCCGCGCTGTCGGCCAGCAGGACTTCGCCGTTCCAAAGATATTCGACCATGTGCAGCGGTTCGAGCCGATCGCGCTGCAGCAGGTCGTTCCAGTCGAGCTTTTCGCTTTCGCCTTCGGGGCGGGGTTGCGCGGCGGTGGCGCGCCATCCTTCCTGCCGCGCCCGTTTCACGAACTTTCGGCTATATTCCGTGCCCGCGCGGCCGACATCGAACGCGAAGATCAGTTCCGGCCCGGCGCTGATGCCCTCGGCCGCCATGACCTTGCGCAACTCGCCCAGATAGAGTTCCGGGTAGTTGTTGGACGACATGGCCGATCCGGCGACATATCCTGCCTGCCGCAGCGACCATGCGTCGAAGATGCCTTCCGCGATGTAGAGGCGTTCAGCGCGGGCGACGACTTCCATCGTCTGATCCGGAGCGGTCCACAACTGCCCCCGCCATGGCTTGCCCCATGCGAAATTGGCCTTCTTTTCGAAACGGCCAGGCTGGTCGATCAGGCGTTCCCACCATGAGCCGCCGGGGAGGGCGAAACGCACTGTGGCGCTGGCATTGCCGCTGCTGCGATCAATAAAATTTTCTTGGCTGTACGCCCCGCGCATCGCCGCCAGATCAAGCCCGCGGGCATGGCTAAGATAAGCGTCGGCGGATGCGGTAGGATCATCTCGCGATGGCTGAAATCGCTTCGACCAAACATCGAAAATATCGGGATAGAGGTCCTTGGTCGCGCCTTCCCATCCGCAGCGATTTTCCCGGCCGCAGCGCAGGATGATGGGATTGTCGGCGCGGGTGAACAGTTCCTTCTTGCCGCATTGGGGGCACTTGCCCTTCTGCAGCCAGTCACCTTTGCCGACGAGGCCGAACTCGGCCGTCACCCGCTTGATCACATCGGCTCTTATGTCGTCACGAATGGGCAAGGGTCAGGTCTTTCAGGCAAAAAAAGGGCGTGGCTCGAAACGAGCGTTTTCGTCGGCACTGGTGGCGGGATCAGTCGAAGAGGCCGGGTTGCTTGCTGGGCGGGCCTGCGCCTGGTTGCTGTTGGGCCTGTGCGATGGCGGCGGCGCGATCGACCGTGCGCATCGGCAGGTTCAGGTTCGGATCGGGGCAGGCGCTAGGCGACAGCCCATATTCGTAGGTCAGCGATGCCTTGAAAGTGTGTCCGCACATGACATTGCTGCAGATGTAGAAGAGTTCGCGGAAGATCGAGGTCACGCCCTTGCTGGTCCGGCATGTCGCAGCCGACAGGCAGTGAGGGCAGCGCAAGCCGAGGCTTCGCTTGTTGTCCTGATCGACGATTTTTCCTTCAAATCCCATGTCGTCCACCCCCCGGTGCTTCCTCAATCAGCGACTTCGCTTCAGCTGATGGCGCAGTGTCTGCATCGCCGCGATGCCCTCTTCCGTCTCGATAACCGCTCGCGCCCGTGCGGACGGATCGCTGGCTCGGCTAACGGAATCGATCGCGGCGCTGACCGCTTCGCCAGCTTCTTTCGCGGCGGTGCTGACGGCCTCCATCATGGTGGCCAGATCGCCATCGTCTCCGCCGTCCAGATCGAGCCGGGCCGCGTAGCATTCGAACAGCGGCGGGCGAGTACCGCCCGCGCGCATGTACGCGGTGTCGAGGCGGATAGCCGCCTGATAGCTGATCTCGCGTTCCGCGTCGGGATCGGCCCACTTACGCACCATGCTTTCCGATCTGCCCAAGACTGATGCGCAGCCATCCCAGCCTAACAGGTCGGCGATCTCATGCAGCGCGCGGTAGGGCGTCAGGGCGCGGCGCGGCTTCATTGTGGCGCTCCGGCGATGATAAGGGCGAGCCAGCCAGCAAAGGGCAGCAGCAACCAGCGCGTTTCACCCGTGGTGAATTCGGCGTCGTCATCGAGCGATGCGGTCGCGCGCGACCAGATCATGTGGAAGGTGGATGACAAGGCGCTCACTAGGCGACTCCTTTGTCCAAAAAGTGCTGCGTATTACCCTGTCGGTCCACCATCCGCGTGGATAGGACGGGGCCACAAAGCGGGAAGGGCTCCGCAATGGCGGAGGCGGGAAGCGGGGGCATATCGCGTGGATAGATGTCAGGTCGCAGCAGGAAGCGGGGAACGCCTGTCGCTGCCTCCACACGTAGGACAAATTGGGGGCTGAGACGCTTCGCCGACTGCACCATCTTCAACACTGCCGTGTGGGAGCATTCGCAGATGCGAGCCAGTTCAGCTTTCGAGCCTGCAATATCCAATGCCTGCACAAGCGCTTCAAAAGGAGTGATTTGTTCAACCATGGATGACGAAATAGCAACCAAGGTTGCAGAGGTCAACAAACAAAATTCAAGCGCGTGGCTGCAACCAAGGTTGTATGTGCCAGCCATGACAGTTGGCGAGCGGATCGACGCGCTTTTGCGCGAAAAGGGGTGGTCTCAAGCTCAACTGGGCAAGCGCGTGGGGGTTAGCACTCAAGCGATTTGGAAGCTTGTGTCCGGTAACGGCCAAGGCTCGAAGCATTTGCACAAAATCGCGCGAGAATTGGGTACAACGCCTGAATATCTGACAGGTGAAACAGATAACCCTGCTGCTGATCGGACGGCAGGTGCGGGCGCAAGCTACCGGCAGGAGCCAAACGCACTAAGCCGCGCTGATTGGGCACATGAAATGGGCCTGATTGAGATCGAAGAAATCGACCTCGGTATAGGCATGGGCGCGACCTATTTGGACGAAGCGACGGTCAACAGCGTGGCGCGCTGGATGCCTGAAGATTGGGTGCGCCGCTTCACGAACGCGCCCGCGACGCACCTCACGATCGCCAGCCCACGCGGCGATTCGATGTACCCCACCATTAATGACCGCGACATCATCATCATCGACAAGTCGCGCCGCTCGATTGACGAGCAGGAGGCGATCTGGGCGCTTTCCTACGGCGGCCTGGGCACCATAAAGCGCGTCCGCGCTATGCCAGATGGCAGCTATAAGCTTATGGCTGACAATCCACAGGTACGTGAGGAAACGGCGGTCGATGGCGAAATGTTCGTGTTCGGCCGCGTGGTAGGGGTCATTCGCAGGACCTAATCTCGGCCATCTTCTGCAAAACCTGACCTATATTGTGGATCGAACGGGCATGTTGACGGGTGAATAGCATTCCCCTACGCGCCGCGTCGAAGAGCGCGGGGGCGGCAGCTTATGCTTCATGATGTAATTGAAAGACTTGGTCTTCCTGACAGCTTAGAGGCGGATCAGCCTCCTGTCCTCAGGTGGGCAATTGTGGTGCCGACCTTCAGAGAGAGGGACAACGTTGCGCCGCTCTATCGTGCACTACAGGCGGCTTTGCCAGCAGGGGGCTGGGAAGTCGTGTTTGTTGACGACGCCTCCGATGATGGAACCGCAGACGTCATCATGGCACTTGCGCGCAGCCATTCTAATGTTCGCCTAGTTCAGCGGTTTGGTAGGCGGGGCCTCGCCTCAGCCGCGATCGAAGGAATGATGGCTACTGTTGCTCCCGTCGTGGCCGTGATTGACGGTGACATGCAGCACGACGAAACGATCTTGCCAGACATGTTCCGCGCCGTGGACGCAGGCGCCGATCTGGCGATTGGAAGTCGTTATGCTGGCACCGGCTCCACCGGCGACTGGTCCAAAAATCGCGTGTTGATCAGCCGCTTTGCGACCAAGCTGAGCGGCGGCTTTAGCCACAACAACGTTAGCGATCCGATGAGCGGATTCCTTGCAATACGCCGAGACCTGATCGTGCAGATCATGCCGCGCCTATCCATCATCGGCTTCAAGTTGCTGCTCGACATCCTCCTGTCCAGTCCTATGAAGCTCAAGATCAAAGAGTTTCATTACACTTTCAAAAGCCGCGTGGCCGGGGAGAGCAAGCTCGATGCAGCGGTCTCTTTGGAATTCATCTTCCTTCTTCTCGAGAAAAGGCTGGGTAAATGGTTCCCGGCAAGATTTGTTATGTTTATGTTAGTGGGAGGAATAGGCCTTGTCCTGAACCTGATCCTACTGCGTACCTTTCTTCATCTCGGTCTGCCGTTCGCCTTCGCACAGTCTGCGGCTGTAGGCATTACGATTGCAACGAACTTTTACTTGAATAACCTCCTCACATATCGGGATCGAAGGCTGCGCGGGTGGCGCATGCTACGCGGAATGTTGAGCTTTTACGCTGTTTGTGGAGCAGGCGCTTTGGCGAACGTTGGGGTGGCTGTCGCTGTTTATGGCAGACATGAGCAGTGGTGGGTCGCTGGCGTGGCGGGCGCAGCTATCGGGGCAGTGTGGAACTACGCTGCGTCATCGTTCCTGACTTGGCGTAAAAAGTGAGCGCTCGAAGCAGCGCTCCTGATCGCCTGCGAGACGTAGCGCTCCCGGCGTTCCTGTTCGTTGCCCTAGCTTTCGCCATCCGTTGCGCTGTCTTCGGCAATCCTGTCATACAAATCGACGAGCAGTTCTATTTATTGGTCGGCGACCGCATGTGGCACGGATTGATGCCCTATGTGGACATCTGGGACCGCAAACCCGTTGGATTGTTCCTGATTTATGCTGCCATCAGGGCGGTGGGTGGCGAGGGTATCTACCAATACCAGATCGTCGCAACGCTGTCGGCTGCCGCAACTGCCTTCTTGGTATACAGGATAGCTTCAACCGTAGCTCCCCGCGGGGCAGCCGTTCTATCGGGGGGAGCTTATCTTCTTTACCTTCCGATATTTAACGGGATCGGCGGCCAATCACCGGTCTTTTACAATTTCATCGTTGCCTTGGCTGCACTTTGGACGCTTCGTAGTTTGATCAGCGGCCGAGCGCTGCTTGCTCCGGGCATTGGCATTATGCTTCTCCTCGGCGTCGCAATCCAAGTGAAATACACGGTGATCTTTGAAGGACTTTTCATAGGCATCGCTCTTCTGCTTGGAACATGGCGCGCGCAAAAGAGCCCGTCGGCATTCATCACCTCAGGGGTGTTATGGGTTGCGTCGGCGTTGCTGCCCACCGCCTGTGTACTTGGTTATTACATGGTGTTCGGGCAGGCCGAGGCTTTTCTCCAAGCGAATTTTCTGTCCGTTTTCGACCGCCAGGAGAGTGCGGTAGACGCATTCAAGCGCTTGGGCGAAACGGTGCTGCTCCTGTTGCCCATTCTCGCTGCATGTTTCCTGAGCATCCGCCGTTTCTTGAAAAGCTCTGATGCACCTGCGTTAGCGAAGTGGTTCATCAGCTGCTGGGGGATATCTGCGCTCGCAGGCTATCTGATCTTCGGATCATATTATGACCATTACGCGCTTCCCTTACTGGTTCCGCTCACGGCCTTAGCAGCACCTGCATTCGCCTTCGTAGGCACGCAGGGCAAAGTGCTTCGGGTCGCCACCTTCTCGGTTGGGCTAGTCGGGGCAATTGTCACGGTGCACAACAATATCAAGAAGGAGGGCACGCGTGGAGAGATCGACCGGATAGCCTCCATCGTCCAGGACAACCTGCATGGCGGATGCATGTATGTCTATGAAGGCGCGCCGATTCTTTATTTAAAAACTCGAGCCTGCACCGTCACAAAATTTGCGTTCCCAAGCCATTTGGGGAGGTCGAAAGAAGCAAAGGCTATCGGAGTGGACCCGGTGGACGCCCTGCGTGATTTATTGTCGAAGTCGCCACAGATCGTGGTGATGTATGAAGAGCCCCGAAAAGATGCCAATCATGTTTCGCGGTCATTTCTGCTGCAAGCGATGAGAAATGGATATCATATCGTTGGCCGAGAGCCGCTGGGCCGGTATCGACTGCTAATATATAGCCGAAACCATTAGTGGCTTTACCACCTCCACATCGAAGATGAAGCACTGGCTCCTCAGCTTCTGGAAATATCAAAGTGACAGCCGCTGGATATGGTTGCCGTTGTGGTGCTTCTCCGCCCTGGTGGCTGGTGGGTTCCTGATTTGACGGCCTAGACGGCGGCTTCCATCTCCAGTTGGGTCCTAAACCCACCATCCCCATCCATGATGTGATCGACTGACGCCACGCGCCATTTCTGCGCGTCGATTTCGGTTTTGAACCCCTTGGCTGTAGCGCGCATGCCCGGCGCTAGATCTGCGATGCCATAGGCGAGGTTCATCTGCAGCGTTGCGGCGGCGCGGGCCAGTCGGTTCGTCTCCGCCTTCGACGCGGCCTTGGCATCACTCTCGCTGGCATAGACGCGCTTCAGCTTCTTGCGTCGGCCGCCGCCATGGTGTGCCTTCTTGCGCTTCGCTTCGCCCTGATCGTACCAATCCGCCTCCGCGCCATTGTCGGCACGATCGCGCGCGGCGCGGCGGAAGCTGTAGCTGTCGCCTTTGCCCCGCGTCAGTTCGAGCGACGGAATCGCTTTGCCCGTTGCGGTGGTGTCGGCATCGACCGGCGCGAAGATCAGGCATTTGTCCTTTACGGTCGCCACCGCGTCATAGCGCCGTCCAAGATCGCGGACGAAGGCCATGTCGGATTTGTTCGACTGCTCGATGGCGGTGACCACCCGGTTGCGCAGGTCAGGGTGGCAGCGGGCCGTCAGCTTGTTGTCGGCGGCGACCTGGTCGATGATCTGCCCGATCGTCTTGCCGTTCCAGACGCGGCTTTTGCGGGTGCGGTAGCCCTGCTGCAGATCGGCGGAGCGCGCGCGGATCGTTACCTTGTCCGGCGGACCTTCCCAGCTAAGTTCGTCCACTACGAAGCTGCCCTTGCCGACGAGGCCCACGGCCACGCCTGTTCCGCGCTCCCATCCCAAGCCAATCGTCAGCCGCGCGCCCTCCTTGGGCAGGGCCAGCTTGCCGTCATGATCATGCAGGACGATTTCCAGTTCATCGCTGCTCTCCCCGCGTTTTTCGGTCAGGCGCAGGCTGATGAGGCGCGGAGCCATCTTATCCGCCAAATCCTTGCCGTCCAGCATTGCCGACCAGGCGGCGCGCGGCTGCACATAGGCTTGATCGCCAGCCCGCCCCGTCGCCATCAGTCCGCCCTCTTCAGATCGATGTTGAAGTCGATGACCCGCGCGCGTCCATTGTCGATCAGGGTGCCATGCTGTTCATCGATCGTCTCGATCGTGTATGAGCCCATGATGTTGCCGAGGCCATCGGCCAGCGGATAGGCCTCCCCGGTGTCCGCCATCTCGGCCAGCTTTTCCATTGAGGAATAGGACCCGGCAAGTTCCGGGATCAGCTTGCCCGACAGCGTCACCTGATCGTCGCCCGGCCCCAGATACTGGCTTGCTGCGCGCGCCCCGAACCGTTCGGTGCGCCCGTGCCGCCATGACCTGCGCCGCGACAGTTCGTCAAAAAGCGTCGTGTCAGTGTCGAAAATGAACATGCCGAGCGCGGCGAGCATCACCCGTTCCCTTCGTCAAAAATCGTCGCTGTAGCTCGACAGGCGGGCTGTGCGCTGCTTGGTCTCCAGCAGCTGCATGACGCGGGCGGCGAGTGTGTCCGCGCTTTCGCCGGGCTGCTGGAAAATCTGAATGGTGATCGGCGCGGCGGTAGGTCCCCCCGAACCCCGCCGCGCCGAGGCTCCACGGGCCATGGCCCGGCCCGGAGCCGTGATGGAACTGCCTGTGTCTGCCAGCTGACCAGCGAGTTTGTTCATCGACCGTAGCGGCTGCTTCCCGCCGCGATCAACCCCGATGGCGAGACCGCTGGTCATGTGCCCGCCCATTTCCATGAAGAGGCGGGAGGGCGATTTGATGCCGAAGAACTGCTTGAACGCCGTGATTCCCGTGCGCGCAATCGAAAGCAGCCGGTTGGCGAGCAGCATTGGATTGAGCGCCGCAAGCAGGCCCTGCATCATCATGGAACCCAGCGAGCGCATCCATGCAGGTGCCGCCGCCAGCAGGCCCTTCACATAGTTGAAACCTGTGGTGAATGCGCCGCTGATCTTCGCCCAATTGGCATAAACCAGATAGCCCAGGACGCCGATCGCAGCGCCGATCGCGACGATCGCCAGCACCAGCGGGTTCGCGAGCATCATCATGCCCGCCTGCATCACCCCACGGGCAAGAAACAGAAAGGCGATGCGGGCCATGTTCAGGACCGGCAAAGCGGTCTTCACGATGCCGAGCGCGCCGCCAAACGCAAACTGCATCGCGCCAAGGCCGATGCGCCACACAGACCCGGCCGCCGCCGCCATGATGAGATATTTGATCAAGGTAGGATGCGCGTTTGCGAAGCTGGTGAGGCCATCCGCCCCGGTGCGAAGATAGCCGGTGAATTCCACAAGGGTAGGAAGCACAGTGCTGCCGAGCGTGATCCCGATCTTCTGGGCGTCCCCCAGCAGTGCCGTTAGGCCGACTTGTGAGGTCGCAGCCTTCCGGGCGAAGTCGGCTTCCACTTCGCCGGTCTTCCGCTGGATGTCGGCGCGCAGCGCGCGATACTGATCCAGCTTCGGCATCAGCTGCCGCAACGCATCCTGCGCCTGCATGTCGCCGAACAGGAGCGCCAGGTTCTCCATGTTGCCGCCCAGCGCCTTCTTGGTCAGTTCGGTGATGGCCTCGATCGGCGTCTTGCCCTGCGCATAGGCCCGCTTCATCGCGGCGGGCAGGTCGATGCCCATTTCCTTGAAATTCTTGCGCACATCCTCGGTGTTGATCTTGGCCATCAGGTTGTTGAGGTTATTCGCGGCCGTGGACATGTCGCCGCCGACGCCCTCCGCGACGAACTGCGAAGCCGCCGACAGGTCCGCCACCGCGCCGAGCCCCTTCTGGCCGAGACTGGCCGCCGTTGCCGCCAGCTGGGGGAACTGGGCCGCCATATCCTTGATCTCGAACTTGCCCGCCTTGCCCGCCACAGCCATCAAGGCGAGGACCTTGCCGGTGTGGGCGGCATCCACCCCCAAATTCTTGATCGATGCGGAGGCTGCGCCAGCGAGGTCTTCCGGCAGGGCGTTATAAGCCGTCGAAACCTTGCCGATGTCGGCGAGCATTGCTGGAATCTGCTTTGCCGTCATGCCCACCGACGCCAGCGTGTCCGCTGCCGCCTGCATGGTGGTGGGCAGCTGCTGGCTGTTTTTGGCGGCGGTCAGGATCTGCTGGGCAAGCGAGGCTGTCTGCCGCTGATTGATGCCGAGCTTGATGCCGATGTCCGCCATCTGCCCGTCGAAATCCACGGCTCCCTTCAGGGCAGCACCCATCGCCAGCAGACCGGCCGCGCCGGTGGCTACATTGGATTGTCCGCTGCTGCGAATCTGCTCGCCACGCGCGCCGATCCGAGCGACCTTGCCCTGGAACGCGAGCAGGTTCTTCTGCCGCTCCAGCTGGCGATTCGCCTGCGCCACCTGCGCTTCCAGCGCCCGCTCACGATCGACCAGGTGCGTGATGTTGCCGGTGGATCGGGCCATCTGCTGCCGGACCTGCGACAATTCGCTGTCGAGGTCGCGGGCAGTGCGGCGCATCTGGCCCAGCACCTGCCCGCCTGACCGGCTCAGCCCGATGATGTTGCGCATGGAGCCCGACAGCTTGTCGAGAGCCGCGAACTGCACCACCAGGTTGAGCTTGTTGTCGGCCATTATTCCTGCCCTTGCATGCGGTTCCAGCGTTCCACGGCCATTTCACGCCAGCGGATCAAATCGGTGAGTTCCATCGCGGCCAGTTCGGACAGCGGCCATTGGAATATGGCAGCGATGTCGGCCATCAATTCATCGACGGTGCGGCCCCGCCCATTAGCTCCTGCATCATCGCCTTCTGGAGCGGCGTCATAAAAAAACCGACGATGGTGCCCCCGATTTCAGCGATGTCCTCGGCCGACAGCATCGCGGCTTCATGATCGGTGATGAAGGGATCGGCGATGCGCGGTACCAGCGTGATGACCGCGCCGACATCCGCGTTCATGAGGTCCTTAAGAGAGAGCCCGCGCATCTCGCCCGCGCGCGGCTTGCGCAGCGTGAGTTCCGTGACGGGGCCGCTTTCGCGCTCGATCGGTTCGAGGAGCGAGACCTTGACGGTGACGGGCGTCTTCGCCTGGGTAGTGTCGGACATGCGGGTTCCTTGTAACTGGGCGGGCAGGGTGGTCCCCGCCCCGGCGTGCCCGCTTATTCACGCCGGGGCGAAGCTGGTTGCGGCGGCGTCAGCCCCCGATAGCGGCGCGGATTTCGGCGTACCGATCGACGCCGTCCACGATGAAGATGCCCGCCAGCAGATCGACTTCCAGCCAGTTGCGGCCGTCGATATCGATGCGCAGATAGGAGCAGGCCATCTTGGACTTGTGTTCGGTGTCGTCGCCCGGCTTGGCCTCGCCGAAGTCCAGTTCCGAATAGCGGCCACGCATGGTGAATTCGGCCGCCTTCACAGCGCCCGTGGCGTCATCCTGATAGGCGCCAGCGAAGCGGATCATGGCGGCGTCGTGACGGGTCGCACCGAACTGGCGAAGGGCGGCGACGATCAGGCCGCCCATAGTGAATTCCGCCTCGATCTTCTCCAGCCCTTGGTCGATCATGATGGGGCCGAGCATGCCGCCGCCGCGCCACTCCTCCATCTTGATCGCCAGCTTGGGGACGGTGAAGGACGCGATAATGCCCAGATGGCCGACGCCATCCAGATAGGTGTTCATGTTCTTCAGCTTAGAGGGCATGCCCATGGTGAAATCTCCGGAACGTCAGGGAAGGGATCAGGCCGCGAGCGATGCGAAGTCCGCATAGTAGCGATCGGTCAGGCGCTGATTGAGCGTGAGGCTCTCCAGCGGGGCGCAGGGCGTAAAATCATAGTCGATGGTCAGCTTGCCCCCTGCCAGATCGGTCTGGCTGTTGAGCGCCGGGTCGTACCAGGCCTTCGCGCCGATGATCCGGCCTTCCGCCGCGAGTGAGCGGAACCGCGCGTTGATCGTGTCCAGAATGTCCTTGATCAACGTCTTGGTGAGCGGCTTGTCTATCGCCCAGCGCACCCCTTCGGCGATTTCATCCTGCAGCACCTGCGACGTGCGGACGCTGGTTTCGAAAGCCCAGAGCGGTTCGTCGGAAGTGGTGCGGTTGCCCCAGTAGCGGAAGCCGTTGGAGCGGATGAGTGTGGTGATCTGGGCGGCATTCAGGGTGCCCGCGTCGGTCGCGTCATCCTGAATGTCGAAATGGATGTCTTTGCTGACACCAGTCACGCCCTGCACGGGCACGTTGGAGATGGTCTTGTGCCAGCCCTGCTCCTGGTCGATCGCGGCGCGAAGGCCGATCGCGCGCGCCACGGCATCGCCCGCAAAGCTGCTGTTCCAATTGGGCCAGATCAGCATCAGTTCGCGGTCGCCGAAGTTCTCGCGATAGGTGGACACTGCAGCAATGTCCGCGCCGATCCCGGCGGCATAGGGGAAGGCGCGCAGCTTCTTGGCGATCACCACCAGTTCGGTGGTGACTTCCTGCGTATCGAGGCCGGGAGCGCCGAGGATGCGAGGGCGAACGCCCGTCTGCGTTTCGGCAGCCAGCAGCGCCTGCAGGCCGGTGTAGCTGTTGCCGGTGGTGCCGCCGATCACCAAATCATCCTGATCGCCGGGATCTGCATCGGTGCCGACGCGGACGATGATGGCGATGGCGTTAGCCTGGTCGCTGATCGCCTCCAATGTTGGCTTCAGGGTGCCGGTCACGCCAGCATCGCCGATCGCCTTGCGGATGTCGGTCACCAGAACAGGCGTGTCGAGCGGGAAAGCATCCGCATCAGCATCGGTGGACGTGCAGACGAGGCCGATGATTGCCGTCGCGACCGGCATGATGGCGCGGGTGCCGACTGTAAGGATGTTGGTCTTGATGCCGTGCATGGCTGGCTCCTGTTAACGGATCGGGATCGTGAGGCGGGTGAGGGCGTTGGGGTCCGGCTGATCGGTGCGGACGCCCGTGACGATGATAGTGGCCCGCCCGGCGGCGAATGCGCCCTGCATCTCCACCTTGCGGACGGAGATGCGCGGTTCCCACCGGCTGATCGCTATCGCGGTCGCCATGGCGCACAGCAGCCGGGTGGCGGCATTAAGCGGGCGGTCGATCAGTTCGGGCAGCAACGAACCATAGTCGCGGCGCATCAGCCGGGTGCCGAGCGGCGTGGTGAGGATGTCGCGCACCGATTGTGCCAGATGATCATCGCCCTGCAGCTGCTTGCCGGTCGTTGCGGACATGCCGATCATGCCGGTGCCCCCGTCTGGGCGCTGCCCGCCTGGACGCCGCCATGCTTGTGGCCCTTCAGGCTCTTGCCCCCTCCGACGACATCGACCGTAGCGGTAAGGGTGCCGGTCACATTGACATCGGCGGTGATGTTAAGCGTTCCGCCACCGGGCAGCGTGAGCGAGGCAGCATGGGCTTCAGGATCGTAGGACAGCACCGCACCATCGGCAAAGCGGATCAGGTCCAGTGCGGTGTTAGCAGGTGCTGGGAACTGACTGTTGGCCAAGCTGCCCAGGACGACGCCGCCGCCTATTTCGCCAGCGGGGCAGAGCAGCATCACTTCTTCGCCAACCGATGGCGGCGACCAGGTGCGGGTTTCGCCCATGCGTCCTTCGAACCAGCGAACAGGCGGGCTTTCGACGCCATCTTCCAGTGAGACAATGCACCGCGCAGCCATCAGATCGACAGAGGCAATAGTGCCCAGTCGAATCAGGTTGTCGGCATCAGTGGGAGTGTCCTCGGACGTGCGCATGCACCTGACAATGCCAACGCCCGCCGTACAAGCCAGCGACAGGCGTTGTTCGGTGCGATGCTACAACAGTATTTAAGGGGCAGGGCTTTCAGGAGCCTCCGGCAGTTCAGGTTCCGGTACCGGATTGGAAAGGAGGCCGAGGTTGATCTTGTGGGCCACACCCTGCGCCACTTCGCCGACGCGGACTTTCGTCGCCGCCGCATCATAGCTGCCATTTGCCTTCAACACTGCATTTACGTGACGCTTATGTTCGACTTCGCCTTCCTTGAAGGTGACGGGCACCTGTCGGGTGTTGGGGTCCATTCTGCCGATAGTGATTTTCATGATCGCTCCAATATGTTGGGGATTGTGTCAGGCCGCGTCATCGTCGATCAAAGCGGTCATCGCCTCGACAATCGCTTTGAGTTCGTGATGGTCGGTCGCTGCTTCGATTTGCAGCTGGACGGTCGCATTTCGGTCGCGGATTTCCTGCCGCTTTGCCTCGGCCTCTGCCTCTGCGGTGCCCGGAATGCGCCTGGCGATAATCGCATCAAGCGGAGCGAATTCGGCGGCGCGCGTGGTCCGGCGATAATCGTGAGCAACCGACTTCGCCCGCCCGAGCTGGATGGTGATCATTCGCCCGCCTCCTGTTCGGCCGCCGCCTTGCGCGCTTCTTCCTCGGCCCACCAGCCTGCGGGGTCGCCGTGTCCGTCCGGCTCTGAAAAATCAGCGGCCCACGCAGCCCGGAAAAGTCGGTCCTTGGGCACTTCGGAGGCATCGATTATACGGAACGGAGCATCTTGCGGTACGTCCTTCCGCGCAATGTCCTCTATCGAATAATCACAGGAAGGGGCCGGATGAATGACGGCTATCCCCTCATCATGCGGATATATGATGCACTTCATATCTATTCACCTAGCAACTTGGATCATCACTTGTTCGGCATCAAGCCACACATCTGCGTCTTGCACACCCATGGTATTTATTACGAAGTTTGTCGCTGTAACGTCCCTGATCAGTGGCAGCGCAGCGCGCCTCGGGTCTCCGATGCCCGTCATGATCTGGGTGCAATTTCCCACAGCCGCGTAGTTCGCGTCCGGCATGGCGGTCGCAAAATTTACCCGATAGCGGCCAACGCCAAGGTCCGTGACGCTAGACACATTTCCAGAATCTCGGATCGCCACTGTCCCCGTACCATTGAAATTTGCCCATGCGCGCGCGGCGAAAATCGGGGCTGAGCCATCAGCGCCAATACGTGCCCGAATGTCGGTGTAGTATGCGCCCTGCTGGCCATCCAGCAGATCCGCGTTGACGCCTGATCCTATACCATCGACGGTCAGCAGCTTGGCCAGCACATCGGCAGCAGTGTAAGCCGATGCCGGAAGATAGTAGCTGCCCTGCTGGCCGTCGAGCAGGTCGGCGTCGACGCCTGACCCTGAACCATCCACCCCCAGCAGCTTGGTCTTCAGGTCGGCAGCAGTGTAGGCTGAAGCCGCGAGGTAGTAGCTGCCCTGCTGGCCATCGAGCAGGTCGGCGTTGACGCCTGATCCCGGCCCATCGACAGTCAGCAGTTTGGCGAGCACATCAGCGGCAGTGTATGCCGAAACCGCGACGTAGTAGCTGCCCTGCTGGCCGTCGAGCAGATCGGCGTCGATGCCTGATCCTGCACCGTCCACCGTCAATAATTTTGCCAATAGAGCTGCCGCTGTTACAAGGCCATCGACATAAGCTTTGGACGCAGCATGAAGATTGGCTGTGGGCGCACCAGACAGCGCGAGGAGGCCGGTCATCGTATCGCCCGCTTTGTTCACTGGCGAAAAGCCGAGGCGGCCGATGATGTTCGTATAATAGGAACCGTCTTGGCCATCGAGAAGGTCGGCATCAAGCCCGCAGCCTGCACCATCCTGCGCGAGCAGCCACCCAAGAATGGCGGCCTTGGCCATCGAAGGGGTGAGGGCGCGCAGAGCGTCAATGCCTGCCTGCGCCTCCGCTAGCGTTGCCAATTCTACGACGCCCTGCCGCTCCGTTGTCGCGGGCGGATTGGTAAAATTCGCATTGCCAAAGGTGAGGGAGGCGGCGGCGATATCGGCAAAGATCACATCGACCGACAGCGCGGCGATGGATTGCGCGGTCTTCTCCAGCACCGGCCCGGCCTGACCATAAATGGCGAACAACGTCCCGTCCGCCAGGTAGAGGCCGATCGAGCGCAATGTGTAGGCATCGCCGCTGCTGTCCGTCAGCGTCACATGGATGGTGTCATTCGCCACAACCTCGCCCGCGATCGACGCAACGCGCTTGAACTCGCCTGCGAGCGCGGTGGCGGTGGGCAAAGGGGTCACTGCGGTGCCGGAAAGCCCGATTTGCGTGATCGTCACAGGGGCCGTGCCGGTATTCTGCGCGTTCACGATCGCTGCGCGCCCAGCGTTGGTCACGGTGATTTCAAGTGGGGCGGTCATCGGTCAGGCTCCGGATGCTGGGAAGACGGCGCGGCTCATACGGCGCGGCACCACAGGCGATTGGCGGTCACCGGCCGACCGACCGCGCGCAGGCCGATGCGGGCTTGAGCAGGCAGAGAGACGGTGAAGTTGAAGTGAGAGCGGGCGGGTTTCGTGCGAGCGACTTCCGCGATCACGGCGTCGATGAATTCAGCGCTGGGCGCAGCCGTGCCATGCCCGCCCAGCGTGACGGCCAAGTCGAAGGTGTGCGGGTCACCAGGCGGCGTCTGTTCGAACCACTCGCGCACAGTGACATTGCCGCCGAAGCTGGCGACGACATCGACCACCGACTGAGCGGTTCCCTTGATCCGCTGGATGGCGATCGCGGCGGCGACACGCGCGCGGCGTATGTGCAGCGGCCAGTCAGCTGACCATTGATCAACCGAAAGCGCCCAGGCCAGCCACGGCAGCAGCGCCTCCGGACAGTGTTCGGCTGACCAGATGTCGCGCAACGGGGTGTCGATGTTGCCGAGGCGCTCGACAGCCAAGCTCTCCAAAGCCTTTTCCAGTGCGGCGGCGTTAGCCGGCAGCAGACTGGTCATTCACCCACCCCCGCATCGATCAGCGTGATCGATGTGCAATGGCCTGCCTGCTGGCGTGACAGCACGATGTCGGCAGCAGGGGAGGCGAGGGCGATATTTTGGACGCCTTCGGGATGAAGGGCGGCGATGATGCCCGCGCGGGTTACGTCCCGGCCGAGCCGAAGCGTGGCGGCCAGATGGCTGTTGAGGCGGGCTTGCGCCTCGGCGAGGACCAGCGAGCGATCGGGACCGGACAGGAAGGTCATGGTCGCCGTGATCGAAAAGTCCACGACATCGGCACCCTGCACGGTGACATTGTCGGTCAGCGGACGAATTGACTTGTCGGTCAGGCGGTTCTCTACGGCCGCTAGGACTTCGGGCGCGGGCGTCCCGTCGCCGGTGCGGGACAGGACGGTCACCAGCACATCACCGGGCGTCGGGCTCACAGCCGAGGCGTCCAGCACATCGCCGTCGGCCGACAGGGCATGGAAGATGTAGGACCCCTCCGGGCCTGCCACTGAAAGCCCCTCGGGGGCCAGCACCATGCGCCGCCGCAGGTCGTCGTCTGCCTCCAGCGTCGGGCGAATTTCATTTTCCGGATCGCCGGGATCGAGCACGAACCGCTCGAGCCCGAGCAGCGCCGCGAGGGCATCCAGATCGGCACCCACGGCATAGGCGGGCATGACGGCGCGCGCCGCATCATTGACGCGCTGCCGCAGCACCAGCTCGCGATAGGCGAACAGCTGCAATATCTTGACCACCGGATCACTTTCGACCGTCGCGTCGAAAGTGGGGAAGTAGGTCTGAAACTGGGCGAGGGCCTGCGCATAGATGGTTTCGAAGTCGAGGGCTTCGATCACCGTTGGCGGCGGGAGGCGCGAAAGATCGACGCCGCTGAAACTGTCCGATGCAATGGCCATGTGCCGACCATCGGCAGGCGCGCGCGTTCCTTCAATCACGCGCCGTTGTTGAGGGAGGCTCTACAACGCCCCCGCGTTGAGCGCGGCACTGTTCAGCCCGAAAATCGCCCTGTTCATTCAGGGAGATCATCATGCCGAAGCTGCCCGCCGCCTATGATTGGCTGGCCCGCATCACCGTTCCGCCGCGCACGATCGCGGAGGCGCTGAAGCTGTTGGGGACGGCGGAAGTCGTAGGCAAGGGATCGAACGCCACCATCATGAAATGGCGTGACGAATTGAAGGCGGCAGGGGTCGCGATTAGCGGCTATTCGGACGATGATATTCCTTGGTGCGGCCTTTTCGCAGCGATCGTGGCGCACCGGGCAGGCAAGGCCTTGATCGCCAATCCGCTTTGGGCGCGCAACTGGATCAAGTTCGGCATGAAGGCTCCAGCTGCAGCGCTGGGCGACGTGCTGGTGTTCGATCGCCCCGGCGGCGGCGGGCATGTGGCCTTCTATGTCGCCGAAGATGACGCGGCCTACCATGTGCTGGGCGGCAACCAGAGCAACGCCGTGACCATCACGCGCATCGCAAAGTCCCGCTGCATCGCGGCGCGTCGTCCGATCTACAACGTCCAGCCAGCCAGCGTCCTGCCCCACGGCGTGGCGCGGGGCGGCGCCCTGTCCACCAACGAGGCCTGATCATGGTCGATCTGCAAGGCGCGGTGCTGTCGCTTCTGCCCTGGTACCTGCGCTGGCCGCTAAAGCTGCTCGGTGCCATCGGCGGCGCGATCAGTGCTGCCGTGCAATGGATGTGGCGGCACCCGTGGCAGACCCTCGCCGCAGCGGCGCTGCTGGCATTCGCCTGGGCGTGGCATGGCTGGGGCGTGGCGGAGCGTTGGGGACGTCAGCAACAACAGCTGGCCCAGCACTGGAAGATCAAGTTTGTCGATCAGCGCGCAGAGATGCGGAAAATCCCCGGCATCCTGAAGGCCAAATATCAGGAGGCCGCGCGCCTCGATCGCGCAAATGCCGCCCGCGTGAAGCGCGAGCAGCATACCCAAATCGAAAGGATCACCCATGAATTGCAGCAGGATCATGCTGCCGCTCTTGCTGACCTGCGTCAGCGCCTGCGCGGCGACGGATCAGCAGGTGGAGCGAGCGTCCGATGTGAAGGTGGTGGCGGCGCGGCGGACGTGCCCGTCCTTTCCGCCCTGTCCGAAGGGGCCGGGGGAGCTTTGCGCGCCGGTGGACTTGCCATCGTGGATGAACGGGACGCGATGATCTGCACGGCGAACAGCCTGCGCCTCCAGAAGCTGATCGAAGCATGGGACGGTGCAGCCAGTGTCGATGTGAACGCGCGGGACCTGCCGTCCCTCACCGAATGATATTCGCTTCCCCGCTGGATCAAGGCGGGGGGCAAGGGATGCGCTAACATCCCTCAACCGCAGGATAGGACCCTGCATCTCAGCGCTGATCAGGCGCAGTCGATCCCCGCCACCGGGCACCCCGGCGGTTCGGGCTAATGGGATGCAAATATGAAGGATTTGGAAACGCTGGCGCCTGTCGCGCCGGTTCGGACGCTCGCGGGCTACATTGGCGGCAAGAGAGCATTGTCGTCCAGGCTGGTGCCGATGATCGCGGCCACCCCGCATGATTGCTATGTGGAACCGTTCGTCGGCATGGGCGGCATCTTCTTTCGTCGCGACAGGCGACCGAAGGCGGAGGTCATCAATGATATTTCGGCCGATGTGACCACGTTGTTCCGGCTGCTCCAGCGCCACTACCAGCAGCTGCTCGACGTGCTGAAATGGCAGGTGACCAGCAGGGCGGATTTCGAGCGGCTGTTGAAGGTCGATCCGGATACGCTGACCGATCTGGAACGCGCCGCCCGATTCCTGTTCATCCAGCGGCTCGCCTTCGGCGGCAAAGTGATGGGTCGGACGTTCGGTACGGCAACCACCGGCCCGGCGCGCTTCGACCTGACGAAGCTGGTCCCGATGCTGGAGGAGGTTCATGAGCGGCTTGCCAGCGTGGCGATCGAGCGCTTGCCGTTCGACCGGCTGATCCCGCGCTACGACCGGCCGCATACGCTGTTCTACCTCGATCCACCCTATTGGGGCTGCACGGACGACTATGGCCGCAACGTGTTTTCGGATGCCGATTTCCAGCGCTTGAGCGACCTGCTGAAGGCGGCGGAAGGGCGGTTCATCCTATCGATCAATGATGTTCCGCAGATCCGCGAAATCTTTGCCTGGGCGACGATCGAGCAGGTGGGGCTCAACTATCGGGTCAGCGGGAAGGCGACCGCCGCGCGGGAACTGATCATCACATCTCCTACGGCGAGAGCGAACCCATAAGTTCTGCCTTGCATACCGAAGTCGCGCGTCCCTATGCGGGCGCGCGGCAGACGATAGTTGTCGCCTGTCTGACCAGACAAGTTCGATCTCGCGTTGCGTTTCGGCCACGGAAGCCTCTAGCGCTTTTTTTTCCGGAAACCGACTGGCAGCTTAGGGCTGGAAATGAGATAATCCAGAAATATCCAAATTGTTTAAGGGGGAAGCGATGCCTCGGAAACTCAGCGGCTCGAACGGTCGATTAATAACGATTCCTGATGGGGCTAGAGGTCTCCAAGGTAGCGACGGACATATGGTTGCCATCCGCGCGGGCGCTCGTGGGCTTCAAGGTTCGGACGGTCGAATGGTTGAAATCCCGGCGGAATGGCGAGGTCTGCAGGGATCCGATGGCAGAATGGTCGCTATCCCCCCGGGCGGCCGAGGAATTCAAGGTGCCGACGGACGGATGGCGGCTCTTGCTCAGGGCGCTCGTGGGTTGCAGGGCAGCGATGGAAGAATGGTTGCCATTCCTCCCGGATACCGAGGCCTGCAGGGGCCTGACGGACGGGTGGTGGGGATCGCACCCGGCAAGCGCGGCGTCCCCGATACGCGGGGCCGTATGCGCAACAAATGAGGAATGGTCGTTGCGGAAGTCAGGTTATGGATCGAAGCGGGAATAGCTGCCAATCACTGCGCGCCAAAAAGATTTGCCTCGAACTCTTCTCGCGATGGTACGTACCCCTTACGGATAAAGCGAATGAGCACCGTACGTACAAGTTCGAACGTTTGAAGGAGATCGTCAGCAGTGTGACGCGGTTTTCCATGAGCTGCAGCGGATCGCATGTCGTATAACTTGGCGATCCGGCGCTGGTGCTTCAGGCGCTCAGCTCCGGGAGGATAGAGGTAAGCTGCGATAAGCGCTGATACCCTAAATCTAAGCTCTCCTGTACTTGGCGAGAATATGGCTTCGAGTGAACCCCATAAAGATACCATCGCAAGTGCAGTCTCTTGATAGGATTGACCCGCGTCCAGCGCACTAGCAGCCAAGCGAAACTCTGAACTCGATTCAATGAGGTTTTGAGCAGTCTCGAAATGATCTGAAGTCCATGCCAACGCGTCTTGAATTCCATCGCAAGAAGCGGGCATCAGCTGGAAATGTCGTTGACGCATCGGTGGATGGAGTAATATCGCCGCCGCATCCTTTGCGTGGGGAATGTCTGCAAACGCCATATTCGAGCCGACAACCAGTTCGGCGCCTGGATGCACCCAAAGTTTCAGAAGCAAAATGATTGTGTGAGCCAGCCCTATTCTATCCCCCTTATCGCGTGCAGCGCTGCTGGGAATAAACAATTCGGCCGAGATGGTTCTTCCACCGCCTCCTCGCGTCTCTTTCCAGGGGCCAGGATGATGGCTACCTGGAGCGGCGGGAGCAAATGCCATGATAGCGGGCTGCATGAGGTAGGCATATGTCTTACGCAGCATAATGCCGCGGGGAAAAGCGACAGGCGTGTCGCCTACGTCGATTCCATCCAGACCGAAAAAAGTCCCGAGATCATCTTCAATTTCTTCTGTCATCTGAGCTTTTAACTACGGCGCGGACGCATCGTACAGATCGCATTCGCTAAAGCGACAAGTCCTGGAAGAACGTGCAGGCGGACGCAATGGGAAAATCTGGCGCCAAGCCGCCTTAGGTTTCTTGCCACCCCAGTGATTCGCAATCGTCACATTTCCAGCATCTTGCTGACTTCGGCGAGGATCATTTCCCGGTCCTCGTCATTGATCCCCAGCAAGCGGCGGATCGGATAGCGGACGCGGGGTGCGCCAGCATTCCGCGACACGCGATCGATCAGACCGTAATGGTGGACCTTCGCAGCACCGGCGACCGTTTGCTTGAAGCTGACTTCCACCTGGTCAGCATCCGCGCGGACCTGCATGTTTTTGGCCATGCCGGTCTTCGGGAACATCTTGCCCTTGCGCCCCCTGATCCGCCCGCGTTGGTCGCGCGTGATCTTGCGGGGCTCCATGGGCGAGCCGTCAGGCTGCACATTCGCCCGGATGCGTTCAGCGTTGCGTCGGCGGAGCATTTGACCGATGCGGCGAGCTACCTTCAGCCGCTCACCCGGTTCGAGCCGTGCCATGATCCCGTCCAGCCATGGCTCGATCGCGGTCAGGTCATCGGCCATCAGGGGACCAGCAGTTCATCTTTCCACCATATCTGGCGGAGCAGGGCCGGGGGATCGGACAGGGGAAGATCGTCGGGGAACAGCACCGGCTCGGCCAGATGTTCCAGATTCCACCCGCCGCCTTCGCGCGGATGAAGAACTACCTGCTCCGTCAATTCCAGTTGAATTTCGAGGTCCAGCTTGCGGTTGTCCATGATGTCCGCGTCGAATGCATAGCCTCTACTTGCTCCAGGGCCAGCGGCGAGGAGGTCAGGCTGGTTCGTGCGGAGCCAGTCATTGATCGCGAGGAAGATGATCGACGGGTGGCTTTCGAAGTCCACGATCACCAGGTGCAGGGTGAATTCATAGGTGAAGGCGCGGCTTTCGGTCATAGGCGCGCGGATGCGGCCTTTCTCCACCCACATCAGCAGCCGGGCGGGATCGCGGCCAAGCTCCGGTTGGGCGGCGGTGATGGCAGCGCGCAGGCTGTCCGGCTTCTGCATCAGCGACCGCGCTTATGCTTGCCGTGCGGCAGGATGGGCAGATGATCGACGCCGAAGCGGAGCGGCTCCTGAAGGCGATCACTGTGCCAGTCGAAACGGTAGCGATGCCAGATCGAACGCCCCCAAGCAGCAATGGCCGACAAGGCGCTCACCACGCTTACAATCAGGATGGGATCATTCATCGGTTGCGACCTTTCCGGGCGTTGCCGTCTGCATGCCGATGCGCTGGCGGAACAGCCATGACGCTCCATCAAGCAACAACGGAAAGCCGACAAAGCCCTGCGCGATTGCGATCAGCACGGCCGCGATCGGGTTAAGCTGATAATAGGCGACCAGCACAACCGAAACGGTAGCGAAGGCGGGCAGGGCCGATATTTCAGAAATCGCGAGCCAGCGACGGCGGCGCGCCCAGTGCAGCGCCATGGTGGCGTCGTCCGGCGGATCGATGGCCGTACCGAACAGCTTGATGCCGAGCCGGGCCACAACGACCATGGTCCCCGCGAAGAGGGCCGCGCACCACCAAAACAGGAAGTCCCGCCAATCGTTCAGATTATCGTGCATGTCAGTCCCAAAGATTGATGGTTTCGCGGGTGGTGATCGTGGCGGGCAGGATGTCCGGTAGAATGACTTCGGTCCCCTCGGCCAGTACGGCGCCGATGTCGGCAAGGCCGGGGTTGAGGTCGAAGGCCTGCTCCACCACCCGCACCGTCGTGCCGAGTTCGCGCCAGCAGATGAGGTCCAGCGTATCACCTTGAAGGGCGGTCGCCCGCATCAGATCAGCTCCACCGCAACGCGGGTGGTGCCGAGCATGTCGCGAATGGCCCAAGTGCCGAGGCGGCGATAATCCGCGGCTGTTTGCAACTGCGATTCCTCGCGGCCGACGCCATCATTGGTGGCGGAAATGTCCCGGTGAAGCTCGACCAGTTCGGCGGCGGCCATCATCCGGACGGCGCGGGTGAAGAGCACCACAAGCCGCGCTTCACCACCGATCTTGTCATCCCCTGACACGGCGGCAAGGCTCGCATGCCCGGCGGCTGCTTGCTGCGCTCGCCAGGCGCGCAGTTCGCCGGTGACAGTGATCAGCCCCGATTGGATTGCGGCGACCAGGCGCGGATGGGTGATGATTTCCCCAAGCCGCAGGGCGTCCCGCATCGCATTGCAGTCAATCTCCGGATACCAGCCATCCACCGTGACCTTGGACCCTTGGGGCGAGACGGGCGCGGGGGGCACTGCGATAAAGGACGACATGGCGTGGCTTCCGAATAAGTGGGGGGTGAGGGTTCAAACCTTCGGGACTGATGTTCCTTAGTCCGGCCCGCCCCCCGGCGCGGGTGGCGCAACTGTTAAGATGGGGACGCCGGGGCTTCGGCCAGCTTCCGCCGGTCGCTTTCCAGACGCTCGATCAGTTTCTTGACGCCGACGCCCTCATGCAAAGCCTTGGCGCGGTTGAGGTTCTCCAGCGCCGCGTCGATCAGGGCGATCTTGCCCCCGGCGCGCTGGTTTTCGGCGGTGGGATCGAAGCTGTCGGCGCGGGCAACAAGGGCAAGGCCCATCGCCTTCTTCAGCTTCGCGCGGACTTGGTCATGCATGTCGCATTCAGCGGTCAGCTTGTCGAAACCAGCCAGCCATTCATAGTCGATCGTCGGCGGCGTCGTGAGGCCAGCGGCGGCGACTTCCTCCGCGATCAACGTGGCGGGCTTGCGGCGGTAGCGTTCCGGCAGCGGGATATTGTGGGTCAGCATATGGGCGGCAAGATTGTATGCCAGTTCCCAGTCGCCGATATCGATCGACCAGACGGTCATGGTGCCCACGATTTCATCCTGCGCGGGCTCCTGCGCCTGCAGCGCGCCTTCTAGCCATGGCCGGTAGCGGTCGATCATCGCGCGCTTGGCTTCCACCTTCCGCTCAACCGATTCCGTATTGGAGAGCCTGGTGAAGTCGGCCGCCAGGGCGGCCAGCAGCAGCTGATATTCGCTGGCGACGGGGCCATCGGTCGGCATGGCGGGTACGGTCAGGCCAGCCTCTCCGCTGGCGAGGGCAGCAAGCTTGCGCTGCATGCTGATACGGGCGGGAGATTTCATCAAGGCTGGCTCCTGTTTGGTTTGTCTCCCTCCCGGCATTGCTACCGGGAGGGAGTGCGACCCGTCGCTCTGGGCGTGGGACGGTCGTTAGGCGGCGTTGTGTTCCTGGATGTTTTCGACGAGGCAGGCGCCCTCCAGGTCCTCGATCACATAGGCTTCGTTGGAGGACTGATAGTCGGTGATCTGATCCAGTTCCGGCTCATCTTTGACCATGCGGCGGCGCTTGCCGTCCTGGTAGTAGATGGACAGGTTATCGAGGCGCGTGATGAAGACCTTGCCCGCCGGGAAGCCGGGGACGCGCACGGCGCGCAGGCCGCCGAGGCGCTTGGTCGACATGATGACGTCGCGAGCGATCTGTTCGGTCGGGTCTTCCGACTTGTTGATCATGGGGAAATATTTGTCGTGCAGTAGGTCGCTGCCGACGATCGCCACCAGTTCGGTGTCGTCCTTCGCCCATTCGGCCAACAGCGTCTGATGCGCATCCCAGACCAGCGCATCGAGCGTCACATAGTCCGCGCTGGCGTGGGTGCCGTAGGTCACCTTGCCCGCGATGTCCGCGCCTTCGTCCAGGACGCGGGCAGCGTTCTCCACGCGCATCTTCTCCAGCCAGCCAATGTTCACGTCCTGCAGCAGCGGGTTGGTGCCCCGGTTGGTCGCGGCGGCGGCCTGGGTGCCGTTGAAGCCGATCAGGATGCGGTCCAGCGCCTGACGGCGAAGGATGGCATCGCGCAGCTTGACTTCGAAGTCCGGGAACTTGGCCCACATGTCGAGCTTGGCATAGCGCAGCGCCGTGTCGAAATTGGTCTGCTTGCACTCATAGCCGTGGGCATCGAGCGCAGTCGGATCAACACCGGCGCGGCGGGTGCCGCCAGCGGTGTTGGTGCGGCCCGCGATCGTTCCGCTGATGCCGAGGCCCAGCTTCTCGCCCTTCATCTCATCGACGGGGACGATGTTGATCTGGCTTAGAAACTCGCTCGATTCCTGGATGCGGGTTTCCAGCGTCTGCTGGACGGAAGGCTCCACCGTGAACTTGCTGGTCGCGACGACAGAGGCATCCACCGAATTGAGCAGGGCCAGCTGCGACACGAAGGCAGAGAACAGGAGCCGGGTAGTGTTCTTCATGATTGCGTCCTCAGATTAAGGTCTTGGGTTGGGCGCGGGACGAGAGGGGCAGGGAGGTTTTTCGGGGCGAGCCGAAAAACCAGATCAGCAGTCGGTGCGGGCGTGACCCTCGCCGCCGGTCGCGGCAGGCCGTTGGGTGAAGTGGCCCTGGGGCTTCGTTTCGATGTCAGCAGCCAGCTTCGTCACCTGTGCCTGGAGGGCGGCATGCTGCTCCCCGGCCGACTTGGTGAAACTCTCCATGGCACCGACCATCTGGCCAACCATCGCGGTCAGCGCGACCAAGCCACTATTGTTGGGCTGACCGGCGGCGGCAGGCGGCGGCGTTTCGGAACCGGCAGGCTGAGGCGCGGGGGTGCTGGCGGTCAGCTTATCCATGAACGTCTTGAAGGAGGCGAAGAAGCCGTTGGCGTCATCGGGCTTGGCTGCATCCGCCATCTCGATCGCGGTTTCCACCGCTTCGCTGAACAGGTTGCCCGCGTCCAGCTTCCGCGCCGCGAGAGGCGATTTGTCGCCTTGGCTCGCGCAGAACTGCAGCATTTCGGTGCCGAGCGATGCCGGGCTGTCGGTAACGGCTAGGCCGACCAGATAGGCCTTGCCGCTGTTCGCAAAGTTCGGGTTGATCTCGATCGACGTGAAGAGCTTCTGGCGCTTGGCGTTCATGGCGACCAGCGGATCGAGCGCCTCAATCTCCGCGAACAGCGCCACGCGCTTTTCCGTCTTGCCGCCAATGGCAAGGTCGATCGTTTCCGTCTTCAGCGACAGCACGTCGCCCAGCGCAGTGAAGGGCGGTTCGGCCGTGATGCCCCGGATATGCTCCAGATTGACCCGCGCCGCGTAGGTGTCGCGGTTGTAGGTCGCGGCCATTTCCTCCAGCCACTTGGCGTCGATCGTGCGCCCGTCAGTGGTGGCCCCTTCGACCGCGACCCGGAAAAAACGTGATTTGGCCATGATAGCTCCGTCCTGCTGGTGTGGCGGCACCCCGAAGGCGGGACAGGATGACCGATCTGATGACGGTCAAAACACTGTGATTTCGACATATTCGCAACGCGCCCGCGTTGTAGGGCAACAGGCTACAACGGCGGGTGGTTCGGGATTGCGGGCGACCCGTCATAGCGTAATGCCATGGACACGGCCCCGCCCGACATCGAAGAGGCAGAGGCGGCGGTCGCACCTTGGGGCGAACCGCAGCGCCTTGCCGCGCGCGGGCTCTACTGGCGCTGCTGGACCCTGACCCAGATAAGCGATGAGCTTGGCATTCCGATCCCGACTTTGAGCGCGTGGAAGCGGCGTCACAAGTGGGACAAGGCCGCGCCGGTCGATCGGTGCGAAGATGGCGTCACGGCGCGCTACCTGTCGCTGATCGAGAAGGACAAGAAGACCGGCACGGACTTCAAGGAAATCGACCTGCTGGGGCGGCAGATCGAAAAGCTGGCCCGGGTGCGCAAATATCTGGGCGGCGGCAATGAGGCGGACCTTAACCCCAAGGTCGGCAACCGTAACGCCCCGCATGTGCTGGAAAAGAAGGCGCAGACCAAGAACCTGATCACCTTCGAAATGGCCGAGCAGCTGCGCGAACAGATGCGCGGCGAGATGTTCGGGCACCAGGCGTTCTGGATGTCCACGACGCATCTGCGCACCCGCATGATCCTGAAGTCGCGGCAGATCGGCGCAACCTATTATTTCGCGCGGGAGCGATTCCTGCGCGGGCTCGATACCGGCAACAACCAGCTGTTCATTTCAGCGAGCCGCGCGCAGGCCCATGTCTTCCGCAACTATATCGTCCAATGGGTGCAGAAGGTTTGCGGCGTCATTCTGAAGGGCGACCCGATCGTCGTCCAGCGCAGCGACGAAGACGGCAACCTGCTCGATCCGTTCGAACTGCACTTCCTCGGCACCAACTACCGCACGGCGCAGAGCTATCCCGGCGATGTCATCATCGACGAATGCTTCTGGATCTACGGATTTGAGGAGTTGTTCAAGGTTGCCTCGGCCATGGCGACCCACGAACGCTATTCGGTCACCCTGTTCTCCACACCCAGTACCTTGGCGCACGAAGCCTATCCAATGTGGTGCGGCGACCGGTTCAATCGTGGACGGGCCAAGGCGCAGCGCGTCCGCATCGATATCAGCCATGACGCGCTGAAGGCCGGGGTGCTAGGGCCGGACGGCATCTGGCGGCAGATCGTCACGCTGGATGACGCGATCGAGGGCGGCTTCAACCTCGCGAATCGCGATCAGCTGGCGATGCAATATTCGGTCGATGAATTCGACCAGCTGTTCCGCTGCATCTTCATGGACGACAGCCAGTCCATGTTCCCGTTCGCGGCGATGCGCCGCTGTTTGGTCGATAGCTGGGACGACTGGCGCGACCTGAAGCCCTATGACCCGCGCCCGTTCGGCGAGGGCGAAGTTTGGCTGGGCTATGACCCGAACGCGAGCGAGAGCGGCACCGGCGACGACGCGGCGCTGGTCGCCGTATCGCCCCCGGCCAAGGTGGGTGGCAAGTTCCGGGTGCTGGAGAAAAAGCGGCTCAAAGGGCTGGACTTCGCCGGGCAGGCGGCAGCGATCAAGGAATGGTGCGGCAAGTATAACGTCACCAAGATCGGCATCGATACCACCGGCGTCGGCAAGGCGGTCTATCAGCTGGTTTGCAACTTCTTCCCCATGGCCGAAGCCTATAATTATTCGGTCCAGACCAAGACGGCGCTGGTCCTGAAGGCGAAGAACGTCATCACCAGCGGGCGCCTGCAGTTCGATGCCGGTTGGCTCGACGTGGTGCAGGCCTTCATGGCGATCAGGCCGGAAATCACCAAGGGCGGGACACAGGTCACCTATGTGGCGAGCCGCGCTGGCGGCGCGGGCCATGCCGATCTGGCCTGGGCGATCATGCACGCCCTCTTCTTCGAACCGCTCGACATTAGCGAACCAGTCGGCGGCGGCTCAACCGTGGAGATCATGTAATGCAGGAAGTCGTGGAGCAGGGGACAAGGCCCGCCGAACCCATCGTTTATAGCTTCGGCGACCCGGAGAGCGTGCTGGACCGGCGCGAGCTTTTCGACTTGTTCGAGGTTGCCCATAATGGGCGCTGGTTCGAACCGGCCGTGCCGATGACGATGCTGGGCAAGACGTACCGCATGGTCAGCCATCACCAGAGTGCGATCATCCTGAAGCGAAACCTGCTGGTCGGCAGTTTTAAGCCATCCCGCTGGTTGAGCCGTGGCGACTTTTCGCGTTGGGTGCTGGACTGGCTGATCTTCGGCAATGCCTATCTGGAGCGGCTCGACAATATCGCCGGGCGGCCCATGACCCTGAAGCCGTCGCCTGCCGCCTATACGCGCGTGGGCATCAAGCCGGGGGCCTATTGGTTCGTGCGCGGGACGCTCAATGCCTGGGCCGGGGCGCATGAGTTCGCGCCGGGGACCATTCACCACATGATCGAACCCGATCCGCTGCAGGAAATCTACGGCCTGCCGGAATATCTGTCCGCGCTGCAGGCGGGCTTGCTGAATGAAGCCGCGACCCTGTTCCGCCGCCGCTATTACAAGAACGGCTCGCATGCGGGGTTCATCCTCTATGTCTCGGAAGAGGGGCTCACGAACAACGATAGTGACGCCATCCGCAAGGCAATGCGGGATGCCAAGGGGCCGGGCAACTTCCGGAACCTCTACCTGCACATCCCCAAGGGCAAGAAGGACGGCGTCCAGATCATGCCGGTGGCGGAGGTCGGCGCGAAAGACGAGTTTCTCAATATCAAGGATGTGACGCGCGACGATGTGCTGGCCGCGCACCGCGTTCCGCCCCAGCTGCTCGGCGTGGTGCCGAAGAATACCGGCGGCTTCGGCAGCATAATCGACGCAGCGCGAAACTTCTATGATCAGGAAATCGTGCCGATCATGACGCGCTTGATGGAGGTCAACGAATGGCTGGGGCAGGAGGTCGTCGCGTTTGAGCCTCGCGCCGACGACGCCCAGTTGCAGAACGCGCTGCCCGCGCCGATCACAGCCTAGCCTCCCCCCGGCATCAGCCGCGAAAGCGGTTTACGATGCGCTTCCACTCCCGTTCATCGGGCAGTGGAAGCGTGATCAGTCCAGGCGGCGCGGGTTTGACCAGGTCTATCCGGCGCGGACGTACCTTCGCGCCGGTAGAGTAGCGACAAAGGCGGCACCACATCTTCGCGCGGGCGCTCCGCAGGTCATCCGGCCAGCCCTTGCGGTGGAAGTGCCACCAAAGCCCGTGAGGATCGAACACCGCGAAGTGTCCGCAGCCGCAGCCAACCTTCACGGCATAGTGCCATGCTGCTGCCTCGAACAGGCACGTGGCGACCTTCAGCCCCTCGCGGCTATAGCGCGCCACTGCCCAGCGCTTCGGGTAGTCCTGACAGCGCCAGGCATTCCTCCCATGCCATCGCGCCGACCATGAACGGCCCAGTATCGCGCTTGCCTTCCCTGATCTCCTCATAGAAGGCGCGGTCGCCAATTCCCCGCGCTTCCAGATGCGCGGCCACCGCCGCGCGCACCCGTTCAATCCGATCTTCAACCATGTTCCTGCCTCCAATGTGGAACATATGGTGAACACAAGCCGAGTCGGTCAACCATCGATCGCACCCCAGGCCGACGAGGGGCAGGGGAGCCAGTCCCGTCCGGGCCGGGGCCGATCCGATTAGCCGCGGCTGTCCTCAACCCCGCGCGCCGCGCTTGCCCCCACGCCCCGCCCGCTCCTTCTTTCGGTGGAATTATTGCACTTGGAACGCCTTGGATGCAGCGCTGAACGTCCGATGGCGCGGCGGTTGATGGAGGTCGGCTCGGCAGAGGTCCGCCGATGCGCTTTTTTCAGATCGTGCACCGTCTCTGCGCGGCGGATTTCTGCCGTTTCCGGTTCGCGGCCATGGGGTTGGGTCGGGAAAAGCGTTACCTCCGTCACTTTTTCGTAAACCATCCACTAACCTGCTGAAATAGCGCATTTTTCTTGTGACGCTTTAGCCGTTACCTTTCGTCACTTTTGCAGGCCAATTCTGTTACCTCATTGAAATGTAATAGTTTTTTATATGTCATTTGTAACGTTAGAGAGGCGTTACCCGGTGACAAAAAGGTAACGCCAAAGTAACGGCAAAAATGGCTGATTTCCGCCAATGTAACGGAGGTAACGCTTTTCCCGCGCACCCCCCTCAACCTAAATCGGAATTTGCTTTCCTGCGCATGGGCCAGCATATCAGGCGCTCTTCTCGCCAAATTTCGCTATTCTGATCTGTGGCCACGAAGGGCAGTAAATGTGATCGCGGCGCTGCCACTTTATGTGGGACTTGCCGGTTCCCCCAGGCCCCCGAAACCCGTGAAAAACCGTGGGGCATTATGACCCCATTTTGGGGGAAAGCCCTTTGATTTTAGGGCAAAAAATGCTTCCACGGCTGAAACACGGGTTCGATTCCCGTAGGGGTCACCACCCAGCAATTGCTGGGTATTTTCATCTCTGCTGACGTTCATTCCCCCAGCCGTCAGGCGTGAGTTCCCCTATCATTCTTTCGCGCGAAAGCTGCTAAAGTCCTGCGGGTACGATCAGGAGGGATCATGACGAACCATCGCATCTTTTCGATGAGCGTCGCGAGCGTTTATCCCCTTTATGTCAGCAAGGCGGAGAAGAAGGGCCGCACCAGAAGCGAGGTCGATCAGATTTTTCGTTGGTTGACCGGGCATAGCCAGGAGACGCTTGAGACGCAGTTGGCGGCTGGCGCCAGTTTCGAGCGCTTTTTTGCTGGGGCTCCCAAGCTGAATCCTGCACGGCGGCTGATAACGGGCGTGGTCTGCGGGGTGCGCGTCGAGGATGTCGAGGAGCCCCTCATGAAGGAGATTCGCTACCTCGACAAATTGATCGATGAACTCGCCAAGGGCAAGCCCATGGACAAGATCCTGCGCGCATAGGACGGGGCGGTGAGCCTCCGTGCCCCTGCTCAACGGGCTTGAAGCACCATGTTGAAGGGCCCTTCGGCAACTCTTTCAACCGACTGGAAGCCGCCTTCCGAAATGACCGCCGTCAGACGCGCTTGACCGGCTTGTGCGCCGAGGCCCTCGCCCACTTCCTGGTCGAGCGATGTAGGCACGCAGATCATGGTCGATGCGTTATAGTAGAGCCGACCCACCGGGTTCAGATTGTCTTGCGGCCTGTCGCCTGCAATCGGCTCGACGATCATCCAGCTGCCGCCGGGCGCAAGGATACGGCGCATGTGCGCGGCGCAGCCTTTGGGATCGCCCATGTCGTGGAGGCAGTCATACATGGTGATGAAGTCGAAATCCTGTTCCGCGATGTCCTTGGCGGCGGCGACTTCGAACCGGACGCGATCGCTAAGGCCATGGTCCTGCGCATGACGCCTTGCGTCTTCGATCGAGGGTTCGTGGAAGTCATAGCCGGTGAAACGGCTTTCCGGATAGGCCTGCGCCATCAGCAAGGTCGAGAAACCAACGCCGCAGCCGACGTCGGCGACCTTCGCGCCTGAACGCAACTTCGCCTCCATGCCGTCCATCGCGGGTATCCAGCTCTGGACGATGTTGTTGACGTAGCCGGGCCGGAAGAAGGCTCCGGTCGCGCAGAACAGGCAACCCGCATGGTCTCCCCATCTGACGCCCTTGCCGTTGCGGAAACATTCCTCGACCTTGGGTTCGGCCTCTATCATGGCCGCGACCATTTCGAACGCGCCTGCCAGATAGACGGGGCTGTCGCGGTTGACGAACACCATCTGCTGCTCTGGCGAAAGGCTGAAGCTGCCGGTTCCGGGGTCGAAATCGACAAAGCCGTTGGCGGCCTGGGCCAGCGCCCATTCGCGTACATAACGCTCATGCAGGCCGCCCGCTCTTTGCGCGAGGTCCGCCGAGGTCGCCGGAGCATCCGCCAGCGCGTCGAACAATCCGAGCCGGAAGCCGACGCGCACCGTGGGCACGCTGATCGCCCCGCCAAGGTCGTTCAGCATCTTTCCTACGAAATTATGGAGTTTCGCTTCGTCGATCGACGTCTGCATCATGCCCTCCTCGAAACATTCGACTCTCGGCAATCCTCGTCGGCGACAGTATCAGATTAGCGGGGGCGCGGCACCTGATGATTGACGTTGCCGCCATGTGGCATAGACAGGGACGACGACGGTATTGGACAGGAGGGGCGGTTGATCACAGGCTCGACGGAAGACATGCGGCCTGCGCGGTCGCCGGGCATGAAGCTGCTGTTCGCGGCGCTGGTCGCGCTGTCCCTCATCGTACCGCTAATGCTGATCTATGCGCTTGTGTGGGATCGGCAGAGCCAGTCGCAGACGGCGCAGGATGCGATCAATGCGGGTTGGGGCGGGCCGCAGATCATTGCCGGGCCAGTCATCGTCGTGCCGTTCCGCACTACCCAGGTGCAGGAAGAGCAGGTGGATGGTCAGCGCGTGTCCCGCACCGTCGAGACCGAAAAGCTGCTCTATATCTCGCCTGTCGAGAATGCGGTCACGACCACCGTTCGTCCGGAAGAGCGGCGCAAGTCGATCTACCGCAGCGTGCTATATGATGCCCGCATCAAGGGCACTGCGCAGTTCGCCCTTCCAGAGGACCTGCCCCGCTTCGGGATCACCGCCGATCGGCTTTTGTGGGATCGCGCCGAACTGCGCATGGGTGCTTCGGACGCGCGGGGGCTGACCAGCGGCGGTTCGCTGTCGGCCGGTGGCAAGGCTTTGGCGGTGCAGCCGGGGAAGGGTCCCGGCGCTACGGGTGGGCAGGGTTTCTTCGCCTTTCTCCCCTGGTCTGGCGAGGGCAGGCTGACCGTGACCTATGATTTCGGGCTGCGCGGCAGCCGGTCGCTGAGCCTGGTGCCAAGGGGCGGCAAGACATTCTGGCAGGTCTCTTCGACATGGCCGAGCCCAAGCTTTGGCGGCGCTTTCCTGCCTGAGAAGCGGGAGATTTCAGATGGCGGCTTTTCGGCGCGCTATCAGATCGACAAGCTGGCGCTCGGTCAGCCTCCGGTCGCGATGCAGGAGCTAGGGCCGCCGCTGCTGGACAATGGCGCGCCCTATGCGATGGCATCGACGGTCGACAGCACGGCTGCGGGAAGGCCTGTCGAAGTGGTGAATGGCAATAGTCGCGCGGTGACCGTGAGCCTGATCGAGCCGGTCGATCTTTATTCCAAGGTGGACCGGTCCGTGAAATATGGTTTTCTTTTCATCGGCTTCACTTTCCTCGCCTTCCTGCTGTTCGACATTGTCGGCGGCGCGCGCGTGGCGGCGGCGGAATATCTGCTGACCGGCGCGGCGCTGGTGCTGTTCTTTGCCCTGCTGCTCGCCTTTGCAGAGGTGATCGGCTTTACCGCTGCCTATATATTGGGAGCGGCCGCGATCATCGGCCTGCTGTCAGCATATAGCGCCGCCGTGCTCGGAAGCTGGCGGCGTGGGCGGTTCATCGGCGCGCTGCTGGTGGGGCTCTACGCCTTGCTCTTCGTGCTGCTCAATCTGGAGGCATGGTCGCTGCTGATCGGTTCGGTGCTGCTTCTGATCGCCCTCGCCGCCGTGATGTATGCCACGCGGAACGTGGAATGGAGCAATGTCGGGCAGAGGAAGCTGCCCGGCAGCTAAGCGTCGCGACGCATGCGCCGGGATCAAAGCCCCGGCGGGACCGTTCTTCATGCCATAAGCATTGCGGCATGAAAGGCAGGGACATCCGTGGCGTCACTTCATTGGCCAAGTCAGCTCATCATCGTACGTCATGGCCAAAGCGCCGGTAATATCGCACGGGATGAGGCGACCGAGGCGCAGTCGGATCGCATAGCCTTGTCCGTTCGGGACGCGGATGTTCCCTTGAGCGAACTGGGCCGCGAACAGGCGCAGGCGCTGGGTCACTGGTTCGCCAGCGAAGCGGAGGATCATCGGCCCGAGGTCCTGCTGTCCTCTCCCTATCTGCGGGCATTCCAGACGGCGCAGGTCTTTCGGCAAGCTGGCGGAGCGTGGGCGGATGAGCCGATCTGCTTCGACGAGCGGCTGCGGGAAAAGGAGTTCGGGATATTGGACGGGCTGACGACGTCCGGCATCCGCAACCTGGAGGCCGAGCAATTTGAGTTTCGGCGGATGCTAGGCAAATTCTACCATCGGCCGCCGGGTGGAGAGAGTTGGTGCGACGTCATCCTGCGCCTCCGGTCCGTGATGGACACCATATCGCTGCACTATGCCGGGCGGCGGGTGATGATCTTCACGCACCAAGTGGTGGTGCTGTGCATGCGTTATATCATCGAAGGGCTTGATGAGGCGGAGATATTGGCGATCGACCGGGCGGGGGATGTCGCGAACTGCGCCATCACCGACTATGTCTATGATCCCGCGCATGGCCGAAATGGCGGGCTGGTACTGCGCCGCTACAATGTGACCGCGCCGATGGAGGAAGAAGCGACGCCCGTCACCCGCGAACCCGACGCCATTGCAGGAGCGCGCGGATGACGCCGGAGACGCTCGATGCTGATTGGCTTCGGAGGCATCCTTTGCCCGTCATCGACAGCGATTCCGACAAGAATGCGCGCGGGCGCGTGCTGGTGGTCGGCGGCGCGGAGTTCGTGCCGGGCGCGCTGCGGCTGACGGGTGAGGCGGCGCTCCGGGCCGGGGCTGGCAAGCTGCAGATGGCGACGGTGCGATCGGCCGCCATGTCACTCGGCGTGCTGGTTCCCGAGGCGGCGATGATCGCCCTTCCCGCGCAGGAGGATGGCGAGATCGCCGTGGGCGCAGCCGACGTGCTGAAGCCCCAGCTTGCCCGCTGTGATGCGCTGGTGCTTGGGCCCGGCATGAATGTGAGTGCTGGGACGGATCAACTGGTCGCGGATATATTGGACGCGACGGAGCCACCGGTGACGATCGTCCTGGATGCAGCGGCGATGACGTCGGCACGCGAATTGCGGTCCACTATCGCAGCGCATGAGGGGCACATCATCCTGACGCCGCATCATGGCGAGATGGCGATCCTGACCGGGAAAAGCGCGCAAGAGGTTGCCGCTGATCCCGTGGCCATCGCGTCGCAGGTCGCGCAGGATTTCCAGGCAGTGGTGATCCTGAAAGGAGACCGCAGTGTGGTGGCTGCTCCGGATGGCGGCTGCCTGCTGCATGAGGGTGGGTGTGTCGGGCTGGCGACTGGCGGGTCGGGTGACGTGCTTGCCGGGATCGTCGGTGGGCTGGCCGCGCGAGGGACGGAACCGCTGCGCGCTGCTGCCTGGGGGAGCTGGCTTCACGGGCGGGCAGGGCGCGAGCTTGCCCGCACGATCGGGCCCATCGGCTTCCTCGCGCGCGAATTGTTGCCGCTGATTCCTCGCCTGCTGGAGGAGCCCGGCGGCGACTAAGCGCGTTCGTTGCGCATCCGAATTCATGTTCATGCGTTTGGGCAGGATGAGCGACACATTCTCGGTGATGCCGCATCTGGTTCCGATCGTGATTGCCTATTGCCTGGCATTGCCCATAGGCTGGAACAGGGAGCGGGCAGAGCGCAGTGCGGGCCTGCGGACCTTTCCGCTGGTGGCCGTGGCAAGCTGTGGCTTTGTCCAGACGGTGGAAGGCATGATGGCGGACGACCCGGCGGCGCTTGCTCGCGTGCTGGAAGGCGTGATCGCGGGCATCGGCTTTCTGGGCGGCGGCGCGATCCTGCAGCAGCGGCATGCGGTCAAGGGAACGGCGACCGCCGCAAGCCTATGGATCACGGGTGCGATCGGGGTTGCCGCCGGGCTTGGCACCTATGATGTGGCGGTGGTTCTCACCGGCTTCACGCTGCTGACTTTCTGGGTCATGGCGCCGTTGAAGCCCGATGAGAATGAACGGGACGAGGAAGAGACGATCAGCGAGCCGGGCGCACCGCGCTGAGCCGGTGGTTTACCCGAGCGCCGCCTGCTTTTCGGCCGCCAGCCGATCGAGTTCCGCGCGGCTCTTCTTCTCGCTGGCGGACTTCAGCTGACCACAGGCGGCCATGATGTCACGCCCGCGCGGCGTGCGCACCGGGGCGGAGATGCCGCCTTCGAACACGATGTCGGAAAAGCGCCTGATTCGTTCGGGCGTCGAACATTCATAATCCGTGCCCGGCCAGGGATTGAAGGGGATCAGGTTGACCTTGGCGGGCAGCTTATAGTGACGCAGCAGGCGCACGAGTTCCCGCGCATCCTCGTCGCTGTCATTCTTGTCCTTGATCATCACATATTCGAAGGTGATGCGGCGGGCGTTGTTGGCGCTCGGATAGTCGGCGCAGGCCTGCAGCAGCTGTTCGATGCCAAACTTCTTGTTGAGCGGCACCAGCTCGTCGCGCACATCCTTGGTGACGGCGTGGAGCGAGACGGCGAGGTTGACGCCGATCTCTTCCCCCGCGCGCGCCATCATCGGCACCACACCTGAGGTGGAGAGGGTGATGCGGCGCTTCGATAGGGCCAGGCCATCGCCGTCCATGACAACCTTCAATGCGTCGCGGACATGGTCGAAATTATAGAGCGGCTCGCCCATGCCCATCATGACAATGTTGGTGAGCATGCGGCCATCGGTCGTATATTGCGGCGCATCGTCGGTCTCGTCGTCGTTGGCCGACGCCATGCTGCCCTTGGGCCATTCGCCAAGCGCATCGCGAGCCAGCATGACCTGCCCGACGATCTCGCCGGGCGTCAGGTTGCGCACCAGCCGCATCGTGCCGGTGTGGCAGAAGCGGCAGTTGAGCGTGCATCCGACCTGGCTTGATACGCAGAGCGTTCCCCGGTCGGCGTCGGGGATGAAGACCATTTCATAATCCTGCCCGTCGTCGGACCGGAGCAGCCATTTGCGAGTGCCGTCGCTTGAAACTTGTGCTTCGACAACCTGCGGACGGCCGACGACGAAGCGCTCCGCCATCCAGCCGCGCATCGGCTTGGCAAGGTCGGTCATGGCGTCGAAATTGGTTTCGCCGCGATGGTAAAGCCAGTGGAACAGCTGCTTGGAGCGCAGCTTGGCTTGTTTAGTATCGAGGCCAGCCTCCTCCAGCGCGCCTTTGATCTGCGGGCGCGACAGGCCCATCAGGTCAGTACGTCCATCTTCGCGCGGCGTAACGGCGCGCGGCACGGGCACAGGATCAATAGCGCCGGGAATCGGCATCAAGGGGCTGGCGGATGAATGCATGGCCGCGCCCATAGCGGATTTTTGCGGATTTATAAAGGGAGCGCGTGTCAGCGCAGCCGGGCGCACCCCAATGCCGCCGCGTCGATCGCGGTGGCTGCGCCGCGCAATGTGTAGGTGTCGGCGAAGGCTCGCCCATTTGCGCCCTGCGTTTGCACGCTCATGCTGGCTGCTGAGCGCATCGCCGCGATGATCGCTGCATCGGCGCGCGGGTCGGGCGCCCAGGCGTCGGCCTGCCCGGCCACTAATGGGAATCGCCGTTCACCTACGTTCAATATGACTGCCGCGCCCTCCGCGCGCATGCGGCTCAACCGGAAATGCACCTGTCCGCGTACTCGCTGTCGGGGCCAATTGCCGACTGCTGCGAACCCATTGCCGGCGCGGCTCACCGGCTTGGCGATAGCATAGCAGCGCGGCGCGGCCGGATCGCGGAAGGCGCCCCAGGCTTCGAACATGCCCAGCGAATCCCGTGCGGACGCGGGGGTCGCGATCAACAGGAGCAGGAGCCAGGCGCGCTTCATGAAGGTGGCAAAGCCGATCATGTCCTCTTTTGCAACCCTTGCCATCACGAAACGATCAGCAGGCGCTTGCCGCCGCCGCAACAGTGGTTATGAAGGATCATCCATCATTGTCGCCCGGATTCGACCGCATTCGGGCTTTGCGCAGAAAAGAAACGGACAAACAGGGACATGAAGGCCACAATCGAACGCGCCACGCTCCTCAAGAGCCTCAGCCACGTCCAGTCGGTGGTTGAACGGCGCAACACGATTCCGATCCTGTCCAACGTGCTGATCGAAGCGTCTGCCGATGGCGCGATCAAGCTGATGGCGACCGACCTTGATCTTCAGATCGTGGAGAGCGTGTCGGCTCAGGTAGAACAGCCCGGCGCGACCACGATCAGTGCGCACACCCTGTTCGACATCGCCCGGAAACTGCCCGAAGGTAGCCAGGTCTCGCTGCATGCGGCGGAGGGCAAGATGCTGATCCAGGCGGGCCGCGCCCGCTTCAACCTGTCGACGCTGCCGCGTGACGATTTTCCGGTGATCGCGGAAGGCGACCTGCCGACCAGCTTCGAACTGCCCGCAGAGACGCTGAAGCAGATCATCGACAAGACCCGCTTCGCCATTTCGACCGAAGAGACGCGCTATTATCTCAATGGCATCTATTTCCATGTGTCGGACGAGGGCCAGCCGGTCCTGAAGGCCGCCGCGACCGATGGCCACCGCCTCGCGCGCGTGACCGTGCCTCGTCCGGACGGCGCCGACGGCATGCCGGGCATCATCATTCCCCGCAAGTGCATCGGCGAACTGCGCAAGCTGCTGGATGAGGTCGAAGGATCGGTGCAGATCACCCTGTCCGCGAGCAAGATCCGCTTTGGCCTGGGCAGCGCGATCCTGACCAGCAAGCTGATCGACGGCACCTTCCCGGATTATAGCCGCGTCATCCCGACCGCGAATGACAAGCTGCTCAAGATCGATCCGCGCAGCTTCGAGGAAGGCGTGGACCGCGTCGCCACGATCGCGACGGAAAAGACCCGCGCAGTCAAGATGACGCTCGATCGCGACAAGATCACGCTGTCGGTGACGAGCCCCGAAAACGGCACGGCGGCGGAAGAAGTGCCGGGCGCGTTTCAGGGTGAAGGTTTCGATATCGGCTTCAACGCGCGTTACCTGCTCGACATTCTGGGGCAGATCGACAGCGAGACGGTTGAACTGCACCTTGCGGATGCTGCAGCCCCCACGCTGATCCGGGAAAATGACCGGAGCCCCGCGCTCTACGTCCTGATGCCGATGCGCGTCTAAGCGCGCGCCGTTCAGACGCGCGGGTGGGGCCAAGAAAAAGATGCTGAACATGGTCGGCATCTTTCCCTTCCCTGCCGATGCGGGGCCGGTGCGTCGCAGCTACCTCCCCGCTTTTCTCCAGACCTTCTGCGTGGTTATGCCTTTTGGCATAATCGAGTAAGTTTCTTTCAACATCTGTGCGTTACGCACGGTGCATGGCTCCCTCGCGCATCAGGCTGAACGATTCCCTGTCCAGGCCCGCTGACCTTGCGGTGGCTTTGGGCCTCGCCGAGGGAGGGACCGAGGCATCCGCCTTCTGGATATCCGGGGCCTTCTGCCACATCGCGAGGCTTTGGCCGCTGATCCTGATCGGCAAGCTCAGCGCCATGGCGCTGCTGCACGTTCCGCTCGACAGCGCTTATGCCATCCTGACATTGCTCGCCATGCTGCTGATCGACGGCGGCCTGATTGCGGGCCCACGCGTGGGGCGGTTCCAGGCGCAAAGACCCCATGTTCAAAAGTGGCTGATGCTGTCGGTGGTGCTGTTGTCGAGCGTGACCTTCAGCATGTTGCTCGGATCGGCGCATCCTGCCGGGCAGCTGCCCTTTTCCCTCGCGGCGGAAGTTGCGATCGCGCTCATCGTGGTGTCGATCTTTGGCGACCGCAGGCTTCTGGGCGTCAGCTACTTCTCGGGAACCTTGCTGGTGGCAGCAGCGCAGGGAATGGGCTTTGGCCAGATCGGCCTTCTGCTCAGCTGCATCGCCGTCATGCTGATCGCGGCCGTGCGCCAGGCGACGGTCGATCTGGAACGAGCCGTGACCCGGCATCAGCAGGATCTGCGCGCGCAGCGTTCCGACAGGCTTTTGCAGGAATATGAGCAGTCGGGACAGGGTTGGTTCTGGGAAACCGATCGTCAGGGCTGTCTCACCTATCTGTCGGAACCCTTGGCGCGCACGCTCAACATTCCGGAGGATGAACTGGTCGGCCAATTGATCACCGACATCGTGTCGGCCGGTGATCATGCAAATGGCGGGGGTGAGCGCACGCTGGGCTTCCATCTGTCCGCGCGGACCGGCTTTTCGGACGTGCATGTGCGGGCGGCCGCGACGCAGGATGAACGCTGGTGGTCGATTTCCGGCCAGCCGGTTTTCAATGAATATGGGCAGTTTCACGGCTTTCGCGGCAGCGGCACCGATCTCACCGAAATGCGCCGCAGCCAGGCGGAGGTGAAGCGGCTCGCCCAGTTTGATTCGCTCACCGGCCTCGCCAATCGGGTGCAGATGCTGCAGTCGCTGGAAGACGCTGTGGGGGGCGCACGCGGACAGCCGGGCGATTGCGCACTGTTGATGCTCGACCTCGACCGGTTCAAGTCAGTCAACGACACGCTCGGCCATCCGGCGGGCGACGCCCTGTTACGGCAGGTCAGCCAGCGGCTTCAACGCGTGGTCGGCAATCGCGGGCTTGTGGGTCGGCAGGGCGGCGACGAATTCAAGGTGCTGCTGCCGGGCGGGCAGGATCGCACGCTCCTTTCCCAGCTTGCCAAGACGATCATCAGCACGCTGTCGCAACCCTATATGATCGAAGGCAAGGTGGTTGTGATTGGCGTGTCCGTGGGCATTTCCTGCTGCCCGCAGGATGGCGAAACGGCCGATGCGCTGATCCGCAATGCCGACCTTGCGCTCTATGCCGCCAAAGGCGACGGGCGCGGCGTCCATCGCTTTTATTCGTCGGAAATGCATGCCGATGCGGAAGGGCGGCGGCAGCTGGAGGAGGACCTTCGCCACGCGCTCGCATCGGACGGGCTGCACCTTGTCTATCAACCCGTGGTGTCATCCAGGACGGAGCGGGTGACCGGCTATGAGGCGTTACTGCGCTGGACCCACCCCGTGCGCGGAGATATTTCTCCCGCCATTTTCGTGCCCATAGCGGAAGATACCGGGCTCATAGGCTCGCTCGGCGACTGGGTGCTCCGCACGGCCTGCCATGATGCAGCCCAGTGGGACGAAGACATTCGCGTCGCGGTCAATGTTTCGCCGATCCAGTTTGCCAATCCCGGCTTGCCCGCAACCGTCATGAGCGCGCTTGCTGCCTCGCAACTTGCGCCGCAGCGGCTGGAGCTGGAGATCACCGAAAGCGTCTTCCTGAACGACGATGAAGGCACGGATGCCATGTTTTCGCGGCTGAAGGGCATCGGTGTCAGGCTGGCGCTGGATGACTTCGGGACGGGTTACTCTTCGCTCGGCTATTTGAAGAAAGCGCCGTTCGACAAGATCAAGATCGACCAGAGCTTCGTTCGCGGGGCCGTGATGACCGGCAGCCGGAATAGCGCCATCATCAAGGCGATCGTCAGCCTGGCGGAGGCGCTGGGCATGGATACGACGGCCGAGGGTGCGGAGACGCAGGACGAACTCGCGCTGATCCGGGAATTGGGTTGCAGCCACATACAGGGCTATGTCTACGGTCGCCCGCTCTGCGCCAGCGACGTTCTGTCCCGGCATCAGGCGCATGGCGCGGTGGCGCTGGTGGAGGGTTTCCAGTCCAGCCGTCCGGAACGCAAGACGATGCTGCGGACGATCATGGTGCATGCCGATGGCCACGCCTATACCGGGCGTATCCGCAATATTTCGGCGACGGGCGCCATGATCGAAGGATTGTGGAACGTGCCGTCGGGCATGGAACTGGTCGTCGAGTTCAGCGACAGCCAAAGCGCCGATGCCGTCGTGCGCTGGTCGCGGGACGATCGGATGGGTGTGGAATTCGCGAGCGCGATCGACATCGCTACGACCTGCGCCTTGCCACGCTCGCTGGCATCCTGATCACGGTCGCTAGGTCGGGACTGAAGAACCTGGCCCATAAAAAGGGGAGCTGCCGTCCGGCAACTCCCCCTTTTTCGCTTAAATGTTCGCCGATCAGGCGGCGATCGCTTGCCGTTCGGCTTGAACCAGGCCGCGCGCGACGTCGCGGATCAGCGTGATGAACCGTCCGGCTTCGCGGGCGATCATCGCCTTGTTGAAGCAGGCCGCAGCACCCCGGTCCAGCGCCTCGGCCATGATCGGCGCGCCGTCGCGCATCAGGCTGGACAGCATGATGACCGGGCAAGGATCGATGTCCATGATCTCGTCCAGGATGCTCAAACCGTCGCGCCCCGGCATGGCGACGTCCAGCGTCACCACATCTGGCTTTTCCATGCGGATGAGGTCGATCGCTTCTTCACCATTGCGGGCGATGCCAACGACATCGAACCGGCAATCGCGCTCCAGCAGCGTCTCGATCATCGCGCGGATGGTCAGCGAGTCATCGACCACGACGATCCGTATCGGCTTTGCCATGCATTCCTCCGACCCTTGTTTTCATAGGATCATAACGGATGGAAAATGGAGATATTTAGGCGAGCGTCAGAAGAAGAGTTTGCGGAAGGAAATGCTGATCGTCCGACCCAGCGGATCAAGATAGCCCTGCTGGTAGCGAAGCGGCGTTCCCCCCGTAGCATCCGTCACGTCGCGGCGCGTGTTGAAGATATTGTCGATCCCGATCGACACCCGCGATCCCCGTAAAAAGGGATGGTTCTTCACTAGCGAGGGCATCTGGCCCAGATTGGCGAACAGCCTGAGGTTCGCCGTAGCCAGACTGCCGAAATTCAGCCGTGAAGTTCCGCCGAGCGCACCATCGACATGCGTGCCGCTTTCCCAATCGACGCTGAGCCGCGCGCCGAGCCCGTTGTTCGTGTAGCCGACGCGGGCCTCTACCTCATGCCTTGGCTGGCCGCCCGATGATCCTGTCGCGTCGCCGTTCAGCAGATCGAGTTCCGGCACACCGGGGGCGATCAGGATGCTCTCGGTAAAATGCCATGTGTGATAGAGGCTGAAGCTCAGGCGTCCGCCCCCGCCGCCACGCCCGCCGCCAAAGCCGCCGCCCGGCCTTCCGCCGCCCCCGCCACCGCCGGGTCCGCCAAAGCCGCCTTCGCCGCGTGGCCGATCGCCGCCCTCCTGTCCGGGAGGGGGTGGCGCGCCATCCTGTGCTCCCTGCCCGCCGCGCTCCCCGCTGCGACCGCCGCGATTGCCGAACAGCGCGCGCATGTCCTGCAACTCCTTGGGCCGCTCTTCTGGCTTCGCTCCCGCCGCGCGCCAGGCTTCGACCAGCTTCTGGATGCGCGATTTCAGGGGGAAGGAAAGGTCGAAGCCCCAGCGCAACTGCTCGCTTTGTGAGCGCAGATAGTTGATGGGCCGCGCATTGATTTCGATCAGCCGCTCGTCTGCGTCACGGATGAAGCGGCCGTCGAAGGCGTCCTCGATCGCGGGAGTGGGCTCGGGGAACGCCGCGATGGGATTGCTCGTCCGGCTGTTGAGGTAGGTCGCCGTCAGGGTCAGATTGGGCTTGTCGAATGGCTTTACCGTCGCGCTCAGCCGGAACTGGTCCCGCACGCTTTCCTTCAACTGCGCGTTGCCGCCGGTCACCCGCGTGACGAAGACGGTCTGGCCGCTTTGATAGTCGAAGACCGGGACATTCTCCGTCCTGACTTCAGGATCCGTGAGTTGGTTGCCGGTCGGGGCTGCCCGGTCCTGATTGGCGGAGACCAGCAGTTGCACCGCTGGAATGGGTCGCCACCGCAGGCCATAGCCGAGCGTCGATAGCGTGCCAAAATCCGACAGCTCCTGTGCGGCTGCATTCACATTGATGCCGATGTCGCCAACCGCGCCCAGCACGCCCCTCGCCTTGCTGGTAACCGGTATGTCGAGCGTGATCTGCCCGCTCGCGATCTGCCGGTCATAGTCGGTGCTTCGCTCTACCGCATTGCGGATCGACCAGCCTTCAAAGTCGTTGGCCGACGCGCCCACCCGGACCGAACTGGTGATAGCGCCAGCGGGCAGGTCGAATAGGGGACCGGACAGTAGCAGGTCGCCCGTCACGGCCTGAGAACGCGCGCTTGCCCGGTCGGTTGATGTCGATCGTTCGGTTCGGGTGCGCGTGTCTGATATGTCGCCATTGCCCGTGAACGACCATTGCCATCCCTTGCCGAGCAGCCCGTTGAAAGTGAGGCCCAAATGGCCGGTGGTCCCGCGGATCTGCTGATCCAGCCGATTGTCCCGCAGAAATTCGGCATAAGCCGGATCATTGCCGATCGGCGCGGCAAGCGCGGCGGCGGAAAGTCCCTGAAGCGAGTCATTGTCCGACAGTTCGACGCGGCCGTTGACCGTCATCGACACACCGCCAAGCGCGCGGGCATAGGTCGCGTTGGCCGACAGGCTTTCGGTCGCTGGATTGAGCGTGCGAAAACGGGTGACATCGATCAACGCCGGGTTGGTCACCGTCCGGTCGATCCCGCGCTCGCTTTCCAGCAAGGAGGCGGCCGCATTATATTTGACGTTCAGCGTGAAGCGATTGTCCCCCCGGATGCGCAGCAGGCCTGCCTCGGCCGACCCACTTTCGCGGCCGCCGTCAGTGGTCGTGGCCGCCCGCAGGTCCGCAAGCTCCGCGCGAAAACGCTGGCGCAACACGATGTTCGCCACCTTTTGCGTCGGCGCATAGCCGTAGGACAGGGCGACCTGTTCCGGCAGGATATCGACCCGCGCCACGGCCTCGGACGGGATGTCCTGGATTTCGGAGAAGCTGGAAATCCGCTTGCCGTTCAGCAGCACGACGGGCGTTCCGTTGGTCTGCACTGACAATTCAGTGATCATTTCCGAGATGGAGGTAACGCCCAGCGCGCGGATGTCGGCGGAGGAAAGCTGCTGTTCGGGCTTGATATTGCCCAGCACCGCGCCCCGCTGCGGCTGGCCGGTGACGATGATCTCGTCGCCCTCATCCATTTGCGCAGGCGCCTCCGGGGCTGCAGTCTGCGCCATCAGCGCAGCGGGCGATGCGCCCAACATGAAAAACAGCATCAGCGAAGCCGGTCGGCGCACGAACATACCCCTTTTGGAAAATGCGAACCCTTGATGGCCCGTCACTAGGGGCGAACTGTCTCAAAATCTTGGCAAGGCCAAGGCTAATTTGTCGCAAAGTGTAGCTGCCGCAGTTGCGGGCGGCGGTTCCCTTCGCCCATTGGCTCGCTTAGGCATGAGGATATGCGCACTTTATACCCTGCAATCGATCCATATGCTTCCGGCCATCTTGACGTAGGCGATGGGCATTCGATCTATTGGGAGCGCGCCGGTACGCCGGGCGCCAAGCCTGCGATTTTCCTCCACGGAGGGCCCGGCGGCGGCATCTCGCCTGATCACCGTCGCCTGTTCGATCCGGAGCGCTATGACGTCCTGCTCTTCGACCAGCGCGGCTGCGGCCGTTCGACGCCGCATGCTTCGTTGGACGCGAACAGCACCTGGCACCTTGTCGCTGACATTGAGCGGCTGCGTGTGATCATGGGGGTCGATCAATGGCTGGTTTTCGGCGGCAGCTGGGGATCGGCGCTGGCGCTTGCCTATGCGCAGAGCCATCCGGATCATGTCAGTGAACTGGTCCTGCGCGGCATCTTCACACTGCGCAGGCAAGAGATCGACTGGTATTATCAGGAAGGCGCGAGCCGCATCTATCCCGACAAATGGGAGCGCTTCCTTGCCCCGATAGCGGAAAAGGATCGCGGCGACCTGCTGCACGCCTATCATCAGATCCTGACCGGTGAGGATCGCACCGCGCAGGTCGCGGCAGCCAGGGCGTGGAGCGTGTGGGAGGGCGAAACCATCAGGCTACTGCCCGATGCTGCGCTATCCGCCACTCATGACGAGGATGCCTTCGCCCTAGCCTTCGCGCGGATCGAAAATCACTTCTTCGTGCATCGGGGCTGGCTGGAGGAAGGTCAGCTCATCCGGGATGCGGGAAAGCTTCGCGATATTCCCGGCGTGATCGTTCAGGGCCGCTATGACATGGCCTGTCCTGCCGAAACCGCCTGGGCGCTGCATAATGCGTGGCCGGAAGCGCGGTTCGAGATGATCGAAGGAGCTGGTCACGCTTATAACGAACCCGGCATCCTGGACGCGCTGATCCGCGCGACGGACAGTTTCGCGGTCCAGAGCATCGTGCCTTAAATCGGCAACAGCTTCCAACGGGTTGCGTGAGCGCACTCTGCGCTCAATTCCTTATCGCTCCATGCAGATGCGAACGGTGCGAAAGGGCGCGCTGGGGCGGATTTTATTGCCCTAAGGCTCGCCCTTGGATTCCTGCATGCGCCGTTCCGCGAACCATTGTTCCAGCATCTTCGCGGTGCAGCCGGTGAAGCCGTTGCTGCCGATCGCCGAGCAGCTGCCGGGCAGATTTTGCCGCTGAACCTGTTCCATCGTCGCCACCTGACTGCCCCAGCCGGGCCCGCCCGAGGGTGCGGGCTTTTCGCGCAGCTTCTTGGGAATGCGGTAGCGTTCGGACTCCGGCTTGCGCGCGCAGACGATGATCTCATCGCCTTCACCCTTGGGGCAGGGGTCGTCGCCGTACACGATGAGATTGAACACGCGCTGGGGTGGTTCGGCTTGGGCTGGCGCGAGCATGGCGAGGGGCGCAAGCGCCGTCATTGCGAGCAAGGCTTGAACGGGGAAGCGCATCGGTCTTTATCCTCTATTCGCCCCTGTCCATTGGCGGATTGCCCAGTTCCACCAGCCTTTGCCCGGACGCCCAGACATCCGGAGCAATCGTCAGGGTCGCGTCGGCGCCGTCGGCTGCGGAGCCGTTTGCTGCGGTTGGCTGGCCTGCCCCTTTTCCTCCGCTACAGCCCTGGCCTCGATCGCCTTGCTGTCTTCGTCGATGGTGGAAAGACGCCGCGCTCGCTCGGCTTCGACCAGGTCCTTCCAGCTGGCATTGTCCGCCGCCTGCCGTTCCGCCTTGGCAAGCCGCGCCAGCTGGTTGAAGCAGCCTGTGAATCCGCCAGGTCCAGTGGCTGAGCAGCTTTCCGTGCCGGTGCGGCCGACATATTCCATGGACCGCACGCGCTCGCCCCATGCCTGGTTGCTTGGCTTGTTGGGGTCGCCACGCAGAGGCTCCGGAATACGGAAGCGTTCTTCCTCACCCTTGCGCGCGCACACGACAATGTCGCTTCCGGCGCTTTGCGGACAGGCGTCATCGCCATAGACGATGACCAGATTGACGCGCTCTGACCCCGTGGTTCCAGCAGCGGCGGTCGGGGCCTGATCCTGCACCGGCCCGCTCTGTTGCTGCGCCATGGCGGGCACGGCGCTCGTGGCCATCAGCAATATGGCGGCTGTCGCGGTCTTCATCATCGTCCTTATCTCCTCAGATCCGCTTCGACAGCGCAATTGCAGCCCGGCACCCCAAGCGAATGACGCCCGAAAGCAGGGGATAGGCAGGGGCCTGCTCTGCTCCACGGGCGATCGCGGTTTCGCGATGCTCGACTTCCTCCGCCTGAAAATCCGTGATGGTGGCGGCAAGTTCCGGATCATCATTCGCCAGTTCCGCCAATTGCTCGGCATAATGGCGGTCGATCTCCGTCTCGATAGCGGCGGTGCAGGCCATGGCGGCGCGGGGGCCGATCGCCGCTGTCACTGCGCCAAGGGCAAAGCCTGCAACATTCCAGATCGGCTGCAACGCCGTCGGCCGCACGCCGCGACGCGTGATCATGGCGTCGAATATCCTTCGATGGCGATCCTCTTGCGCCGCCATGCCCGCGATGACACGGGCGTCGGGGTGGCGATCGCCAAGGACGGCGAGCTGCCCGGCATAGATGCGCGTCGCGCCGAACTCGCCCGCCTGATCGACGCGCAGCATGGCCGCGCGGTCCTCTGCCGTCACCTTTCGGCCGGGGCGGGGGAAATCCCGTGGCGCGGTCATGCCTCTTTCCTCCACTTGAGCAGCAGGGCCAAGATGGCGAGCGCGCTTCCTCCCGACAAGAGCCCGTTGAAGCCAGCGAGCGAAATGCCGAAGAGAGTCCAAGGCGCGACGTCACAACGGGTGATCGGGGTCGCCATGATCTGGTTCAATATGTCGGCCGGGTTGCCTGCTGCGGGCGAAGTGGAGCAGGCCGTCAGCCCCTGCCACCAGCCATATTCAACGCCCGCATGGAACAGGCCGATGCCGCCGCTGATCCCGATTGCGAGCCCAGCGAGCCCCGCGAACAGGGCGCTGACGCAAGGGCGCTTTTTCAGAACGTAGGCGATCAGTGCCAGCGGGATCGCCACCATGTGCGGATAACGCTGCCACCAGCACATTTCGCACGGGTGCAGGCCGCCGACATATTGCGAGGCGTAGGCGCCGCCCAGCAGCAGCAGCGGCACGACAAGCGCGAGAAAGCGGGCGAGGGGCAAGCTCTTCATTACGCCCGCTTAAACGGCCTTGCACCTTTCGTCATGCTGAACTTGCGTCAGCGTCCGAACTTCCGCTGGGTCTTGCCGTAGCGCAGCTTGCGCGTGCCGGGCTTGCCTTCGGACGCGCGGCCACGCGGCGCGGCGACCTGATCGCCAGCGGGCAGGCCCAGCTCGTCCGCCTCCAGCTTGCGGATTTCGTCGCGGATGCGGCCCGCCTCCTCGAATTCGAGGTCGGCGGCGGCGGCGCGCATCTTCTTTTCCAAGTCCTCGATATAGGCGCGCAGATTGTGGCCGACGAGGTGCGGGCGGTCTTCCAGTCCGGTGTCGACCGTGACCTGATCCTTGCTCGCGACATGAGCGATGATGTCGCCGATGTTGCGCTTGATCGTGGTCGGCGTGATGCCATGTTCCAGATTATAGGCCTGTTGCTTTTCGCGGCGGCGGCTGGTTTCGTTGAGCGCGCGCTCCATGCTGCCGGTGATGCGATCGGCATAGAGGATGACGCGCCCTTCGACGTTGCGCGCCGCGCGGCCGATGGTCTGGATCAGCGAGGTTTCCGAGCGGAGAAAGCCTTCCTTGTCCGCGTCGAGGATCGCGACCAGCCCGCATTCGGGAATGTCGAGGCCCTCGCGCAGCAGGTTGATGCCGACCAACACGTCATAGACGCCAAGGCGCAGGTCGCGGATCAGTTCGATACGCTCCAATGTCTCGACGTCGCTGTGCATGTAGCGGACCTTCAGCCCCGCCTCATGCATGAACTCGGTCAGATCCTCGGCCATGCGCTTGGTGAGCGTGGTGACGAGGGTGCGATAGCCCTTCTTCGCGGTCTCCTTGGCCTCATGGATCAGGTCGTCCACCTGATCCTCGACCGGCTTGATCTCGACGGGCGGGTCGATGAGGCCGGTGGGGCGGATGACCTGTTCGGAGAAGGTGCCGCCGGTCTGCTCCATCTCCCAGCCGCCCGGGGTGGCAGAGACAGAAACCGTCTGCGGCCGCATCGCGTCCCATTCATTGAAGCGCAGCGGGCGGTTATCGATGCAACTGGGCAGTCGGAAGCCATATTCGGCGAGCGTGATCTTGCGCCGATGATCGCCCCGCGCCATCGCCCCGATTTGCGGGATGGTTTGGTGGCTTTCGTCCACGAACAGCATGGCGTTTTCGGGAAGATATTCGAAAAGCGTCGGCGGCGGCTCGCCGGGGAGGCGGCCGGTCAGGAAGCGCGAATAATTCTCGATGCCTGCGCAGCTGCCGGTCGCCGCGATCATCTCCAGGTCGAAATTGGTGCGCTGCTCCAGCCGTTGCGCTTCAAGCAGCTTGCCCTCCGCGACCAGTTCCTTCAGCCGCTCGGTCAATTCATGCCGGATAGCCTCCATCGCCTGCTTGAGCGTTGGACCTGGGGTGACGTGGTGGCTGTTGGGGAAGACCTTCACATAGTCGAGGCTGGCGATCTTCTTGCCTGTCAGCGGGTCGAATTCGACGATTTCTTCGATTTCATTCCCGAAGAAGCTGATGCGCCAGGCGGTGTCCTCATAGTGGGAGGGGAAGACTTCCAGATTGTCGCCCTTCACCCGGAAATTGCCACGTGCAAAGGCAGCGTCGTTGCGCTTATATTGGAGCGCGACGAGCTTGCGGATGATCTCGCGCTGATCCTCCACCGCGCCCTTCTTCATCGAGAAGGTCATGGCGGAATAGGTTTCGACCGCGCCTATGCCGTAGAGGCAGGAGACTGATGCGACGATCAGCACATCGTCCCGCTCCAGCAATGCGCGCGTGGCGGAATGGCGCATCCGGTCGATGGCCTCGTTCACGCTCGACTCCTTTTCGATATAGGTGTCGGAGCGCGGCACATAGGCTTCGGGCTGATAATAGTCGTAATAGCTGACGAAATATTCGACGGCGTTCTCCGGGAAGAAGCTCTTGAACTCCCCGTACAGCTGGGCCGCAAGGATCTTGTTGGGGGCAAGGATCAATGCGGGGCGCTGCATCGCCTCGATCACCTTGGCCATGGTGAAGGTCTTGCCCGAACCCGTGACGCCCAGCAGCACCTGGTCCCGCTCGCCTTGCCGCGCCTGCTCGACCAGTTCGGCGATGGCGGTGGGCTGGTCACCCGACGGTTCATATTCGGAAACCAGCTTGAACGGCCTGCCGCCCTCGCTCTTTTCCGGGCGCGCAGGGCGGTGGGGGACAAAGCCTTCGTCGGTCTGCGGCTCGTCCAGCGTGGTGCGAATCTGAATGGACATGCGGGCCAATATGGGCATGGTCCCCCACCACAGCAATGTGGGGGCAAATATCCCACGAACAAAAGGGGATGACCTATGCGCAAAGCTATTTTTCTGCTGACGGCTCTCGCTACCCTGCAGGCATGCGCCACCACGCAGGATGCGACGGGATCGGCCCCGCCGTCGGTCATGCAGGGAAAGAGCCCCATGGGCGCTGGCTATCTTGGCGGAGGCGCGCTTCCCGACAGCCTGCTGCTTTCGCCGCCGCCACCGGCTGCAGGTTCGGCAGCGGAAGCGCGCGACAAGGAAGCGGCAACTGCCGCCCTCACAATGCAGGGTGGTGCGCGCTGGGAGATTGCCTCTGGCGACGCTGACCTTCGCCCCGGCCGCGCCGCTGCCGCTTTTTCCTGCACGGCTGGCTTCCCGATCGATCAGGCGAACGCCCCCATATTGTCGCGCCTTCTGGCCCGGACCATTGGAGATCTGGGGATGTCCACCAGCGAGGTGAAGAAACGCTATATGCGGCCGCGTCCGTTCATGGACAATGGCAAGCCCAGCTGCACGCCGGATTGGGAAAAGATGCTGCGCCGCGATGGCTCCTATCCATCCGGTCATAGCGCCATCGGCTATGGCTATGGCCTTATCCTGGCGGAGCTGATGCCCGATCGCGCGGCCCGGCTGGTAGCGCGTGGCCGTGCCTTTGGCGACAGCCGCCGCATCTGCAACGTCCATTGGCTGAGCGACATTGAGGAAGGTCGCGTCATCGCTTCCGCGACGGTCATGCGCCTGAACGCCGATCCCGCCTTCGCCGCCGATCTTGCCGCCGCGCGCAAGGAAATAGCTGCATTGCGCCGCAAACCGGTCGAAGCCGGGCCCGATTGTGCCAAAGAGGCGGCGGCGCTGGCCCAATAGCGCAGGGGCGATTTCAATCCTGAGCCAGCCTTGATATGCTGCTCCAGAACAGGCCGGGTTCCGGCATTTAACGGGGGAAGATGATGATTAGAGCATCAGCCGTCATAGTTGCTTGTGCCCTGTTGCTCGCCAGTTGCGGGGACAAGCCGTCCAACGATCCGCAAACCCGTGAGGAGGTGAAAGCGCAAGTCCAGAAGGTGCAGCTGAAGCCCGGCCAGTGGGAGGGGGCCTATACGCTCGAGGATATCGACATGCCGAACATGCCCGGCGGTGGCGATCAGATGAAAGAGCAGATGAAGAAGATGATGAGCCGCACCTCGATCAAATATTGCGTCTCTCCCGAAGAAGCGGCGAACCCTAGCGGCAAGATGTTTTCAGGCCAGGAAAACAAGGATTGCACCTATAAGGGGTTCGACGTCAGCGGCGGAACGGTGAAAGGCGAAATCGCCTGCAAATCGGAGCATGGCGCGATGAATGCCGTGATGTCCGGCAGCTACGCGCCCGAAAGCTATGAAATGCACATGGACATGAAGATGAGCGGCGCGCCGGGTGGCATGAACATGAGCATGAAGGCGAAGACCACGGGAAAATGGATCGGCGCGGCCTGCGCCGCATCCTGAGGTGAAGGAGGGCGCGGCGGGCTTATGCTGGCTCTGCGCGCGTCCGCTCGGCAAGCGCGTTGAATGGCATCATCCGGTGCCGAAAAGCCGGGGCGGGCGTGAAACCGCGCCCGTTCATCCAATCTGTCATCGTGCGATCCACGCGCAAATGAGCAATGTGGAGCTTGCCCGCACGCAGGGTGATGCGGCCGCGCTTCGCGCGCATCCCGGCGTCGCCCGCTTTTTGAGTTGGGTCGCGCAGAAGCCGCCGGACTTTCACGCGCCCACCTACAGGAAACGCTAGCGTCACTTTTTCGCTTGCGCTTCGGTGCGCGGCGAGCGAGCCTCTGCCCGTTCCGTAAGAGAACAGGGGAAGAGGATATGCGAAAGACGATGATGGCGGCATTGCCGCTGGTGATGACGCTTGGCTTGGCCGGATGCGGCAATCAGGCGCCCGAACCCGAAGCGGTCGAAGCGCCGGTGCTGATGAAGGCGGGCGAGTGGACGATCACCCGCAAGACCACCGGCTATAACACACCCACGGTCACCCCTGCCCAATATCAGGCGGCGCTCAAGCAGGTGGACGAGGAAAAGCTGTGCATCGCCGTCGATGCCAAGGGGACACCCGATGCCGATGCTCTCGCCGGGGATGAGGGCAAGGATTGCACCTACAAGGACAAGCTGCTGCGCAAGGGGCGGTTGATCGCGACCCTTTCCTGCAAATCGGGCGGGGCAACGTCGGAAATTGCGCTGGAGGGTAACTATACCGCCGACACGTTGACGCTCGGCAGCACGATGACGAAGACAGCGGGCGGCAGTCCGGTCCTGCGGACCACCCATGATGTAACCGGCAAACGCACCGGAGAGTGCAGCAAGGCCTGATCAGCCCGTCATGAGAGAGCCTCCGCTGGTTGGTCGGCGGAGGCTTTTCCTGTCCGGAATCGCCAATGCTGGGGGCGGAATTCTGTGCCATGGTCCCGCTCCGCATCCTTCAGATTGCTGGAGAGTCGAGACATGCTCTTTCATCTTTCGATTGCCGCACATGATCCACAGCATGTGGCGGAGGTCATCGCGGAAATGTGGCGCGGCGAGGCATTCTATTTTCCGCCGGTTACGACGGGCAGCTGGATCGCCTTTGCGGGCGATGAGCGCGGAACGGCGATTGAGGTCTACCCGATCGACACCGTCCTGCGCGAGCAAGAAGGGGACGCCGACAGTTTTGGAGAGCGGACCGGCGAAACCCGCTTCACCGCTACTCATGCCGCGCTGGCGACGCCGCTGTCGCGCGAAGAGATCATGGCGATCGCCGAGCGGGAGGGCTGGCCTGCCAAATATCGCAAGCGCGGCGGCGCGTTCGGTGTCATCGAACTGTGGATCGAGGGGCGGCAGATGATGGAGATGCTGACGGCCGAAATGCAGGCCGAATATCTCGCCGCGATGACGGCAGATAATTGGCGCCACATGCTGGAAGCAGGTGCGCCCGCCTGACTATTCGAGCGCGCGGATGGCGCGCTGATCACATTTTTTCGCCCCTTGTGGCACGGCAGAATAGGCGGGCACCTGGATCGACTGGCCGATGCGCAGCGGCGCAAAGCGTTGCCGTGCTATTCCTTCGCATTTGAGGAACAGCTCCAGCATGCGGGGTGGCGTGTCCCATTTCTCGTAGGACAGCCGGAACGTGCCCCAATGGATAGGGATCGCTGTCGACGCCTTCAGCTTTTCGAACACTTCGACCGCGCGCTGTGGCCCGATATGCGAGTCCGCCTCCATCTGCCCCGGCCAGAAACGGAAGGCGCCGATGGGGATCATGGCGAGGCGGATCGGCCCGATCCGCGCGGCCTCCGCAGGCCAGGCCATGTCGCCAGCGCCGGTGTCTCCGGCGAAGAAGATGTTGCCTGCGCGCGTTTGGATGAGGAAGCTCGACCATAGGGCGCGGTTGCGGTCTGTGCCCCAGCGGCTGCTCCAATGATGATTGCGCACGACATGGACGCGATAGTCGGGGCAATGTTCGTAATTTTCGCACTGGATCACCGTCTGCGGCCCCAGTTTGCCGAGCGCGGCGCCCGAAACGGACTGGCCCCAATCAAGGGCGATCGCGGGGATGCCATTGTCCTTCAGGATCTGCTCATTGCCCAGGCTGACGATGATCTTGGGCCGGTCGCGCTCCCACAGCCGCTTGAGCGTGGGAATGTCCATATGGTCATAATGATTGTGGCTGATGATGATCAGGTCGATCTTGGGCAAATCATCAAACCGGATGCCCGGCTTTGCGACCCGCTTCGGCCCCAGCGGCGGAAAGGGGCTGGCATAGTCGGACCAGATCGGGTCGGTCAGGATGTTGAGCCCGGCCGCCTGCACCAGCACCGTCGCATGGCCGACCCAGGTCGCCACCATGCCCCTGGGCGCAGCGAAGGCTGGCGGTCGGCTGGGCTTCACTGCAACCGATGTGGGCCATTCGGGGCGCTCATCCTGCCCGGTCAGCCAGCGAAGGAGAAATCCCCTGCGGTTCGTGCCCGGGGGGCTGGAGAACTCGATCTCGCCATCGGGGTTGAAGAAGTGGTCGCCATCATAATGGCGGCTGACGGGCCCATCATAATAGATGCGGTCGAGAAAGGGCGGGACGATCGTGATCGCAAGGCACAGCGCGATGACGATGAACAGCAGCGCAACGCCCGCTCCGCGAAGGATTTTCCCGATGATGCGGCCCATGCCGTCTCCTGCATTGATCACGATGCAGGGTCATAGCCGCGATATGGCGCGGGACAAGAGCCGGTTCTGGTTCGGCTCCTCAATGCCGCATATGCCGCAACCAGGGTAACAGCCGCCTTTGCAGATCCTGCGCGCTGCTATCCTCGCCCTCCAGGAAGGGGATGGCATAGACTTCCAGATCGTCCTTCAGCAGACCTTCCCCACGATCGGGGTGATGCAGGTCCACCACCGCGCCGTCCGGCATGTGCGTGGCGAGCGCGGCCATGCCGTCGCTGACGCTAGCATGGGGGCCGTCCACCTCATAATGTTCCGCCAGCAGCAGATCGACCATCATGCCAGCCAGCATGGGATCATCCTCGACAACCAGGATGCGGCCGTTGGATCGCGCCATTGCTCTTACTCCAGCCCGAAATGGCTGCGGTAGCGGTTGAAGCAGCGTTCGCCGCAGCTGAGGCGCATCAATGCGCCTTCCGCGATAGCGGTGGCGCGGCGAGGGTCTTCGGCGACCAGCGGCTTGATCGCCAGCTCGTTCCAGTCGCGGCTATGCTTGACGTCCAGCACCGCATGCAGATCGAAATATCGTCGCTCCGACTGGCTGAGACCGATGCGTCGCAGGGCGCGGGCGGTGTGCGCCGATCGGCCCGGTGCGGTCAGCTCGATCGCGCCAAGTGCGCCGACGCTGTGCCAGGCATAGCAACGCTGGGTCGCCATGGCGGTCATGGCATTGGCGAGCGCCAGGCTTTCCCAGACGGTGGTCTCGATCGTCGGCGTCAGTTCCAGCGTCGTGACCAATTGCGCCAGCATGGGGCCGTGCATGCCCTTCTCCTGACCACGGCCCATTTCATCCCAATAGTTGCGCGCAAGTTCCAGCTTGGCAGAGTCGGGCAGCTTGACCTGCGTCAGGGCAACGAGATCGTCAAAGCCAGCTTCGCCCGCCGCTTCCTGCGTCAGGAACCAGCGGATTTCGTCGCGTGATGCATGGTCGGCGAGCCAAGGGAACAGGGCGTCATGCTGGCCGGGGCCGGTCTGCTCCAGCGCTTCGAACCATTGGATGAAGCCTTCTGGATCGGTTGGCGCCTGCGCGGCGCGGTCGCGCGCCATCGCGCGCAGCTCCTCCATGAAGCCGTGTTCCAGCCGCAGCATCGCTTCATCCTGCCGGAACCGGTCGTCCCAGTCCTCCGGATAGGCGGGGGCCAGGCGTTGCCGGTTCCAATGGCTGAGGCGTTCCTGAAAACTCTGCTGAAAAAATTGTGATTCGCACTTGGGTGCGACAAAACGGGTAGCCACGGAAAATGCTCTCCTGATTGTACCCCTGTTCAATTCAGGGGAGAGCGTGGCGTTCCCTCTAAAATGCTTAATCGGGATCAGTATTCAGGCTTTCGCCCCGCTGAACGCGCATCGACTCGCCGGTTTGCGCGTTTGGTCCGGCAGGAGGATTTGGATGTCCCTGCTACCTCATCGCGCGCTGCGGAAGGCGGTTCAGCACAATGTCGCCAAGGTCTTCGGTTCGGGTGGGGAGAGGATCAATCTCGATACGCCGCGCGGTGACCAGGGGCTGTTCGGCCCGCAGTCGATGGCTTGGGCCGTGCATCAGGATTTCACCAGCATGATGACTGGTGGCATCGCCGCGCTCTTGTTGCAGATGCTTCACCCGGCTGCGCTCGCCGGGATATGGGACCATAGCCGGTTCCGCGAGGACCGCAGCGGCCGCTTGCGGCGAACCGCCCAGTTCATCGCCGGGACCACCTATGGCGCGACGGCGGAGGCTGAACGCCTGATCGCCCATGTTCGCGCCGTGCATGACCGGGTCGAAGGGGATCTGCCGGACGGCACCCATTACCGGGCGAGCGATCCTGATCTGTTGCGTTGGGTCCATGTCGCGGAGGTCTATTGCTTCCTGACCGCCTATCGCCGTTACCGCGCGCCGCTTCTCAGCACGCGCGAACAGAACCGCTATCAGAGGGAAATGGCTGGCCTGGCTGACCGGCTGGGTGCTGCGCCAGTCCCGCGCACGGTTGCGGGAGTGCAGGATTATCTGTCGGCCATGCGGCCACAGCTTCGGAGCGATGAGCGGACAAGGGAGGTCGTGGCCGTGCTGGCCGAACCCACGCCCGGCTTGCTCAACGCGCCCTTCAGCAAGGTGGCGATCGATGCGGCGATCGATCTGCTGCCGCCCTGGGCCGCGCGGATGCATGGCTTCGCGCTAGGACCCAGCCGCCATGTGACTAGGGCGCAGCTGGCGGGGATGGGGGTGCTTCTACGCTGGGCTCTGGATGGCGGTGCGGCGAGCCGGGCGCAGCGGCGGGTCGGTCAGCGTTGAAGCAGTTGACCGATCTCGGCCGGGCGCAGTTCCGCCTGCAATTGGTCGCATGTGCATTGGCGCGCCGCTTTGTCCGGACGCCAGCGCAGTAGCCGCGTGCCGTGGCGAAAGCGCCCGCCGGTCACCTGATCATAGATGACTTCCACCACCAGTTCCGGCTTCAACGGCTCCCAGACGCTTTCCTCGCCCTTGTTCCAGCGGCTTGGCCCGCCGGGCGCTTTGCCGGTGAAGCCTGAACCTCCAGCCAGGGGTTCGAGGCGCTCCAGCAGGCGGGGGCGCTCGTCCGCCTTGAAAGCTGAGGTAAAGCCGACATGGTTGAGCTTTCCTGCTTCATCATACAGACCCAGCAGCAAGGATGCAGCGCCGCGTCCATCGGCGGTGCGGCGGAAGCCGCCGACAACGCAATCGGCGCTGCGATAATTTTTCATCTTCATCATCGCGCGTTCGCCGGAGCGATAGGGAAGATCGAGTTGCTTGGCGATGATCCCGTCGAGCGCGCCGCCGCTTGCCTTCAGCCAGCGATCGGCATCCTCGATCCGCTCGCTGGCTGGTGACAGGAGCAGCGTCCCTGTACCATCCCTTGCTTGAAAGAGCTCCAGCGCCGCGCGTCGCTCCCGTAGCGATGTGTCGGTTAACTCTTGCTCGCCCAGCCGCAGACAGTCGAACAGCATCAGCTGCGCCGGTGTCTCGCGGGACAGGCGCGTTATCCTGCTTTCGGCCGGATGCAGCCTTTGCTGCAAACCATCGAAGGACAGCGCGCCGCCGAAGGGAAGGATCAGCTCCCCGTCCAGAACATAGCGGCGTTGGGTTGTCGCAAGCAGCGCGTCGATGATCTCGGGAAAGAAGCGGGTCAGCGACTTGCCGGACTTGGAGCGGATGTCGGCCTGCTCCCCTTTACGGCCGACGACGGCGCGGAAGCCGTCCCATTTGGGCTCGTACTGCCATCCCGGCGGCGGCGGTAATTCGGACACGAGCCGCGCCTCCATGGGTAGTGGGAGGGCTAAATCCGTCCCTTCTTGAGCCTGCGTCATGGCTTCGCTCCGTCCAGGTCGAGCGTGACGACGACCGGCGCATGGTCGCTCGTTTTCTCCCATGCGCGGGGCCGGGTATCGACCTCGGCGGCGACCAGCTTCGCGGCGGCGACGGGGTTGAGCAGCGCATGATCGATTCGCAGACCGGCATTGCGCCCAAAGGAGCCGCGCCAATATTTCCAGAAGCTGTAGATCACCTCGTCAGGATGCAGCTGCCGGATCGCGTCGCTCCACCCCTGGTCGAGAAGGCGCTGGTACGCCGCGCGAACCTCCGGCGCGAACAGGGCATCGTCGCGCCATCGGTCGGGCACATAGACGTCGAGGTCGGTCGGCATGACGTTATAATCGCCTGCGACGATCACTGGCGCGTCCAGCCCGATCAGAGACGCCATGTGCGCATGCAGCCGATCGAACCAGCGCAGCTTGAAGTCGAACTTGGGTCCCGGACGGGGATTACCGTTGGGAAGATAGAGGCAGGCTATCAGGACCCCGTTCACCGCTGCTTCGATATAGCGGCTCTGCACATCGTCCGGATCGCCTGCCAGCCCGCGCCGGGTTTCGTGGATTGCACCCACCCGGCTGAGGATCGCAACGCCGTTCCATCGGCTCTGCCCGTGCCAGACCGCGTCATAGCCAGCATCGCGGATCGCCCGCTCAGGAAAATTCTCCTGCGGAGCCTTTAACTCCTGCAAGCAGACGATGTCAGGCTCGGCCTGCTCCAGCCAGCGCAGAAGCACCGGAAGGCGCCCATTCACGCCATTCACATTGTAGGTCGCGATCTTCATGTCTTTTCAGCAAGACGTTCCGCAGCCCAATTGGTTCGACAAGGACAGGAACGCTGCGCTGGCCGGTCCGTTCTTTCCGCAAGACATCAAGGAGCAGATGACGTGGACCAAGACCGGAACGAACGCCCGAACAACGAAACCGAACTGGTCAAGAGTGCCTCGCCTAAGCCGCGGCCGCCGACCGAGAAGGAGCGGGAACAGATTGCCGAGGCGCAGGCGAAAGCGAAGAAGGATCAGGAGGAACTGCGATCGCAAGGATTTGGCGACCACAAAGGCACGGAAGGCTTTTAGGGCCACCCAAATCAAAAGGCCGCCCGGTGGTTCCGGACGGCCTTTCCATTGTCAGCCGATTGGACGCGCTCAGAAGAGGCGGACCCCCGCGGCGGAGGTCAGGCTCTTCATTTCTGCCGTGATCGGCATATGACAATGAGACATCAGACCACCTCCTTTCCGTTGTTGACGATGATCGCGATATGGGTGCGCGATCGGGAAGAACAAGGGGTTAGGTGCGCGACGCTTCAGCGCCCTTCGACGACAGCGATCGGAAGGTGATCGACCAGCGGCGTGTGTCCATGCCGGCGATACTATGTTCCCACTCATGCCGCGCCTCGCCGGAGAGGTGGTAGATGGATCGGGGTTCGACAGGTACGGACAGCCGATCGAAACCTTTGGCCGTCCGCCTGCGGAAGCGCAGCGTGGTGGGGCTGCCGAGGGAAATGCCGACGACATGCTCGAACACCGGGCGGTCCCTGTGCCAGCCGATGCCAGCGCCGGGATCATAGCGGATCAACAATGCCTGGACGAGATCGGCATCCGCTATCCCCGCGAATGCGGCGGCGCGCGTCTTGATCGGCTGGAGCCATGGCGGGATCGGGTCGCTCGGGCCAAAGCGGCCATTGTCGAAATCATAGGTCCAGCCGAGCGACAGCGTCAGGCGTTTGCCGGTCCAGCCCTGGAACCGGAACGGCGTGAGGGGTAGCTCATCGATCCTCGCGATGAGCATTGCCTCTTCGTCACCGCCCAGCATGCCATTCCGATAGTCGAGCCCCGGAATGAGAGGCGCGTCATCGAACAGGCTGGCCTGCGTCATTTCCTGCGCCGGGAGAGCCGCCGTTGGTTGCGGGCCACGCCCTTGCGGTAATGGGCGACGGAATTGCGCATGACCGCGTCAGGATCAGCGCCAAGCGTGCCCGTCAGCGCCCTCCATTGCAGCGCACCGACCGCCTCGATCTTCTCGGCGACCATTAGGTGAGCCTCCCGTGCTGCAGCGGGATTGCCTGCCAGCAGCTTGGGTATGCGCAGGGCGATCACCATGCCCGCTTCCATACCCAGCATCCAGCTGTCGATCATGAGGCTGAATGGGTTGGCCTTCATCATGAAGGGTAAAGTCGCGCCCCGGCGTCAAGTTCCACTGCGGGGGCGCGCTTGTTCATCGGGCGAGGAAGTCGAGCAAGTCGCCATTCAGGCGATCCGGCGCGGTCGCGAACAGGCCGTGCGGCTCCCCATCATATTCGATCAGCTGTGCGCCGGGGATGGCAGCGGCGGCGGCGCGACCGGTAGGATCGATCGGAACCGTCTTGTCGCTGGTTCCGTGGATGACGAGTGTCGGGATGTTGAAGGCGACAAGGTCGGGCCGGAAGTCGGTCCGGCCGAACGCGTTGATGCAGTCGATCGTCGCCTTGGGGCTCGCCATGATGGCGAGAGCAAAGGTCCAATCGAGCAGCCCGTTGCTGACCGGTTTGGACACAAGGCCGATACCGTAGAAGGTCTTGGCGAAGCTCTGGAGGAAGGCGAAGCGGTCTTCCCGCACCTGCGCTTGCAACTGGTCGAACATAGAGTCATCGACGCCTTCGGGGTTGCTATCATCCTTCAGCATATAGGGAACCACCGAACTGACGAGTGCGACCCTGTCGATCTTGGCCGATCCATAACGTGACAGGTAGCGCGCGATTTCCCCGCCGCCCATGGAGAAGCCAACCAGCGACACCTTGGGTGCGCCCACCTTGTCGATGACGGCGGCAAGGTCGGCGGCGAAAACATCATAATTGTAGCCGTCGGCAGGGTGCCCCGACTGGCCGAAACCGCGACGGTCGTAAGTGATGACGCGATAGCCTGCTTCGAGCAGCGCGAGCGTCTGATATTCCCACATGTCACCGGTCAGCGGCCAGCCATGGATCAGGATGACGGGGTGGCCCGAACCCATGTCCTTCACATGGATGACATGACCTTCAGGGGTTTCGATATGCATGGAGCCACTCCTTCTACCTGGAAGTGACCGCAACCGGTGGCGGGGCGTATCGTTCCGTGCTCCCTTTGACTGTGCTCCGAGGCCTCTCGGGAACCATGGCCCCGCTTCCCGGTTGAACAGCATAGAGTGGCGGGCGCCATATCGGCCTGACAAAGAGGCCAAGGAGAAGTCATGGTGACGCTCACTCCGCTGGAAATCGGCTTGGGACTGGTCGTCCTTGTCCTGCTGGCCGGATTAGCTGTCTTGATCATGCGCAACAGGCAGCGTACCAATCTTCGCTCGAAGTTCGGGTCAGAATATGAGCGTACCGTCGAAGAGGCGGGAAGCTCGCGCAAGGCCGAAGCAGAATTGCAGGAGAGGGAAAAGCGTGTCGCGAGCTTTTCGCTGCGCCGTCTTTCCCCGCAGCAGATCGACATGTTCAACGATGGCTGGATGAAGGTGCAGAACCAGTTCGTCGATGATCCGCAGGGCGCGGTTTCGCGGGCCGATGTACTGCTGACGGAGGTCATGGAAGCGCGCGGCTATCCGATTTCCGATTTTGACCGGCGCTCGGCCGATCTGTCGGTCGATCATCCAGAGGTCGTGCAAAATTATCGTTCAGCGCATGATATCGCAATCCGCCATGCGCGGGGCGAAGCCGATACCGAGGATCTGCGCCAGGCGATGATCCATTATCGCGCGCTGTTCGAGGAACTGGTGCATGAGCCAGGCGAGCCCAACGGCATGTCGCACATGACGCGGCCAAGCCGCTTTGGTGACACGGACTATGGCCGCCGCGATCTTCATTGATCTTTGACGTCATATTGCCGCCGCAGTCCCGTAGGGAAACTGCGGCGGCTTCATGGCTTTAAGCGGTAGCGGTTAGTCCTGAGCGGTGTAGGTCGAAGCGATCCGCGTCCATCACCTTGACCCAGGCGGCGATGAAGTCATCGACGAACTTTCGGCCTGCGTCGGCGGAGGCGTAGGCTTCCGACAAGGCGCGCAGCTGCGAGTTCGAACCGAAGACCAGATCGACGCGCGTGCCCGTCCACTTCTGCTCGCCGGAGTTGCGACAGGTGCCGATGAACACATCACCCTTGTCGCTCTCCGCCTTCCACGCCGTACCCATGTCGAGCAGGTTGACGAAGAAGTCGTTGGTGAGCTGCCCTGGGCGGTCGGTGAACACGCCATGTTGCGACCCGCCATGGCTGACTCCGAGGACGCGGAGCCCGCCGACGAGCACCGTCATTTGCGGCGCGCTCAGGCGCAGCAGGTTGGCGCGGTCGATCAGCAGTTCCTCGACCGGCACGCGATAGCTGACCGGCAGATAGTTGCGGAACCCATCCACCTTCGGCTCCAGCACGGCAAAGCCCTCGACATCGGTCTGCTCCTGCGAAGCGTCAGTACGGCCCGGCGTGAAGGGTACGGTTACGTCATGGCCCGCATCCCTCGCCGCCTTTTCGATGCCGACCGAGCCGCCCAGGACGATGAGGTCGGCGATGCTGACCTGCTTGCTGGGCGTCGCGCCGTCGAACTTCGCCTTGATGCTTTCCAGCACGCTAAGCACGCGGGCAAGCTGACCGGGCTGGTTCACCTCCCAATCCTTTTGCGGGGCAAGACGGATGCGTCCGCCATTAGCGCCGCCGCGCTTATCCGACCCGCGGAAAGTGGATGCCGACGCCCATGCCGTCTGCACCAGTTCCAACACGGTGAGGCCGGACGAGGCGATCTCCTGCTTGAGCGCGGCGATGTCGGACTGATCGATCGGGGCATAGTGCGCTGCCGGGATCGGGTCCTGCCAGATCAGATCCTCGGCAGGAACATCGGTACCGAGATAGTGGCTCTTAGGCCCCATGTCGCGGTGGCAGAGCTTGAACCAGGCGCGCGCGAAGGCATCGGCGAAGGCGTCCGGATCAGTGCGGAAGCGCTCGGCGATTTTGCGATATTCGGGGTCCTCCCGGAACGCCATGTCCGCCGTGGTCATCATTGTCGGCAGGCGCTTGTCGGGGCTGTGCGCGCCCGGCGCCATATCCTCCGGCTTCTGATTGACCGGCTGCCACTGTTTCGCGCCCGCCGGACTCTTCACCAGCTCATAGTCATAGTCGAGCAGCATGTGGAAGAAGCTCATGTCCCACTGGATCGGGGTCGGCGTCCATGCCCCTTCAATGCCACTGGTGATCGTGTGATCGCCAATTCCGCTTTCATGCCCGCTCTGCCAGCCAAGCCCCTGCTGCGCGATGTCAGCGCCCTCGGGTTCGGCACCGATTTTCGCGGCATCACCTGCGCCATGCGCCTTGCCGAAGGTGTGGCCGCCAGCGGTGAGCGCCAGCGTTTCTTCGTCATTCATCCCCATGCGCGCGAAGGTTTCGCGAATGTCGCGGGCCGATTGTAGCGGATCGGGATTGCCGCCGGGTCCTTCCGGATTGACGTAGATAAGGCCCATCTGGATCGCAGCCAGCGGTTCTTCCAGCGCCATTTCCTTGTCGGGCTGGATGCGGGTCTGGTTGTCGGCATGGCCGACCCATTGTTCCTCCGTGCCCCAGTAAATGTCCTTTTCCGGCTCCCACACATCCTCGCGGCCGCCGCCGAAGCCGAAGACGGGGCCGCCCATCGACTCAATGGCGACGTTGCCGGTCAGGATCATCAGGTCCGCCCAGGAGAGCTTGCGGCCGTATTTCTGCTTGATCGGCCAGAGCAGACGGCGCGCTTTGTCGAGATTGGCATTGTCCGGCCAGCTGTTGAGCGGCGCGAAACGCTGCCCGCCGGACGAAGCGCCGCCGCGCCCGTCGCCGGTGCGATAGGTGCCGGCGCTGTGCCAGGCCATGCGGATGAAGAAGGGGCCGTAATGACCATAATCCGCTGGCCACCAGGGCTGGCTGTCGGTCATCAGCGCGTGCAGGTCTTTCTTGACCGCCTCAAGGTCCAGCGTCGCGAATTCCTTGGCATAGTCGAAGGACTCGCCCATCGGATTAGCGTGGGCGCCATTTTGATGAAGGATTTCGAGGGACAATTGATTGGGCCACCAGTCGCGGTTGGTACGGCCCAGCAGTGACCGCAGCGCGGCTGGCTCTTTCATCGGGCAGCTCAGCGGGCTTCCACCAGTTTTTGCGTCCATGACTTGGCTCTCCTCTTGAATACAGGAAGGCAGGCTAGGACGAGCTGGACAGTTACGGAAGCGATTAAGATCGGTCAGGGCAATCGATAAAAGCGATCAGTACAGCTGCCGTGACGGTACGTCGGCCGCAGAAGGTGCAAGCTGCTTTTTGGTTCCGGTGCACGACGCTTTGGTGTAATCTGCCGCCACTGGCCATGAGGCGTTCCTCATGCCGAGACGATGCGCCGCGCAGGTCAACAGGCCGCCTCCGTCACCAGTCCCGACTGAGGGTAGGAAGCTTGAGCGTCCGTCATGGTGACCTGAGAAGGGAGAGCGACCATGGCGATCACGCATTCGGCTGATTTGGTGTCCGGCCGGGAAGATTATGAAATCCGCAAGATTGGCTTTGAAGATCTGCGGATTTCGTTGCGACAGGGTTGGGAGGATTTCCAGGCCAAGCGCGGCGACCTTGTCTTCATCGGGCTGATCTATCCGGTGGTGGTGCTGTTCGCAATCCTGATCGCCAGCCGTGTGTCGATCCTGCCGCTTCTTTTCCCGGTGCTCGCGGGCTCGGTGCTGTTCAGCCCAGCCTTGGCGAGCGGCTTCTACGAACTGGCCCGGCGGAGGGAGCATGGCCTTGATTCACGCTGGCGGCACTTCCTGGATGTCGTGCGCGGGCCATCGGCGCCGTCGCTGTTCGACCTTACTAGCATTACCGCCCTGCTGTTCCTGGCGTGGCTGGCGGCGGCTTGGTTCATCTATAATTCGACGGTCGGCCGCTTCGGTCCTGAGGCAGTCTCGTCGGTTGGCGCTTTCGCCAGTGCCGTGTTCGGCACGGCCAGGGGCTGGCAGATGATCATCATCGGCAATCTGGTCGGGCTCGCCTTTGCGATGGTGACGTTGGCGGTCAGCGTCGTTTCCTTCCCCATGATCATCGACAAGAAGGTGAGCTGGGGCAACGCGTTGCGCACATCAGTGCGGGTGACGCGGGAAAATCCAGTCACGGTCGCGACATGGGGGCTGATCGTCGTCACGCTGCTGATCCTGGGCGCAATTCCGGGGCTGGTGGGGCTTGCCGTGGTGCTGCCGGTGCTTGGCTATGCTACCTGGCATCTCTACACGCGCGCGGTGGTGCGGTAACGCCGCCTGCCGTCATTGCCCGGCTTGCGGGGCTGGCGCTGGTAGCGGCGGCCCTCCATTGCCGAGGCTGGCGAGATATTTGATGACGGCCGCGCGATCTTCGGGGCGGCGTAGGCCTGCGAAGCTCATCTTCGTTCCCGGAATGTCGCGCGCGGGGGAGGCGAGGAACTCGAACAGCTTGTCATAGGTCCAGCTTCCCCCATGGGCTTTCATGGCGGGAGAATAGGCGAAGCCCGCATGGCTTGCGACCGGCCGCCCCACCACGCCCCATAGGTTGGGGCCGATGCGGTTCGGGCCGCCCTGGCCGAAATCATGGCAACTGGCGCATAGCTGGGTCTTCGCCCTGCCTGCGTTGGCGTCGGCGCTCGCCAGTAGGGTGCCCAGATCAACCGGCGCCCCCGCAGGAGCAGGACCAGCATTGGAAGGCGCAGGCGCCTTGCCGCGCATGTCGCGATGATAAGCGATCAGCCGCTTGCCTTCACCCGGATCACCCAGGCTCGCGGGCCAATCGCGCTGGACCGACGCCATATCTACGCGGGGCGGCATGTCGTCGCTCGGCTTGTACGCGAGCGCGCCCCTATCGCCATTGGGATAGAGCTGCCCTGCAAACCAGTTGAAGCTCCAGAGCGCGCCTGCCGCGCCCGTGATGCAGAGTCCCGTCACCAGCAAGCGCATGCGGTTCATGGCTTCATCCTCCCCCGCCCATGAAGATCGCTCGCGTCCAATAGGCATAGTCCGCCTCGATCGTCATGATCCGCACCAGCACCAGCAGGACCAATGGCGGCACCAAGATCGCGTAGATCAGCGACAGCCTTTCCCAGGCGAGATGCATGAAGATCGACAGGATCAGCCCGGCCTTGAGCAGCATGAAGAGGATGATGAGCGTCCAGCGCACGATCCCCTGCACATGCATATAATCGACCATGTAGGACATGGCGCTCAGCACGAAGAGATAGCCCCAGACCTTCAGGTACAGGCTGATGGGGTGATGCTGGCCTTCATCGACTAGCGAGGCTTCGCTGCCGGGTATCTCATGCTTCATGGGCGTCACCACAGGTAGAAGAAGGCGAAGATAAAGACCCAGACGAGGTCGACGAAGTGCCAGTAGAGCCCGGCAATTTCGACCGCGCTATAGTCGCCGGACCGGTCATAATGGCCGCGCGCGACCTTGGACGCGATGATCAGCAGCAGGATGACGCCGCAGGTCACGTGCAGGCCGTGAAAGCCGGTTATCATGAAGAAGCTGGCGCCAAATTGCGGCGCGCCCATCGGATTGCTCAAAGGGCGGACGCCTTCCTCGAAGATCAGCTTGCTCCATTCGAACGCCTGCATGGACAGGAAAGTCAGGCCGAACAGCGCCGTCAGCAGCATGAGAGCTGCTGTCTTGCGCCGGTCGCGCCGGTAACCGAAGTTTACCGCCATCGCCATGGTGCCGCTGGAACTGATAAGCGCAAAGGTCATGATAGCGATCAGGACCAAGGGGATGTCGTGCCCGCCGATCGTCAGGGCGAATACTTCAGCGGTATTGGGCCATGGCTCCACCGCCGACGCTCGCATCGTCATGTAGCCGGTCAGGAAGCAGGAGAAGATGAAGGTATCCGACAAGAGGAATATCCACATCATCGCCTTCCCCCAGTGGGTGTTGCGGAAGACTTCCTGATCGGCGGACCAATCAGCGACGATCTCGCGCAGCGAGGGGGTGATAACCTCCTTGTCTCTTCTGTCGGGCACCGTGTGAGCCATGGATGGACCTCATGTCGATAGGAGCAGGGCGGCGATCAAAATCCAGATGAACAGGAGGAAATGCCAGTAAACGGCGCACAGCCGGACATGGGCGGGGTTTCGCTCCGCCAGGACCCAGGCGGCAGCTACCAGGCCTCCGACGATATGAAGACCGTGAAGCGCCGTTAGCAGGTAGAAGAAGGCGTTGGCCGGATTGGACGACAGATAATAGCCCTGCCCCAGATAGTGACGCCACAGCAGCCATTGGCCGATGAGGAATGCTAGGCCGAACACGGTGCCCGCGGCGGATGCGCGTGCCGCCCTCTCAGTGCCGACGGAGCGGCGCGCAATCTCCCAAGCGATGCTGCTTGCGATCAATATCCCGCTGTTGATCCAGAGCAGCGGAGGATCGGGCATGGCGACCCAGTCGTCCGCATGGCCCATTGCGGCGTGCAGGCCCATGCGCATGAAATATGCCGCGCCGAGCAGTGAGAACATGACCAGAGCGACGGCGAAATAGACGCCAAGCCCTATGCTGCCAGCCGATGGACGGGGGCGGGACGATGCGGCAGGGTCCCGGTCGCTGGCGGGTTCCCAGCTCTTTTCGGCGAGGCGCGCGAGGATCGTCATGTGCGCGGCTCCGTCTGTGGGATGAAGTCGCGCGGCGCGCCGGGCACGCTATAGTCATAGGGCCAGCGATAGACGGTGGGAAGGGTTGCCCCCCAATTGCCATGCTCCGGAGGGGTCTGCGGGGTCTGCCATTCGAGGCTCGCCGCGCCCCAGGGGTTGGGGTCGGCCCGGGGACCGCGAAAGAGGCTCCAGATCATGTTGAAGAAGAACAATCCCTGCGCTGCAAAGACGATCAGCGCAGCGATGCTGATCCATTCATTGGCCAGATGGACTGATGGCGGGATGAAGCCCGTCTCGCCAAGGGCATAGTAGCGGCGTGGCACGCCCAATATGCCGAGATAGTGCATCGGCAGGAAGATCGCGTAGACGCCGAGGAAGGTGATCCAGAAGTGGAGCTTGCCCAAAGTCTCGTTCCACATCCGGCCAAAGATCTTGGGATACCAATGGTAGATCGCGCCGAAGATCACCAGTACCGGCGATACGCCCATGACCATGTGGAAATGGGCGACGACGAAGAAGGTATCGGACAGCGGCACGTCTACACTGACATTGCCCAGGAACAGTCCCGACAGCCCACCATGGATGAAGGTGAAGATGAACGCGATGGCGAACAGCATCGGCACGCGCAGATGAATGTCGCCGCGCCATAGGGTGAGCAGCCAGTTATAGACCTTGATCGCCGTAGGTATGGCGATGATCAGTGTCGATGTCGCGAAGAAGAACCCGAAATAGGGGTTCATACCGCTGACATACATATGATGGGCCCAGACGACGAAGCTCAAGGCGCCTATAATGGTGATCGCCCACACCATCATGCGATAACCGAAGATGTTGCGGCGGGCATGGACGCTGATCAGGTCCGATACAATGCCGAAGGCGGGCAGGGCGACGATATAGACTTCGGGATGGCCGAAGAACCAGAAGAGATGCTGAAAGAGGAGGGGGCTTCCACCTTCGGTTGGTGTGATCGCGCCCATCGACTGCATGGTCGGCATGAAGAAGCTGGTGCCCGCAAAATGATCGAACAGCATCATGATCGCCGCGACAAACAATGCGGGGAAAGCGAGCAGCCCCATGATGGATGCGGTGAAGATGCCCCAGACGGATAGGGGCATCCGCATCAGCGTCATGCCCTTGGTCCGCGCCTGAAGCACTGTCGTCACATAGTTGAGCCCGCCCATGGTGAAGGCGGCGACGAAGATGGCGAGACTGACCAGCATGGTGGCGATGCCCCATTGGTGGCCAGGCGTGCCTTCGCTGATCGCCTGGGGCGGATAGAGCGTCCAGCCCGCGCCCGTCGGCCCTCCCGGCACGAAAAAGCCTGCGACCAGAACGATGACCGACAGCAAGTACAGCCAGTAGCTCAGCATATTGACGAAGGGGAAGACCATGTCCCGCGCGCCGATCATCAGCGGGATCAGATAATTGCCAAATCCTCCCAGCAGCAGCGCCGTCAGCAGATAGACGACCATGATCATGCCGTGCATCGATACGAACTGGAGGTAATTGTCCGGCTGGATGGCGGGAAAGGCGCCGGGGAAGCCGAGTTGCAACCGCATCAATGCGGACAAGACCAGCGCGACCAGCCCGATCGAAATGGCCGTTACGCTATATTGGATGGCGATGACCTTGTGATCCTGGCTCCAGACATATCTGGTGACCCAGCTGTGAGGATGATGCAGCGGCCGCAGGTCATCAGCCAGGGTGGTAGCCATCAACTCTTGCTCCAGGATGCGGGGACGACGCAGGCGTTTGCCTTGATCAGCAGGATGGACATGGCGGCAGGCGGGGTTTCGGCGAGGATCTGGCCAAAGCTCGTCTGCTGCGCTTGCCAGGCGGCGAACGCTTTGGGGCTCTCGACGACAACGCGCCCGCGCATTTCATGATGGCCGGTGCCGCACAATTCGGCGCAGAGAATATCGAACGTGCCTGCCTTGGTCGGGGTCATCCAGAAATAGGTGACGATGCCGGGCACCAGGTCCATTTTTGCTCGGAATTCCGGCACATAGAAATCGTGAAGCACATCCTTGGACCGCAGCACGACCTTGACGGGCTTGCCCAGAGGGAGGTGAAGGTCGCCTGCCTCCACCAGCAGATCGTCGCGCCCGAACGGGTCCAGCGGGTCGAGGCCGAGGCTATTGTCAGGCGTCACATATTTGACCGCTGCCGCGCCCAGGACGCCATCTGGTCCCGGATAGCGGAACGACCATTGCCATTGCTGGCCGACCGCCTCGATGATCGTCGCATCCTGCGGCACCGAAACATAGCGGCCCCATGCGGCGAGGCCAGGAGCCAGCATCCCGGCGATGCCGATAGCTGTCCAGATCGTCAACCTTTTCTCCAAAGAGGCGTTTTCCGGTTCATAATGGGCGCGATGCCCGGCGCGGTGGCGGTAGCGCACCAGCACCCAGGCCATAAACAGGTTGAGGAAGATGAATGCAGCCGCGCAAATCCAGAGGGTTACGTCCAGCGCGGAATCAATTGAGCCCCAGTTCGAGGCGATCGGGGTGCGCCACCAGGGACTGAACAGGTGAAATGCGACCGAACCAAGCACCAGCATGGCGATGGCGACCGCAATCGGCACAGGCCCTCTCCCATCAATGCGGGGCGCCTCACAGCCTTTGATCCGGCTTTTCTGGAGTCGCCTCGAAAATAACCGAATTGGTAACTTATATAAAAAATGCGCTCATTGGAAGTGGTTGGCCGTGCAGCTGCCTGTTAGCTGGCCTACGCGCCCCGAGCTGCCGCATGAATGGCCCGATCTTGCGCCGCTTGCGTCATGCGATGCCCGAAGGGGTTAATCATTATTCCTGCCCTCTGCGCCCTAAGATTGTTTGATCGCACCTGCCAAAAGCTGGAGGGTCGGCGGCCAAAGGGGCAGAATGCCGTCGTGGAGGATCTATTCATGCTGTCGCAATCGGGAATGCTGAACGCACCCCTGCTCGAAGCACGGCCTGACCGGCCGATGGATGGCGGATCCCGGCCTTCCAGCCTGTCGGCACGGCAGGTGATAAAGATCATCCGGCGGCATGAATTGCTGTTGGGCGCGATCGTCTTCTTCGCTGTCCTGATCGTCCTGGTGGTTCAGCTGACGAGCACGCCCGTCTACCAAGCGACAGCAACGGTGCAGGTCGAACTCAATGACGACAGCGGGTCGCCGGACATGGCCGCTCGCAACCAGCAGCGGGTAGCCAACGAAGCGGGCATTTACCGGTCCCGTTCGCTGGCCGAACGCGTGGTGCAGGACCTGAAGCTTGCCTCCGACCCCCGCTTTGTCGAGAATCCGCTGCCCTCCAGCGCGATTGTGGATAACCGGCGGCTGTCGCGCCTTGCAGGCAGGCTGATGTCGAGCACGTCTGTCTCCAGCCTTAAGGAATCCGACTTTATCGAGATCACCGTGCGGTCGACATCGCCCGATCTCGCGTCCGAAATCGCCAATCAATATCCGGCCAGCCTTGCCGCCTACCGCGCCATCCTGCGCGATGACCGGCAGGGAAAGATCGCCGCCCAGCTGGATGATGAACGGGCGCGGCTGGCCACCGAGGCGCATCAGGCAGAGCAGGCGGTCGCCGATTTCCGTCGCCAGCACCAGATGCTGACTGGTGCCGGGGGCTCCGAGGATTATGCGCAGATCAACCGTATCGCGACGGAGGCCGCGTCGGCCGCCGCCATGCGGGCGGCGCAGAGCGCACGCGCGGCTGGCATCGCGAGCGCGGTGAACAATATCACGACGGTAGGAGCCACCTCTCCGCTGCTGGACCAGCAAAGGCGGCAATTGGACGACCTGACCCGCACCCGCAGCGAATTGGCGATGATGTATGGGCCTGAACATCCCAAGATGCGGGGAGTCGCGGCGCAGATCGCCGAAACCACGGGCAGCATGCAGCAGGAGCAGGCAAGGGTGATCGCCGCCGCCACGACGCAGGCACAAAATGCCGCCGCGCGCGAAGCTGGGCTTGCCAGAAGCGAGGCGGCATCGGCGGCATCGCGCGCGGGCCAGTTGGAAGGCACGCTGCGTGCGATCACCGGCAAGGCGTTTGCGAATACGGCCGCAACGGTCGAACTCAACGCGCTGGAGCGTAACGCCGAAGCGGCACGCAGCGCTTTCGTCGAAATGAGCACCAAGGCGCAGCAGGTGAAGACCAGCCTTGCCGCGTCGGGCATCCATTCGCGCCTGATGTCGCCTGCCGCCGTCCCGCAGGACCCGATCTCGCCACGGCCCAAGTCCGCGACCTTCGCCGCGTTCGTTGGCTCGCTGATCCTTGGCCTGCTGATCGTCTTCGGCATTGAGCTAACCGATAACCGGCTGTGGAACGCCGAGCAGATCTATCATCAATTCGGCCTGCGGACCTTTGCGATGCTGCCCGAACTGGATGGCGATGCGCTGATGTCGGCAAAGGCCAACCCGGTGTTGCAGGACCCGCAATCGCTCTTCGCCGAAGTGGCGCGCGGCCTTGGCAGCGAGGTTGCGGAGCTCGCCGATCCTGGCAAGGCGCAGACGATATTGATCACCTCACCCATCACCGGGGACGGCAAATCGACGGTTACCCTGACCTTGCTGGCGGCGGCGGTTGCGATGGGGCGTCGTGCGATCGTCATCGATCTTGATCTCCGCCGTCCAAGCGATGTCCTGCGCCCGACCGATGATGGGAGCGGCAAGCCTGACCTGATCGATTATCTGAGCGGCGCGGTGGACGCGCGACGCCTAATCCCGCCGCTCGCCCTGACGCAAAGGCCGGACCTGGAGCCAGCGGAAGTCACCACCTATGAGCCCGTTGTTCTCAGCGCCAGGGAGCCCGCGCGCAATCCCGTCGCCTTGATGCGCCTGGGGAAGGTCAACGAGTTGCTCGATCAGCTTCGGGAGCATTACGACCTTCTGATCATCAATGCGCCCCCGACGCTGGCGACACGGGATTCGCGCATGCTGATGGATGCGGCGGACCACACATTGATGGTCGTGCGCTGGGGACGGACCACGATCGAACAGGTGCGCGCAGCCCTGCAGGTGCTGCAAAAGCCGGTCGATGGCGTCGTCATCAACCGGGTCGATTATGCGGAACATGCCCGCCGTGGATATGGCGATCCGGTCCAGTTCTACATGGACTCGGCCGAATATTTCAGCGGTGAGATGCCGACGCGCCGCCGCTGGTATGAACGGATGGCGCCGTCGCGCTGGCGCGAGCGCGCGGACCATATGGCGTGACGTGCTGAAGGGGCCATGCGCATGCGGTGGCGGACAATATCCTGGGCGGGCATGGCATTGGTTTGCCTTAGCGCCTGCGCCCAGGCGGGCCCTTCCAAACCCAAGGAGAGGGACGTCATCCTGGTCGGCGATTCCACCGTGTCTTCGATCACCGGCTGGGGCGACGCCTTTTGCCAGTCGATGACCGCCAAGGTGAAGAGTTGCACGAACCTCGCTCGCGCCGGACGAAGCTCCAGGAGTTATCGCAAGGAAGGCAGTTGGAAAGGCGTGCTGCAGAAGATCAGGGATGGCAGCGCTTCAAACGCGCTCGTCCTCATCCAATTCGGGCATAATGATGCGGGCAGGGACGAGAAACGCAGGACCGATCCCGATGCGGATTTTACCGATATCATCAGCCAATATGTGGACGACGCCCGAAATTCCGGCGCTGAGCCGGTCCTGATCACCCCCGTTGCGCGCCGCATCTATGTTGATGGCAAGATCAAGGATGGGCTGGAGCCCTATGCAAATGCAGTCCGCCGGATCGCGGCGGCGAGGGACGCGCGGCTCATAGATCTGCATGCCATGAGCGCGGCAGCCTTGGAAAAGATGAGCCCGGAGGAGGCGCGACGTCTTGGCCCGGACGGGGATCAACCGGACATCAACCATCTGGGCCCCAGAGGCGCGCGCTATTTCGCCGACATGGTCATCCACCAACTGCGGCTTTGACTGGCGCCGCGGAGGCGTGATGCGTGCTGGCGATGTGCCAGGACGCGATACGATCCCTGATTGCCTGAGCCGCAAGCTGATGCCCCGCCTCATTCCAGTGCGGATCGGCATCGCTGAGGTCGAAGCGCTTGGCGGTCTTGGCGAAAAATTGCCGATAGGGTGCGTCCAGGTCCAGCACCTCAAGCTGCGCGGCCCGGGCGAGCTTTGACAATCCATCGATGTTCGGGCGGCTGATCTGCTTGCCTGCATAGATCGCCTTGGCATTGGGTTGCAGCACCAGAAGAGTGCGAACGCCCCTTGCCTTGAGAGCGGTGAGGTCATGCACGAACCGCTCGGCGGCACGCTGCTTCAATGCCGTTTCCGCCGCCGCTGGCGCATCCTTCTTCACGGCCGGGAAGGGGTCGAGCGAGCGCGCGACGTCTGCCGGCGAGAATTTGAGATTATAGACGAGGTAGCTTGCAAGGCGGCTTTGGCCGATGCTGTTCCGAAACTCGCTGGGCGACCTGGAGCGAACCTTGAGGTTCGTCCCGCTGCTCTCATACCAATAGCCGCGCAGCTTCGGGCGGATGGAGGATGAAAGATCCTCTTCATTCACCACGATCACGGCAGTCCGGGCTTTCAGATGTTGTGCCGCCCACTGCGCCGCCACGACATAATCGGCGAAGTCCGCGCCCGCCACGCCAAGCGAGACGACGGGCTTTGGCGCCCCGCCATTTTCGAGCAGATATCCGACCCTCTTTTCCGGCCGGATGCTGAGCGCGTCGACGAAACTGTCGCCGATCAGGGCGATGCTCTGGTCGGCCGGGCTGACTTCCGGGCCTGAAAAGCCAAGGCTGTTCATCCGGCCTGAAACCGCGTCCCGCATCAGCCATCCGCTTGAAGACGTGTAGTGGGTGCGCGGCACATAGTGCACAACCGGGTCCTTGGCCGAAAGGGGCGGGCTGGCGAAGCCCGAACTCACCGGCAGCGCCCACAGCGCCAGCTCGAGCGCCCCAATCGTAAGAGCGGCGCCAGCGAGAAATTGGGAGATCGGTTTCATCTTTGCGCTCAGAAGTTGAAGTAGATGAAGGGCGACACGCCTTGCGAGGAGTGGATCGCCATGATGAAGCAGGTAAGGACGGCGCTCGCGCCCATGAGCGACCAGCGCCGCGATTCAATCAGCTCTTCCGCCTTTGCGACCAACTGCTGGGAATTGGGCATCGCCCAGACGATCAGTCCGCCCAGGCAAATGAGGCTGACCGGCGCCAGCAGCATCTCGTCATAGCCCAGCAGCCGTGACAGCTCTGCCGCCGCCTGTTGCCAGCCTGCAAAGCCGTTGAGGCCGAACATGCCGCCCAGCATCGCCGTGCCCGACGCGAAGCTTTCGGCGCGGAAGAATACCCAGGCGATGATGACGCTGAAGAAAGTGAGGGCGGTCGAGGCGAGGACGCCCACAGCGCCCCAGGATGGCAGGGCAAGCCGCGTGGACAGCGATCGCCAAGCATGATTGATGATCAGATAGGACCCATGCAGCGCGCCCCAGAAGACGAAGGTCCAGTTCGCACCATGCCACAGTCCGCCCAGCAGCATGGTGAGGAGCAGGTTGACATAGCGCCGTCCGGGGCCCTTCCGATTACCGCCGAGCGCGATGTAGAGATATTCCCGCAGGAAAGCCGACAGGGTCATGTGCCAGCGGCGCCAGAAATCGACGATGCTGCGCGCCTTGTAGGGCGAGTTGAAGTTGAACGGCAATTGTACGCCGAAGAACAGCGACAGCCCGATCGCCATGTCGCAATAGCCGGAAAAGTCGAAGTAGATTTGGAATGTGTAGCAGAGCGCCCCGACCCATGAGACGGCGAAATCAGGCGCGAAGCCTTTAAGCGACGCGTTGAATATCGCGTCCGCATATAGGGCAAAGCCGTCCGCAAGAACCACTTTCTTGATGAGGCCGATGAGGAAGAAGACCGTCCCCAGCGCAGCTCCGCGCGCGGTGGGACGGAATATCGCCCTCGATTCAAATTGCGGCATCATCGACTTGTGATGGATGATGGGTCCCGCGATCAGATGGGGGAAGTAGCTGACGAAAAGGACGTAATTGGTGAAATTATACTCCTTCGCCTCACCGCGATAGGCATCGACGAGGAAGGCGATCTGCGTGAAGGTGTAGAAAGATATGCCGATGGGCAGGACGATATAGCCGACGGCGAAATCCAGTCCCGTCAACGCATCGAAATTGTTCGCGATGAAGGTCGCATATTTGAAATAGCCAAGCGCGCAGAGATCGACCGCGATGCCCGCCTGCATGATGCGAAGGGCCGCCTTGCGCGTCTGGGACTTCACGATGGCGCAGCCGCAAAGATAGTTGAAGACGATCGACCCGATCAGCAACCAGACGAAGCGCGCGTCCCACCAGATGTAGAAGAGCACCGAAGCCAGCGCCAGGAAGGCGCCGCGCCATTCGGGCCTGAATCGCCATAGCAGCAGGAAGCCGCACATGGTGAGGGGAAAGAAGCCGAACAGAAATTCATATGAATTGAAAAGCATGCCTCCCCCTTCACCTAAATTGTGGCCGACCGCTTCTCTCTGTCACCTGCGGGAACTGCATAACTTCATGTTAAAGTGGTCTTTACCGGGCAGAAATCGTCCTTTTGGGGACATATCTTTTTCCCCATGCGGCCAGCGGTCCGGCGCTGTTCAAAGGATGGGCAAAGTCCTGCCCGTGCCGATGCAGGAGTCAGCTTTGCAGCGGTGGAAGGCGGCCGCGCATGCCCCGGCGCTGCGCTGGCGAAGGCAGGAAGCGAGGGTCTATCACGCCCTGGCCGATCAGCGACGGGCTGAGCGCCAGGAAAACGAACAGGAACCAGCATCGTCCATACACATGCGGCATCCCCATGACGGCATTGGCGAAGGCCACCAATATCGTGATAGTCGTCAGCAGCACGAGCTTCCCATGTTTGCTGCGGTGCGCGGCGATGGCGACAAGCAGGGGAACGGCCAACAAAATGAGATAGCCCAGCAGTGACAGCCCGCCGCCTTCGTTGAGCAGCAGCAGGTAGAGATTATGGACAGGCAGGCCATAGCGGCTCTCCTGCCGATATTGGTCCGCGCCCAGGCCGATGATGAGATTCTCATCGGCCATCTCCAGCGCTTCCCTGTTCAGCTCCTGCCGCGCCGCAAATGTGCCGGCACTGGACAGATCGCCAGAGTTCATTGCCGATAGCACTCGGTTCTGGAAAGTCGATGGCAAATAATCCTGGCCGAAAGTCAGAACCGCGCTGCTGAGCAGGGCGATGACGATCAAGGTCTTGAAATTACGTCTACCGCCGAAGAATATCAGAGCAGCGGCGACCATGCTGTACAGACCGGTATTCGAGCTTGTCAGGATTATGCCCGTGATGAGAAGTGCGATACAAAACATCGCGGCCCATGTCCGCGTCTGTCTTGATAACAGAAGAAGCCAGACGAGCGGCAATGCCATGACGGTCAATACCGCCATTCCGTTGGGATTTCCGGCAAAACCCTGCAATCGCTTGTTGCCGGTCACGACCGCCATCTGCTCTCTTTCGGCGCTGTAATGGCCGCTCAGATAGACGATGCCGCCGATGACGCACATCGTCACCATGCCCCAGATACAGCATTTGATCAGCCGGACCGCTTCCTCCTCCGATCTGCGCAGCAGGACGAGCGGCACGATCAGATAAGCGAAGGAATATTGGGCGATCAGCACCAGGCACCTGACGACGTCGCCCTTGAATACGCTGCCGATGAACAGACCGCCGCTCAGCATCAGCAGGCCTAGCACCCACAGCCAGGTCAAGCTGGCGAAGGGGGTCGCCACTCTGCCCGATGCCACCCGGAGGAAAAAGGCGCCCGCGAACATGATGTCGCTTAGAGTGATGTAGACGCTGGGATGGCGGAAAGCGATGTAGGGGGCGAAAAACACCGCGCCCTGCAACAGGACAAATTCCCACCGGTGCAGTTCGTCCGTCCAGAACTGCGCCCGTTCCTGGGGAGGGCTCGCGCCATGGCCGCTAGGCGTTGGATAGTGGCTTGCCTGATAGTGACTGGTTTGCACGCCTGGCGCTCCGGCTCGGAATTACTGCCTGTTGGGCGGCTAGGATGCAAATGTGACCTGGATTAGTCCATTGCACATAATGCCTGCGCGGCATTCAAAAGGGGCAGGGGGAATATCCGATCGGGTAAGGAAAAAGGGAATTAAAAACGGGAAAACTTTGCCCGACTTATGGTGACTTGTGTGAGGTGCAGCACCCCGGCTTCCGCCGCCTTCAGGCGTTTGCCGTGCAACTGGTCGCGGCGTTGCCGCTGCCCGTCACGGCGAGCGCCGCATGATCGATCTTGGTCGACGGCACTGCGGCGCGGGGGGAGGGGGAGCTGCCCTCGGCCATGCCGTGCAATCCCTGGCTCGCTGCCCATATGGCCGCCTGGGTACGGTTCGACACGCGCAGCTTGCGCAGCACCGCTTTCACATGAACCTTGACCGTGGCCTCGCTGATCGACAGTTGCCGCGAAATGACCTTGTTGGGCAACCCGGCAATCAGGCGCTGCAATATCTCCATTTCCCGTGCGGACAGATTCGCGCCATCGATCGACACTGCGTTGGGCACCTCTTCGCAAGTCCCGGATTGATCGATCAGCTGCTGAGCCAGTTGTGACGGAAAAATCTTTTCGCCAAGCGCAATCAGGTCGAGATAGCCGCCCAGTCGCTCACAGGACAGGTCATTGATCAGATAACCTTCGGCGCCCGCCCGAAACGCGTCGAGCATGGTGTCAAAGTCGAACTTGTTGGCGAGAATCGCAATGCGCGCGGCAGGGCATTGTTCACGCACTTCAGCGAGGGCGGCGCCGTTCCATTCCTTGTCCTGATCTTCGATGAGGAGCAGCAGACATGCCGGATCAGCCATCCCGGAAAAGCGAAACTCATCAAGCTTCGCGCCGGTATAGAGAATCTGGCGATGTTGCGAAGACAAAAGCCGCCGCAGGCCTTCCCTGACGATCGAGCTTCCGCCGACAAGCACGACATCTGAAACCGTTGTCATCGTTCGCCTCCCTCAACATCATCGGCGAGCCGTGATGGATTGAAAATGCAAAAGCACTGCCTGAAGGCGACCCCAATTTTATCGAGCGCGAGAGTATCACAAATGCCGATCTGAACAATAGGCGTAACATCCTGTAAAAATTTAACTTGCATGAAGAATGTTCACGGGGCGGATTTCGTAACGGATTGTCTTTACACATATTTGGCAAAATAGCGCGATCAGTGCCTAGGATTGCGATGATGCGCCGGACCACCTGTTCGAGCCGCGAAATGTCCGATTCGGTTCGCGGGGTTTCCCCGGAACACGCGCCCTGCCAAAGGCGGGCAGTGTAAATTTCTGGCAAGATGAGCCTGTCATGATTGCCAGCCGCTGCTGTCAATTAGCCAAAAGATTTAATCCGACCTCATCCAGTAAATCATTCGGGCTGGCAAAGGCCGGAAATTCTGCTCCTTAGGCCATCACCCGCGCCCGTTTCTGCCACAAGGGATGATAGCTGTCTGGTTCATTGCGGCCGGAACCCAAGTCGCTACCGTTTTGATGGTGACCTGGACATTCACGCCATGACTGCCGCGGAAGACATGCCCGTCGTCCCGGCAGTGCGCGATTGTCAAAGGTCTCGTCTTGAACCGCAAGGGTTTTGCTATGGATGCGAGCACAGCGCCCGCTGGATCTGACCCAATTCTCGATGATGTCGAGGCTGCCCGCTCGGACGTACCCGCTGGCGCGCCTGTCTGGGCAATATTGCTTCATGATCTGCTGACGCGGCCAACGGGCTTTCCGGGTCCTGCGCGCTTCGCCGCCTTGATGCTGATCGACGCATCCTTGATCCTGGTCACCTTGCTCGCCGTGGTGATGACCATGCCGGGGGCGGTTTCCTCGGCTTTTTACGATCGCCCGAGCCTGATGTTCTTTTTCAGCCTGGTGGCGGTATTCACCCTTTGCCTTACCGGTCTTTACTGGCGGAGCTGGCGCTTCCTCTCCTTTGGCGACGGCATCACACTTTCGACCGCGGTGGCCGGAGGCGCGACAGCGGCCTGGGGGATGTGCCTCATCATATCTGCCAAGATCCGGGGCGCGCCGCTGGAAGCCGTGGGCTTTGCCCTGCTGCATTTTGCCTTGCTGCTGGTGGCGATGATCGGCGTGCGGACGCTGCGCCGTGGGCTGCGCGAATTTGCCCTGGCCCATATCGTTCCGCCGGGTGGCGGCCACAACATCCTGTTGCTTGGCGAACTGGACTGGATCCGGTCGCTCATCGACATGCTGCGAGCCGAACGCACGAACCGGTTCAATGTCGTTGGCGCGCTGACCTTCGACAGCCGCGAAACGAGGCTGCAGATCGCGGGCATTCCTGTCCTTGGTTCACCCGATAAGCTGCCTCAGATCGTGGAGACGCTGGCGACGCGGGGCCTCAAGCCGGAAAGCCTCGTCATCCGGGGCGACAAGGCGATGCCGCGCCGCTCCTTCTCCCATCTGGTGAAGCTGGCCGATCAGTGCGACCTCACCGTCGCCCACGCCAACGACCTTCAGAAAACGAAGGATGGCGAACCGCGCATCGAGATCAAGCAGTTCGAGCTTGCCGACCTGCTCGGCCGTCCCGAAGTATCCCTCCAGCGCAATATCGTCGACCGGCTGATCCGGGGGCGCCGGATCCTGGTGACAGGGGCCGGCGGCACGATCGGCGGAGAGCTGGTGCGCCAAATCGCGACCTTCCGCCCGGCGGAGATCGTGCTGCTCGACCATTGCGAATTCAATCTCTACACGATCGAGATGCAGGTGCGGGACAAGTTCCCCGAGATCATCTGCCGCCCTGAGCTTTGCTCGATCCGCGACCGCCCGGCGCTTAACGACGTGTTCCAGCGTCATCAGCCCGAAGTCGTCTTCCACGCCGCCGCGCTCAAGCATGTGCCCATCGTGGAAGCCAATCCTTGCGAAGGCGCGCATACTAACGTGCTGGGCACGCGCAACGTCGCCGACGCGGTCTGTGCCCATGGTGCGCTGGCGATGATCCAGGTGTCCACGGACAAGGCGGTCAATCCCGTCGGCGTCATGGGCGCGACCAAGCGCCTGGGCGAGCTATATTGCCAGGCGCTGGACCTGATCGGGCAGTGCGACCCTGACAGCCCGCGCTTCATGACCGTGCGGTTCGGCAATGTGCTGGGCTCCAGCGGATCGCTCGTTCCCCTGCTGCAACAGCAGATGGCGGCGGGAAAGCCGCTCACCATCACCCATCCTGAGATCAAGCGCTATTTCATGACGGTGGGTGAAGCGGTGCAGCTTATCCTGCAAAGCAGCGCGCGGGCGATGGAAACCAACATCGACCGTGGCACGATCTTCGTCCTCGACATGGGCGAGCCGATCAAGATCGTCGACATCGCGCGCCGGATGATCAGGCTGGCGGGGCTGCGCCCGGACATCGACGTGCCCATCAAGTTCGTCGGCCTGCGCCCAGGCGAGAAGCTTTACGAGGAACTGTTCGACACCACCGAGGAACAGCTTCGCTCCACCATTCCCGGCGTGATCGAAGCCAGTCCTTGCCCCGTTCCGCTCGAAAAGCTGGTCAACGCCTTCACCGAATTGGCGAGCCTCATCCATGCCCATGATGAGGATGGGGTCCGCGACCTGATGAAGGAATTGCTGCGCGCCCCTGCACAATCGACCTGGGCCAAGACGCTGCGCGAGCTGACGCGGGAGATCGACCTGGTCGGCAAGGCTGCGAATGAATGACGGACTGCGCTCCAGCCGTTCCGGCTCGTGGCCGTCCCAAGCTTCTGCGTGAGGGCTGGAAGTCGATGAACCAGATTATCCCAAGCCGCGAAATGACCGATGCCGCCGCTCTGGCCCAACCTTTTCCGCCGCCCGACCAGCGCTGGCCCCAATATGGGCAGGATGAGATCGAGGCGGTGGTCCGTGTGCTGCAAAGCGGCCGGGTGAACTCACTGGTGCATGGCGATCAATGCCGCGCGTTTGAGCGTGAATTCGCCAGCTATTGCGATATGCCGCACGCCATTTCACTGGCGAACGGCACGCTTGCGCTGGAGCTCGCCCTCCGCGCCCTTGGGGTAGGGTCGGGCGATGAGGTCATCGTACCTGCGCGCAGCTTCTTCGCGAGCGCTTCCGCCGTCGCTGCGGTCGGCGCTGTGCCGATATTCGCCGACATCGACCGGAACAGCCATACCATGGACCCCGCCGCCGTCGTGCCGCTCATCAACGAACGGACAAGCGCGATACTCTGCGTCCATCTTGCCGGCTTTCCGTGCGACATGGACGCGCTGTCGGCGATCGCGGAACGGCACGGCCTATGGCTGGTCGAGGATTGCGCCCAGGCGCATGGTGCGGTGATCGGGGGGCGGAGGGTTGGGTCGTTCGGCCATGCTTCCGCCTTCTCCTTCTGCACGGACAAGATCATGTCGACCGGGGGCGAGGGCGGCATGCTGCTGCTGAAGGACGATGCCCATTGGGAACGGGCCTGGGCATACAAGGACCATGGCAAGAATGTCGCGATGCTGAATGCCCCTGCCGCTGGCAATGCCTTCCGCTACTTGCACGAAAGTTTCGGTACCAATTGGCGGCTGACGGAAATGCAGGCGGCGATCGGCCGCGTACAACTACGCAAGCTGCCCGGTTGGCTGGCGCGGCGGCAGGCCAATGCCGCCATGCTGCACGAGGGCTTGAGCGATCATCCGCTGATCGAGATGCCGCAGGTGCCCGATGGCGTGGAGCATGCCTATTATAAATTCTACCTGCTGCTCGATCCATCCGTGGATCGGCCGGAGATGATCGCTGCGCTCGCCCGGCGCGGAATACCGGCCGGGACTGGTTCTTGCCCGGACATGTCGCGCGAGCTTGCGGTGCGGAACAGCAACCGCCCCAATATACGCCCTCTGCCCATAGCCGCTGAAATAGGTGAGCGCAGCCTCATGCTTCCAGTGGACCATCTGCTGGGCGAAGAAGCGATGCAGTTGATGATCGATACACTGCTCGAAGCGGTCGGCAGTGCCGATGATGAAGTCCAAAAATTATCCTTACCGAACAAACAACTATCCAGCAGCAATTGACTTCGCGTTATTTCTGTTCTGAAACTGAAACAAAAATGGCCAGAGATGGTCAGAGACATGGGAGGTGGTCATGCGGATCGTCCAATCTTTCGGCATTTCCCTAATGCTGGCCCTTTCGGCCTGTGCAGGCTCCGTTTCCAATCTGCCTGCCCTTTCCACCGCCGATGCCAATCAGTACAGGTTGGGGCCTGGTGATGAACTGCGCGTCATCATCCCTGGTCTTACTGAAATAGAAAATGGCACCGCCTTCGTCGTGAACGATCGCGGGGAACTGACGCTGCCGCTGATGGGCGGGATTCCCGTCAAGGGATCGACAATCCCTGAACTGGAGCAAAGGGTGGCTGCATTGCTGGTGGAAAAGAGGCTGATGGTATCGCCCGCCGTCAGTATCCAGCCCGTCCGGCTGCGACCCATCTACATCCTTGGCGAAGTGCGCAGCCCCGGCGAATATCCTTACCGCCCCGGCATGACGGTCGTGACGGCAGTGTCGGTCGCGGGCGGCTATACCTTCCGCGCCAATCGCAACATGGTCGCGATCATCCGTCAGGTGGGTGGGCAGGCCTCCACCGCCAAAGCGTCGGAAAACACGCCCATTCAGCCCGGTGACACCATCAAAGTCGTGGAGAAATGGTTTTGAAAGCTGCTCGCCTCCTCCTCCCCTTCTGCTCCTGCGCCATCGTGGCGGGCGTAGCGTTTCCGGCCGCCGCCCAGCAACTCGACCGGGCCACGCCGTTGTTGGAAACGCCGGAAGAATATGAGGCGAAGGCGGTCCAGTTGGGCAGGGTGTCGGCCTACGTCGGCGCGGACATGCGGCTGGAATATGACTCAAACATCTATGCGCTGCCGTCGAACGAGATCGATGATGAGCGCCTCACCATCTCTCCCTGGCTCAACCTGCAGCTGAGTGACGACAAGTTCCAGCTGTCAGCACAGGCGCGGGGTGTCATCCGGCGCTATTTCAAGAATGAAAGTGAGAATTCCGAAGGCATCAATGCGAGCGTGGGCGGCGTGTTCAACCTGTCGGCCAGCGACACTGTCTCGGCCAATGCTGGCTGGACGCGGCTGGTCGAAGACCGCGGCGAACCTGAAGCCCGGCTTGGAACGGGCACCCCCCCGCGCAAATATGACATATGGCAGGGGGACCTTGGCTATACGCACCGTGGCGCCCGCTTCACCGTCGGCGTAAAGGGAACCGCGCTCAAGAATAATGCGCTCGCCTCCGTCGATGCCGAACGTGACTATGACCAATATTCTGGCTCTGCGCGGCTTGGCTATCGCCTGAGCGGAATGATGGACGTCTTTGGCGAGGCGTTCTACACCGCCCGGAATTTCCGGCTGGCCGTGGACTCATCAGGCGTCGATCGGGACTCCAAGACCTATGGCGCGCGCGGCGGCGTCTCCTTTGAACCGGGCGGGTTGATCCGGGGCGAAGCGGCGGTCGGCGTGTTCCGCTTCAATCCCGACGATCCGCAGTTCAACAGCCGGACCGGCCTTTCCGTGTCGGCAGGCCTCATCTACACGCCTTCGCCACGCTGGGCGGTCACTCTCGATAGCTTCCGGGGTGATGTCGCCACGGTGCGGAACGGCGCGCAGTCGCGAACCGACACACGCGTGCGCCTCGGCGTCCAGAACGAGATCTATCATAATATCCGCTGGCAAGCGTCCGTGCTGTACCGGCGCAGCAACTTCATCGGCACTGGCCAGAGGGAACGTACCATCGCGGGTGTCGCTGAAATCGAATATCTGATGAACCGCAATATTTCCTTCGCCTTGACTGGTCGTGTAGCGACGCGGAACAGCAGCAGGGCCTTCGACGATTTCGACCGCACAATCCTGGGTGCGGAAATTCGCCTGCAATATTGACTGGCAAGGCCGTCAACGGATCTGCCGTCCGGCCATGACTTCACGATGGGCGAAATCCAGAAATTCGTCCAGATTCAGCCATTTGTCATGGTTGGCATCCTGCCACGCGTCATTCTTCCTTGGATCCATGCCGTTGGCCCGCTCCCAGCTGTCGGCCATCCCGTCATCGTCCAGATCGACATAAGGTGTGCCTGGCGCGATGACAGGCATGGGACGGGGCCCTGCCTGCATTGCAGGGTCCCGCAGGATCGTGCCTTTGCGTTCCCGCACTTCCGACACCGTGCGCAGGTCGAGGGGGTCGCGCGGAAAGGCGCCTGCTCCTGCCAGAGCCTGGGCATAAGCCTCATCGGCGGAGATCACGCGGACGCTTAGCGGGCATGCGGGGCGTTTCACCACTGCGATGTCGACATCCTTGGTCGTAAGCCGCGAAACATGATCCAGCTTGTTCCCCGAAAGGAAGATCTGGGACACGCCGGGATTGTCATAGACGACCCGATCGACGGCAGCGATATCTTCCCTGCTATTGGGGCCGCCCTTGTAAAAATTGCCAACGATGTTGACCGGCGACCCACCAAAGCTTTCATGTGCTTCCGTGAACTGGGACTGTGCATTGTAAAGCAGGTTGTTGACGATCTCGATACAGGATCCCGCCACGAAGTTCACGTCCGGATTACGATCGCCATTGTGCGCGCAGATGTTGCGGATGAAGCTGATCTTCTGGGGCTTTTCCGGATGAGAGGCCAGCAGAGCGCATTTGTCGTGCTTGGGAATGCCCTGGGTGAAGATGGAGTTGGAAATGGTGACATTGTCGTTGAAGAGGAACCCGGTCATGATCTGGTCGCGCGCCCAAGCGCCGCTGACATGATCGAAAATGACATTGCGGCTGTTCGCGAAGGTGAAGGAACCGTCGCTGCCGCGGTGAACACCATTCATGTCGGTGCGGACACGGATGTGGCGGATGACGACATCATGCGTGTCTTTCACGACGATGGGCGTCAAGCCATATTCGCCGCCCGCATGGGTGACGATCACGCCCCCGCCAGGCGCGGTCTGGCCAGCGATGGTAATGAACGGATTGCGGATGGCGGGACGTTGGCTGGTGAAGCGGATCACCCCGCTGACCCGGAAAATGCAGGTTCTCGGCCCTTTCGCATCAATGCACTCGCGCAGGGAACCGGGGCCATTGTCGGCCAATGTCGTGACCGGAATTATCTTGCCGCCGCGTCCGCCGCGGGAGCGACGTCCAAAGCCCTCCGCGCCGGGGAAGGCTTCCCCGCCTGCCACTTCGGGCAGCACCGATGATCCATCCAGATCACTGCCAGCCCCTTGGCTGGACTGAAGGCTGAACAAATCCGGCGGCGCGACGAACGGCGCGATCAGCAAGGTGGCGATGCTGACACCTAGAATCGCGGTCGCATTCTGGCTCACCACTGCTTATGTTTTCCTTTCGTCTTCATCCGCGAGCAGCGAACGGTAGATCGCGCTGATTTCGGTCACATGGCGGTCGACGCCATATCGCTGCACCGCCCGGGCCGCCGCAGTCGCCGCGAGGTTCGCCGCCCGCTCCGGAGACTCCAGCAGGGATATCACGGCCGACGCCATGGCTGCGGGATCATCGACCCTGGCGAGCAGCCCGTTCACTCCATCATCGATCGCTTCCAAATTGCCGCCCGACGCAACCGCCACGACCGGCGTGCGCAACAACATGGCCTCGATCAGGGTTCTGCCAAAGGGCTCTCCCACCGATGTTACCGTATGAATGTCGCATGCGGCCATGAACCGCGCCGAGGGATAGCGAAAGCCCATCAAGCGCACCTTGTCTGCGATGCCATGGGCGTCGATCCGTTGGCGCAGTTCCGCTTCGATCCCGTCTATGAGCGGTGAGCCGAACATCAGCCCGGCCACCGGCAGATCCGGCCGCGATCTGGCTATGCAGGCCATCATGTCGATGAACATGTCCGGCCGCTTGCTTCCGATCAGATTGCCGAAAAAGCCGATGAGATGGGTCGCCGGGTCCAGTCCCAGTTCGGAGGTAAGCTGACGATGCGCATCCACCCTGTCCACTGTTTCGCCATGCGTGTCGAACGGGCTGTACACCACCGCGGTCTCGCGCGCGGCGGTGGTGATGCGGCGCACTTCCGACAGGGCGAAGGCCGACACGCCGACGATCCGGCTGGCTGCGAATGGCGCGATATAGCGGACGCCCCGCGCCCTGGATGTGCCGCGATGATGCCAAAGCAGCTTCGCCCCGGCCAGCCGCGCGGGCAGCGCCCAGGATATGTGCATCGGACCTTCGTTGGTATGAACGATCCTGACATCATTGGCCTTGAGAAAGCGGCCGAGACTCCACTGATCGGTCAGGGCGCCCATCCGCGCATGCAGGCCTTCGAGTGGCGGAACACCCGATGACTTGCCCAGGAAGCGGCGAGGCAATGTTATAAAGTCCAGCCCCTCCTTCCGGAGCAACTCGCCCACCTGCCCGATGCCGTGATGCAGGACGATGATTGGCGTGAACTGTGTTCGGTCAAGGCGCTGGATGAGCTTGAGCGTTGAAATGTGGCTACCGCCCACTACGCCCCCGGCAAAGGGGAAACATATGCGGACCGGCCCGGCGCAGATCTCGCGCGATACAGGCCGGGCGTCGGACGAGCTGTTGCTGAGGGCTGGCAGGACCTGATCCATCACATCACCTGTGGCTGGCCGGCGGGGGCATCAGGCAGCTTATGGCGGTTCCCCGCGTCCCGCACGCTCGGGTAGAGATCGCTGTACATCGTGGCGATCCTGCTCATGGAAAACCTCTCCTTCACTCGCTCTCGCGCGGCGACGCCTAATTGGCTGCGCTCCTCCGGTCCCATCCGGGCGACAGTCATGATGCTCTTCGCCAGAGCTGCCGGATCGCGCGGGGGAACGATGAAGCCGGTGTCGCCCAGCACCCAGCTGCTATCGCCGACGTCCGTGGCGATGCAGGGTGTCGCGCACGCCATCGCCTCGCCCAATATGTTGGGAAAGCCTTCGCCCCAAGCAGATGGCAATATCAGGATGTCGAGGCCGGGCAGCAGTTGCACCAGGGAGCGGTCGTGGGCGCGTAATGTCATGCGATCGGCGGGCAGCCTGTCCAGCAGGTGCGCCAGCCGTCCCGTCGGCTGGTCCATCCCTTCGCCCGTCAGGATAAGATGAGCATCAATGCCCGACTGCCTTGCAAGCAGCACGGCTTCCGCCAGGTTGGCGGCATCCTTCATCGGGTGGTTGCGCGCCGCCATGCCGATGATCAGTGATCCAGGATCGATGCCAAAGCTGGCGGCGAGCTGCTCACGCGCGCCTTCTCGAGGTCGGAAAAGGTCGAGGTCAAAGCCGTTCGGGATCACCATCGCGCGGCGAGCGCGGAAACCCAACGCTTCATGCTGGTCGGCGGCGGCATGCGAATTGTAGATAATCGAGCGAGGCCATCGGGACAGCAAGGCCGCCGTGCGCACGATCGCCCGTAGCGCGGGCTTTTCCTGACGGATGTCGTCGATGCTGTGGCGCACGTTCCAGATGACCGGCACTTCGCGGGGAAGTAGCAGGCTCGCCACGGTCGCGGCGATATGTGCATGATACATCCACGCCATGATCAGGTCAGGCTGCACCTGCCGGATAATCCGATGCAGGCGGATGAGGCTGGGCAGCAGGGCGAGCGGGCCGGTAAGGCCGCAATCATGCACAGGCGTGCCGGCGGCTCGGATACGATCAGCAGCGGGACCGGGCGGCATCAGTGACGCGACCTGCGCCTGGACGGCAAGGCCATGCACGCGTTCATGCTCGACCAGCTTGGCGAGCATGGTTTCCGCGCCCCCCACGTTCAGGGCGGTAATGACGTGGAGGACCTTCATATTTTCTCCCGCACCGGATAGTGCAGGAAAATCTACAATTTAGCGCCCAGTCAGAAAGTGGGCTCTTGGATATGACGGCTGCCCATCTGGATTAGCCCGAATGCGGGCGCAGCCGGAATTTGGCGCATGTTCTGCGATTCTTCCGGCGTTCCAATTGGATATATCCCAAAGGGCGGTGGATTCAGTCTTCCGGCGTCTCCATTGTCGCTGCACGAATGGAAAACCGGCCGCGAGGATGCGCGCGTTGCTGGTACCCGACCTCAGGGAGATGCAGACAGCATGTGTGGCTTGATCGGCGGCTGGAGCCGTCAGCATTTCTCGCTTCTCAAGAACAGCCTGCCCGTCATGAACGCCGCCCTGTTGCATCGCGGCCCCGACGATGGGGGAAGCTGGCATGATGAGGAAGCGGGCATCGCCATGGCACATCGGCGGCTGGCCGTTGTCGACCTGTCCGCTGCGGGGCATCAGCCGATGCAGTCGGCGGGTGGACGCTGGGTGATCGTCTATAATGGCGAAATCTACAATCATGCGGATATCCGCGAGCAACTGGAGCAGGAAGGCCGCGCGCCGCAATGGCGCGGTCATTCCGACACCGAAACACTGCTGGCTGCGATCGATGCCTGGGGCATCGACAAGGCGCTGAGGCAGAGCACGGGCATGTTCGCCTTCGCTCTTTGGGACCGGCTGGAACGCTGCCTCTGGCTCGCGCGCGACAGATTTGGCGAAAAGCCGCTTTATTATGGGTGGCACAAGGGCGTCTTCCTGTTCGGATCGGAACTGAAGGCGCTGAGGCGCTTGCCTGGCTTCAGCGCGCCGGTGAACAGGCGCGCCCTTGCGCTCTATCTGCGTCATAATGCCATTCCCGCGCCCTTCAGCGTCTATGAGGGCATTGGCAAGCTGCTGCCCGGCCATTGGCTCAAGATCGGCATGCAAGATCTCGAACAGGGCACGACGCCCGATCCGCAGCCCTATTGGCTCGCGGCTGATGCGGTCGCTCGCCAGCGCCAGACGCCGTTTGCGGGAGACGAAGCCGACGCTACCGACGCGCTCGAAGATCTGCTGCGCAGCGCCATCGGGCGGCAGATGATTGCAGACGTGCCGCTGGGGGCATTTCTGTCGGGCGGCGTTGATTCCTCCGTCATCGTTTCCCTGATGCAGGTTCAATCCGCGCAACCTGTCCGGACCTTCTCGATCGGCTTCCACGAGGCGGATTATAATGAGGCTGAGCATGCCGCTGCCGTCGCGCGGCATCTGGGCACCGACCATAGCGAGCTTATGGTGTCTCCAGCAGATGCCATGGCGGTCATCCCCGATCTGCCCGCCATTTATGACGAACCCTTCGCCGATCCGTCGCAGATCCCCACGGCGCTGGTGACACGGCTCGCCCGGCGACAGGTTACCGTGGCCATGTCCGGCGATGGTGGGGACGAATTATTTGGCGGCTATGCACGCTATTTCATGGCCGCGCGGTTGTGGCGGCACACCGCGCGCATACCCCGGGTGGTGCGGCGCATGGCCGGGCAACTCGTGCAGTCGGTTCCAGAACAGCAATGGGACCGGCTCTACGCCTTTGCCGAACCGCTGATGCCCCAACACAAGCGTTGGACCCATCCGGGCGACAAGCTGCACAAGGGCGCGAACGTCCTCTCCGCACCCGATGAGAAAAGCTTCTGCCGCGAAATGACCAGCCTGTGGTCACCGTCGGACCTGATGGAGGGTATCGACGAGCCGCTGGATTATGGACTGCCGCGCCATGTTTCATCGGGCAATCTGATCGAATATCAGATGCTGGAAGACACCTGCCATTACATGTCCGACGACATTCTGGTGAAGGTGGACCGGGCAGCAATGGCGTGCAGCCTGGAAACGCGCGCGCCGTTCCTTGACCATCGGCTGTTCGAATTCGCCTGGACATTGCCGTACAACTTCAAGGTGCGGGGCGGTACGGGCAAATATCTCCTTCGCCAGCTGCTCTACCGCCATGTGCCGCAGCATTTAATCGACCGGCCGAAAATGGGCTTTGCCGTTCCGCTCGACCAATGGCTGCGCGGCCCCTTGCGCGCATGGGCGGCCGATTTGCTCGACCCCGCCCGGCTGGCGGAAGAGGGATATTTCAATCCGCAGGTGGTGGAACGGAAATGGCGGGAGCATCAATCGGGCATCCGCAACTGGCAGCATCATCTCTGGGGCATCTTGATGTTCCAGTCCTGGCTGGATGCCCTTGATTGATCCTGCGCATGGCAACCCCCGTGAGACAGCGCAGGAAATCCTGCTCCAGCCGCCGTCCATCAGGATATCATCCCCAATCGACATGGTATCGGCGTGGCGATGGCGTCACTCTGCAAGCATGACGAAATCGGATCCAGGCAAACCGCATATCGCTTTCGTCCTGCCAGGCCTGCGTGCGGGTGGATCGGAACATATCGTCAGCCTGCTCTGCAATCATTTCAGCCGGTCTGGCTGGACGGTCAGCCTGTTCGCCTTTGAAGAGCCCGGCACGCCGCCTTATTACGCGCATGATCCGGCGGTCAGCATCAGGCAGCTTGGCTATCCCGTCGGCCGCCTGCCCCTTATGCGATCGGCGCTGGCGGTATTCCATCGCGTTGCCGCTCTCCGCCGGGCGCTGGCATGTAGCCGCCCCGATCTCGTCATCAGCTTCCTGACACGCACCAACGTCGTCAGCGTGCTCGCCGCCCAGCCGCTCGGCATCCCCGTCATCGTGTCGGAACGAAACAATCCCGCCCAACAATATCCCGGCACGCTCTGGTCTGCCTTGCGCCGCTACACCTATGCCCGCGCTCATGGGCTCGTGACGATGACGGAAGGGGCGATGCGCTATTTCCCCAAGGTCATGCGCCAGCGCCAATGGGTCATCCCCAACCCTACCTATGCACCGGTCCAGATCGACGGCGCACGGTCGGAGGGCAGGCAGATCGTGGCTGTGGGACGGCTGGTGCCGCAAAAAGGCTTCGACCTTCTGCTCGCCGCATTTGCCGAGGCGGCCGACGGCATGCCCGACTGGTCGCTCGTGATATGGGGCGAGGGGCCGGAGCGCGCGACGCTCGAAGCGCAGCGGGATGCTCTGGGGCTACAGGATCGGGTGACGTTGCCGGGCGTCACGCAGGAACATGGCGCCTGGCTGCGCGAGGCCGACATCTTCGTCCTCTCCTCCCGCTTTGAAGGCTGGGGCATCGTGATAGGTGAAGCCATGGCGGCAGGCGTTCCGGTCATCTCCTTCGACTGCCAATGGGGGCCGGGGGAGATGATCGCGGACGGGATCAGCGGCCTTCTCGTCCCCGATGGCGATGTTACCGCTCTGGGTGCGGCGATGGCGGCATTATCCGCCGACCCGCAACAACGGCGGCGCCTGTCCGAAGGCGCGCGGATAGCGGCCCGACGGTTCACCATCGACCGGGTGCTTGCCCAATGGGAACGGACGGCCAAGGAGGCGATCGCCCCGCCAGCGGCCGCTCTTGGCACGATCAAGACGGCCGCTATTTGAACGGAGCAGCCTGTTTTTGCCACATCTAGACGATGCTGTCCGATTACTTCAGCATGAACATTGCTCTGCAAATGTTTTGAGACATGCGCGGGAAGTCTTTGCTCTCAAACGCAGAATGTCAGGATCATTGTTCATCCTTGGTCACGACTTGCGTCCGGTATTGAGGACAAGCCGCCTTTAGCGGGCATTTCAATCACCCATTCACTTATATTAGTTACACCCCGGTTCAATCATCCTGGCGTCACGAGAAGATCGCCGGGCTTTTTGTGGGAGCGGGGAATGGCAAAGTTCAACGGCACGATAGGCAATGACATCATCAGGGGGACGATCCTTGCTGATTTCATGTATGGCGGCGCAGGTAGTGATCAGTTGTGGGGCGGATCGGGCGACGACTATATCGAAGGGAACGACGGCAACGACATCATCCATGGTGAATCGGGTCTGGACTTCATCAAAGGTGGCATGGGCGATGACCAGATCTGGGGCGAGGATGGCGACGACAAGATCGATGGCGGGCCGGGTAACGACCTGCTCTATGGCGGAACCGGAAAGAACACGATTGTAGGCGGCGACGGCAACGACCGTATCGAAACCGGCGATGGTCATGACCACATCCTGGGTGATGGGGGCAACGACACCATCTATACCGGCGCTGGCCGCGACTATATTGATGCCGGGTCAGGCGACGACATCATCTATGCCGGTGCTGGCGACGACGGTTTCCTGAATGAAATCGATCCGGGCACTGGCTTGCTCACGAGCCAGGCCGTATCCGGCGGCGCGGGCAATGACTGGATTTACGGCGAAGATGGCAACGACAAGCTGAAGGGCCAGTCGGGCGACGACCATGTCTACGGCGGAAACGGCAATGACCGGGTCGATGGCGGCGACGGCAACAATTATCTCTCGGGTGGCATCGGTGACGATATGCTCGATTCCGAAACCGGCGTGGACCAGCTGTACGGCGGCGATGGCCGGGATAGCCTGGAAGCAGGCGCGGGCAACGATTATCTGGACGGCGGCCGGGACGCCGACTCCCTGGGTGGCGAAGCTGGCAACGACATTCTCTATGGCGGTGATGGCGACGACATGATGCTGGGCGGCGATGGTGCCGACGAGATGCATGGCGATGCTGGGTTCGACAAGCTGATCGGCGAAGCAGGCGCCGACAGGCTCTGGGGCGGAGCTGGCAGTGACTGGTTCGGCTTCAAGGGCGCGGGCGCACTGAACGGCGGTGATCGCATCGAGGATTTTCAGGACGGCATCGACCGCATCGTGCTCGAAAAGCTTGGCGTCGCAAAATATGCGGCAGGCGGCGGGCTTGGAACGGTGTTCGCGCGCGATGGCGCGGGTGGCAATGTCTTCCTCGATGTCGTCACCTCGACCGGGGCGAAGTTCAGCATCGATATTGCTGATCCCACGGCATCGCTGACCGCCGCAAACTTCACGGCCGCGGATTTCATTTTCGCCTGAGCCTATCCACCTGAGACGGGACGGCGGCGCGTGCAGGTCGGCGCTGTCCCATTTCTTCTTTTCCTGCACGGGCTATTTAGGATTAAGACGACAGAGAAGCTGCGTATTCGACGCTCCGGCTCCATCATAAGGTCGTAAAAACAAGATCTAAGGTGGGCTGCCGATGAATGCCGGCGGATTTCGTTTGAGAATGAACCTGTCCTCTGTGTCCCTGCGCGATGCGCTGGCTCATCGGCGTGTCAAAGCTGTCTTCCATCTCCTCACCGGAACGGCGGCGACGCTGGCGCTGACGCTGCTGTCCATCGCTCTCGTCGCGAGGCTTTTGACCCCGGCGCCCTATGGCGTTTTCGCGATGATCCTGACGCTTGGCCAGGCATGCGAAAGGCTGCTGAGCTTCCAATCCTGGCAACCGCTGATCCGCAGCGGTGCGACGATCGATCTCCAGGAAGATGAGGCTTCCTATTTCGCGCTGCTGAAGTTCGGCTGGCTGCTCGACATCGGAGGCAGCGTGGCGGCCTGGGCAATCGCCAGCGCACTCACGATCGCCGGGCATTTTCTGTTCGGCATCTCGCTCGAACATGTCGGCTACACGCTGCTGTTCGTCACCTCGCTGCTGTTCAACTTCAATGGCGTGTCGACCGCCATCTTCAGGCTGGCGGGCCAATATCGCGCCGTCGCCCATATCCAGGTCGTGAATGCCCTGGTGCGCCTTCTTTGCGTGGCGGTGGCCTATGTGGCCGGGGCAGGCATGTTCCAGATCATCCTTATATGGACGATCACCCAGATATTGGGGTCGCTCATCAATTTCATCTGGGCCATGCGCCTGTTGCCCAAGCCAGGTTTCCGGCAGCTGCTGAAGGCAAGCACCAAGGGGATCAACAGCCGTTTCCCCGACATCTGGCGGTTCGCGCTAGGCTCCAACCTCTCGCTCACCCTCTGGTCGAGCGCGCAGGCCGTCGATACGTTGATCGTCGGATGGCTTGCCGACCCGGCCAGCGCCGGGCTGTTCCACATCGCCAAGCGCATCAGCCGCGTCGTCATGCAGGTCGGGGCGCAGGTGCAGGCGGTCGTCTATCCCGATCTCAGCAGGCTTGTCGCGGCGGGCAAGCGCCACGCCTTTGTTCGCGTGCTGCTTCAAACCGAACTGTTGCTCGCAGGCTTTGGCGCATGTTGCTTCGTGGGCATGCTGCTGGTGGGCGGGCCGTTGATGCGGATCGCGGTGGGCCCCCATTTTGCGGGGGCCGTGCCCTTGCTCACCGTTCAGATCCTGGCAGTCACGCTCACCATGAGCGGTTCGGCGAGCCGTGCCGGCCTGCTCGCCTTGGGTGAGCAGGGCGCCCTTCTCAAGACGACGATGGCGTGCACGTTTGCCTTTTACTGTGCGGTGTTCCCTCTCGTGCCGTTGATCGGCGCGATGGGCGCGAACATTGCCCACCTGCTGTTTGGCGTCATCTGGTTGGGCGGGCTGGCGCTCTATTTGCGCCGCGCGGTCAAAGCCGCTTCATGGAAGCCGCAAGGTGGGGGATAGCGGCGACGCGTCAAAGCTCCGCCAGCGTCTCAATGACCCGGTCGGCTTTCACGCCTTCGTGCGCAGCGAACTGGTGGATACGGTCCGGCCGGGCGATCTGCACCGTTTGCCATCCTCGGGATCGCGGCGCGGTGAAATCCTTCCGCGGATTGTCCGCGACATAGGTCAGCGCTGCGCTCGATTGGCCGAACAACTGCTCGACATGTTCAAAGGCGCGCGGGTTCGGCTTCCAGCATTCCCGTCCCCATATGTCAGTGCAGATGCCCAGATGAATACCGCGCGCATATAGGCCAAGAGCCCTGATCTTGCGTCGCTGGGCGTCGAGAAAGCCGTCAGTGATGACTGCAAAGCCCGTTGTCGGGTCGCGGGCGGCGAGGAACTGGTCCGCATCGGGCGCCAGCCGAATATCGGGCCGGTGCTGCCGGTATGCGGTCAGCATCCGCGCGATCAGCGGGGGGGACGGCGTAAGTCCCGCCTCCTCCAGACTCTCGTCGAAAATGTGGGTGCGCACGCCTGCCTCGAACCGACAACGCATCATGTCGCCCAGGCCTTCGATCCCCAATGCATGACGCGCCCATTGCCCCACGGCTCCTAGCCCGCTCAGCACATAGTCGCGCTCCAGATAGAGCGTATCGTCGAGGTCGAAGACGATGACGCGCTGGAACCGAGAGCCGTCACACGAAAATGGCATCGTCGAAACGCAGCATCATGACATTGTCCTGCCAGCCGTCATGGGCGGTGCGTGGCAATCCCAGCCGCTCCTCCAGCAACCATTGCGCAAAGCATGCGCCTGCCCGGTGCGCCAGCGGATAGCCGCCGCCAAAGCGGGCGTTGATCTCGAAAATGGAGGCTTGCCCTTCCGCATTCATCCGCAGCTGGAAGCACAGCGCCCCGCGCGCGCCCTTCAGTGCCGCGCCCAGCCGCCACGCAAGTTCTTCCACGACGGCATCGCGGACGGTGACGCCCTTTTCCACCTCGCCAGCCCGCACCCGCAGCCGTTCGTGAGGGACGGCGCACTGTATCTGTCCCTGGTCATCGAAATAGAGGCTGATCGTGAATTCCCGCCCGTCGAGGAACTGCTGCAGGATATAGGGCTCGCTTTTGTCGAGCGCTGCTACCTCCTCGCGATCATAGACCATGCCGATGCCTCTGCTCGAGCTGCCATGGCGGGGCTTTGCGAGCAACGGCAACGGCAAGTCCGCTGATCCCTCCAGATAGTCCTCGACCGCGATCGTAGCGGGCGAGGGCAAGCCCGCCCGCGTCAGGAACTGCGCCGTCGCAAGCTTGTCCCGCGCCATCTCCACCACGGGCGCGTCGGACACCGCGATATGACAGTCGATCGCGGCAAACTGCGCGCGCGCATGTGCATAGGCGATAAGCTCGGTATCGATCGTCGGCACGATCAGCCCGATCTGCTCGCGCCTGCAAATATCCAGCATCGCCGGGATGAACGCGTTGCTCTCGGCGGGCGGCGCGGCGAAGCTCCTGTCGGCCTCGACACAGGCTGGGCTCCAGTCCGGTTTCAGGTCGGACGCGAACATGGCAAGGTCGATGCCCAGCGTCGCTGCCGTCTCGCGAAAGCTTCGCATCAGGCCGACCCGTCGCCCGGCGGAGCTCAGCATCATGCGCAGCGATCGGCCGCTGCGGTCAGGCCCCGGCCTGTCCGTGCCCACAGCTGCCGCTGCTCCTCCAGCCCAAGTCGCGGGTGCGTCCATCTCAGGCTACCTCTCTTATCAGGACAAAGGCTTCAGCCGCCCTCCGGCTGACGCAACTGCCGCGTACCTGCGCCAGCGCGCGCAGCGTCTCGAAGGAACGTTCATTTGGGAAGGCGCGCACCTGCGATTCAAAGCAGCCAAAGGCTTCGATCTTGCGGTCCAGATAGTTGCTGATGTCGACAAAGACATGCGGTTGGAAAGCAGGCGTCAGATAAGGCGCAGCCCAGTTGGTCTCCGACACGGTTTCGTAAGCAAGGATGCGCGCAGGATAATGCGACCCGACCGGGCGCGCCGCCACCATCGCTGCCTCGAAGATCAGGCCATGGTCGAAATGCAGATCGGCGGGGAAGGGCAGGAACAGCGTGTCGGGGCGGCTTTCGGCCACAATGGCGGCGATGCCCGCGTTCAACTCCGCGCGCGGCACGCGATCAAGCGCTGCCGCTTCGAAATCCAGCAGGTGCGTCCGCGTGACCCCCAGCACCGCATGGGCTCTCTTCGCCTCGGCCTGCACTCGTTCCACCTGTGCCGCATCGAAGCGCGGCGGTTTGCCCCGTGTCGCGACGACCACCTCGACATGGCGGCCCATCGCGCCAAGGCGCGCGATCGTTCCGCCGCAGCCCAGCACTTCATCGTCGGGATGGGGGGCGATCACCATGGCGCGCTGGATGATATCGATCATCGTCATGCCGTTGCCTTCGCCCGCCCCAATATGGCGTGGTTGGGCAAGGGCTTCTCCCGCGCCGTCTGCCAGCGCAACACATGCAGTCCCTGATCATCCCCGCATCGCACGATGAAGCTCTCGGCGGACCGCTCCACGATCTGCCCCGGCATCGCGGCGGCATGGTGGCGCAGCGGCACCAGAGCTGCCTCCTCGATGACGATCTTGTCCGACCCATAGCTCGTCCACGCGCCTGGATAAGGATGGCCGCAAGCCCTGACGCACCGCCAGATGGCCGATCCGGGTGACGACCAGTCGATCAGCGCATCTTCCGGCCGCCTGCGTGCGGCATAGGTCGCGCATCGTTCATCCTGGATCGTGAGCGTCGGCGATCCGCCCGCAATATCCTCCAGCACGGGCGGCAGCATCGCCTCCAACGCGGCCATATGCTTGGCATAGAGAGTTGCAGCCGTTTCATCGGGCGTCAGGTGGAAATAGCGTTGGCCGAGCAGCGGCCCGCTATCGACCCCCGCATCAATCAGGAACAGCGACGAAGCGGAAATTGGCTCGTCCAGCAGGATGGTCCAGGGAATGACCGCCCGCCCGCGCAGGCGCGGCAGCGGCGCGGGGTGATAGCCGATGACACCTCTACGCGCGGTGGCCCGGAACGCTTCGCCGCAAATCTGCGACCAGCCGATCACAAAGATATAATCCGGCGCGATGTCGCGGATCGCCTGCAGCGCGGCGTCGGAATTGATGTTTGCCGTCCGCACCATTCGCGCGCCCGCTTTTTCGGCCTCTCCCGAAAGGTCGACGAAATCCGAGTGGCGATGCGCAAGGTCCGATGGCAGCGTGAAGACTGCCGCCAAGTCCCACTGCCGCGACGCGCCAAGGCAGGCGACGGCGATCCGGGTGCTTTCAACCGCGCCAACGACTATGGCCTTCATGCGCCCTCCTGATCGATGCCGGGTTGAAGCGTTCGCCGCGCAAGGTGACGGCGACAGTTCGAATGAGGATGATGAGGTCGAGCCGCAAAGAGCGGTTCGCGATATACCATAGGTCGAGCGTGAATTTGTCCTGCTCGCCGAGCAGCGTGTTGCCGTTGACCTGAGCCCAACCCGTGAGGCCGGGCTTGACTTCGCACCGCCGCCATCCCGCTTCGCCTGCTTCCTCTATGGTCGGCGGCAGGAGGGGGCGGGGCCCGATCAGGCTCATGGCGCCCGTGAGGATGTTCCATAGCTGCGGTAGTTCGTCCAGGCGGGAGCGGCGCAGGAAGCGGCCAAGCCGTGTCGTCCGCATGCTGTCGGGCAGCAAACGTCCTTGCGCATCTCGCGCATCGCTCATTGTCCGGAACTTGATCAGCTCAAAGCGCCGTCTTCCCCTTGTGACGCGCACCTGCCGGAACAAAATTGGCGTGCCATCGGTCAGCCTTATGGCGCCAGCGATGGCCGCCATGACGGGTAGCGCCAGCGGCAAGGCCGTGGCCGCCACCAGCATGTCGACCAGTCGCCTGACGCTCATCAGGACTCTCCGGCCAGCATCGCAGCGCCCGCTCTCGCCCGCCGGGGCTGCTCGGTCGAGGGGCTGTTCATCTCCATGGTCGACAGCAGCAGCGCATTGACCATTTCGACCGAGTAACGCTCCTCCACCGTCTCGCGTGCGGCTGCGCCCATGCGCGCGGGAAGATCGGGCTGCGCACATATCCGCATCATCGCGGCGGCAAGCGCGCTGGCATCGCGCGGCGCGACGATGAAGCCGTTCATCCCCTGCCTGACTGGCTCCCGGCACCCCGGCATGTCGGTCGTGATGACACCGCGGCCCACCGCCATCGCCTCCAGGATCGTGCGCGGCAAGCCCTCCCGATACCAGCTCGGCAGCACGAAGATGCTGGCCTGCCGCAGATAGGGGCGCACGTCGCGCGTCTCGCCCAGATATTCGATGACGCCTTCGTCCTGCCACCGGGCGACCGTCTCGCGCGAAACGGCGGCGGGATTTTCATCCAGCGGCCCCAGCAACTGCAGCCGCGTATTCGGGAAGCGGGCTCGCACGATCCGGGCCGCCTCGACATATTCGATCAGCCCCTTGTTCCGCAGCAGCCGGGCGATCATCAGGAAGACAGGCGCACCCTCCGGCACCGAAGCCTGGGCATAATGGGTAAGATCGACTCCTGATCCGGGCACCTGGATCACCCGGCTGTCGGCGCGCAGGATTCCATGCCGCATCATCTCGCCGCGATCGTCGCTGTTGAACACGAACACGGTCTTGGCCTTGGCCAAAGCCTGCCGGTAGAGCACTGACACGATGGCCCGCACATAGGGGAGCAGGCGTGACTCCCCGTCGCTGAACACATGGCCAAGGCCGCTCACCATGGCGTAAAAGCGAATGGACGGGAAAAACCGGCTGGCGATGCCGCCATAGATGATCGGCTTCTGGGTATAGGCAAGCACCGCATCGGGGCGGTTTTCGCGGAAACAGCGGATCAGCCAGGCCAGCGTGGCCAGATCGGCGAACGGGTTCATCCCCGCGCGCGCCATCGGCATGGGCAGGTAAGTGGCGCCCATCGCCGCCAGCTTCTCCTCAATGTCGGGATCGCGGCCGGGCGCGCAGACGACGACCTCATGCCCGTCCCCGATCATCGCGCCGATCAAGCGGCCACGGAAATTGATCAGCGAATAGGCAAGGCTGGCGATGACGATGATCTTCATGCGGCCCGCACTTGCTCCTTGAATGGCCGCGCTCGCGGCGACGACTGGCCTAAGCTTAGGATAAAGCTGCCAGAATGGGCGGCACCATTTCGCCACCTATACTTGAGGTCAGCTGGCCTGATCGCGCCCATCCTTTCGGATGAGAAAAGGGGATCGGGAGGACATTTCTGCTCAAAGGGGTAGGGCGCTCTACCCCTATTCGACTCGTCCCGATGCTCAACTGCCCTGCGCGTGCAACCGGCTTATCTAAAGGTCATGACTGATCGACAGCCAAGCTTCGTCGTGATCGGGGCCATGAAGGGTGCAACCACATGGATCGCCCATCAGCTCCGCAATCATCCCCAATTATGGCTCCCCAGCGCGGAACCGCATTATTTCAGCTCGGAATTTGATCGCGGGCCGGCCTGGTATACTTCCCTCTTTGACGCCGCTCCACCGGGGCGCATTATCGGGGAAAAATCGGCCGACTATCTTGCCCACCCCCTGGCACCGGCGCGCATGGCCGCAATGCTGCCCGATGCACGGTTGATCGTTCAACTGCGCGATCCGGTTCAGCGCGCCTATTCGGACTATTGCATGCTGTTCCGCCGCGGCTGGGTCAGCGGCGATCCCGGCAAATATCTGAAGGGCGCCAATCCGGAAAAATCCCGCTTTCTGTCCGGGGGCCTCTATGGCGCGCATCTTCGCCGTTACCTGCAACATTACCGACGCGACCAGATTCATGTGATCCTGTACGAATCGCTGCGGGAGAAGCCGGAACAGATCATTGCCGATGTGTGCACCCATATCGGCGTGCCCGTGCATATCGCACAGGAAGAAGTCGCCAGCCGGAAGAATGACAGCACCAGCCCGATGCTGCCATTGCCGCTGCGTCGCATGTTGCAGCCGATGCGCCCGGTTCTGGATCCGCTTCGATCCAACCGCCATCTGGCGAAATTGCGGGCGTCGCTGGCCGCGCCCGTGCGCTATCCGCCCTTGACCGATGAATTGCAGCAGATGCTCCGCGATTTTTACCATGATGATATTCTGATCCTGCAGGACATATTGGATATGGACTTGGGTCATTGGATAAGCGGGCGGGAGGCCTCAACTGAACCGCATGCGATCGCCGCGGGATGATGCCCTGGGGCGCGGTAGCCCAACCGGTCCCGTCAAAAGCAGCCGCACTTTAATTTAGGTTGGCGCAGCCCCTGCGACCTGTCTTTGAGGGCGGACGTTCTTGCTGTTCCCAATTTCTTGGAGAGCAGCATGTCGTTTCGTCACGATCTTTTGCCCTTTTTCCTGACCATCACCGGCGGGCTTCTTCTGTCCGCCTGCAGCCCCGCGGCGCAGAATGAGAGCGGCCGCGTCCCCGGCGGTACGGACCAGCAGGACGCGATCAACGCCGCGAACGATAGCGGATCGTCGAACAGCATGCCCGGCATCGGCGCGCCGGGCACAGGCGGGCAGGGGACGCAGCCATGATCCGGGCCGCATCGCTATCGCTCGGCAGCGCCGCGCTTCTGCTCCTCTCCGCCTGCAACCAGACGAGCGGCGTGGCCGGGGACAGCCCCGTCGCCAATGGCTCCGCCACGGTCGCCAAACATTATGAGGGGCCAAAGCCTGAAGGCGTCTCCAGCCCCAACGACGCGGTCACCACGACCTTCTACATCCCGCAGGCCGCGATCAGCGACATGTACGAGATCGAGGCGAGCGAAATGGCCCTCGTCCGCGCGAAGGCGCCGGAGGTGAAGGCTTTCGCCAGGATGATGATCGACGATCACAAGAAGACGAGCGCCGCGCTCAAGCAGTTCGTCGCCGACAATCCCGTCAACATCGCTATTCCCGGCCATATGGACGCGCGCCGCCAGGCGATGCTGTCCAATCTGAAGGGCGCAAGCGACGCCGGGTTCGACGCCGAATATGTCGGCCAGCAGGCCGCTGCGCATCAGGAGGCGTTCAACCTGCACAGCAGCTACGCCAACCGGGGTGACTATCCGGCGCTCAAGAAGCTCGCACAGTCGACCGCCCAACTGATCGAACACCATCGCGAGCAGGTGGCCGCGCTCGACAAGAAGTTCGGTACCGGCGCGGGAGCGCCCTAGCGGGAGGCAGAGGCAGAGCGGCCCGTACCGCTGCCCCTCATTCGGTCGGGGCGGCGGGCGGCCGTGCCTCTTCCTTCGTCAACGGTCCTTCGATGCCATTGCCGGTTCGCATTCGGGTGACGATGTTCCATGTGGCGATGAACAGCGCGGCAATCACCGGCCCGATGACGAGGCCGTTGAATCCGAACATGTCGATGCCGCCCAGCGTCGTGATCAGCACCACATAGTCGGGAATTCGCGTATCCCGTCCGACCAATATGGGCCGCAGCAGATTGTCGACCAGGCCAATGACGAACAGGCCGCAAACGACAAGGATGATCCCCTTCGCCACCGCGCCGGTCGCCAGCAGGTAAAGCGCCACCGGCACCCAGACGAGCCCCGTTCCCACCGCCGGAATGAGCGAGAAACAGCCCATCAGCACGCCCCAGAGCAGAGGCCCCTGAATTCCCAGCATCCAGAAAACGATGCCCCCGATCATTCCCTGGACGATGGCGACAACGACGCTGCCCTTGATCGTCGCGCGGGTGACGACGACGAACTGCTCCATCAAGGCGCGCCTGTGCGTGGTGCGCAGCGGTGCCGCACGGTCCAGCCGCGCCGCCAGCGCCGGTCCGTCGCGCAGCAGGAAGAAGGTGAGATACAGCGTGACGCTCAACGCCACGAAAAAGCTGAATGCACTCTGCCCGACCTGGAATACCCGCGCAGCGACCGATTGAAAACTGTTGGCGATCCCGACGCTCAGCATGTCGCGGACGGTCGCGAAGCTGGTGATCCCGACGCGCGCCAGCAGGTTCGATGCCCAATCGGGCAGGCTCGCCTGGAACGCGCTGAACATGGCGGGGATGTTGATCTGTCCCGACTGCACCTTGCCGTAGAACAGCGTCGCTTCCTGTACCAGGGCCACGCCCAGCACGATGGCGGGCAGGATGACGACAGCGATGATCAGCAACAAGGTGAGCCCGGCCGCGCTGTTTGGGCGCCCCGGCATTTGCCGCAGCAGGTTCTGGTTGACCGGCCCGAACAAAATGGCCGCGATCACGCCCCACAGGATCGCCGCGAAAAAGGGTTCGATCACCAGGGCAAAGGCTACCGACACCAGCAGAACGAAGCCCAGGAAGACTCCATCTTCTATGCGGACATTCTGCGGCTTGTCGGTCATTCCTGCGCTTTGGCAGAAATCGGGGGGGAAAGTCCATCGCTGCTCGAATGTCGATCCCTGCTGCGGTGCAGCTAACATCGGCTGTGTCAAAAAGGTCGCAGTTACGCCAATTTTGTTCAGGCGATTGAATCCGCGGCAGCGAAGCTTAAGAGCTTTCAGGACAATCATCGGAAAGCAGGACATGGCAAAACCCGAATCCTGGCGGCTGAGCCCGGAGGCCTACAGCTTCATCACCAGCATGGACACGCGCTTCCAGGATATCGACACGATGGGCCACATCAACAATGTGGCCATTTCGGGCATCTTCGAAACCGCCCGCATCCGCTTCCACCATCATCTCGGCCGTCATCCGCAGGAACAGGGCGTGCGCTGGCTGGTCGCCGCCGTATCGCTGAACTTTGTCGAGGAATCGCACTTCCCCTATCCGTTCGAAGTGCATTGCGGCATCGGCCATATCGGCCGCACCAGCTGGACCGTCAGCTCTGCTGCCTTCCAGAAGGGCGTCTGCGTCGCGACCTGCGACACCACCGTCGTCACCCACGGCGCTGAAGGCCGACGCAGCATCGACGCCACCCTGCGCGAAGCGATGGAGCGCAACTTCCTCCGTCAGCCCGCGTAAGGCCGGAGCGGCTATTTGTCGCCATGCACCCGTTGATCCTGCTCGCCCGCGCGCCACGAACCACCCTCCTCACCTCCGTTCGCCTTGAGCCTGTCGAAGGGCTTCCCTTCTTGAAGAGAAGAAAGAAGGGGTAAGGGAGGGGCTGCGACAAGCTCAGCCCAAACGGGGCTGGGGATTGCTCGATTTAGTCCGCAAATCCATCCATTCGCCGCGCCCATTGAAACGCAATCACCGCGCCCTTGACCGGCTGGATCATCAATCCCGCCAACACCACAGCCAGCCCTGGCCACAGCAGCGCCTGCACCCACAAGGGAATAGCGAGCGCGCTGTTCACCTCGATCATCACAGGCACCAATATGTGCCCGAGCAGCAGGATCACGATATAGGCGGGGAAGTCGTCCGCCCGGGATAGATCCCATGGCTGCCCGCACGCGCCGCAAGCAGCGCTGGGTTTCAGGAACCGGGCGAACATCGCGCCTTCTCCACAGGCAGGGCAGCGCCCTCGCAGCGCCCGCGACAAGGCCGGACGGAAAGGCCGCACAGCCATTTGCGGAGAAGGATTATCGCTCATGCACCGTCCCTATGGCCAGCTGCCGCGGCGCGCAACAAAGGTTTAGGCATCGGCCGCCCTTCCTCCCGGCCAAAAGGCTGTTAAGACGGCCCGCATGCGACTGCCGGGTTCCTCCGAAGCCTTTGTCCTGTTCGACGATGCGCGAGAGCGCAATCCCGCCCCCGCGCGCCTGTATCGCGACCCGGTGGAGGTCATCTGCGCCGATTGCCTCGAAGAAGTGCAGCCCGCGCTCGATCGTATCGCCGAAGCGGCCGAGCTGGGCCTACATGCGGCCGGGTATATGAGCTATGAAGCAGGACTGATGCTGGAGGATCGACTCCAGCCGGTTGCACTGCGACAGGTTGATCGCACGACGCCCATGCCGCTGCTCTGGTTCGGCCTGTTCGAAGGTCATCGGCTGATCGACCCTGCGCTGATGCCGGACCTGCTGCCCGATCCCGCCACCGCAACGGTCGAACCGCCCCGGCCGCTGATCGATGAACAGGCCTATCATGCTGCCTTCGCCCGCGTTCAGGAATATATCCGCGCTGGCGACATCTATCAGGCCAATCTGACCTTCCCCTGCGCCACCCGCTTCACCGGCGACATCATGGCCCTTTACGCCGCAATCCGTCCCCGCCAGCGCGCAGGCTATGGCGGCATCGTCCGCACGGGCGCGCATAACATCCTCTCCTTTTCGCCTGAACTCTTCTTCACCAATGTGCGCGGGCAACTGACCGCCCGGCCAATGAAGGGCACCGCCCGCCGCTCTCCCGACCTCAAAGCCGACGCGGCGCTGGCGCGCGAGCTGGAGCAGGACGCCAAGCAGCGCGCCGAAAATCTCATGATCGTCGATCTGCTGCGAAACGACCTGTCCCGCGTCTCGCGCGCGGGCACGGTGACGGTGCCCGACCTCTTCCATGTCGAAACCTATCCCACCGTCCACCAGATGGTCTCGACTATCCGCGCACGCATGTTGCCCGGCCTTTCGCCCATCGACATATTGCGCATCCTCTTTCCCTGCGGGTCGATCACCGGCGCGCCAAAGGTGCGGGCGATGGAGATCATCGACGCAGTGGAGGCTTACCCTCGCGACATCTACACAGGCACCATGGGCTGGATCGATCCCAATGGAGATGCCGCCTTCAATGTTGCCATTCGCACGATTTGGGTTGAAGAAGGCAGCAGGGAAGGGCGCCTGGGATTGGGTTCGGGCATCGTCGCGGACTCGGATGCGGCATCCGAGTGGGCGGAATGTCTGGCCAAGGGGCGCTTCCTCACGACCGCAGCACAATAGGGGGCTTGAATAGTTTCGATGTCATTGGCGGACGGACGGTTTGATCTGCTCGAAACCATGCCTTTCGATCCGGTCGAAGGCATCAGGCTGCTGGAGCTGCACCTGGAGAGGTTGAAGGAAAGCGCTGAGGCACTGGATTTCAGCTTCGACCGCCATGAAGTGCGCAACGAACTGCAAGCCGCCACCTTCCGCCTGCGCGAACGCAGCCGCCTGCGCCTCCTCGTCTCGCGGCGCGGCTCGATCGCGATCGAAGTGCGCGAACATCGCACCTGGCCGCAGGCGATCATGCATGTCGCGATGGTGTCCCGCCAAAGCTCCGCCAACGATCTCCGCCTCGTCCACAAGACGACCGACCGCAGCATCTACCGCGATGCGCTGAAACGCGGCGGCACCTATGAAGTGCTGATGACCGACGAGGAAGGCTTCCTGACCGAGGGCTGCTTCTCCTCGATCTTCGTCGAACGCGGCGACAAGCTGGTCACGCCCCCTCTGTCGCGCGGCTTGCTCCCCGGTATCCTGCGCCGCAGCCTCATCGAAATGGGCGAAGCGGTGGAAGAAGACCTGCGCCCCCGCGACCTCGCCCACGGCTTCTTCATCGGCAACGCCGCCCGAGGCATGGTCGCCGCGTCGCTGGTCAAATAGTTCGATGCCGTCATCCCAGCGGACGCTGGGATCTCAGGCCAAGTCGCACCAAGCCTCTCAAGATTCCAGCTTCCGCTGGAATGACGCGTGGAGTGCAATGCGGGCCGCCGCACCCCAACTGGCGGTTGCCCCCCGCGCGATAGCGCATTAAGGAGCCTCGCGTCCGCCCGCGCGGACTCACTATCCATCAGAAAGAGTGTCACGATGAGCCAGACTTCCGCTGCCCTCGGTCGCATCCAGCCCTCCGCCACCCTGGCGATGAGCGCGCGTGTGAATGCCCTCAAAGCCGAAGGCGTCGATGTCATTGGCCTCTCGGCGGGCGAACCCGACTTCGACACGCCGGACTTCGTCAAGGAAGCGGGCATCGCCGCGATCCGCAAGAACCTGACCCGCTACACTGACGTCGACGGTACCGCCGACCTCAAGGACGCGGTCGCTTTCAAGTTCAACCGCGACAATGGCCTGACCTACAAGCGCAGCCAGATCAGCGTAAATTCGGGTGGCAAGCACACCTTGTTCAACGCGCTGGTCGCGACCGTCGATGCGGGCGATGAAGTCATCATCCCGGCACCCTATTGGGTCAGCTATCCCGATATCGTGAACTTCGCAGGCGGCACCCCCGTCTTCGTCGAAGGTCCCGCGAGCCAGGGCTACAAGATCACCGCCGCGCAGCTCGACGCTGCGATCACCCCCCGCACCAAGTGGCTGATCCTGAACTCGCCGTCCAACCCTTCGGGCGCTGCCTATTCGGCGACCGAACTGAAGGATCTGGGCGAAGTGCTGCGCCGTCACCCGCATGTCCTCATCATGACCGACGACATGTATGAGCATGTCTGGTACGCGCCGACCCCCTTCGCGACCATCGCGCAGGTGTGCCCGGACCTCTATGAGCGCACCCTGACGGTGAACGGCTGCTCCAAGGCTTTCTCGATGACGGGTTGGCGCATCGGTTTTGCCGGTGGTCCCGAATGGATCATCAAGGCGATGGGCAAGCTCCAGTCGCAGTCCACGTCGAACCCCTGTTCGATCAGCCAGGCGGCCGCCGTCGCCGCGCTGACCGGTGAACAGGACTTTCTTGAAGAGCGCAACGCCGCCTTCAAGAAGCGCCGCGACATGGTCGTATCGATGCTGAACGACGCGCCGGGCCTTGACTGCCCGACGCCGGAAGGCGCCTTCTACGTCTATCCCGACGCCAGCGGCCTGATGGGCAAGACCACGCCCAAGGGCCAGCTGATCGACACCGACGAAAAGCTGATCGGTTATTTCCTCGACGAAGCCCGTGTCGCCGCCGTCCACGGCGCCGCCTTCGGCCTCTCGCCCGCCTTCCGCATCAGCTATGCGACGTCGGAAGAGGTGCTGGCCAAGGCGTGCAAGCGCATCCAGGAAGCCTGCGCTGCCTTGAAATAAGTTCCTAATCCTCCCCGTCGGAAGATGGGGAGGGGGACCATTTGCAAAGCAAATGGTGGAGGGGGAAAGGCGCAACGCAAGCCGTTCCCCTCATCCTCTCCGAAAAAAACGGACCCCGGTCTGGCGCACCGTCTTGCAGCCAGACCAAGGCTGCCTATATCGCGTTTCAACTCGAAACTTATTAGACGTTCCCGTTAACCGGGGGCTAAGCCGCTCGCTGCTAATCCCCGTCCTTCCGGGCTAAGATAGAAAGGAAGAAGGCCATGCTGACATTCCTCAGATCCGACCTGTTTTTGCGCTTTCTCGGCGGTTTCGCGATCGGCTCCGCTGGCCTGTTCGCCTTCCACCTCGCCGAACCCCCAGCGCTCACGACCCCCGCCCTGGCTGCTTCCGATAGCGCCACTCAGGCGACCTCGAATGCGGCCCTTTAACGCCTTTCTCATCGCCTTCTCGGCGGCCATTGCCGTCGCATCTCCATTGCGCGCCGAGCGCCTTGTCCTGGCCCCCGCGCCCGCGCTGGATGCTCCAGCAACCCGAAAGCTCGAAACCGCCGTCTTCGCTGGCGGCTGCTTCTGGGGCGTTGAGGGTGTCTTCTCCCACATAAAGGGCGTCCGCCTGGTCACCTCCGGTTTCGCTGGTGGCCCAGCCAAGCTCAAAGTCGACTATGAGCGCGTCAGCCAGGGGGACACTGGATATGCCGAGGCCGTCCGCGTCACCTACGATCCCCGGCAAGTCAGCTACGGCACCTTGCTGCGGGTCTTCTTCTCGGTCATCGCTGATCCCACTACGCTGAATTACCAAGGCCCCGACCGCGGCACCCAATATCGCAGCGCGCTCTTCCCGCTCACGCCGGGGCAGGACAAGGCCGCCCGCGCCTATCTCGCGCAACTGGGCAAGGCAGGGCTCTGGCGCGATCCGATCGTCACGAAGGTGGAGCGCTTCACCGGCTTCCAGGCCGCCGACGCCTATCATCAGGATTTCCTGACCCGCAACCCACGCCATCCCTATATCAAGCGCTGGGACATGCCCAAACTCGCCGCGTTCAAGGCGATGTACCCCAGCCTCTACAGCGCTCGCCCTTCAGCCTGAAAAGGACTTCGTCATGACCAGCATCCAAGGCCTGAAGCTTCTTTCAACCTTGGGTGAGGACGGTCGCCTGTCGGTTGAGCTTGCGGACGAGACGCTCCCGCCGCCACAGAATGACGAGGTGTTGGTCCGTGTGGAGGCCGCACCCATCAACCCGTCTGACCTTGCGCTGCTGTTCGCCTCGGCCGATCTTGAGAATGCCGAATATGGCGAAGGCCGCATCGTTGCGCGCATGCCCGATGCGGCGCGTCGCGCGCTCGCCGGTCGCGTGGGTGAGCCCATGACGGTCGGCAATGAAGGCGCTGGCACCGTCATCGATGCTGGCGGCTCGCCCGAAGCGCAGGCCCTGCTTGGCAAGCGAGTTGCCCTGATCAGCGGCGGCATGTTCGCGCAATATCGGATCGTCAATGCGCGCGCCTGCATGATCCTGCCTGATGATGTGACGGCGGAGCAGGGCGCTTCTGCCTTCGTCAATCCGATGACGGCCCTTGGCTTTGTCGAGACGATGAAGCGGGAAGGACATAAGGCCATCGTCCACACCGCCGCGGCCTCCAATCTTGGCCAGATGCTGGTGCGCATCGCACAGGAAGATGGCATCCCGCTCGTCAACATCGTTCGCAGCGATGCGCAGGTGGGAATCCTCAAGGACATCGGCGCCGAACATGTGCTCAACAGTTCGGATGAAGAGTTTTCCGGCCAGCTGGAGGCCGCGATCGCGGCAACCGAGGCCACCATTGCCTTCGACGCGATTGGCGGCGGTCATCTCGTCAGCCAGATATTGCATGCCATGGAACAGGTCGCCAGCAGGGGCGCGCCCTATAGCCGCTATGGTTCGGACAGCGCCAAGCAAGCCTATATCTACGGCGCCCTCGATCTTTCGCCGACGATCCTGACGCGCAGCTTCGGGTTCGGCTGGTCGGTCGGTGGCTGGCTACTCTTCCCCTTCCTGCAAAAAGCGGGAGCGGAGACGATCGAACGGATGAAGCGGCGCGTTATGGACAATATCACGACGACATTTGCCAGCCATTATAAGGGCCACATCTCGCTGTCGCAGGCGCTCAGCCGCGAAGCCGTGCTCACTTACAATGCCCGGCGCACGGGCGAGAAATATCTGATTGTCCCGAACTGAGTTGAAACGGGAACCTTCAGGAGCGCTGAAGCAGCGCCCCTGAAGTCATCAGTGTCAGGACGCCATCTGGTGCAGCGCGCAAAGCTTGTTGCCCGCCGGGTCGCGCAGATAGGCGAGGTACAGCTTGCCCATGCCCCCGTCACGAACGCCGGGCGGATCTTCGCATGTCGTGCCGCCTGCCGCGATCCCCGCCGCATGCCATGCATCCGCCTGCTCAGGCGAAGAAACGGAAAAGCCGATCGTGCCACCATTAGCCGCGCTTGCCTGTCCACCATCCAGCGGCTTGGAGATCGCGAACGCTCCAGTCTGCGTCATGTAGAAGACACGCCCCTTGTCGTCGACGAACCCCGGAGAAACGCCCAAAGCGCCCAGCGTCGCATCGTAAAACTGCTTGGATTTTTGAATGTCGTCGGCACCAACCATGACATGGCTGAACATATGCATCCTCTCTACCAATTTGAGCAGTTCGCAATCAACCGCTCTCGATTGCCAGTTTAGGAAACGCTTCGAAAAATGAAACCGGAAATCTGCGCGCCGATGTGTGGAAAACGCGTCGTCGCACCACAGCAAAAGGGCGGAGCCTGAACCCAGGTCCCGCCCGAATGCATTTGCCAAAAACCGGCAAGCCTTATTTCGGCGCCAGCACCATCAACATCTGACGGCCTTCCATGCGCGGATAGGCTTCGACCTTGGCAATCTCGCCGACATTCTCCGCCACGCGCTGGAGCAACTGCATGCCCAGCTGCTGGTGCGACAGTTCGCGGCCGCGGAAGCGCAGGGTGATCTTCACCTTGTCGCCATCGCCGATGAAATCATGGACCTTCTTCATCTTCGTATCATAGTCATGATCGTCGATGTTCGGACGCATCTTGATCTCTTTGAGTTCCTGCGTCTTCTGCGTCTTGCGGGCGATATTCGCCTTTTTCTGGGCCTCGTACTTATATTTTCCGATGTCCAGGAACTTGCAGACCGGCGGGTCGGCGGTCGGCGACACTTCGACCAGGTCCAGGCCCAGCTCGTAAGCGCGCTCCATGGCCTCCTGCGTAAACATCACGCCCAGATTTTCGCCTTCGTCGTCGATCACGCGCACCTTGGGCACGGTGATGAACTCATTGTATCGAGGACCGGACTTAGGCGGCGGCGCCATCGGGCGGCGCATCATTGGGGGACGTATAGCGGCTTCTCCTATGGAAGTTTCAAGATTCTGGCGGGTCTTTAGCGCAAAGCCGAAAGGGGCGGCAAGTCCGCATCTGCGGATTCACCGGCCCCATGTGGCATTGCCGCCTCACTGCATATCGGGTGCAAGGGCGTTCTTTGCAAGACGTGCGATCACATCATCGACGGCCAGGAGGCTTTGCCCTTCCTTGCCCAACTCGCGCAGCGCCACCGTGCCCTCATCGGCTTCACGGCGGCCAACGACCAGCAAATTCGGGACTTTGGCGAGGCTGTGCTCGCGCACCTTATAGTTGATCTTCTCGTTGCGGACATCGACTTCCGCGCGGATTCCGGCGGCCCGAAGCTTCTCCACCACCGCATGCGCATAATCGTCCGCGTCCGAGACGATGGTTGCGACAACCGCCTGAACGGGCGCGAGCCAAAGCGGGAATTTACCCGCATAATGTTCGATCAATATGCCGATGAACCGCTCATAGGAGCCGAAAATCGCCCGATGCAGCATCACCGGCCGGTGCCGTTCGCCATCCTCGCCCACATAAGACGCGTCGAGTCGCTCCGGCAACACGCGGTCGGACTGGATCGTTCCGACCTGCCAGGTCCGCCCGATCGCGTCGGTCAGGTGCCATTCCAGCTTGGGCGCGTAGAAGGCGCCTTCGCCCGGCAGCTCTTCCCAGCCATATTCAGGGGTATTCAGACCAGCGGCGGCGACGGCGTTGCGCAGCTCTTCCTCGGCCTTGTCCCACATTTCCTCGGTGCCGAAACGCTTTTCCGGACGCAGAGCCAGCTTGATCGAATAGGTGAAGCCGAAGTCCTTGTAGATTCGGTCCGCCAGTTCGCAAAAGGCCTGCACCTCCGCCACGATCTGGTCTTCGCGGCAGAAGATATGCGCATCGTCCTGCGTGAACTGACGCACGCGCATCAATCCGTGCAGCGCACCATGCGGCTCGTTGCGGTGGCAGCAGCCATTCTCATAAAAGCGCAGCGGCAGGTCGCGATAGCTCTTGATCCCCTGGCGGAAGATCAGGACATGCGCCGGGCAGTTCATGGGCTTCAAGGCCATCCAGGCGGCATCATCCGACACCAGCGGGCCTTCATCCTCGACGTTCGGCACTTCGTCGGGAATGACGAACATATTCTCGCGATATTTGCCCCAGTGGCCGGACTGCTCCCACTGGCGCGCGTCCATCACCTGCGGCGTCTTCACCTCGC
>CBIHNV010000005.1:0-140378 GCA_966211835.1 uncultured Sphingobium sp.
CATCGGCGCTTGCAGCACCGCAAGCTTGCCGCCTAACATCAACCCCCAGACGAGGTCCGCACTCCACTAATTTACGCCGCGAGTTCCGCCAAATGTTCTGACGACGGACAATCGAAACACATACGAAAAGCAATGATTGCAGCGCACATGCTCTAAATTTCAGGACTTGAAACTCCTGGTTGCTCAGCCGTTGCCCAGGATCGTCCCGGCTGGATTCGCTCTTGACCACGCCTATCTGGACGATCCTTCCGTTCTGCTGCCGGGCTGGGCGACATCGGCAATCGACGGCAGTAGGGAGCGGCGCGTGAAGGCAGCGTTGCACCTGCTGTGCGGAGGCCGCACCGCCGCGCCATCCCCATCGGCCGGAAGCCAAACTGATCACATTGCGCCTCCACGAATGACCATCCAAACCGCCATCGCGATCATCATCAGGTTCTCGGTGAGCGACACAAAGCCGAGCGGCACCTTCGTCGCGCCTCCGGCGCAGGCGCATTTCAACTCGCGCTCGTCAATGTAGACGGCCTTGAAAACGGATGCGGCGCCGACCGTGCCGATGAACAGCGCCACCGGCACTGACAACCAAGTCAGCACGCCCGCGACCATCAGAACGCCCGCCAACCCTTCAGCGAAAGGATAGATGTAACTGTACGGCACCCAACGTCGCGCGAGCAGGTCGTAGTTGAGGAACATCGTCGAGAAGCTCTCGATATCTTGAAGCTTGAGCAGGGCCAGCACGCACATGCTAAAGGCGATGAACCACTCGACCGCGTGCACAGAGAAAGGCGTCCCGACCGCGGCTTGGCTCGCGGCGAGCGCCATCAACGCCGTCATGGCGAAAACGGCGAACACCGGCTTGTAGCTGGTGGCGTTGGGATCGGGCACGGCCTTGCGGAAAAACCGCCGCAAGTCATCATAGCCGCCGACGCGCTCGCCATCGATGAAGGTTTGCGGCGTCGTCCTCACCCCATGCTCGGTTTTGAAGGCGTCGGTCTCCTCCCGCGTCTTCAACCAATGGTCGTCTACCTCGTAGCCGCGGCTCTCAAGCAGATGCTTGGCCTTCAGACCGTAGGGACACTCATGCTGCGGCATCACCATGCGGTGCAGGGTCGCGCGCTTGATCGTTTTGGTGCTCATTGGACTCGCCATTTAATCGTGTAGACCCCATATAGCTTCCGTACCATGGTACGGAGTCAAGGGATGGGATCGTTCACGATCGGAGGTCTGGCGGCGTCAGGTGGCGTTGGTGTCGAAACGGTTCGTTATTATCAGCGGCGCGGCCTGCTGATCGAGCCTGACCGAAGGAACGGCATTCGACGCTACGATGACGCGGATTTGCGGCGATTGCGGTTCATCCGATCTGCGCAGACGGCCGGGTTCACGCTGGAGGAGATCGGAGAGCTTCTCGGGTTCGATTCAGTTGATGACAGATCCCGCGCGCGCGAACTGGCGAAAACTCGGATTGCCGCCTTGGATGTAAAGATCAGCGAAATGCAACGAGCTCGCGCGGCGCTTGCTCGGCTTGCTGACGACTGCCTCCGGGAAGAGGCGGGCCCCTGTCCGATCATCGCCGCGTTCGAAAGCTGAGGTCGGACGCGGGGTCACCGGCTGAATCGATGGATCAAGTGAGGAACGTGCGAGGCTGACAGCGAAGTTAAAGCGCTCAACTATGAAAGGCTCAGTCGCCCGTAAGCAACTGAGCCTTCCTTTTTCACCCGCAAAGGCCGGAACCGTTATGAGCCGGTCATCTCACCATCAATCCGAACCGCCGAACTTGTAACGCGCGCGCAGGCCGAACATTCTAGGTTCGCCATACATCTGCGTCCAGGCACCAATCGTCTGGTAAGTGCCGGTATTGGTGATGGTGTAGAGCTTGTTGGTCAGGTTTGTCGCGAACAGCGACAAGTCCAGCCCGCTTGCAAGAGCATTCTTCCAGTCCAGCGTGGCGTTGAGCAACCCGAATGCTGGCAGACGCACACCTGGCTCGTTGGTGGTGCCGTCCGGGAATGTCTCCGTCGAGAATGGCGCGGTTTCCTGCGCATCCGTCCAGTTGTAGCTGACGAACAGGCTGACGTTACCGAACTTCTCTGCGGTCGGGATGGTGAAGCGACCGTAGACTGACAGGATGTTGGGCGACAGATATTGGAGCGGACGGCAGGTCATGTCTGCCCCGGCAAAGACCTTGGGCGAAGTAATGGACTGAGCCGTGCAATCCCAGACGCCTGAGTTCGAGTCGAACTTGAACGACTTATAGTGGGACGAGGTGTGGCTGTAGTTCAAGCCCAGTTCGATCTCCCGTGTGGGCCGGATCATGGCTTCGACTTCCACGCCCTTGATCACGGCCGAAGCAGTGCTGAGCGTGATCGCGCCGTTGCCGCCGGTGGCATTGTTGCGGTCACCCGCAGCGCGCTGGATATTGGAATAGTCCAGATAGAAGCCATTGACGTTGAAGCGTGTCGCCATGCCGCCGACCTCGAAATCAGACTTGAAGCCCGCTTCATAGTCAGTGAGATATTCCGGGCCGAACGTTCGAGTGTTCGGAAACACTGCATAGGCGTTGAAGCCGCCGGCCTTGTAGCCCTTCGTTACCTTTGCATAGAGCATCAGGTCGTCATTCGGGCGATAATCGATGCCCACTGTCCAGTTCGGCGCCGAGCTTTTGAGGTTGCCGGTGAAGCGGCAATCAGTCAGCGGCGTCGTGGTAAACTGTGACTTCCAGGAGCATAGGTTGATTACCGCACCACCACCGACGGGAATCGCCGACCATGAAGCCGTAAAGCCATCCACACGATCCCAGGTGTAGCGATAGCCACCAGTCAGTCGAACACGATCCAGCGCTGGGATGAAGGCTCCGAGATCGAGGCTTGCTTGAGCATAGAGCGCCTTCGATTCATTGGTCACCCCGACCTGGCTGGTACCCAGGGCGCAGCCAGCTTCCGTCTTGTTGCTACAGACGTTGATGGAGAAGGATTCCATCCGGCCTGCAGGGGACTGTTTGAAGTAGAAGCCGCCCACGGTATAGGTGAGCTTGTTATCCAGTGCACTGCCCTGCAACTGAAGCTCTTCCGTAAACAGCTTATAGTGATCACGTGGCGACTGACGACTTTCGACCGTCGTGCCGGTGTTGTATATCGGTGCAATCGTGCCGTCCTGATCGTTGGAATAATAGGACTTGAACCGCGCATAGCTGATGATGTTGCGGATCTTGATATTGTCGGTCGCATCGAAGTCAGTGGTGTTGGTGATCCCCCAGGTCACTGTCTTGGCGAAATCATCCACGCCATGAGCGGTCTTGCGCGGACCAAGAGCGTCGGCCTGTGCTATCAGGTCGGTGTAATAATTGCAGTTCCCAGCGGATCGACAAAAATCGAATGACGGCACAAAGCTGTCAAGCGCCTGAAAATATCCGGTGTTGAACCCTTTCGCGATCGAACCGGAACCGTTTGTCCGTGAATAGCCGTAATAAGCCATCGTATAGTTCTGGAGACTTTCGGTCGGGGTCAGCAACAAGCCAAGGCGAGCCATGCGCCAGTGCGTGTCGTCGCGATCCTTCCGCCAATTGACATCATAGGTAAAACCGTCACGATCGCGCGTTGCACCGACCAGGCGAATGCTCACCTTGTCCGTAACCGGCACGTTGAGCATGGCTTCCAGTTCGGTCATATTATAGTTACCGACGCCGCCGCCGATATAGCCTTCAAGCTGATCCGTCGGTTTCGCCGGAGTAAGCAGGATCGCGCCACCAGTAGTGTTGCGGCCGAACAAAGTACCCTGCGCGCCCGACAAAACCTGCACGCTCTGAAGGTCGACGAAGTTACCCGGACCACCTTGGTTCGACAGCGTATATCCGGATGGCAGCGGCACTTCGTTCATGTAGACCACAACTGCGGGCGATCCCTGAAACGATGCCGATTGACCGCGAATGGAAGGAGACATGACATCGCGCGACGCCTGACCATTGGGAGCAATCACCAGCGATGGCACCGATGCCTGCATGTCCTGAAGGCTTGTGACGCCACGCTCCCGCAGCCCTTCACCTGAAACCGCTGTAATGGTAATCGGAACATCCTGCGCGCGTTCCTCACGCCGCTGGGCCGTCACGACAATCTCATCGATCGCCGTCTGCGCCACCGCGATATCAGGCGCGATCAGCGCACCTGCAGCAACACCCGCAAGCAAAAGTCGGCCTGCATGATGTCTAAATGTTAGGAAATCAGCCCCCATGTCATCCTCTCCCTTATCTTCTCGTGCGAGAACCATTGAATATTGGAAGAAAACAATAGAGATTGCCGAAAGTAACGCGCAGCTACCATCATGCCGACCTTAGGGTCGCTCACATTTTCGAAATGTGTAGCATGGCAGAGCGTTTCCACTCCGGCACCTCTCCATCCCTGTTTATTATTTCTATATTTATTATCTTTATATCACTGCATCATTTGGCCCGCAACGGCCATGTAGGAAATGCGGCAACTTCTTCCGCGTGAACTTCACTGACCGTAATTCATTCAAGGTCTTAATCCTGACAGCAGATACCGACGCGAGCATATCGATACGCTCACTCCTGACCTTTACTGTCACTGCTGGATCATGATCCGGAGCACAGCAGATGAACAGGTCGCGCCCATCTTGCGGTCAGTCTGCGGGTCATACTTAAGTTCGCACCTCCCTACCTTTGCGCTATCACCTGCGCTTCCTGTCGAGGTTACGCTTATGGGGGCTTCTTGGCAATATACGAAAAATCGCCCTTTGCGGAATGATACTGAGCGTACTGCATGCATCCGGGTGAGGAACAAATACCGTCTCGTCATACGCGTAATCGGGCAACATTGTGAATACGCAGCATCACGATGCCGGAGCTGCAGTTTGGAGGCCGGACTCGTTGACCAGCGGCTTATCTCCGCCCGGTTGGGGCGGAATTGCAAGTGCCTCCTTAAATATTGACCAGATAACAGTGTAGATATGGTAGGCGATCTGTTCAGATGGGCGGCAATGATCTGTACCTACATTGCTACGACGCCCCTCCCCCATCGGATCAGGGTAGCGTAGATTGCTGACACAATTGCGCGCGCCTAATTGAACGCGGCTAGATCACTTCGTTTTACTACTTGTCTGTCCCATTGCCGGAATAAGGCGTTGAACACGACGCCCTTGCACTTCCGCGACATAGATGACGCCCTTGCTATCGGTGTCGATCAGATGTGGGCCGCGAAACTCGCCGGGGGCTGTTCCTTGATGTCCGATGGTGCCGATCACCGACATGTTCCGGCGGTCTACCACGACGATCATGTGGTTGCCCCAGTCGGCGACAAACATGTATTTCTGGCTGGCATCTCGGGAAAAGGTAATGCCCGACGCCGTCGTGGGCGAACGCGCATCCCGGTTGATGAAGACCTGCCGCTGATAGCGCCCGTCGGCCGAGAAAGCCTGGATGCGCTGATGCATCCGGTCCGACACATAAACGGTTCCGTCTCGCGCCTTTTCCACCCCATGGACGCCGTAAAAATATTCCGGCGCCAGTCCTTCTGCCTTCGCATCTGCAGGCGGCGGCGCGGGGCGCGGATCGGGCGGAGTGTTGCCATAGGCGCCCCACATGCGCCGGAATGCGCCGTCATCCTTGCCGAACACGATAAGCCGCTGATTGCCATATCCGTCGGCGACATAGGCGGCGCGCTCGCGGTCATCGATGAAGATGTCGGCGGCGGCGTGTACGTTGCGCCGGTCTTCGTTGCCGGTGCTCTGCCCGCGATGCCCGATCTGCCGGACGAAGCGGCCGCGCGCATCAAAGACGAGGAGCATGTCGTCGCCATCTGCGTCCAACCGGCTGCCGCTGACCCAGACATCGCCATTGGCGGCGACGGCCAGGCTATGCTCTTTAGCTGGCCACTCATACCCTGCGCCGGGGCCTCCGAAGCCGCGAATATATTGGCCGTCAGCGTCGAACTCCATGATTGGCGGCGCAATGCCCGCTGTTGCGCGACCCGTCACCGTACCGGGACGATGCAGCACCCACAGATGGTCCTTCCTGTCCACGGCAACGGCCACGATCTCTCCCGCGACAAGGTTTGCGGGCATTTTGAGCCACTGCGTGTCGAACTGGAATGACGGCATGGGCAACGGAGCGGCTTGGCCCGTCGCTGGGGGCGTCGCGCAGCCGGTCGCGCTTAGAGCCAGCAACAGAGCAGGAAGAAGGCGGGTCATGCATGTCTCCCAATGACTTCGTTAGAGCGATCGGCCTGTTTGCGCCTGAAGCGTTCAGGCCAGTCCGGCAGTTTCTCGTCGCAATATCCGCTGCGATGGAAGATCGTCTGACACGAACGCGTCAATGATGTGCCCGATCGTTGCGTCCCCTTCGAACCCCAACGCCCGGGCCATGGCGTCATTCCATGCAGGCGGCCAACTGGCGACGATCTTTTCAACTGCGGCATCTGGCACATCGCTCACCAGCTGCCGCGCCGCCTCCCCTCCGGCGATCTGCAGCGCTTCGAGCATTTCGCCGACCGTGACGGACAGGCCGGGAAGGTTGATGACGCGGCGAGCCCCAAGGCCCCGGGTGTCGAGTAGCCCCGCATGGACGAGCGCGGCGATGGCCCTTCGCGGGGACAAAAGCCACAATGCCATATCGTGCGGCACGGGGCAGACCGCCGCTTGCCCGGACAGCGGCTCGCGGATGATGCTGCTGGCGAAGGATGATGCAGCCCTGTTGGGCAGGCCGGGACGGACGCTGATCGTCGGCAGGCGCAAGGTCAGCCCATCGATAAAGCCGCGCCGACTATATTCGGCGACCAGCAGTTCCACGACCGCCTTCTCCATCCCGTAGGAGGATCGCGGATCGACCGCGCTGTCGTCACCGATCGTCACTCCGGCCTGCGACGGCCCGAACACCGCGACGGAGCTGGTGAAGATCACCCTCGGACAACGTCCGGCGGCGCGGCATTCGTCCAACAGCAGCCGGGCAGCGTCGATATTGACCCGCATCCCCAGGTCGAAATCGGCTTCCGCTTCGCTGCTGACGACGGCGGCGAGGTGGTAGATGACGTCGGCCTCAGCGGCGAGGCGCGCGACGAACGCACGGTCACATGTGTCGCCGATAGCATATTGCATCCGCGCATCGCCAAGATCCGCGCCCGCGACGCGATCCGCCAGCAGCAGGCGCGTGCAGCTTTCATTGGAGCCATTCTGCGCCAGCAGCGCGCGGGCCAGCTTCTGGCCCAGGAAACCGGAGCCGCCGGTGATCACGATGTTCATTGTGTCCCTCCCGGCGCGCCGAACACGCTGTGAAGTTCGTCGATCTGGGCGGCATTGAGCGGCCGGGTCGGCGTGCCGCGCAGCAGCAGGAACAGCTTCGCTGTTTCCTCCAACTCCTCAATCGCATTGGCCGCTTCGGCGAGGGATTTGCCAGCCACGATTGGGCCATGATTAGCCAGCAATATGGCGGCATTGCCAGACGCCATGCTGCCGATCTGGCCCGCGAGTGCCGGGTCGCCGGGGCGATGATAGGGGATCAGCGGCAATCGACCGACCTTCATCACATGATAGGCGGTCAGCGGCGGCAGGCAGTCGGACGGATCGAGCCCGTCCATGCACGACACGGCCGCCGAATGAGTGGCGTGAAGGTGGACGATCGCATGCGCGCCGGGCCGGGCGTCGTACACTGCGCGATGCAGAAATTCCTCCTTCGACGGCGGATCGCCCGATATCCTGCCGCCGTCTGCGGCAAGCACGGACAGCCGCTCGGCCTCCAGATCACCCAAGCGCGAATTGGTGGGCGTCATGATAATGCGCCCGTCTGGCAGCCGCGCGCTGATGTTGCCGCTGCTCCCCGGCGCCAACCCCAAGTCGCACAGGCGTCGACCCAGGCGGACGATGTCGGAACGGAGCGCGGGCACAGGATCGTCGGTCATCAGAAATGCTCCCAGGCTTTCAGGAAGAAGTCGTCGCTGCCAAAATTTCCTGATTTGAGCGCCAGCAGCAGCGGGCCCCCATCGCGCCGCGCGGCGATGGTCCAGGGCACGCCGGGATCAATCTCCGGCCCGATATCGATCCTGTCGAGCCCCAGCCGACCGACCACAGCCCCCGATGTCTCACCGCCCGCCACGATCAACGCGCCATCTCCGTCCCCAAATAGATGGGCTGCGATCTCAGCGAGGATGGCTTCGAACGCGGCGCTGGCGCCTTCCGGCCAGGCGCGGCGCTGCGCTTCGACCATGTCGGGCGCGGCGGTGGAATAAATCAGCAGCGGGCGATCCAGCGCTTGCTTCGCGATCCAGTCTTTCGCTCGGGCAATGACGTCTTGCGGCGTCTCGCCCGCGTCCAGCGACAGCCGGAAGGAGGGATAGACTTTAGCAGCCAATTCAACCTGGCGACGCGTGGCGGCAGAGCAGCTGCCAGCCAGGATCGCGCGTCTGGCTGCACCGCGCCCCGGCAGCGGTGCGGATGCGCGCCCAGCGTTTGACGGCGCGAGCGCGCGGGCGATGCCGGATGCCAGCCCCGAAGCGCCCGAGGCCAAGGGGACGCCCGCACAATATTGGCCGAGTGCCACAAGGTCCTCTTCACAGACGGCATCCGCGATGACGGCGGCCACGCCCGCCTTCCGCTGTTCCGCCATTGTCTCGGCGGTCCGGCCTGCGGCGATGCTGTTGTGCGGGAGCAGGCCGACTGTGCCGCGGGTCTGGCGCTGCAATACCCGAACGAGGTCGGAATCGTGCATCGGATTGAGCGGATGATCGCGCATGGTCGATTCGCTCAGCAGCCGGTCGCCGACAAACAGATGGCCCTGGTAGACCGTGCGGCCCGTCGCCGGGAAGGCCGGACAGGCGATCACGGCGTCAGTGCCGAGCTCAGCCGCCAATGCTTCCAATACCGGACCGATATTTCCGTCGTCGGTCGAATCGAATGTGGAACAATATTTGAAGAAGAAGCGCTCGCATCCCGCCTGCCTCAGCCAACGCAGCGCGGCGAGCGACTGCTCGACCGCGGCATCCGCCGCTATTGAGCGAGACTTGAGCGCGACGACGACCGCGTCTGCCTTTGCGCTTTCAGTAGCTACCGGTGTTCCGAACAGTAGAGAGGTCCGTAATCCCCTGCTCGCCAGTTCGTTGGCGAGGTCGGTAGCCCCGGTAAAATCGTCGGCGATACATCCCAGTTTCATGATGGCCCTTTCCCCCGCCGCATTGACACATAAGCACTTGTCTGACAACCAGACAGCTATGGAGAATGCGATGGCTGTCGGGGGGAACGCGGGAGAGGCGCAGGCGGACGCGGTATACCGCAAGGTCAAGTGGCGGCTCATCCCGTTCCTGATGGCCTGCTACGTCGTCGCCTATCTCGACCGGGTGAATGTCGGTTTTGCCAAGCTCGGGATGTCGGACGAACTCGGCATCGGCGAAGCGGCCTATGGCCTTGGCGCGGGCATCTTCTTCATCGGCTATTTTCTGTTCGAAATCCCCAGCAACATGGCGCTTCACCGGTTCGGTGCGCGGCGCTGGATCGCCAGGATCATGATCAGCTGGGCTGTCGTATCCGCCGCCTGCGCCTTCATAGGCGGCCCAACTTCCTTCTATGTCCTGCGCTTCCTGCTGGGCGTCGCCGAAGCGGGCTTCTTCCCCGGCATCATCCTCTATGTGAGCTATTGGTTTCCTTCTTCCCGCCGCGGCGAAATCATCGCTCTGTTCATGGTGGCCATCCCCCTCGCCGGGATCGTTGGAGGGCCATTGTCCGGTTTGATCATGCAGGGCATGGACGGAACAGCGGGCTGGCGCGGCTGGCGGTGGATGTTCCTGATCGAGGCTATACCCGCCGTGGTCCTGGGCTGCCTGGTGCCGCGCATGCTGCCGTCGCGCCCTGCCGAGGCGGACTGGCTCGACAGCAGCGAACGCGCACAAATCGAGCAGGACCGTGCCGATGATGAACCCGAAGGCGTGCGTCACCACGCGCGTATTCGCGATATCTTCGGTGACCCACAGATCATGCGGCTGGCGCTGATCTACTTTGGCTGCATCATGGGCCAATATGGCTTCACCTTCTGGCTGCCGACCATGATCGATGACATTTCGGGTGGTTCACCGCTGGTCGTCGGGCTGTTTTCGGTGCTTCCCTATGCCTGCGCAGCCGTCACCATGCTGCTGGTCGGCCGCAGTTCAGATCGGACCGGCGAGCGCCGCTGGCACCTTATTCTGCCCTTGCTGGTCGGGGCTGGCGCGCTTATCTTCACGCCGATGGCGCAAAACCCTGTCCCGGCGATCGCGCTCCTATGCCTTGCTGCCGCAGCGACGCTTACCGCCAGCCCTCTCTTCTGGAACCTCCCCACGGCCTTGCTGCGCGGAAGTGCAGCCGCTGTGGGAATTGCCGCGATCAATTCCGTCGGCAATCTGGCGGGCTTCGTCAGTCCGCTGCTGATCGGGTGGGTCAGTGGGACGACGGGCAGCCGGACGACCGCGACGGCGGTGCTCGCGATGATATTGGTGATCGCTGCCCTTGCCGTCTTCAGCGGATCGCGGTCGTCGGCCGAGGTGCCGCCCGTGCCGCGATGACAGCGAACGTCCATATTGCAGATGATCGCCTCAGGTCGGCCATCGATGAGTAGATCGGCCCGCGATAATGACGGAGCCTTTGCAGGCGCTGCGCATCACAGCGGGCGACGCTCTCAGTGGATCGCGCGGTTGATGGTCGAGCATATCGAAAGCCACGATCTCGTTCCCGGCGCCAAGCTGCCGTCGGAAAATGCCCTCGCCCAGCGTTTCAACGTAAGCCGCTCCGTCATTCGGGAGGCGATTGCCATGCTGCGCGCCGAAGGCCGCGTGGAAACGGTTCAGGGCAGCGGGGCCTTCGTTCGTCTTCCCGATGCCGGTGGGCAGGAACTGGACGCCCTGACCCGATCGTCGGTGCAGTCGCTGATCGACCTTATGTGCGTGCGGCGCGTGGTCGAAAGCGAGATCGCAGCGATCGCAGCCGTGGAGAGGACGCGCGACACGATGGCGGCGATAGATCGGGCGCTGGACCGGCTGCGACGGGCGCAAGCCACCGGAGCGCCCGGCGTCATTGAAGACCGCGCATTCCATGCCAGCATCGCCGATGCATGCGGCAATGATTACTGGCGCAAGGTCGTTCAGACACTCGCCCGCCCGATCGAGGTGGCGATAGGCGTAACGCGGTCGAACGAGGCGCTAAGCGGTGATCTCGTCCGTGCGGTGGATGAAGAGCATGGCGCCATTCGCGACGCGATCGCCGCTGGTGATCCGGAACTGGCGCGCGCCGCGGCGGTGCGCCACATGGAGTGCTCCAGTCAGCGCATTCTCAGCGCTGACCGGGCGTTCTGGAGCGCAGGCGGTGGCGGCATTTCCCGTCTACATCAGGTAGACTAATCGCGGGTGAGCCGCGCGGCGTAGACAGCTTGGGCGGCATCTAAAAAGCTAAGGCTGAAGGATCCTGCGGATTCGGGCGGAAGAGGTTTCCTGCCGAGTAGAACACCGCCATCTGAAATCTTTTGTTCCGCATTAGCATCGGCCCCATCAGCCGGATCTTACTGCGGTGCTCGTTCGGCGTTCTAAATGACGGCGCAGCGCCCGAGATTATCCGGGCGCTGCGACCTCCATTAAAAGCGGTAGTTCATCGTCACGCCGAATTCGCGCGGCGGATTAACGGACACGTTCGTGTAGCCTGACCGGAACGGCGTGGGGTTCCCCGCTGGCCCCGGAACCAGGAAGCGCGTTGCGATCTGCAGTTCCGCGGTGCTGGCATTCGTAATCTGCGTCGAATTGAACAGGTTCTTGACGAACGCCGTCAATTCCCATCCGGCGTCGGGCGAACGAATGCCCGCAAACAGATTGACGTTGGTGATGGCCTTGTACCGATAGTCCGCCGCCTGCGCGTAGAAGCCGGGCCGGTAAGTCAGCAAACCACGAATGAAGGGCTGAATAGAACCGGCGGAAAAACGCAGTTCGCTGTTGGCGCTCAGCGCAAACCGGGGAATGTTGGCCAAACGATCATTGCTGGTGCAAAAAGCCACCTGCTGCCCGATCGGCACCGCAGGCTGACCTGCCGTATCCGGCACACCGTCACCGTTCGAATCCCGGCAGGGAACCGTCGCATTGTCATAGTGCGAATTGGCGTAGGACGCGTTGATCGAAATGTCCCACTCGTCAATCGGGCGGGCATCCAGCTGCATTTCCACGCCCTTGGAAATCGCATCGCCATTGAAGCTGATCGATGCAGCAGACCCGTCGATGACGCCATCCCTAGCCGATGCGGTCGGCGCCGTGACCAGCCCTACGAAGCCGTCGAACTTCTGGTAGAAAGCCGCCAGGTTCAACGACACGCGCCTGTCGAAAAGCTGCGCCTTCAGACCGACTTCGATCGCGTCCGACCGTTCGGGCTCCAGTACCAGCAGGTCGGAATCGAGCGGGGAGTTGACGCCCAGCTGCGCCGATCCACGGCGGTAGGAACGGCCGTAGGTGGCGTAGGTGGTAATGTCAGGCGTCCAATCGTAGCTGACGCTGGCGGTGCCGGTCAGCGGATGGTTGACCTGGCGCACGAATTCGGGATCGACCGTCGCGGCGCGCGGCACGACGACCCCGGCAGGCACGGGTACAAAGCCAACGCCGCCCGTGGTCGTCACCTCAAGGAAGCTCTGCGCCATGGCCACGGTGCGCGTATAACGCGCGCCCAGCTCGACCCGCAGCTTGTCGGTCAGCTTCAGGCGGGTCTGGCCAAAGAAGGCCAGGTCGCTGGTCTTGTTAGTGATGTCGACTTCCGCCAGCAGCGGCAGGGACGCGACGCTTGCCGGGAAAGGCGTGTTGGGCACCCGATTGGCAAAGAAGCTGTCGACGCGGATGGAAGACAGGCCGCCCGCCTTAGTCTGGTTATAGAACACGCCCAGCGTATAGTTGAACATGCCTTCGAACGCAGAAGAGATGCGCGCTTCGGCCGTGTAGACGCGCGTCGGATCCGGCACGGTCAGCACCTGATCATAGCCCTGCACCGCATTGCCCACATCCTGGTCGGTACGCGAATGCAGCGACGTGTCCTGGAAACCACCGAGCACCGAGATCAGATGGCTGCCAAGATCGTAGGAGGCGTCCGCCGTCACCAGATGGGTGCGGTTGGTATAGAAGGACAATCCTTCATGCACTGCCAGCCGGTCGGATGCGCTGATCGGAGGCCCGCTGACGAAGGGTGAGAACAGGCTAGGCCGATTGCCGGGGCCCTGCACCGCCCGGTTCTGCAGCAAATCGCTTTCCAGATATTGATACACGATATTGCCGCGCAGCCGCTCCGTCGGCGCGAAGGACAGAGTGGCGCGAACGCTTTCGGTTTCCTGATTGGACCATTCGTCGCGGGTAATGTTGTAGACATGGTTGGCCCGATTGCGATCAAGCACGGCAGCAATCCGGATCGCCAGCTTGTCCTGGATCAACGGCGTGGACGCCGCGATCTGGAAGTTGCGCGCATGCTTGTTGGTGACGGTCGCCTGCAGATAACCTTCCGGCTCGCTCAGGTCCGCCCGCCGCGTGGTCACCGTGATTGCACCCGCCGGTGCGGTGCGTCCGCGCAGCGTTCCCTGAGGACCGCGCAGCACTTCAACCTGTCCGATGTCGTAGATGGCGGTGGTTACGGTCTGAATATCGACCGGCACTTCGTTATAATAAACTGCGACGGCAGCCGGGCCGCCAATGTCGGGGTTGAACGATATGCCGCGCAAGGTCGCGACGCTGACGCGGCCGGACGTGTTGGCGATCTGGAGCCCCGGCGCGAGAGCGGGAACGTCCTTGAAATCGAACAGGTTGAATTTTTCGATCTGCTCGCCCGTGGCGACATCGACCGCCATGGGAACGTCTTTCAGCCGTTCCTCACGCTTACCCGCTGTGACGATGATGTCGGCTGGGCGCGCTTCGTTTTCACTGGATGGCGGCGATTGCGCCCATGCACTCCCCACGGCGCAAATGGCCGTTCCGGCCATCAACACGCCAATCATTTTACCGGAACAAAGTCCCCGCATCCCTACCCCCTATTTAAGACATTCTCTTCTTTTCGGATTGTCGGACAAGGAGAGCGTTGGTTGGAGCCATCCGAATCCATGCGCCTTCAATCCAGCGGCATGGTGGATGTTCGATTTCAAGGAGACAAATGCATGACAGAACGGTTTCACGATGTGGAACAATCAAAATCGATCGCGCCTCAACACAAAACAATCATTTCATTCTTTGAAAAAGCGTGAAGAGAAGATGATGTATCAATCGACCGTCGCAGCAGGTCGGCAGGCTCTGCTCGATGTCCGAGTAGCCCTTGCGCAGCAGGTTACGGCCCGGGCCTCGTGCCTAACACCGGCCAAAGCCGCTCACCTTATCGGCTCGCCTAGATAACGGATATCTGCCGACGGCAGGAGAACCTGATAAGTTCAGCGGACCTGCTTGAGATAATTAAGCATGCGGGTCTTGCCCATGCCAGGCAGCTTGGCCGCGGCCGCTTGGACGGTTGCCTTGTTCACAGCCGAACCGACCTGAACCAGACCGACCATGCCCATTCCAAGGTGCGGCAAACATTTGAAGCCATAAAGCCCGGGGGCGTTGAAGCGCACAACCACTTCTTCGTTGATCTTGCCCTTGAACGGGGCTCCGCCATCCGGCACCATTCCTGGAATGCTTTCGGCATTGTGTCCTTTGTTCGTCGCGATGAACTTGACGGTGTCGCCCGGCGCGACGTTCAAATATGCCGGTTCGAACAGCATCATGCCCTCGGCGCCCTTGTTGAGCATTTTTACCTGATGTTCCTTGGCTTGGGCCGGACTCGCGGCGAGAGCCAAAAGGATCGCCGCACCCATGATTACCTTCATCCACCTACTCCTGATGCCATAATTTGACCGACGCCCCGCTGCTGCCGAAAATGGCTTTACGAAAGCAGTCAGGGAGTCGAGATTGTCTATCTAATCCATGCGGCGCCGTCAGAGTAGTTTAAACGCACTGGTCCGTTCAATTATATTGCCAAGGCTGCACGCTGATGGCATGAAGCTGTCTTGACGCGGCATGAGGCAAGGTCGCGCAGACGGGAAGAGGAGTCTCGATGAAGCGCGTGCGCTATGGCATGATCGGCGGCGGCACTGGTGCGTTCATTGGCGGTGTCCATAGAACTGCCGCCGCGATTGCGGGTAACTGGGAACTCGTCGCTGGCGCCTTTTCGTCGAACGCAAGCGTCTCCCGCGCGTCCGGTCTGGAGATCGGTGTCGATCCGGCGCGGACTTATGATTCATGGAACCAAATGCTTGCTGCGGAGGCTGCTTTGCCCCAAGCTGAGCGGATCGAAGCGGTGGCGATCGTGACCCCCAATCACCTGCATGCCGAACCGGCAATCGCCGCGCTGAGGGCTGGGTTCGACGTCATCATCGACAAGCCATTGGCGGACAGTCTGGAAGCTGCTCAGGCGATTGCCGACACGGCGCAGTCCACGGGCCGCCGAATTGCTGTCACTCACACCTATACTGGATATCCGCTCGTCAAGCAGGCGCGCCGGTTGGTCGCCTCCGGCGCGTTGGGCAATGTGCGTCGCGTCGCTGTCAAATATATGCAGGACTGGCTGTCACGCCCGGAAGACTTGATCGGCAACAAGCAGGCCGAGTGGCGGGTCGATCCCGCGCGTTCGGGACAGGCTGGAGCATTTGGTGATATCGGCACTCATGCCGCGAACCTCGTGGAATTTATCACCGGAGATCGGATTTCAGCCATCTGCGCCGACCTTAATATGCTGCCCGGCCGACGGATCGACGATGACGGGGCCGCGCTGTTCCGACTGACGGGGGGCGGGCGCGGGACCTTGACCGCAAGTCAGGTTTGCGTTGGCGACATCAACGACCTCGCCATCGACATCTACTGCGACGAAGCCGGGCTGCATTGGCGCCAGGAAGAGCCAAATACGCTGCGCATCGCCTACCGCGACAAGCCAACCGAAATCTGGCATGCGGGCGCTAACCGCGCCTACCTTGCCCCTGACATCCTCGCCATTCAACGCACGCCCGCGGGGCATCCCGAGGGCTATCTGGAAGCCTTCGCGAACATCTACGCCGCATTCGGCCGAGCGATCCGCGGCGAGCCCAGCCCTGAAGACGAACCCGGCTTTGCAACGATGGCCGACGCGCTTTCCGGCATGAAGTTCATCAACGCCAGCCTGAAGTCCAGCCGCGCAGGCGCGGTCTGGACTGACCTTTGACAGGATATGACATGAAGGGTCCCGCAATCTTTCTCGCCCAATTCGCAGGGGACGAAGCGCCGTTCAACTCACTGGACGCGATCACCCGTTATATGGGTGACCTTGGCTACAAGGGGGTGCAGATCCCGACCTGGGATCGCAGGCTGTTCGATCTGGAAAAGGCCGCCGAAAGCCAGGACTATGTCGATGAAGTGAAAGGCATTTGTGCAGCGAACGGGGTCGAAGTCAGTGAATTATCGACCCACCTTCAAGGCCAGTTGATCGCCACTAATCCCGCCTATGATCGCTTGTTCGATGCTTTCGCGCCCGCGCACCTGCATGGCAATGCGGCGGCCCGGACCGAGTGGGCGGTCGAGCAGGTCAAGCTGGGAGCGAAAGCAAGTCAGCGCTTCGGCTGCACTGCGCATGCGACCTTCTCGGGTGCGCTCCTCTGGCATACCATTTATCCTTGGCCGCAGCGCCCTGCTGGACTTGTCGAAGAGGGTTTTGCCGAACTGGCGCGCCGATGGCGGCCTCTGCTCGACATTTTTGACGATCATGGCATCGATCTATGTTTCGAACTCCACCCCGGTGAAGACTTGCATGACGGGGTGACATTCGAACGGTTTCTCGCCGCAGTCGGCAATCATCCTCGCGCCAACATCCTTTACGATCCCAGTCACTTCCTGCTGCAACAGCTGGATTATCTGGCCTTCATCGACATCTATCATGAACGGATCAGGGCGTTCCATGTCAAGGATGCCGAATTTCGTCCCAATGGTCGCGCCGGAGTCTATGGTTCCTACTCAGGATGGGCGGAACGTCCGGGGCGGTTCCGGTCGCTCGGTGATGGGCAGATCGATTTCACCGGCATCTTCAGCAAGCTGACGCATTATGGCTATCAGGGCTGGGCGGTGCTGGAATGGGAATGCGCGTACAAGCATCCCGAGCAGGGCGCTGCTGAGGGCGCGCCATTCATCGCCCGCCACATGATCCGCAAAGCTGACAGGGCATTTGATGATTTCGCCGGGGGAACGGCGGACAAGGCACTGCTCAATGCAGTTCTGGGAATTGGGTAACAAGCATAACGACAAAGTAGGGGATGATCATGGAAGAACGGCTTTACGATCGCCGGGCGTTATTTTGGATCTGCGTTCTTTCGCTATTCGTCGCCGCGATGTCCAATTCGATCCGGGCGGGTGCGGCAGGCGCAATCAAGACTACCCTGCTTGATCCCATTGACGCGCAACATTCGGGGGAAATGATCGGCACCGTGCTCGGAAGTTCCTTCCTCGGCTTCGCGCTGAGCCTGTTGGTTGTGAGCCCACTGCTGGACCGGGTCGGGGCGAAGCGGTTCATCCTGTTGGCCTCGGCCTGCTTTGTCGTGGGGCCCCTGCTTGTTCTATCATGTCCGCTCTTCGGCACTTCATCCTACGCCCTACTTAACGTGGCGATGGTCGTGTGGGGCATCGGATGGGGCGCCAGCGAGGCGACGATCAACCCTGTAACGGCGACACTTTACGCCGACGACAAAGCCGGAAAACTGAACCATCTGCACGCATGGTGGCCCGCCGGCATTGTCTTGGGCGGGCTTTTGAGTGTCCTCTTCTTTCAGGTGCTCGACCTCCCCTGGCAAGCGTTGATCGCGCTGCCGATCGTGCCGGGGGCGATCCTCGGCATATGGGCGGCACGGCACCGCTTTCCTCAGACCGAAAGCACCGCCCAGGGTGTCACCTTCCGCGACATGATGATGGAGCCGTTCCGCCGTCCAACATTCTGGATTTTCTTCGCGATCATGTTCTTGACCGCCTCGGCCGAACTCGCGCCCGGCGCGTGGGTCGATATTGCCCTGACGCAGACGGTCAAGATGCCGGGCATTTTGGTTCTGGTCTATGTGTCGGCGATCATGTTCGTCATGCGGCATTTTGCTGGGCCGCTCGACAAGCGATTTTCGGATATCGGTCTGCTGCTCATGTCGACGATCCCTGCTGCGGCGGGCCTTTACCTGCTTAGCACGGCCAATTCTCCATTCACCGCTATCGTCGCTGCGACGCTTTGGGCTCTCGGCGTCTGCTTCATGTGGCCGACGATGATGGCTGCAGTTTCGCGGCGCTATTTCCGCAGCGGCGCCTGGGGCATCGGCCTGATCGGCTTCGCGGGAGCCATGGCGATCTATTTCATATTGCCCGAACTTGGCGCCATTTACGATCGCGCCAAGCTCGCCAAGGCGGGCGGGGCTGAGGCATTCGCCGCACTGCAGCCGGGCTCACCGGAATATAGTCAGGTGATGGCCTATGCCGCCGAGACTTCGTTTCAGACCATCGCGATTATCCCAGTCGTCCTTTTCTTCATCTTCGCTGGCGTGTGGCTGGTGGAGCGCCGCAAACGGGCGGCCGGATCGAACGCAAGTGAGATGAGCGCAGTATGAAGATCGGTATGAACCTGCTGCTCTGGACCGGGCACATTACAGAACAGCATTTCCCCGTGTTGGAGGCACTGAAAGCAACCGGGTTTGATGGGGTCGAGGTGCCCGTGTTCGATCCATCCGATCCGGGTCACTATCGCGCGCTTGGTCGTCGGCTTGACGATATGGGGCTTGAACGCACAGCCGTCACCGTGATCCCCAATGCCGCGCATTCACCTATCTCGCCGGACCCTGCGGCTCGCCAGGCAGCGGGCGATTACCTGCTGAAGGTCATCGATTGTTGCGCCGAGCTTGGCGCAGAGCTTCTGGCTGGGCCCTGGTTCCAGGTCCTTGGGGATTTCACCGGGCACGGACCGACTGAAACGGAACTCGACCATTGCGCCGAAGTCCACCGCCGGATCGCCAAGCCTGCGCGCGATGCTGGCATTATCTGTTCTCTAGAGCCGCTGAACCGTTTCGAATGCCATTTGCTCAACACGTGCGAGCAAAGCAGCGCTTATCTTGAGAGACTGAACGAAGATGGCTTCGGGATGCTATTTGACACTTTCCATGCGAATATCGAGGAAAAAGACCCGGTTGCCGCGTTGCTCACAGCTTATGATCAGGGCGACGTGAACCACGTCCATATCAGCGAGAATGACCGTGGAACGCCAGGCAGCGGTCATGCGCCGATTGCCGAAACCATCGCTGCCCTGAAGTCGCGCGGCTACGAGGGTTGGTTGACGATCGAGGCCTTCGGGAAAGGCTTGCCGGAGCTCGCTGCCGCGACGCGGGTCTGGCGCGATTTCTTTCCTGATCCGCGGGACGTTTATGAAAATGGCTATCGCTACATCCAGCATTGCTGGGATCAGGGTTGAGAGGAGCCTCACCGATGCAATCAGATATGTTCAACATCGACCGCCGCAATGTGCTCGGCCGTGCCATGCTCCTTCTTGGCGCCACCACCTTGCCGCTGGAGGGCGTTTTCGCCGCCCCAACCGAGGGGAGTAGGCCGTTTCTCTCAGCGCCGCGCTTTGCCTTGCTGGCAGCGGTCGCGGACACGATCGTCCCGCGTACTGACACACCGGGTGCTGCGGATGTGGGCGTACCGGCACTTTTAGACGGCATGTTGCGTGATTGGGCCGGTCCTCGTCAGCGAGAAGCTTTGATCGACGCGCTTGATCAGATTGATGCGGCTGCCCGCAAGCAGAATGGCAAGACTTTCGTCGCGCTCGATCCTCAAAGCCGCGCCACTTTATTGACCGCGCACGACATAGCCGCTCTCAAGCCTGCTGCGGCAACCACCCCGCCAGCGGCCGCCGCCAGCCCGCCCGTGGTCGTCGATCCCAACTATGGACGTCCGCGCCAGGAGCCTGTCCAAACGCCCGTTCAGGACCAAGCTCCAGCGAAGGCCGAAAAAACGGGCGAAAGCGCCGCAACCATTCAGGGGCCGAAAGTTGTCGATCCGGGATATCAGAAACTCAAGGAGCTGATCGTCACGCTCTATTATTATTCCCAGCCCGCTCTCACCCAGGAACTTGTATACGAACATAGTCCCGGCACCTGGCAACCATCGATCCCGATTACACCAGAGACGCGCGCTTCGGGCGGCGCTGGCCTGTTTTGATTGGAGAGCGTGTAGATGTTTGATGCAATCGTCATCGGCTCGGGCATGAGCGGCGGGATCGCAGCCAAGGAATTGTGCGAGCGCGGCCTGAAAACCCTCGTCCTGGAGCGCGGCCGCAAGCTTGAGCATGGCGCGTCCTATACCGACTGGATGCAGCCGTGGGACCTGCCCAATGCCAATCTGGTGCCGGAAGAGGAACTGGCGCGCGACTATCCGGTTCAGGGAAAATGCTACGCGATGAGCGCGGCGACCAAAGACTATTGGGTCAAGGACAGCGAGCACCCCTACAGCACACCTGAAGGGAAACCCTTCGCGTGGATCCGTGGCTATCATCTGGGCGGCCGGTCCATCATGTGGGGCCGCCAGTCCTACCGGCTGAGCGAGATGGATTTCGAGGCCAACGCCAGGGATGGTCACGGTTCCGACTGGCCGATCCGCTATGCCGATCTCGCACCCTGGTACGATCATATTGAAAAGTTCATCGGCGTTGCCGGTTCGAAAGAAGGGCTTGCGCAGCTTCCCGATGGCCAGTTCCTGCCGGAATTCGCCCTCAATGACGCCGAACTGATGTTCAAGAAGGCTGTGGAAGGCAAGTTTCCTGGCCGTAAAGTAATATCAGGCCGGGTGGCTAATCTTTCGCAGGCACAGCCACATCATGAGGAACTGGGCCGCACAAGTTGCCAGAATCGCTCCATCTGTGAACGAGGATGCAGCTATGGCGCCTATCATTCGAGCCTTAGTTCTTCGCTGCCAGCGGCGGAGAAGACCGGCAATCTGACAATCGTCACGGATGCCATCGTGCACAGCATCATCCATGATCCTAAGACCGGGCGGGTTACTGGAGTGCGGGTTATCGACAGCAACACGCGCGAAGGTCGCACCTACGAAAGCCGCATGGTGTTCGGCTGCGCTTCCGCGATCGCTACGGCCCAGATCCTGCTCAATTCGAAGAGCGAAGCCAATCCGCGTGGGCTGGCAAATTCGTCCGACATGGTCGGGCGGAACCTCATGGACCATCTCTATGGCCTGACCACAGCGGGGCTGATGCCGCGCGGCCCGTCCACGACCTACCATGGCCGCCGTCCCACCGGCATCTACATCCCGCGCTTTCGTAACGTGACGGAGAGCGGCGACGGCTTCATCCGGGGCTATGGCTATCAAGGTGGTATCTCGCGCATGGGTTGGCGTTCGATGGCGCTGACCACTCCGGGTATCGGCGAAAAGCTGAAAGCACGCACGCGTCGGCCGGGGCCCTGGGTCATGTACATCTCGGGCTTTGGTGAAATGCTGCCGCATGCGGATAATCGGGTGACGCTGCATTCCACGCGGACCGACAAATGGGGGATTCCCATCGTCCACATCGACTGTGAGTTGCGGGAGAATGAGCGGAAGATGGCCGCGCAAATCCAGGCGGATGGCCGCGCAATGATCGAGGCAGCTGGCGGCTATGTGGTGGCGAAGATGGATGAGCCCGGAACTCCCGGTCTCGGCATCCACGAAATGGGTACCGCGTGCATGGGCAAGGATCCGAAGACGTCCGTGCTGAACCGCTACAATCAGGCACATGACGTTCCCAACCTGTTCATCACCGACGGGTCGGCCATGGCGTCGAGCGGCTGCCAAAATCCCTCACTCACCTACATGGCTCTGTCTGCGCGCGCGGCCCACCATGCGGCGCAGTTCCTCAAAGAAGGCAAGATCTGACCTCCGCCTCAATCCAGGATGATTACCGATGAAAATGATCTCGACAGTATTGGCTTCGGCGCTTGCGATCATGGCTTCGCAGGCGGCGGCTCAGTCCCCCAAGGCGGTGACGGATTGCCCCCTGCGGAACATGCCGTTTTCGGCCGCGACGCCGATGATCGACATCCTGCTCAGTGACCGGGCGAAGGCGGCGGTGGAGCAAGTGGTCCCCGGCCGCCTATCCAAATTGCCCGCCGACTTCATGGGGACGCGCGCGCCCACCTTCGCCGCGATCATGGATCTGAACGCTGCTGCAAGCCTGCTCCGCTTCACCCCGGAGCAAGTGGCGGAAATGGACCGTCGCCTACGCCAGGTGCCTGTTACCGCCGCTGACAAGGTTGCCCGCTGCGCCCGCTACGACAATGAACGCCCCGCGCTGCCTGTCGGCAAAGGCAAGGTCAACATCCTGGTCTTCGACAAGGTCAATGGCTTCTACCACAAGGAGGCTATCCCCGCCGTGCGCAGCGCAATGCAGGCGTTGGCCGACAGCAAGGGCTGGTCAGTTGCCTTTACCGACAAGGGCGGTTCGATCAATCCGGCGACCTTGCGCAAATTCGACGCAATTGTCTGGAGCAATGTCAGTGGCGACGTGCTCACCCTCTCCCAGCGGCGCGCGCTTGAGCAATATGTAAAAGGGGGCGGCGGCTTCGTTGCGCTCCATGGCTCGGGCGGTGACAGCACATATTTCTGGAAGTGGTACGCGGATGAGTTGATTGGTGCTTATTTCACCGGCCATCCGACAAGCCCCCAGTTTCAGGACGCGCGCCTGGTCGTCGCCGACGCTCGACATCCCATAGCCGCAGGGCTTCCGAGCGAATGGCGCATGAAGGATGAATGGTATTCTTTCCGCGAAAGCCCGCGCAAGACTGGTGCGAATGTCGTCCTGACAATCGATGAAGCGACTTACAAGCCGATCGGAATGGCCAAGCAAGATTTGAGGATGGGCGCTGATCATCCGCTCGCTTGGTCGAAGTGCGTCGGTCGCGGTCGTGCATTCTATTCCGCCCTGGGACATCGTGCGGAATCTTACACGCAGCCCCAGACCGTTCAGATGCTGGAATCCGCAATTTCCTGGGCAGCCGATCGCAAGGCCGTTTGCGCGCAGCGATAGGACAGCTTCCTACCGCCAGCACAATTTGCCGTGTGGTCAACGCAGTAGCAGAGTGGACTTGCAGCGGATGCCTCTCGGCTACCGTCAACTTCTGACTCTGTGATGTCCCGTCCACGGTTCTATCCGAAACCGGGACGGGAGACACAAACTACGATCCAAAGTGGAATGCGATGCCGGAGTGCGGACACGAAAACCGCTCTGAAAAAATGCACATATGGCTTGATCTAATGTGGCCTCCCCAAGGCAGTCAGCCACTGATTTGATCGCCCCATGCGCAACTGCGGCTTTTCGACCTGAGACATCTGACACTGGCCAGTCGCGGGACGAGGACTTCGCCAAAACAACGGAAATCGGCCTAAAGAGTCCCGGGTGACAAAGTTGTAATCTGCCGACAATGGTCCGGTCAGGTCCACCCCGCTAATCGATGCATCGGCTCACATGATGCCACGTAAGTGAGAGGCGGCGCTCACCCCTGTTGCGCCGCCTCTCCAGTTGGATGCTGACAATGCAAAGGCCAGTTTTCTATGATGCCACTGGCCGCAGGCGCCGGTTAACCCTGCCTGCCCTTTTTTGCCTGATCCTGGTCATTCTGGCCGCCGGGATGGCATTTGCATACACCATCATCAATGTGCCCGTACCGCCCGCTGTTCCTTTGCAAATGGAGCGCCGCCGTCCTGAAGGCATCGGCCAGCGTCTGAACCATTTCCAGGCCACGGTTCGCCATCGCCTGTCAGAATGGCTCCCGCACCGGGGCAAAGGCGCCGCCGTGCGGCCGATCAGCGTCGCCTTTTATGTGCCATGGGATGACGCCAGCCGTGCGTCCCTGCGGCAGCATATCAGCCAGATCGACTGGGTGGCCCCGACCCTGCTGTCGGTTACTGGCGCGCGCCATGACCTGCGCCTCACGAACGATCCCGCCTTCGCGTCGATCATCCGCACCTCGGCTCGTCGCCCGCATATCGTGCCAGTCGTGCAGAATGCCAATGATGGCGATTGGGATGGTGCCGGGACGTCTGCGTTGCTGCACGACCGCGAGGCGCGGAAGGCATTACTCCTGCGCCTCGCTCAATCGCTGAAGACGCTCAAGGCATCAGGGGTGATATTCGATCTGGAAGCGCTGCCGCCCAGCGCGCACGGCGATTATCTGTCGTTTCTGAAGGAAGCAGGACAGCTGCTGTACGGTCAGCATCTACAGGTCATGCTGACCGTTCCCGTAGACGATGCACGATGGAACCTGCGCGCCTATGCCCGCGTCGCCGACCGCCTGTTCCTGATGAATTATGACCAGCATTTCATCGGCGATCAGCCAGGCCCCATCGCCGCGCAACCCTGGTTCGTCGCCCGCTTGCGGGCTGCGCTGCACGAAGTTCCAGCGTCAAAGGCGATCGTGGCGGTCGGCAACTATGCCTATGACTGGAAGCAGGATGGCGGCCCAGCCTCGATTCTGTCGATTGAAGACGCCTGGCTGACGGCGCATGACTCAGGGGCGCCGATCCGCTTCGATGCAAGAAGCGGCAATGCGACGTTCGACTATGCCGAGAATGGCGCGGTCCATCATGTCTGGATGCTCGACGCCGCCAGCGCCTGGAACCAAGTCCGGGCGGCGCGCATCGCGGGCGCGGGCGGGATCGCGCTGTGGCGGTTGGGGTCGGAGGACCCTGGCTTTTGGTCGGCGCTGGGCGGCAAGAAGGCCAAGGCCGAGGGTCTGGGAAGGCTGACCAGCTTCAATTCGGTCGATGTCGAGGGCAATGGCGAAATCCTGCGGATCGACGATGTACCGACGATCGGCCGCCGCACCGTGCGCCTGGGTTCTGGGCCGCTCAGGGGCCTGATCATCGATGAACATTATGCGAGCCTCCCCACCCCCTATGTCATCCGGCGGACGGGTTATCGCCCGCATCTGGTGGCGCTGACCTTTGATGACGGGCCAGACGCGGTGTGGACGCCGCCGATCCTCGACATACTGAAGCGCGCCCATGTGCCCGCCACCTTCTTCGTCATCGGCGAAAATGCGATCATGCACCCGTCGCTGCTGCGCCGGATCATCGCGCAGGGTAGCGAGATCGGCAGCCACAGCTACACGCACCCCAATCTGGCACAGGTGTCGCCGCGTGGCGTTTCGCTCGAACTGAACAGCACCCAGCGGCTGGTGGAAGCCTATACGGGCCGGGCCATGCGCCTGTTCCGCGCGCCCTATTTCGGGGACGCCGAGCCCACCAGCGCGGACGAGATCGGCCCGGCGTTGGAGGCGCAGCGTGCGGGCTACCTGAATGTCGGACTGCATGTCGATCCGGGCGACTGGACGCGACCGGGCGTTGACGCGATCGTCGATCGCACCGTCGCTCAGGTGGAGGCGGGATCGGCCGACCGTTCCGCCCAAGTCGTCCTGCTGCATGACAGCGGCGGGGATCGCGCGCAGACGGTCGCCGCCCTGCCCCGCATCATCAAGCGGCTGGAGGCGAAGGGCTATCGCTTCGCTACGGTTTCCGATCTGGCAGGCCTTACCCGCGCGCAAGTCATGCCGCGCGTCGGCGGCGCCGATCTGGCGGCCGTGCGGATCGACGTCGCGGTGTTCCTGCTGCTGGCCGGGATCGCGGCGACGCTCAAATGGCTGTTCTTCGCGGTCATCCTGTTCGGCATCGGCAGGGCGCTGATGCTGGCGGTCCTGGCGCTCGGCAGCCGCCTGCGCGCCAACCGCGTCGAACCGCCCGCGATGCAGCCGGACGCTCTGGTGTCCGTCATCATCCCCGCCCTCAACGAAGCCAAGGTGATCGAGGCATCGGTCCGCCGGGTGCTGGCCAGCGAGCAGGTGACGCTCGAAGTCATCGTGGTGGACGATGGCTCGACCGACGGGACGAGCGCGATCGTCACGCGCGCCTTTGCCGGTGATGATCGCGTCCGCCTGCTCACCCTGGCCAATGGCGGCAAGGCGGCGGCGCTCAACCGCGCGCTGGAACTCGCACGCGCGCCGATCATCGTCGCGCTCGACGCGGACACGCAGTTCGAACCGCTGACGATCGCCCGGCTCGCCCGCTGGTTCGCCGATGAAGATTTCGGCGCGGTGGCGGGCAATGCGATGGTCGGCAACCGCGTGAACCTCGTCACCCGCTGGCAGGCGGTCGAATATGTGACGGCGCAGAATCTGGAGCGGCGCGCACTCGCCCGGTTTGGGGCGATCACGGTCGTGCCCGGCGCTGTGGGCGCATGGCGGCGGGTGGCGCTGGACGAGGTTGGCGGCTATCCGCTCAACACGCTGGCGGAGGATCAGGACCTGACTATCGCCATTCAGCGCGTGGGCTGGCTGGTCGCCTATGATACCGAAGCGGTCGCCTGGACCGAAGCACCCGAAAGCTTCCGCGCGCTCGCCAAGCAGCGTTTCCGCTGGGCCTATGGCACATTGCAATGCCTGTGGAAGCATCGCGGCATCTGGCGCGAAGGCAAGCCAGCGGGCTTAAGCTGGGTCGGATTGCCGCAGGCCTGGCTGTTCCAGATCGGCTTTGCACTAGTGTCGCCGGTCATCGACCTAGCCTTGATCGTCAGCAGCATCGACACGGCAGTGCGCATCCACCAGCATGGTTGGGCGCAGACGCAGACCGACGTGCTGCGCATGGGCTTTTACTGGCTCGCCTTCTGCGCGATCGACGTTCTGTGCGGCGCTGTCGCCTACAAGCTCGAACCGCGCGAGCGGCGCTATCCGGCCCTGCTGCTGGTGGCGCAGCGCTTCATCTATCGCCAGATCATGTATGGCGTCGTGATCCGCGCCGCCGCGACCGCGATATTGGGGCCTTGGGTCGGCTGGGGCAAGCTGGAGCGGAGCGGCAGGGTGCAGGCATCGGGGGGCGCGGCAGAGGATGTGGCGGGATGGAGCAGGGCGGCGTGACATCGCTGACGCGCACCTTGCTGCTGCTGGGCGGCGTCATCGTCCTCGCCTTCTGGTATCTCGGATATGTGGGCGGCCATCTGTTCGACGTCCTGCCTGCCAAGGCCGGGCAGAAGGCGGACCGGCACGCTGTTGCCCTCTACCTCTCCGGCGACATGGGCTTTCATGCGGGACTTGGGCCCGCGATCGCCGATCGACTGACGGACCATGGCATCCCCGTGGTTGCCGAAAACAGCCTGCATTTCTTCCGCGTCCGTCGCACGCCCGAGCAGACCGGCGCGATGATCGCCGATGGACTGCGCCGCGCGATCGCGATCGATCCGCAAGCCCAGCTGCTGCTGCTCGGCCAATCCTTCGGCGCCGATGTGATTGCGCCGTCCCTCCCCTACGTGCCCAATGCCTTGCGTCGCCGCATCGCCTTTGTCGGCCTGATCGTCCCCGGCGGGACGCGGGAATGGCGGGCGTCCCCTTCGGAAATATTCTCCATTGGGGAGCCGGAGGAGAACGCGTCCTTGGCCGGCCAGAAATTGAGCTGGGTACCCCTTCTCTGCATCCATGGCGCGGAGGAACGGTCGAGCCTCTGCCCGTCGCTGCGCCAGCCCAACGCGACCACCGTCCGCCTCCCCGGCGGGCATGAGCTGCATCATGATGCGGATGGAGCGAGCGCGATATTGTTGCGAGCGATAGACCGGACGCTGACCTCGCCCGTCCACCCGGCATAGCGCGATGATCGCCGCGCTTTCTTCCGGCAGTCATCGACGAGGCCTGACCATCGCCCTTCTCCTGCTGATGACGGGGCTGGGCGTGGCGATGGTGTTCCACCTCCTGTCCGAGGTACGCGGCCAAGACCTGCGCGGCGCGATCCGCGCCATCACTCCCGGTGCGATCGCTGGTGCATTGGCGCTGACGATCCTTAGTTATCTTTCGCTGACGCTCTATGACCATATGGCTTTGCGCATCATCGGCAAGCAAATCACCTGGCGCACGGCGGCGCTTGCGTCCTTTTGCAGCTATACGCTGAGCCATAATCTGGGGCTGTCGCTGCTGACCGGCGGGTCGGCGCGCATGCGCATCTATGGCGCGGCGGGCCTTGGGCCGGGCGATGTCGCGCGGGTGATCGCGTCGGCCAGCCTTTCCTTCTGGGGCGGCGTCGTGACGATGGCGGCGCTGTTCCTGGCGGTCGATCCGATGCCGGTCGCCATCAAGGCGTTTCCCATCGGCGCTTCGGTTCTCCAACTGCTGGGCTTTTGCCTGCTCGGCGCTGTCGCTGTGGCACTGGCGGGGTTGAGGCGCGCGCCGTATCCCGTGCGGTTGTTCGGCTGGACCCTGATGCTGCCATCGCGCGGACAAGCGGCGGCGCAGATCGGCATCGCCTGTATCGACCTGACGCTATCGAGCGGGGCGTTGTTCGTGCTGCTGCCGCATAGCGCCATGGCGCTGTTCCCGGCCTTCTTCCTCGCCTACACGCTCGGCATCATCATCGCGTTGATCAGCCATGTACCGGGCGGCGTCGGGCTGTTCGAGGCGGTGGTGCTGGCGACCGTGCCACAGGTGGCGCGGCCTTCGCTGTTCGCCGCCCTGCTCGCCTATCGGGTCGTCTATTATCTGCTGCCTCTCGCGGCAGCAGCGTTCCTCATCATCCTGCATGAGCGGCATGCCTGGCAGAGCCCGGTCCGGCGCGTGCTGAGCGGGGCGGAAAGTCTGGGCCGGGAAATCGCCCCTGCCGTCCTCGCCATGCTGGTGGCGGCGGGCGGCATCGTCCTGCTCGTATCCGGATCGCTGCCCGCCATTCCGGCGCGGTTCAGGACAGTCAGCAGCATCCTGCCCATGCCCTTTGTCGAAGCGTCGCACCTCGCGGCCAGCATGATCGGGGCAATGCTGGTGCTGCTGGGTTCAGGGCTCTACCGGCGGCAGGATGGCGCGTTCTGGCTGACCCGGCTGCTGTTGCTGGCAGGCGCGGCATTCTCGCTGATGAAGGGGCTGGATTATGAGGAAGCGGTCGTCCTGATCGTCATCACCGCCCTGCTGCAATGGAGCCGCCCCGCCTTTTACCGCAAGACCAGCCTGACCTCCGCCATGCTCGCGCCCGGCTGGATCGCCGCGTTGGCGGTGGCGATCGGCATTTCAGTGTGGATCGGCTTCTTTGCGTTCAAGCATGTCGATTATCAGAATGAGTTGTGGTGGCAGTTCGGCCGTCACCACGACGCGTCTCGCTTCCTGCGCGCGGCCGTTGCGACGGGCGTGCTGCTGATCTGGGCGGCTGTGTGGCAGTTGCTGCGCCCGGCGTCGCCCTCCGCATGGCCGGTCGTTTCGACCAGTCCCAGCGAGCAGGCGCTCGCCGCCGCGCAGAAGACCGACGCTTTCCTTTCGCTTACCGGCGACAAGCTGTTCCTGACATCCCCATCGGGCCGGGCGTTCCTGATGTATCAGATCCAGGGCCATAGCTGGATCGTCATGGGCGATCCGGTGGGCGACCCCAGCGAGTGGGGCAGCCTGCTGTGGGAATTGCGCGAGCGGGCGGACGCGGCGCAGGGGCGGCTTCTGCTCTATCAGCTCAGCCTCGACGCGCTGCCACTGGCTGTCGACCTCGGCCTGTCGCTCGTCAAATATGGCGAGGAGGCTCGCGTTGACCTGACCAGCTTCACGATCGACGGGCCGAAGGGCAAGCCGTTCCGCCACGCGCTCCGCCGCGCCGAGGGGGAAGGCGTAGCGTTCGAGATCGTCCCGGCCGCTGACATCGCCCCGTTGCTTGACGAAATGGAGGCGGTGTCGCGCCGCTGGCTGGAGGCCAAGGGCAGCACTGAAAAGGCGTTCAGCGTCGGCCGGTTCGACCGCGCCTATTTGCGGCGGTTCGATTGCGCGCTGGTGCGGCGCGAGGGGCGGATCATCGCTTTCGCCAACATCTGGGCGACCGCCGACCATGGCGAATTGTCGGTCGACCTGATGCGCCATGACGCGGGCATGCCCGCTGGCATGATGGATTTTCTGTTCTGCCGCCTCATGCTTTGGGGACAGGCGCAGGGCTATCGCTGGTTCACGCTGGGCATGGCGCCGCTTTCGGGGCTGGAGGCGCGGCGGCTTTCGCCCATCTGGGTGAAGGCGGGGGCGCTGATCTTCAAGCATGGCGGCAGCCTCTACGGTTTCAAGGGACTGCGCGCGTACAAGGCGAAGTTCACACCGTCCTGGGAGCCGCGCTTCATCGCGGGGCCGCAGGGACTGTCGATGCTGCGCGCGATGCTGGACCTTCAGCGGCTGATCGATGGCGGGCCAAGGAGCGCCGCCTGCCGGATGCGGAGTGCTGGACGGAGGCTGTCGGATGTTCGATAGGATGGTCATGAGCTACAAGGTGCTGCTAGTCGAGGATGACGCCACGACGGCCGACTATATCGCGAAGGGCTTGGCCGAAGAGGGCTTCACAGTCGATCGCGCCGGGGATGGCCGGGACGGATTGTTCATGGCGACCGGGGCGAGCCACGACGCGATCATCCTTGACCGCATGCTGCCCGGCATGGACGGCATGGCGGTGCTGGCGGCGCTTCGAGCGGCTGGCATCGAGACGCCGGTGATGATCCTGTCCGCGCTGGCGACGGCGGACGAACGGGTCAAGGGGCTGACCAGCGGATCTGACGATTATCTCGCCAAGCCCTTTGCCTTTGCCGAATTGCTCGCCCGGCTGCGCATCATGCTGCGGCGGGGGAAAGCTGGACAAGTCGAGACGCGGCTGACATGCGGCGATCTGGAAGTGGACCTGCTTTCGAGGAAGGCTGCGCGTGGGAGCCGGTCGGTCGACCTGCAACCGCGCGAGTTCCGGCTGCTGGAATATATGATGCGTCACCGGGGCGAGGTGGTGACGCGGACCATGTTGCTGGAGGGGGTGTGGGATTATCATTTCGACCCCGGCACGAATGTCATCGATGTCCATATCAGCCGGTTGCGGCGCAAGATCGATGAGGATGGCGAGCGGCCGCTGATCCATACCGTGCGCGGCGCGGGCTATCGCCTCAGCGAGAATGGCTGATGCGCGTCATGCGCTGGCGCTATTCGGTCATCTGGCGCTTTGCCCTGCTGATCTTCCTGATGCAGATCGCCTGCGTATCGGTGTCGCTCTGGGCAGTCCATCGCTTCACCAGCCAATCGGTCAAACATGCCAGCCGCGAGATCGCGGTAGGCCTGCGCGACGACATATCCGCAACCTATGCCGCCGCCGGACTTGCGGCCGCCGGGGCGACCGTGCGCAGCCGCATCGCCGCCGATCCGCTCGGCGATTCCATCCTCCTGCTCATGGGGCCGGATGGGCGCCGCATTGCGGGCAACCTCGATAACTGGCCCGATCATCTTGGCAGCGCGGAGACCTGGCGCCTAGTGAACCTGTTCCATGCCGCTCGCCAAGATGGCGACCCGCAGGTCATGGGCATCGTCACCACCCGTTTTCCCGATGGTACGCGTCTGCTGACCGGGCATGTGGTGGAAAGCGACCTGCGCTTTGGCGGCTATCTGGAAGCCGCGCTGCTGAGTGCCGTCCTGTTGGCGGTGCCACTGGCCGCCGGAGCCGCCTGGTTCTCCGCATCGATCATGCAGAGGCGGCTGCATGCCGTCGCCGATACGGCAAGCGCCGTGGAAACCGGTGACATGAACCGCCGCATCACCCTGAGCGGCAGCGGCGACATGTTCGATGCGTTGGGACAAGGTATCAACGCGATGCTGGACCGGACCACCGGCCTTATCGAGGAATTGCGGCTGGTGACCGATGGCTTGGCCCATGACCTGCGTTCGCCACTCACTCGCCTGCGCACCGTATTGGACAGCGCGTTGAAGCGTAGCGAGGACGAAGCTGCTGCCACCGCCCTTGAACGAGCGGTTGAGGAAAGCGACGTGCTGCTTCGGATGCTGGATACCGCGCTGCTGATCAGCCGTGCCGAAGCCGGTATAGGCCGCGAAAGCTTCAAACCGGTCGATACCGCCGCGCTACTCCAGGATTTCCAGGAAATGTACGGCGCCCTGGCGGAAGAGCGAAACGTGACAATTACCGTGGACGCAGAGCCGGGCGTGTTCATATGTTCCAATCGAGAAATGTTGGGGCAAGCGCTTTCCAACCTTATCGACAACGCGCTCAAATATGGCGGGGACCGCATAGAGCTTTCAGCGCAACGGGAAGCCGGATCGTTGTTGATCAAGGTGGCGGACAATGGCCCCGGAATTCCCGAGGCGCACCGCGAACGCGCCCTTAGCCGCTTCGCGCGACTGGACATTTCCCGCAACATTGCAGGCGCAGGTCTCGGCCTTTCGCTCGCCGCTGCGATAGCGCGTATGCACGGTGGAAAATTGGTGCTGAGTGACGCCGCGCCGGGATTGCTGGTGACGCTTTCATGTCCATATCTGGAGAGCGATGACCGGGCCCAGCGATCCAAACAGGCACCTTAGCATTTTCTGCGGCGGCCTATCGCATACAGGCCGCTGCTGACGCTCAAGCAGCGGCTGCGGAAGCGTGCGCGCAATTTCCGGCGGACAGGAGAAATACTGGTTCTCCTCCTGCCGTAACCACGCGGCATTTTGATTGACATTCAGCGCCTTGCGCACCTTGTCCCAACGGTTGGCGCCAGACCCGTGGTAAATCTTGGCGGAATAGAGCAGCACCGACCCTCGCTTCATTTCCGCGGGTGCCGTGTCGGATTGCTCGAATTGGCGCCCCTCACCCAGCATATGGCTGCCGGGAATGAGACGAGTGGCGCCCATCTCCTCTGCGCTCAAAACCAACGATCTCCCCTGCGTCGTCCAGCCAGGTCAACGTGCTGCCTTTCGCCAAGCTGCGCCTGCACGAAGTCGCACATGTCGTGGGTCAACCGAGACCCTGTGTCGTTGGTCTGCATCGCGTGGTCCCGGAAATTCGTTGCGCGTGAGAGTATAGTCCCGCCTGCCCATTGCAATAGCGACGAGGTTCGTTCCGGAAGACCAGAAGCGCGGGCGAGATCAAATGCGTCGCGCACTTATTCCATGATGTGGGATGACTGGGATCATGCCTCCGGTTGACTCATCGCGATCAATTGATTGAGTTGTGCCGGGAGATAGGATGATGAACAGGAGCGGGATGCACGAATTTCCGTCCCAGCCTGCGGAAAGGGGCTCGGAAGGTCGCAGCTTGCTGGCTACGAAGATCGGGGAACCGGGACGCGATATCGTGGCGCGCCTGCTTAAACTCATCGCCCGGCGCGGCGGCAACGCTGCCGGTGTGTTGCGGGTAAACGGCTTTGATGAACCGTTGGAGCAATTCCTTTCCACCACGCTACAGACGCTGGACATCGCAAGCCTGCAAAAGCTGTCATCGCGCGCCAGTGTCGAGTTGTCGGATATGCAAGCCTTGGCCGCGGGCCGTCCGCCCTTTCGTGGCGGCGATTGGCGACTGCTCTTTTACTGCCTCGTGGGCAGCCGCACCTTGCGCGAGGCTATCATGCGCACTGAGGAATTGTTGCTGGCGATCGACGGGCGTATGGGCAGCATGACCTTGAGGCGCAACGGCGGAAAAGCCCTCCTGTCCTACACCGGTGCGCGCAGCGACGATGAAGAAATGGACTTCATCGTCACGCTGCATGGCCAGTTGATGTTTCATTCCATTTTCAGCTGGTTGATCGGCAAGCCGCTCGAGGGATCTTTGGCGCTCGATTTTCCCCCAGCGGCTGAACGGCATCTGGACTTCAAACCGCTGCCATTCGATCTGCTGCTGGGCGCGGATCAATTGGAAATGCGTTTTGCCGGGCACCTGCTCGACCAACCCGTCATCCGCACCGTTTCGGATTGCGAAGCATTGCCGACGCTCAATTTCTTGTTCGGTTTAAGGGCGGGCGAAGATCCATTGGAGATTGTGCGCCGGTCGCGCCACTTCATGGCCATGGCGCTGCGGGACAAGCGCAAGCTGCCGTCGCTAGAGGAACTGTCGCGGCATCTTGCCATTGGACCGATGACTCTTCGCCGCAGGCTGCAAAGCGCCGGAACCTCATTTCGGATGGTCCGGGATGAGCTGCGTCGTGAGATGGCGATCGACATGCTGACAAATAGCCGAATGTCGATGGAAGACATTGCCGATCGCCTGGACCTATGCGATTCCGATGCTCTTCGCCGCGCCTTTCGCGGTTGGACGGGCATGGCGCCGAGCGAGTTTCGGCGGCAACTGACTCAAGCGGGCAGCCGTTGATGCCAATACAGCTACTGCGTCCTTAACTGCACCAGTTCGACGATTACGCCATCGGCATCCTTCACAACGCTGTTGATCACAGGGCCCTTTTCATCCTCCGCCGCTAGGCGCACGACAGGAAATCCCGCGTTCTGTACGCGTAGCGCGGCCGCCCGGCTGTCACTGACCCGAATGCCGACCTTCGCGCCCGTGGACCGGTTCTGGGTGGCGGTGGGCTTTGCATAATGGATCAGGATCAGCAGCGGTTCGCTGGACCGGGGATCGCCCGAGAAATTGAACGCGATCTTTTCGGCGGGGTCGCCCGGCTTGCTGACCGTAAAGGCGGGCTTCATGCCGAGCGCGTCGACGTAGAAGGACCGGGCGCGGGCCATGTCCGCCACCTCCAGCGACAGGAAGCTGAACCCGGACGGCGCTGTCTGAGCTGGCGTTTGGGCAAATGCGGGCGCTGTCGCCAGCAGCGCGGACAGGGCGGTTAATGCGGCGCGCTTCATGCCATGATCTCCGACAATGTGCGCGACGTCTTCATCGCGTCCGTGCCCCAAGCATCGACGGGGACGCCCATCAACTGCTGCATGGTGAGGCCGACACGCGAAATCGGGTCGCCTTGCCCCGGAATATGGATGCCTGTCTTCACCTTGCCGCCCGCGCGGCCCGCCAGCATCACAGGGATGCCGTTCACATCGTGGTTCTTGGCGTAGCTCACCTCCGAATGAGCGACGACCAGCATGTTGTCGAGCAAGGTGCCGTCCCCTTCCTTGATCGCCGACATGGCCGTCACGAAGTCCGCCCATCCCTGCATGCTCTGGGTGGAAAAGGCGTCGACGGTCGGCTGATAGCCTTTCGTGCGGTCCACCTGCTCCTCATGCGTGGCCTGGTGGTAGGCCGTGGGCGATCCGGCCTGCCGCAGATCAGCCGTCGCGGTGGAAAAGACCATGTTGAATACCTTGGTCTGGTTGCAGGCGACGGCCATGGCGAGCAGCTCCGCCATCAGCTTGTGCGATTTCTGCCGGGCGGGAACGTCCGTGCTGGCGGGCATATCCTCTGGTTGCGATGGCACGATACAGGCTTCGGCGCGGGGCGGCTTTTCCAGTTGCAGCGCCAGCTTGTTTTCGACCTCGCGGATGGAGGTGAAATAGCTATCGACCCGCGCCTTGTCCTCGGCGCCCAGCTTGCCCAGCATGTGGCGACGCTCTTCGGTGACGGCGGACAGGACGCTGCGGCGGGCCATGACCTTGGGATCGGGGGTGAACTCCGCCGCGTTGGGATCACGGAAATCGGCGCCGAAGATGCGGCGGTACAGTTCCAGGGGCGATGCAACGCTGGGGTTCATCTCCGTCCCGCTGCGGTAGGAGAAGCTGGTGCGGGGGTTGCCATCGGCGCTTAGTTCCAGGCTGCGGTACAGCGTGCCCGCGCCAATCGCGTCGGCGATGCTGACGTCGAAGGTCGGCCCGGCGATCTGCTGCCATGTGTCGGCAGGCGTTCCGGTGCGAAAGCCGACATTGCCCGAAATATGCGGCTGGTTGCTCTTGCCGCCCAGCGTGATGCCGAACCCCGAAAGGACGGAAACCTTGTCCTGCACCGGCTTGATCGGCGCGAGTTCGGGCGGCAGGTCGTAATTCGCGCCAGCTGTCTTGGGGTTCCAGCGGTCGGGGATCATGCCGCAGCCCCAGAACCATGTGCCAAAGCGCACCGGCAGGCGGCCTCCGCCATAGGTTGCGGCCACCGCCGCGCCGTTATTGTCCAGGAAATAGTCGAGGAACGGCAGGCCGACGGCTACCGCGCCGCCCCCCAGCATTCCGCGCAGCAGAAATCCGCGCCTGTCAAACTGCGTCATCAGCCTTTCCTTCCCGACGATGGCTTAGCCGCGATCCGGCCAGCGGCTGGCGAACGGACGGCGAAAAATTGGGGGTCGATGGCGATCCGCCGGAACAGCGACCGGATGCGGTAGCCCGTGCTGGCAAAATCGTCATGCAGGCGCTCGGTCAGCGGCTCTTCTGACGGCAGCAGCGCCCGGCCCGCGGCATAGCGCCACGCCGATTGCGCAAGGCATTGAGTGACCTTGGGATTGTCGTGCAGCGCCTTGCCCAGACCCGCGCTGTCGGCGAAAGCCACCTTGTCCAGCATGCCGGTCGTGTCGATCGGCACGCCATTTTCCGTCGCCCGGAACTGTCCCGCGCCATCGAAACTGTCCAGCGTCAGTCCTATGGGATCGGTCAGCTTGTGGCAGCTGGCGCATTCCTCATCGTCCAGATGCGCCTTCAAACGCTCGCGCGTGGTGCGGAAGGCGGGATTGCTGGTGTCCTGGACGATAGTGAAGTTCACATTGGCGGGCGGCGTCGGCACATGTTCGCACATCAGTACTTCCCGCACCGCCTTGCCGCGCAGGGTCGGTGAAGACCGTCCTTCATGCGAGTGGAGCGCCAGGAAGCTGATCTGCGTCAGCACGCCCACGCGCGGGTCATCGTCCGGCAGCGTGACCATCGACCAGTCACGCGGGCCATAGGGCATGCGGTAGAGCGGGCTCAACTGCCGGTTCATCGCCACGCGGCGGGTGGTGAAGAGGTCGCGATAATCGCCATTTTCCTCCACGAGCAACGTCGTGATGGTGCGCAGCGTCTGTTCGCGCGCGGCAGGCGCGGCGGACGATCGGAAGGCGGGATAGATGATGCCGTCCTTCGACAGCGACATCATGCCTTCCAATTGCAGGAAATCGTCGAAGAAGGACCGCACGCCGGTTTCGAAACGGGGGGATGCCATCAGCCGGTCGACCTGCTTGGCAAGCCCCGCCTGGGTCATCAGGCTGCCGTCCGCCGCCGCCTGCAACAGCTGTTCATCGGGCGTGCTGTTCCACAGGAAATAGCTCAATTTGCTGGCGCGCGACCAGGCGTCGATGGTTCGTCCGCCCGGCGCTTTGGGGTCCGCAATCTCCCGGTCGGCCTGGAACAGGAAGGGCAGGTCCGACAGCATCGTCGTCAGCATGATCGCCAGCCCGCCGTGAAAGTCCTTGAGCGTCGCCGACGCCGCCAGCGTCTGGGCGACGGCAAGCTTCACTTCCCCGTCCGTCAGCGGCCGCCGGTAGATCCTGAGGCCAACGCGCTTGAAGAAGTCCGCCGCGCATGCCGCGCCTTGGGGATCGGACGGCTGCGGCGCGCAACCGACCAGCCGGTCGCGATGCTTCGCATCGACCACCTGTTCTGCGATCCCGCGCGCGATCTGCTCATATTGCTCGGCGCCTGCGGGCGTCAGCGACACGGCGCTGGTGCCCGCCGCCAGCAGGCCACCAACCCGCATGTCGGGTTCGAACCTGCCGCTGACCTTGATGTCGGGTCCGAATATATCGGCGATGGTCGCGCGATATTGCGCTTCGGTCAGCCGCCGGAACTTGGGCGCCTTCTGTTGCTGCAGCGCCGACGGTTCCGACGGCGCATCCGCTTGACCGGCGCTGGCGGCCATCAGGATTGCGCCGATGGACCCCAGCGCGGTAACGGCTGATAGAGCGCGAAGAAGGCGGGATGAACGACCGGGTTGGATCACTTCTGCACCCCTTGCGCCACCTGTTGGGGATTGATCAGGAAAACGGGCACGCCCTTGAAACGCAGGGCGGATGATATGGCGGTGTTGCGCCGGGTCTTGGGATCGGGAAAGGCATCGGCATGGCGCCGCACGGCCTTGATCAACGCGGGGCAGGACATGCGCGTCAGGTTCGCGCCGACCTGTGTCGATTGATGATAATTTTCCTCTATACTGGCCAGGGTATGATAGCCGTAGATGCCGCCCTCAATGGCTTCACCCGGCTTGATCTTCGCCTGAATGCGCGCCTGCCGCACCTCACGATAGCTGTCGATGATCTGCTCGCGCAGCCTCATGCGGAGGTCGAAAGGTTCGGTGATCAGTTCGCCGTTGAGGATCTTGCCCTTCGCCTCTGCCATGAAGCGCGGGTCCCGATCGACATCCAGGCTGGCCCAGGCCAGTGGCTTACCCCCTCCCGACAGTTCCAGAGGACTGCCGCTGGCATAGACGCGCACTGTCACATCATAGTCATTGGTGGGATCATCGACGCCGCTGACCTCGATCAGGGTCGGCGAAGACATGGACGTGATCACCTCGTCCGCCACCTTGGGCGTGCCGAAATCGCGCGTGGAAAATGTGCATCCCACAGCCCGGATCAACTGGTTGTCTACACCCGGCTTCTTATCCGGGCTGACATAGTCATCCTTGCCGGTGCGGCCATCCAGGTCGATGCCGTAGGCGATGGGGCCACCATAATCCTCATTGCCCTTTTCCATGAAAGGGAAGTCTTCGGGATTGGTACAGCTGTCATAGGCGAAACGGGTGCCGAGAAAGGACGCGGTGCCCTTGCCCTTTGGAATATTATATTTCTGCCGCAAGGCTTCCTGTTCCGCCTCGGTCAGGTGAGCCATGCTGCCATTAGGGCCGGACTCCTTGCCGGTGGGCACCATCTTAAAGCCCAGCCGCTGGCCCATCAGCTGTTGAAGATCCCGCACCTTTTCGGGCGATTCATATTTCACCCGCTCGGCAGGCGGCAGGCTTTGCAGAAACAGGTCGGCTGAGCTTAGCGACAAGCCACGGCATGCCTTGTCATCTTCATAGGCCGCGACATAGATGTTGGTCAGCGCGAACGAAAAGCTTTGCGGTCGCGGCGTAGATGCAGCCGACATCAGCAGGCTCGCGGCCGCCAGCGACCCGGTCGCGGCGACCCTCTTAAGGCCATGAGCCTTCATATCTTTCATCATCCTCTGTCCTGCCGCCTTGCGCTGTTACGCTGGCGTCTGCATTTCTTATCACGCAGCCGATCGAGGGCACGCCACGGCATTTCTGTTCATCAACCCGACAGAAATGATCTGAGATGAAGGAAGTTAGCTCGACCGCAGCGTGAGACCGCTGGTCAGAGGCTCTGTACGGCGATTTCCACGCTCATTCGCTGCGCCGCGCTGATCAGCGCAGGGCCCAGTTCGTTCAAGCGAGCGCGGGCCAGATGAGACGTCCGGTCAGAAATCGACAGCGATCCTTTGGGTAGGCCATAGCGGTCGTTCACCACCGCAGCGACGCAACGCAATCCGTTGCTATGCTCCTCATCGTCGAGCGCATAGCCCCTAGCACTGATCTCCTCCAACTCGCGGCGCAACCCGTCGCCATCAATGATGCTCCGCGCGGTGCGGGCCTTCAGAGGCGTGCTGTTTATGTAACGGTCGAAATCGGCGCGAGGCCATTGCGCCATCAGCACCTTGCCGGACGCTGTCGTATGCAACGGCAGCACAGCGCCCGGCCGAGCCGCCGTCTGGCGGAATCCGTTTGTTGCCGCCTGTCCGACGTAACAAACGCCGGAGCCTTCGGGCACGGCGATGTTCACGCAATGCTGCACTTCTGACATCAGTGATCGCATGATCGTGCGGCCCAGTTGGCCAAGATCCCGTGTTTGCGCAAACACTGCGCCGACCGTGAACGCCTGCACACCGATGGACCAGCCGTTCCGTTGGCGGTCGAACGCTACATAGCGTAGCGCTTCCATGGTCGTCAGCAGGCGATGCGTAGTGGACCGCGGCAGCCCCACGGCGCGGGACAGGTCGCTGAGCGTCATATTGTCGCTCTTCGCCAGTTCATCGAGAATGCCAAATGCCCGTACCAGCGACTGGACTCGCCCGAGCAAACCGTCTTCCGGCTCTCGCTGACTATCGGTCACCCTGATCCCTCACCTTGCCTGACTGCCGCCCGCACGCGCGACAATCTTGCAAACTGGTATGACCTGTCTGATCGTCTTTGTCGATACTCTTTCTGCCATTGAGGTTCGGACGGTCCGCACATCTGCGTGTTCCGTATCATGGGATGGTGAATTGTGGATGGTGCTGCGGAAGCTAAGGTCAGCGCGAAGAGGAGAGATGATGCCGGACATGCTGCCACTCGATCGCCGCGGCGCGCTCGTCTTAGGCGCTGGCGCGCTGTTATCGGGAATCGAGCCTGCATTCGCGCTCCGGACGCGCCACGGCGCAGTGCCCGATTGGGCGAGCGAACCCATGCGCTGGTTCCAGCTTGCCTTCACCGAAGATGATCCGGGCCGGTACGATCCTGCCTTCTGGATCGACTATTTCCGGCAAATCCACGCGGACGCCGTTTGCCTGAGCGCCGGGGGCGGCATCGCCTTCTATCCAACGGCGATCCCCCACCATGGCATGGCACAGGGCGTGGGCAAGGGCGTTGATCCGTTCGGCGACATGGTGAAGGCGTGCAAGGCGCTGGGCATGCGCGTGCTCGCCCGCATCGATCCGCACGCGATGAACGCGGCTGCGGCCGCCGCACATCCCGAATGGGCGCTGACTGGCCCGGACGGCAAGATCAAGCGCCACGGCAGCGCGCCCGACCTGACCCTGACCTGCGCCTACGGCCCCTATAATTTCGAACTGATGCCCAAGGTGATCGAAGAGATCGCGCGCCGCTATCCGGTCGATGGTTTCTTCGGCAATCGCTGGAACGGCAGCGGCACCTGCTATTGCCAGAACTGCCGCACGCTGTACCGCGCTGCGTCGGGGCAGGACATCCCCATCGATCCCGATCCGTCCAAACCGGAAGGACGGCGCTATGCCGCCTGGATCGAGGACCGGCTGTTCACGCTGATCGACCTGTGGAACGCAGCCGCGCGCAAGCACCGGCGCCAGGCCTTCTTCATTCCGGGCGGCGACCGCCGGGGACTGGTCGATCTGAACGGGCCTGCCTTGTCGAAACGCCTTCCCCTCGCCTTTTGCGACCGCCAAGCCCGCTCTTCCGACGATTCGCCCTGGGGCACGGGTCCTGAAGTCTGGGGCGCGGGCCGCTATACCCGCGAACTGCGCGCCTTCATGAAGGACAAGCCGGTCGGCCACATCATCTCCGTCGGCGTGGAGGAGGCCTATCGCTGGAAGGACTCCGTGCAAAGCCCGGCCGAAATCCGCATCTGGGCTGCTGGCGCGATTGCGCAGGGGGCGCGCCCGTGGATCACCAAGTTCAATGCCAAGCCCATTGACCGTCGATGGATGGACGTCGTGCGGCAGATCTATGGCTGGCACCACGCCAACGAAGCCTATCTGCGCAACACGCATAATCTGGCCCGCGTGGGCCTGGTGCATTCGCCGCGCACCATCGCTTATCTCGGCGGGTGGACCGGGCGCGGCAAGCTGGAGGAGCATGGCCGCGGCTTCTACCAAGCCGCCCTTGAAAGCCGGGTGCCGTTCGACCTGATCGACGAGGATTTCCTGGACGCCGACAGCCTCTCGCGCTTCCGCACCATCATCCTTGCCAATACGGCAGTGTTGTCGGACGCGCAATGCGATCAGATCCGCGCCTTCGTACAGCGCGGCGGCAGCGTCATCGCCACCTACCAGACGTCGCTTTATGACGGCGAAGGGCGGGAGCGGGCGGACTTTGGCCTGGCCGATCTGTTTGGCTGCTCCATCGCCGGGAAGGCGGAAGGGCCGCTCAAGAACGCCTATCTGACCTTGCGCCATGCCCATCCGGCCATGGCCGGGCTGGCCCACATCAGCCGCACTATAGGCCCCCTCTCCCGCCAGCCCGTCACCGCCCGCGACCAGCGCGACGTCGCCTTGACGCTGGTGCCAAGCTATCCCGACCTGCCGATGGAGCGAGTGTTCACCGACCGGACGCAAACCGACATAGCGATGGCGATAGGCCACCAGGTCGGGAACGGCCGTGTCGTCTACCTGCCGATGGATCTGGACCGCAGCTTTGCCGAGCTTGGCCATGGCGATCATCTGACGCTGCTGCGCGCGATGCTCGACTGGGCGCATAGCGAAGCGCAGCCGCTGCAGATCGAGGGGCCTGGGCTGCTCGACATCGCCTGTTGGCGGCAGGACAAGTCGATGACGGCGCATCTCGTCAACCTCAACAATCCCATGACGATGCGAGGCAGCTATCGCGAGGCGATCAAGACCGGCCCCTATCGCGTCCGGCTGCAACTGCCGCAAGGCAAGCGGGCGGCGCAGGCGCGGCTGCTGACGGCCGGAGTGACAGTGCCTCATCGCACGGTGGACGGCTGGGCGGAGGTAGAAGTCCCACAGATCGAGTTTCATGAGGTGGTCGCGGTCGATTTGGCCTAAGAGTACGTCCTGCATCAAACCACCGTCCCGTTTTGGGCTAAGCTTGGCGAAGCCCCGGGGGCAGGCCTAACCTTCCAGGATGCCTTACAGCCAGATGATAGAGCTGCCGCTTATGATCGACCGTCGCGACATGCTTGCCTTGGGGACGCTTGGAGCATTGGCCCTGGGCACCGCACCGAAGGCCGATGCTGCTTCGGTCACCCCGGATCAGGCCAGCCTTTCCCTGCACGGGCGGCGGCTCAATATACTCGACCTCACGCACAAGCTCACCCGGGCCTTCGCCTTCACACCGGGTCGGCTGTCAATGGAGGCGGTGGAGGGGTCCGGCACCAAGGCGGGAATGGCGCTCAACCGCATTTCGATCGTCGAACATACCGGCACCCATCTCGACGCGCCCCGCCACTTCGCGCCTGATGGAGCATCCGTCGGCGAACTGCCGATCAGCCAGTTGATCGTGCCGCTCGTCCTCCTCGACATCAGGGACAAGGCGAAGGCTGACCGGGACGCCAGGGTAGAGCCGCGCGACGTCACAGCTTGGGAACGCCGCCACGGTCGCATTCCGGCCGGGTCGTGCGTCGCCATGCTGTCGGGCTGGGACCCGCTGGGCGCCTTTGCAGGCTATGGCAAACTGCCCCCGGCCGAGCGACGCAAAAGCCCCGGATTTGATGCTGCAGTCATGGACATATTGATGAAGCGCGATGTGCGCGGGATCGGCGTCGACACAATGTCGATCGACGCGGGCGAAGCAATGCCCGCTTTCCCGGTGCATCAGGCCTGGCTGCGCAGCGGGCGCTGGGCGCTGGAGGGACTTGCCAATCTCGACCGCGCGCCTGTTGCGGGCGGGCTGCTGTTCGCGGGCGTCGCGCCGCTGGAAAACGCCACCGGCATGCCTGCGCGCGTCATCGCGCTGTTTTGAAGAGGCTGCGGCGCCCGCCCGTGCAGGGACGAGCGCCGCAACCAGCGCGTCAAGCGCGCATCAGCGAACCGCCGTTGACGTCGAAGATCGCGCCGTTGATCCAGCGGCCATCCTCCGACAGCAGCATCGCGACGACGCCCGCATGGTCTTCGGACTCGCCCAGGCGCGTATGCGGGGTGCGCGACATGAAATAGTCTGCCCAATGCTTTGCGCCGTCAGCATCGGCGTCCATCGCCTTCTTCATCTCACCGGTTACAGTGAAACCGGGGGCGAGCACGTTCGCAGTGATGCCTTCCTTGCCCCAGCGCGCACCGACGTGGCGAGCCAGCGCGTTCACGCCCGCCTTCGCCATCGCGTAGCAAGGCCGCGTCGGCTCACCGCCATGCGCAGAACCCGAACTGGTGTAGACGATCGCGCCCTTCCCGCTTTCGACCAGATGCGGCACCACGGCGCGGGTGCACAGCAGGTGGCCGCGCAGGTTGACGGCGATGGTCCGGTCAAAGGTGGACAGGTCGATGGCAAGCGCGTCGCTGTCTTCCATGATGACGCGCAGGTCCGCCGCGTTGATGTGTGCGCCATCGAGGCCACCGAACCGGCTCACGGCTTCTTCGGTCGCCTTCTGTACCGATGCCTCGTCGGCAATGTCGACATGGACGGCAAAGGTCTCGCCGCCCGCTTCCTGCGCGACCTGAGTCGCGCCTTCGATGTTGATGTCGGCAGCGCAGACGCGCGCGCCTTCCTCTGCCAAGCGCTTGACGGTGGCCGCGCCGATGCCGCTCGCACTGCCGAACACGATGATACGGCGGCCGTTAAGACGATTGTTGCTGGTCATGAGCATCCTCCCGAGAAATTGGGCGTTTAAGAAATGTCTGCGGTTGAGCAACCACTCACCAGATGGTTAGCAGCCCGTTCGAGCGCCGTCACCATTGCGCTGTGATCCTTTTCCGCATCGCCATGCGCAACGCAGCTGCTGAACAACTGCTGCGCATTCGCGGTCGCGGGCAGCGATATGCCCAGTGAACGGGCGCCAGACAGCGCCAGATTAAGGTCCTTCTGGTGCAGCTTGATGCGAAAGCCGGGGTCAAACGTGCGGTCGATCATCCGCTGGCCATGGACTTCCAGCACGCGCGAGGCTGCAAAGCCGCCCATCAACGCTTCGCGCACCCGGGCGGGATCGGCGCCTGCCTTGGAGGCAAAGACCAGCGCTTCACCCACCGCCTCGATATTCAGCGCGACGATGATCTGGTTGGCGACCTTTGTCACCTGTCCCGCGCCCGCATCGCCAACCAGCGTGATGTTCTTGCCCATCAGTTCCAGCAGCGGCCGGACCTTGTCGAACACATCCGCCTTGCCGCCACACATGATGGTGAGCGCGGCGTTCTTCGCGCCCACTTCGCCACCTGACACCGGCGCATCGACATAGTCGCAGCCTAGCGCTTCGATCTGGCCGGCAAAGTCGCGCGTGGCGATCGGGTCGATGGAGCTCATGTCGATGACGGTCGTCCCGGGCTTCAGGCCTTGCGCGACGCCGTCCGCGCCGAACAGCACGCGCTCGACATCGGGCGTGTCGGGCAGCATCAGGACCACGCACTCCACCTGCGCAGCCACTTCCGCAGGCGTCGCACACGCAACTCCGCCGCCTGCGCGCAGTTCGTCGGGCATCGGCGTGCGGTTGGCGCAGCTGTAGATCGCGTGGCCCGCCGCCTGCAAATGCCCCGCCATGGGACGGCCCATGATGCCAAGGCCGATGAAACCGATCTTCATGCCATGCTCTCCCGAGATTTCAGATAATCACGCGCCCAGCCGAGGCCCGCCTTCGTGTCGCGCGCAGGCCGGTATTCGCATCCGATCCAACCAGCATAGCCCAGCGCGTCGATACGGCTGAGCAGCCAGGGATAGTTGATCTCGCCGCTGCCCGGCTCGGCGCGGCCCGGATTGTCGGCCAACTGCATATGACCGATGCGGGGCAGCAGCCGCTCGATGGTGCGGGCGAGGTCCCCTTCCATGATCTGCATGTGATAAATGTCATATTGCAGGCGGACATTGGCGCGTCCCGCATCATCGATGACCGACAACGCCTCTGCGGAGGTGCCATAGAAGTAGCCAGGAATATCGACGCGCGTGTTGATCGGCTCGATCAATATTTCGACGTTATCGGCCGCCGCCAGATCTGCCGCATGGGCGATATTGGCGACGAGTGCCGCCCGGCATTCCGCACTGGCAGGCGCCTTCCCCGCCATCAGGTGGAGGCACGGACAGCCCAACGCCCTGGCATAGTCCAACCCCTTGGCTACTCCCGCGCGAAACTCCTCCACGCGATCAGGCAGCGCTGCGATGCCGCGTTCACCACCCTCCCAATTGCCAGCGGGCAGGTTGAACAGCACGACCTGCAGCCCGCATTGCTGCGCCCGCCCTGCTATCAGGGCAGCGTCATGGTCATAGGGGAACAGGAACTCGACCCCGGAAAATCCAGCCTCCGCCGCCGCGTTGAAGCGGTCGAGAAACGGCAGCTCCTGGAACATCATCGATAGATTGGCAGCCAGCTTCACCATGTCTCTTCCTCTTGTTTCCTTTCGCGCCGGGTCAGAAGGCGATGCCCAGCACCAGGTCCATCACGTTGGTGCCCGTCGGCCCGGTGCGGAACAGGTCACCCGTGGCATCGAATAGCCGGTAGCTATCGTTGCGCGCCAGCATCTCTGCAGGATCAAGCCCCGCCGCCCGCGCCCGGTCGCAGAGCGCGCCGTCGGCAAAAGCGCCTGCCGCATCGGTCGGCCCGTCGGTGCCATCGGTGCCCGCAGAAAGTAGCGCGGCCCTGCCTTCCCCGGCCAGCGCCATGGCGGCGACTAGGGCATATTCCTGATTACGGCCGCCGAGGCCATTGCCCTTCACCTCCAGCGTGGTCTCCCCCGCCGAAACCAGCAGCACCGGCCGCTCCTGCCGTGGCGACGCACGGAGCGCCGCAACCATGGCGTGCGCCGCATCATGCGTGTTGCCCGCCATCGCGGTATCGACATTCCGGACTGCCAGCCCCTCGCGCGCGGCGATACCGTGCACGGCTTCCACCAGCGTGCCGCTGTCCGCCAGCAGCAACGCCTCCCGCCGCCCCGTCACATCGGGCGCACGGTGAACATCCTGCGCAAGCGCATGCCGGATCGAGGCTGATACGCGCTGTTCCAGCCCGTATCGCGCCAGGATGGCCATCGGGTCTGCGTCCCCCTCCCCACCTGCAAAGGTCGGTCCGGACCCGATCATGCACAGGTCGCCGCTCGGAACGTCGGACATCAGCAGCGTCAGTACCGATGCGGGGCCGACATGGTCCAGCAACCTGCCGCCCTTCACCCGCGACAGCCGCTTGCGCACGGCGTTGATCTCCTCGATCGACGCGCCGGATCGCAGCAGCATGTCCGTCACCGCCGCCTTTTCCTCCAGCGTCACGCCATCGACAGGCGCGACCATCAGCGCCGACGCGCCACCGGTCAGCAGCACGATCACGCTGTCGCGCTCCGTCAGCCCTTCTACGGTGCGCAGCATCTCGGCTGTGGCATCGACGCCCTGCGCATCGGGGAGGGGATGGCCGGCGTGAAGCTGCCGGATGCAGGCCAGAGGCTCGTCATGGCCATGCTTGACGATGATGCAGCCGTCGGAAATCCGGTCTCTCAGCAGCGCTTCCAGCCCCTTCGCCAACGATGACGCCGCCTTCCCCGCGCCGATTACGACGATGCGGCCTCCCGGCGCGAAGGGCCAGTCGATGGCTTCCCCGCAATGGCGGATGTGCCAGCGGTCGCCATGCGGCGCGCCGAGTGTTTTGACCAGCCCTTCTCCGCGCACGGACTCCAGCGCCTCAAGATATACGCGCTTCAGAACGCTACGCGCTGTGGCTGTCGTCTCGATGGCGGACCTCACCTCAGGGAACCAGCAGGGTGAAGGGATAGACATAGGCTTGCAGCATCACGAACAGGCCGATCAGGGAACCCAGGACCAGGCTGTGGACGAAGACATGGCGCAGGATGCGGCCTTCCTGGCCGAACCATTGGGTCGCGGTGGACGCCACGACGATGCTTTGCGCGTCGATCATCTTGCCCATCACGCCGCCCGCGCTGTTTGCGCCCGCCATCAGTACTGGCGGCAGGTTCAGCTGTTCGGCGGTGATCTTTTGCAAACCGCCGAACAGTACGTTGGACGCCGTGTCCGATCCGGTGACTGCCACGCCCAGCCATCCCAACATGGTGCCGAAGAAGGGATAGAGCACACCCGTCGCCGCGAAGGCCAGACCCATGGACGCATCGATGCCGCCAAAGCGCGTGAGGTAACCCAGCGCCAGCATCGCCGCGATCGTGAGCAGGGATGGAAAAACCAGCTTCCAGGTCCGCAGGTAGACAAGGCCCACGGTGCGTGCAGGCACGCGCAGCAGCAGTGCGGAGGCAAGAGCGGCCACCAATATCGCCGTGCCAGTGGCGGACAGCAGGTTGAGATTGTAGACCGCCTTTTCAAACTCTGGCGCGGCGACCACCGGGGGCAGCCGCTGGATCACCCCGTCCAGCCCGGCGAACGACAGGCGCAGCGCGAAGATCGCGTCCAGACCCTGCTTCATGAAGGGCAGGCCCCAAAGGAAGACGCACGCCGTGAGGATGATCCACGGCATCCAGGCGCGCCGGACGGCTGCGGGGTCATGCAGCGGCTGCGCATGGGCGGCGTCGACGGTTGCCGCCACGTCGCGCTCGTCACCAGCGGCAAGCTTCGCTTCGTTGACATGCATGATGGTGGCGGGCTGCCAGACCCGCAGGAATGCGATCAGCGCCGCGATCGACGCGAGCGCCGCGCCGATCGAGGTCAACCATGGGCCATGGAGATTGGAAATGAGCAGCTGCACCACCGCGAAGCTGACACCCGCGACCAGCACAGCGGGCAACACCTCCATGGTCCGCCGCCAGCCGCAATAGGCGATGAGCAGCCAGAAGGGGACGATGATGGCGAAGGGCGTCATCTGCCGCCCAACCATCGCCGACAGTTCCAGCAGCGGAAGGCCGGTGACGCCCGACAGCGTGACCAACGGTGTGCCGAGCGCGCCGAAGGCGACCGGCGCGGTGTTGGCGATCAACGACAGGCCCGACGCCTGCAACCGCGTAAAGCCAAGGCCGATCAGCATCGCCCCCGTCACCGCGACCGGCGTACCGAACCCTGCCGCCCCTTCGAAAAAGGCGCCGAAGCAGAAGGCGATGAGCAGCAGCTGCAAGCGGCTGTCAGCGGTGATCGACGTGATCGCCCCGCGCAGCACGTGGAATTGTCCGGTCGTTTCGGTCAGCTGGTAGAGGAAGATGATATTCAGCACGATCCAGCCGATGGGCAACAACCCATAGGCCGCGCCGAAACCGGCGGCGCGCACGGCAAGGCCGGGAGGCATGCCGAACGCCAATATGGCGACGGCCAGCCCCGCGCCCAGCCCCATGAGCGCGGCGATATGCGCGCGCACATGGAACAGCCCGATCGCGCCAAGAAGCACGACGACGGGGGTGGCCGCGACCAGGGCGGACAGCAGACCGCTGCCGAACGGATCGTAATTTTGCGCCCAGATCATGCGGCCACCCTCCCGATTTAGGTCAGAAGTCGAACTTCGCGGTCACGCCGAACTCGCGCGGCGCGGTCACCGCCGAGATACGGTAACCGGAATCGAACGGTCCTTGCAGCGCGTTGGAATCGCTGAAGCTGGTGATGCGCGTCAGGTTGAAGACATTCTTCGCCCACAGCGTCAGTTCCCAACCCGTGCGCGGATCGCGCAATCCAGCGAACAGGTTCAGCATTTCCTGCGAGGGATAGCGATACCCCGCAACCGTCTGCGACGTGAAGGCAGGACGGAAGTTGAAGCTGCCGTTGATGAAGCCTTCCAGCGAACCGATCGGATGGCGGAAGCTGGGCAGCAGCGTCAGCGAGAAATCGGGGTCCTCGCCGATCCGGCCGTTGATGACGCAACGGCTGACATCCTGGCCCGGCGTCACGACCGGCGTGCCCACGGCGTCGGGCTGTCCGTCCTGGTTGAAGTCATTGCAGGGCGCCAATGCGTTGTCATAGCGGCCGCGCGCATAGGCGGCGTTTATGGACAGCGTGAAGTTGCGCGACGGGCGCAGATCCGCCTGCACTTCGATGCCCTTGACCTTCGCGTCGCCGTTGAAGTTGAAGCCGAAGCTGTCCTCCACCAGCCCGGTGATGGGATCGCGATAGTAGACGCCCGACGTGTTGCTGAGGAAGCCCTTGAACTTCTGGTAGAAGGCGGCGACGGTCAGACGCAGCGTGTCGTCGGCGGTGCGGCCTTTAAAGCCGATTTCCACCTGGTCGGACGTTTCCGAATTTGAAACGAGCAGGTCCTGGCCCAGCGCGGCGGTCAGGCCGACGGCGGGATTGCCGGGGCGGAACGACCGGCCGTAGGAGGCATAGACCGTCGCCTGCGGGCTGATTTCATAGGTCAGGCTGGCGTTACCGGTAAAGGGGTTCTCCTTCACTACCTCATTTTCCGGCGCGATCGTGTCGATCGGCGGCAATGGGAGACCGGGTATGTCGAGGTTCAGAGTGCTCTGGCGGCGCGACTTCAGACGGTTATAGCGCAGCCCGCCCTCCAGCGTCAGCTTGTCGGTCAGGTTGAAGCGATGCAGCATGAAGAAGGCGATCTTGTTCGCGCTGGCGGGCACGTCGATGCCAACGCCGATGCTGAACACAGGCGTCGTCAGCCCCGGCGCGAAGCTGTCATTGGTCTGCGTCACGAACGTCTTGGTGCGCACACGCTCATAATAAGCGCCGACCATCCAGTTCCAGAAATTCTCGCCCACCGATTGCAGGCGAAGTTCCTGGGTCATCAGCTTCTGGCTGCTGTTGACGATCTGCGCCGCGCTATATCCCGGGACGGCGTCCGCAGGGTCCTGATCGACGACATTATAGGCTGGGTTGGACTGGATGCTGCCGATATAGTGGAGCGCCACGCTGTCGAGGTCGAGGTCGGCGGTCAGGATGCCAACATGCGATTTCTTGCGGTAGATGGGCGCGACTTCGACGACGGCGGCACGGTCGCCCGCGCTCAGCGGGCCGTGGCCGGAAACAGCCGAACCTTCCCCGATAACCTGGCGGCTGACGCGGTTCTTCGCGTCAATATATTGATACATGGCGGTGACGGTCAGCGTTTCGGTCGGCTTCACCGCCACGGTCCCGCGAATGCTGTCGACCCAGCGGCGATTGCGTTCGCCGGTCGTGATGTTGCGCACCTGATCCAGCCGGTTACGGTCGAGCAGCCCTGCTATCCGGACGGCAACCTTGTCCTGCACGATCGGCCCGCCGACGCCGCCCTGCAGATTGTAGAGGCCGTCGTCCGACAGCGAACCCTGCACATAGCCTTCGATCTTGTCGAAGTTCGGCTGGCGGGTAGTGATGGTGATCGCGCCCGCAGGGGAGGTGCGTCCACGCAGCGATCCCTGCGGACCGCGCAGCACTTCGATCTGGCCGACATCATACAGCGCCTGGAAAGCGGAGTCCGACTGGAACGACGCTTCGTTCAGATAGATGTCGACCGCGTCGGGCGCGCCGGTGTTCGGGTTGTAGGGCACGCCACGCAGCGAAATCGTCGCCTCGCTGCCGTTCGTATTCTGAAGCGACAGGCCCGGCGCCAGCGTGCTGATTTCGCGGATGTCGAAGATCTTGAGGTCTTCGATCGCCTTGCCGGTGACGACGTTCACCGTCATCGGCACGTCCTGAAGGTTCTGCTCGCGCTTCTGTGCGGTAACGATGATCTCATCCGCCATGCCGCTGTCCAGTGGCTCTGCCTGTTGCGCATAGGCAGCGCTGGCGGTCAGCCCCAGTGACAAGGCCGTGCTGGCAAGGAAAAATCGCGCCGAAATCTTCATGTCCATCCCCTAATCGAAAACTGCCGATAGTTGGCGGGCCGCTTAGGGAGAGGGTCGGACAAGCGAAACCCGCCTTTCCGCGATGCGGAACAGTTGCGCTCTGCCGTTCCACTTGGCGGAACGGCAGAGCGCAAATCATTGTCCCAGGCGGCACGGCGGTGCAGACTGATAACCCCGATCTACAAAAATCCAGGAGCAAGAGTGAGGATGGGCTTGAAAGCGACCGGCGGGATCACGCGCCGCGACCTCGTTCGTGCGTTGCCCGTGACTGCGATGCTCGGCGCAGCGCCCCTTCAGGCCTGGTCAGCAACCGCCGCCAACGGCTTTGACCGGCGCAAATGGTGGGAGCATGAATATCGCATCCTCCAGACAAACCTGCGCGAAATCGACGCGTTGGAAGATCCCCGGACGATCGCCCGTGAAACCCGTGCGTTTGGCGCGAACGTCATCGTGTCCAATATAGGCGGGATCGTCGCCTTCTATCCTACCCAGTTGCCGCTCCATTATCGCAATCCCTTCATGAAGAGCGACTTTGCCGGGGAAATGGTCGCCGCCGCGCATGCGGAGGGCCTGGCCTATATCGGGCGCTTTGACCTGTCCAAGGCAACGAAGCCTGCCTTTGACGCGCATCCCGATTGGTTCATGCGCAACCGCGACGATACTCCGCGCGAATATGCCGGGACTTACCAAGCCTGCCCCAATGGCGGCTGGGCGCAGGACTACAGCTTGCAGATCCTGAAGGAAGGTGTCGAGCGTCACGACGTCGATGGCCTTTTCTTCAACATGACGGCCTTTGTTCGAACTGACTATTCCGACGTGGATTACGGCATTTGCGTCTGTGACAATTGCAAGCGGCGGTTCCGCGACCTGTATAAGCTGGATCTGCCCCGCACCGACGACGGCACCGATCCCAACTGGGGCGCCTATCAGCAATTCCAGGGGCGCATCATGGCCGAACTGTCGGCCAAGGCGCGTGATGTCATCAAGGCCGCCCGGCCCAACGTACCGCTGATGGACTTTTTCGGTGGCGTGGTGGCGCGCGGAGAGGTCCAGCGCCGCGTATCACGCAAAGCGCCCGAATGGCCGCATGCGATGGGCGAACAGACCCGCGCATTGATGGCGCTTGCACCGGGCAAGGCATTTTCGGCGACTTCCACCGCGCACATGGATTATCCATGGCGGCAGGTGACGGAAAGCACCGGAAATCACATGCTGCGCTTCGCTCAGGCGCTGGGCACCGGAGCCAAGCTCGACCTCTATCTAATGGGCACGCTGAGCGATCAGGACGATCCCCGCTATCTGCCGCCAATTTCGCGCCTCTACCATTGGCATGCCGCCAATGAGCAGCACTATGCCGGGCTGGAGCCGGGCGCGCGCGTCGCCCTCTACAACAAGGGATCGATCTTCCAGTCGGCTGGCGCGGGGCTCGCCCGCTACAACAGCAATGCGCAGCGGGGCGCCTATCAGGCGCTGGTCGATGCGCGCCTACCTTTCTGGATGACCAATGGCATGCAGGTGGCCAAGGCCACGGCGGATCGGTCCTACGACGTCATCATCATGCCGCATGTCATGAGCGTGGACGAGGGCGAGGCCGCCGCACTCGACGCCTTTGTCCAGGCGGGCGGCCTGATCATAGCGACTGGCTATACCGGCGCACTCGGGCCGGACGGCAAGCCGCGGCCCGGTTCGGCCATGAAATCCAGCCCGGTAGGCGGCTTCGGCGAGCCGCGCGACGGCCATGGCTGGTCGCTCGACATGAGCAAGGCGGCGGTTCCCATGAGCCCTGGCCGAATGCCGATCGACGAGACTTTCTTCCCGGTCACGCCACGCAGCGGCGCGACCAGCCTGATCCCCTTCGCACCGGACCAGCGCTTCGGCCCGCCGGAATTTTCCTATGCGCGGCCCGGCGAAGCAGCGCGGGCGGATGCGGGCGCGTTGGTCATGCCCTATGGCAAGGGGCATCATGTCCATATCCCTTGGCTGCCCGACTGGCTCTATTATCGCGACGGGATGGACGCGCATCGCGTGCTGTTCGAAAGCCTGATCGCCCGCTACGCCCCGCCGCAGCGGCTCCTGCTGGAAGGCGCTGGCCCCATCGAGATGATGGCGATGCGGCAACCAGCCACCGGCAAGATGCTGGTGCACGTCATAAACTATTCGGGCCAGCGCAACACGCATTATGGCGACCCCCTGATCGCTCAGGGACTGAAGCTGGGCGTTCGCGGGCCGGTAGGCAGCACGGCCCGAATGCTGGTGGCCGGAAAGGCGGTTAAGGGCAAGAGGCGCGCCGGCGACCAGGATCATCTATGGTTCGATCTGCCGCCGGTCGAAACATTTGAGGCGGTGCAGCTTACAATGACCTGATGGAACAGGCGGGGACGGGCGCGGCTGACCGCTCCCGTCCCCGCCCAGACATTTTAGAAGTCCGGGGCAAGATCCATCAGCACGATGCCCTGCCCGACCCCAGCATCGATCACGTCGGCCGACCCGACCTGGGCCGCGACCAACCGGCCGTCGGACCGCACGACGGGGTTGCCATATTTCCAACCGCCATATTGCACGATGTTGGTCATGCGCGTGTAGCGCGGCTTTTTGGGATCGAGGTCAAGAACGCAAAGGTCCATGCCCTTCGCACGATCCTGCGCGCACTCGACGAATGTGCGCTTGCCGTCCGGGAAAATGCCTTCGACTTCATTGTAGAATGGCGGCACTGGATATTCCGTGATCTTCTTCGTGGCGAAATCGACCGATACAACTTTGGGCGGTTTCCCATCCCGGAAATAGCAGGGCATGGTCAGCCCCCTGTCGCCGGGCAGGAAGTCCTGCGCTTCAACAAAACAATCAGTCGTGGAAACGATCTTTTGCACGCTCTGCAGCGTGGCCGCCGACCCGTTCACTACCACACGGCCTGTGTAGATTGTGCTGGCTACGCCCTTGTCGGTCGGTTCCAGCGCGCTCCATGCGATCAAGTTGCTGCGGGGGCTTACGGCGATGCCTTCGAAAACCGTGATGCCGAGCGGCACCGGCGGACGCATCGATTCAGCATCCATCCAGAACAGTTGGACGCGCGTGTTGCGCGTTTCTTCGCGCGTCTTGCCCAGGATGCGCGGGCCGAGCAGCACGTAGCTGCCATCAGGAAGATAATGAACCCGCAAGAAGCCTTCGCTCGGCGCATGATCCGTTAGGTTACGGGTGCGGCCCGTTGCCATGTCATATTCATAGGCGTCGCCATAGGATTTGCCGATGAATGCCAGCTTGTCGCCTTTGGGGGAAAAGACAGGGCGTTCTCCGAAGGCCGAAATCAGGCGCTGTCCGGGCGGCATGTCCTGAATGGGATTGCCGGGCTTGTTCCCGATTGGCAACGTCGCCGGAACGGGCTCGCCGCGCGTAAAGGTCTGCGCGCTGAGCGCTGACAAGGGCACCGCCGCCAACAGCGCGGCGGCCAACACATGCTTTGCCTTCATTGATCTTTCTCCTTAGTCTTGCGCAAGCAGCTTGAGCGCCGCGACAAGTCAAGCTTCTACCATGGCTGTTTCACCATATGGACAGCGCGACTAACCGCTGGTCAGGAAAGGCTGCGAACGGTAAAGCTCCGGCATGACCATCGAGTGCGCCGCCATCACGACAGAGCCGGAGACTTCCGGATATCGCCGGGTGCTGGCGCACCTTCGCGACCTGCTGGTGAATGGCGGTGTCGAGACCGGCCATCGCTTGCCAAGCGAGCGGGAACTGGCACTGAGCCTGGGGGTCAGCCGCCCCGCGGTGCGGGAAGCCGTGCGCGCAATGGAGATGATCGGCGTACTGGAAACACGCCACGGCCGCGCCAGCACCGTGCGTATCCCCGACGCAGCGGTGTTGGGCGAATTCTTCTCTCTTGCCCTGGCGCAGCAACCCGCGATCATCGACGATATCGTAGAGGTCCGCATTGCACTTGAGCGGCAGGCCTTGCGCCTCGCCTGCACCCGCGCGACGCCAGAGGACCAGCGCAACCTTGAACATGCGCTGGAGGAAATCGAAGGGACGATCGATGACGTGGCGAGCGGGGGTCATGCAGACCTTCATTTCCATACGCAGCTGGTCGCCGCCGCACATTCGCCCGCCCTGTCGACCATTTACGGCACGATCACGCATCTGCTGGAAAGATCGCATGTCGAACGGCGCAGGCGCATCGCAGACAGCCCGAAGGCGCGCGACTATCTGGTCGATCACCACCGTAAAATCTACGAGGCTGTCCGCGCTGGCGACGCATCCATGGCCGACGATTTGATCCTGAGCCATTTTGCCATCGGCGCCGCCTGGAAAGTGCAGGCAGCAGCCCCGGATGATGTTTAGCCGTCGATCAGAATTGCGCGAAAATCATTGACGTTGGTGCGGGTGGGGCCGGTGAACACCAGGTCGCCCAGTGTCTGGAAGAAGCCGAAGCTGTTATTCTCGCGCAACATCCCGCTTGCCGACATGCCAGCTGCCTTGGCCCGCGCCAATGTGCTTTCGTCAGCGATAGCGCCCGCATGCCCGCCCACGCCGTCGATACCGTCCGTATCGCACGCCAGCGCGGAGATCCCCGGCGCGGCGTCCAGCGACATGGCAAGGCTCAGCATATATTCGCTGTTGCGCCCGCCGCTGCCCGCCGGATTGCCGACCAGCACTGTAGTCTCTCCGCCCGATAGCAGCGCCCAGCGTCCGCCCTTGCGCTGATGGTGCAGGGCAAGGGCGGCGTGGACGATGGCGAGTTCGGTTGCATCGCCCTCCAGATCATCGCCCAGATAGACCGGCCTGTATCCCGCCGCTGCCGCGACTTCACCCGCAGCCTCCAGCGCCATGCGATTTCGCGCGACGATCCGTGTATCTGCTCGCGCAAGTTCAGGCGATCCGGGGCGCGGCGTCGCATGCCGGTCATCGTTCAGCACTGCCATCACATTGTCGGGGACGGTGATGCGATAGCGCTCGATCACCCGGCGTGCGTCGTCCAGCGTCGTTCGATCCGCCACGGTCGGGCCGGACGCGATCAGCGCCGGGTCATCCCCCGGCACATCGGAAAAGGCCAGGGTAACCACCTGCGCCGGGTACGCCAGTGCGGCAAGGCGGCCACCCTTGACCTGCGACAGGTGCGTGCGCACGCAATTGATCTGCGAAATGGTCGCCCCGCATAGCAGCAACTCACGCGTCACTCGGCGCTTGTCGTCCAGCGATACGCCATCGACCGGCAATGCCAGCAGCGCCGACCCGCCACCAGAGATCAGCGCGAGCAGTTGATCCTGCTCGCCAAGACCGCGCACCGCTTCCTGGATCATCTGCGCGGCGCGCTGGCCATGCTGGTCGGGCAAGGGGTGCCCCGCCTCGATGACCAGCGCATCGACGGGCAAGCTGCCGGGCGGCAGCCCGTGACCATAGGGGATGAGGACGATCACCTGCGTCCCCGGCGGCGAATGGCGCAGCGCCACGCCCGCCATCGACGCGCCGGCCTTGCCCACCGCCAACACCAGTCGGCGGCCTTCCGGCGGTGGGGGCAGGTGCGATGGCAAGCAGCGTTCAGCCGACACCGCGGTCAGGGCGACGTCGAACATCTCCCGTGCCAGTGCGATCCGCGCCGCTTTCACCTTGTCCCCGTCCGTCAATGCTCGTTCCTCGCCCACCGCCAAGCCACCGGCTTACAAAGCGCCGGTTGAACCTGCAAATCGCAAGTTGCGCGGAAAGGGCGATTTCATCTGGCGGAACAGGATTGTCCCCGAACTACTTGGCTTTCTTTCCCAGCAGCAAGCGCGCCTGCGTGCCCCAGGTGCCAACGAACAGATCTTCGACACCATCGCCGTTGACGTCGCCCTTGGCCATGCTCCAGCTGCGGCCGACTGTGGCCGCGGGCATGACCGTCGCCGTCACGTCGCTGAAGCGGCCCTTGCCGTCATTGGCATAGGCGCGCAGTTGCAACGGCTTGAATCCCGGCACATCGATCGCGCCGACGATCAGGTCGGGATGGCCATCATGGTTGAAGTCCATCACCATGCCGCCCCAGCTGGAAAAGCGGTTTTCCGGCAGGCGCGTCTTGGTTTCGTCGCGGAATTTACCGCTTCCCTTGTTGATCAGCAGTCGCGCTTGCGGGTCCTTGTCCCACTTCTTGTTGTTGCTGGTCAGGTTTAGGAACAGGATGTCAGGGCGCCCGTCGCCATTGGCGTCGAACACATGGACCTCGCGCGTTTCCAGCGGGGTAAGCAGTTGCAACGCCTTGGGCGCCTCCCGGAAATGTCCCTTGCCATCGTTCAGCAGCAGGCGATTGGGTGGGCTTTCGTTCGCGATGACCATGTCGAGATCGCCGTCTCCATCCACGTCGGCAAGCGCGATGTCCTGGGTATCGTCCTCATAGGCGGGCAGATGGGTGGCGGTGGCGTCGATGAAGGTGCCGGGCTGCTTCGGGTCGTTCAGCCACAGGAAATTCTGGCCCGAAGCGCGCGGTTTGCCGGGGCGCTCCTCCGCTGAATTGCCGATGACGATGTCGGGCAGGCCGTCGCCATTGACGTCCCCCACCGCCAAGCCATTGCCCTCGCTCATCTTCGGCAACCGATCCGACGCGTCGGTAAACACGCCACCCGGTCCACCGAGAAACAACTGGTGAGCATGATCCTCTTCCGCGACGAAGATGAGGTCGGGATAGCCGTCGCGGTTGAAATCGGCGGACAGTACATGTTCCGTATCATGCGCCTTGGTGCCTAGCGCGCCCTGCTTCCAGGTGAAGTGACCCTGCCCATCATTGATGTAGAGCCGGTTCGCGCTCATCTCCACCGCCAGCACCGCGTCCAGATCGCCGTCGCCATCCACGTCCACCAGCGCCACATCCAGCGCATGGAGATATTTGGAAACCGGTACATGCGTGTCTGTCACATCATCGAACAGCAGCGTCGACGCGGCTTCCTGCTGCGCTTGCCCGGGCATTGCGCCTGCCATCAGGAACGCGAAGATCGCGGTGCGACTCATCCGGCGGCGGTTCATCATGCGGTCTCCAGCTTGCGCAGATAGGAAAGGCTTTTGTGAAGGGAGTCGATGCGCGCGCCGGTGAAAGGCGGCTCCTGCTCGACGAAGAAATTGCGCACGCCCGTGCTCTGGGCGGTCTTCAGGATAGCGGGCCAGTTCATTGTGCCCGATCCGACCTCCGTCGGCTTCTGCTGCATGTGATAGTTGATCTGCGTCCCCGCCGCGATGTCCTTCACGTGCATCTGGGTGAAACGGCCACGGTAGCGCTTGAGCCATGCCACGGGATTGTGCCCGCCCGCTGCCAGCCAGCCGGCGTCCATTTCGAAATCGACGACGCTTGGATCTGTCCGTTCGATCAGGATCTGCAAACCTGTCTTCGCGCCGATCGGCGCAAGCTCGCCATTATGATTATGATAGCCGATGCGAATGCCATGCTTCTTGAGGACAGCGCCTTTCTCGTTGAGGAAGTCGGCCATCCGCTCATAGCGGTCGGCGGAGACAGGCGGGCTTCCCGGCTTCATCAGCGACATGAAGGAGATCGGCGCACCCCATATCGGGTCTTTCGGGAACTGGAAAAGCGGCAGCACGGCGTTGCGTGATCCCAGAATATTGAGCTGTTCAACCAGCTTGTCGAGATCGTCGAAATTCAGTCCGCTTGCTCCCGGGACCGATGATGACGCCGCGACATGCGCGCTCCGGCATGTGAGGCCCGCCTTGTCCAGCGCGGCGCGGAATTCAGCAGGCGAGCGGCGGTGCAGCGACGCAAGCTCAACGGACCGAACGCCCGCCGCAGCGATGCTGGCGAGCGTGCCGTCAAAATCGCGGTTGAGGTCCGGATCGAACATGTACAACTGCACGCCCGCGCCATCCGTCCCAAGCAACGGAGCGGCTTTACGGCGCGCCATTGCGGGCATGCCCGCCGCCAGCATCAACAAGGCAGAGGATTTGAGCAGATCGCGGCGGTTCATCGGCAATGTCTTTCGGTTGGGGAGGAATCAGGCGAGCGCAGCCTTGCGGCTCGCTTCCCGCAGGGAATTTTCAGGATAGCGCATCATGCACAGGACCACACCAACGGAAAACAGCGCGGGCACGATGCCGATCAACGTGCGCAGCGGCATGGCATTGCGCGGATCGCTGGCATGAGCAGGATCAAAGCCCAGCCAGCCGAGCAGCAGGAAGGCTAGCCCCACCGCCAGCCCCAGCGCCAGCTTCATCGATCCGTTGAGCGTCGCATAAAGCAATCCCGTGCGATCGACGCCGAAGCGGGCGCGGGTGGCGTCGGCAACGTCGGCCATCAGCGCGCGCGGCAGGAACCAGGCGATCGGTATGCAGAGGCCCAGCGCCGCGACATTGGCAGCCGTCAGCCAGAATGCGTTCGCAGGCTGCGTCGCCATGAGCAGTTGCAGCGCGGCCTGGATCAACGCGCCCGCCTGCAGCGCTCGCGCCTTGCCGATCCGTCCCGCGAGCTTCGCGAACAGCGGCGTTCCTGCAAAAGCAGCGGCATAGGCGATCAAGATGAGCGTGCTGGCCGCCGCCCGGTCAAAGCCCAGCTGCCCCATGTAGAAGAACAGCGCCACGGCGTTGGCGACGCCGGTCGACAGCGCGATCAGCAAGTCTGCCAGCACCAGCCGGACGACCGGACCCTGTGAAAAGAGCGCGACATAATCGCGCAGGGCCAGTGCTGCCTGAGCGCCCTCGGAAGGCTGCTTTTCCGGCGTGGTCTTGATCGCCAGCAATATCGCGGCAGGGATCAGCACGATCATCACCCAACCCGCCGCGTGCATCCCTGCCCCCGGATCGCCCGGATAGGCGCTTGCGACGACCGGCAAAATGGCGAGGATCGAAAACTGCCCGGCCGTCGCAAAGATCTGCCACCAGGCGAAGATGCGCGTCCGCTCCGCCGCGCCGGTGGCGAGGGTCGCCGTCCAGGCAAGGTGCGACAGAACGATCATCGAAAAGCCGATAAAGGCGATAAACAGCCATGCCCACAGATAAGCCATGCCGACGCCCCGCTCCGGCTGGAACAGGGCAAAGGTCGACAACATCAGGATCGGCGCGCTCGCTATCAGCCAAGGGCGATATCGCCCCCAGCGCGATCGCGTGGCATCCATCATCCCACCCAGCAACGGGTCGATCATCAGGTCCAGCACCCGCACCGTCATGAAAGCGGTACCGACCGCGCCCACCGGCAGCGCCAGAGCATTGGCATAGAATTCAGGCAGGAACACCGTGACCAGCGTCGCATAAGCCTGGATCGCGAGAGCGGTGACGCAGAAGGCTGCGAGCCTTCCACGCTCCATCGCTTCCTCCCTGCCCTGCGTCATTCGGTCCTCCCCCTTGATCGGATTCCAAACTGGTAATACCACAGCATAGTCAAAGCGCCAGTGGGCAGTTCGATTCTGCCGGTAAAAGACCGCGAAGGCGGCACTGGCGGGGGATTTGGGGATAAATGCGCAAACCAGAAACACTGCCAGGTGACGAACAGATGATCCCGTTCCGGGACGTCATCGGCTTCGCCAACGACCATGCCGGTTTTCCATTGCGCCTGCCGGTGCTGGACCTGCTTGGCCGTCATAGCGGACACATCATCGACGTCGGCGCGCAGTCGGAAGAGCCGGTGGACTTTCCCGACGTTACCCGGCGCGCGGTGCAGACCATCCTCGACAAGCAGACCGATCGCGTGATCCTTTTGTGCGGCACCGGCGCGGGCGCCTGCATCGCCGCCAACAAGGTACGCGGCATCCGCGCCGCCGTAGCGCATGACACCTATGTGGCCCGGCAGGCGGTGGTGCATGACGACGTCAACGTTCTGTGCATCGGTGCGTGGATCACCGGCCCGCAGATCGCGCTCGACATCATCCGCCATTTCCTTGCCGCGCAATTTAGCGACGAGGAGCATTTCCGCCGCCGCGTCGCGAAACTCGCGCTGCTCGAGCAGGGCGGCTGACGATGACCGGCGCGGGGAAAGTCGTCGTACTAGGCAGCGTGAATGTCGACCTTATCGTCAGCACGCCGCGCCTGCCCTGCGCAGGAGAAACGGTGTCTGGGATCAGCCTGACGCGCCAGCTGGGCGGCAAGGGTGCGAACCAGGCGGTTGGCGCGGCACGCGCGGGCGCGCGCTGCATCCTGATCGCCGCTGTCGGGCAGGATGAGGATGGTGCCAGCATGTTAGCCGCGCTCGCCAGCCATGGCGTCGATACCGGACTGGTGCGTGCGACCTCCTCCTCGACCGGCTGCGCGCTGGTGGCGACATCGCCGCAGGACAATCAGATCATTCACATCGCGGGCGCGAACAATGATGTCGATCCCGCGCTGGCGACAGAGGCTGATCTTGGCCCGGAAGACGTCTGCCTCGCCCAGATGGAAACGCCCGTCGCGGCCACGGCAGCCTTGTTCCAGCGTGCCCGCGCCGCCGGAGCCTGCACCATCCTCAACGCCGCGCCCGCATCGGCCACCGCGCGCGAACTTCTGTCGCTCTGCGATCTGCTGATCGTCAATGAAAGTGAGCTGACGCTGTTAGCTGGGCAGGATAGTGGGTTGCTGCTGGATGACGATGGGCTGTTGTCGAGCAGAGGTCGGCTCGGACTGGAACCGCGTCAGACCCTGCTGGTGACCTTGGGTGCCGATGGTCTGGCGATCATAGGGCAAGACACGGTCCGGCGGATCGCTGGGCTGCCCGCCAAGGTGGTCGACACGACCGGCGCAGGCGACTGTTTCTGCGGTTATCTCGCCGCCGGACTGGCTCAAGGCATGATTATGGAGCAGGCTGCGGTCGAGGCGAACGTGGCCGCGTCCATTGCGGTCCAGTCCTTCGGTGCGGCGGCCTCCATACCCGACCGCGCGGCCGTGCTGCAAAGCCTGGACGGCGCCCCCGCACTCATTCACTAGAATATCGAAATAAGGAGCCTGAAGCGTGACCCATTCCATCGGCCGCCATAAACCTCGCCTCGCTGCCCGCCTTTTGAGCGCGGCCCTGCTGACCGCAGCCTTGCCCGGCGCCGCGTCTTCCGCGCAGGCCAAGGATGCTAAGGATGCCAAGATCGACTATTTGACCGCGTTCTTCCATCAGGAACGCCTTCTGGAGTGGGGCAACCGTCCCAACTGGTCGCCCGATGGCCGCCGCATTGCGTTTACGAAGGACGATCTGGTCGACAGCCCGGCATATGAAATCGATGTGCGCACAAAGAAGGTGCGATGCCTGACCTGCAAGTTCGGCGACACGCAGTTCGTCACGCGCATCTTTTACCTGCCCGACAACAGCTTTCTCATCGAAGCAGCGCCGGGCATGAAGGGCGGCAGTGGCGGTGCGGCCGACGCGGCTCGGACACAATTGTTCTGGATGTCGAAAAAGCTCGCCCGGCCGGTTCCGCTAAACAGCGGAGTGATGGGGGACATTGCGATCGCGCGGAGCGCCAATGCCGACGGATCGGTCGATATCGCATGGTCGCGCCCGACGGAGACGGGCCTCGACCTCACCAAGGCGCGACTGGTCAATGACGGACGCACCGCACACCTCGCCGATCAGCAGAGCCTTTATGATTATCGCCCCGGCAAACCTGGCCCTGCAAGCTTTCCCGAAGCCTATGACTTCATCGATGGCGGGCGCAGCGTGATGTTCTGGACCACCGAAATAGCCGCGCTCGATAGCGAGATGTACAAGGTGGACATTGCGACCAAGGCCGTGAGCAAGGTCTACGCCACCCCTTCCCATAACGAAACCCATGTCTTCCCGGACGAACGCTATGGCCTCGAGGAAGCGAACATCCATTCCGATCCCGACGGTCCCTATCGCGGCATCAGCGCTCATATCAAACCAGGCGTCGAACAAATCCTGCGCTTGACCGGCAGAAGCAATGCAGCGGAGATCGCAGCCACCAACTCGGGCAAGGGCTTCGACATCTTCGTTATCACCATGGACGGCAAGTCCCGCCGGGCTTTGACCAATGTCAGCCCGTCCGGCGCGCAGGCACATCAATCGACCGTGTCCCCTGATGGCCGCCGCATCGCTTTTGCGATCAAGGACCCCACCGGAAAGTCCGGCCACTCGGCAGGGCTCTACATAGGAAGTTTTGGAAAATAGGCCTTTGCCGATGCTGTCTTCAGTGGATTTCTGAACGGGCGGGCCATGGCAGAGGGCTGCACAGCCCTCGGGCTGTCATCAGCCAGATTCCCGCCGTCAATTCCGCAGGACGCATCCATGAGATCGCATTCCTTGTGCTGAGCAATAGATCTGGCCATCATTTCCGGGCGCGACCTGCCGCAGGTCAAGGTCGCGCACAAGCTGCTGCGTTGTCGGCTGGTAGAAGCGCCAGTCGATCCGGTCGAGGATGACCACGGCCGCCAAGCCTGCATCCAGGCGTTTGCGCAACGCGTACAACTGATCCGCGTATGAGCCCCTCGGATGCTTCAGCCCTGTCCGGCGATCGAATTTGAACGGTATCCAATCGATCTTACGCCCGCTGGCCAGGAAGGTGAGTGCATCCGCGCCGTTGCTGACTAGTTCCACATCCGGATCAAGCCGTTTGGCCGTCGCGATGGTTTCGGAATTCATCCACTTGGGACTGGTGTAGAATATTCCGTCATGCCTGAATTCGCTGACGAGCGCCGCTGTCCGGACGACGTTCAAGCTCAGGAAGCTGACGGTCAGCGCCGTAAGACAGAGCGTAGCGGCGGGCGATCGGGGACGTGCGGAAAGACCCGCTGCCAGCATTACAGCGCACAGTATCGCCACGATGTAGATGGGCAACATATAGGGCGTTTTGAACGGCAGGTTCGCCTCAATCACGCTCGACAAACCGAGAAACATGAGATGGCCCAGGATATAAACCATCCCGATCGGAACGAGGGTGTCAAAGTCCCGGGGGCGCTCGCCGCCGCGCCGCCGCTGAAGCCAATGAGCCATATATGCAACCGAGAAACCGCAGAACAGGACCAGCAAGCTCAACAGAGCAGCAATTTGCACGACGAACGGGAGCATGCTGCTGGGCAGAACATAGGCAAGGATAGAAGACACGCCTTGCTTTAAAAGAGGACCATTCAGGTTGCCGAAAAAGCCGAATTCGCGTCCAGTCCCGCTGCCTCCAGTTGCCGCGCTCAATTCCAGCCAGCTTATGAAACTGGCGCTTGTGGCAGCGAGATAGAGGAAAGCGTCACGGCCGCGCAGCGAAGGCGCGCCGGAGCGCAAGAACAGTATCGCCAACGGGCCAAGCACGAAAAGGACCGCGCCTTCAAAGCGGACCAGAGTGGCAGCCACCGCCATCACCGCCGACACAACAGCCCAGCCGACCCTGCCCGTCTCGACATGTCGGCAGAGCGCGGCAATCGACGCGAGAAGCGCAGACATAAACAAGGCCGACGAGAGAATTCGCACATGGAGATCGATGAACATCGGGCATGTGAGACAAAGAGCCCCCGCCACCGCCGCAATGAGCCGATCGCCCGTCCCACGCTCTAAGATGATCCAAATTAGAAGCAGATTGAGGCTGAGGAGAAGCCAATTGACGACAGCCGCCATCGTCAATTCACCCAGGCCTGCCGCTTTCCCGATGCCTACCGCTCCCGCCAACAGCCAGCTGTAACCTGGGGCATTGGGGTGCAGCGCGGTGTTATAACCAAGGTAAAATATGGAATCCGGTGTGACCCCCATCCCCCAAGGCGTGGCCAGAAGGAAAATCACGGTCGCCACGGAGATCAACAAGGCCGGTCCCGCCCACCTTCGGGAGAATAGATGAGATCGGACTACATCTGTAAGCTCTGCAACGGTCCTCGACGCGGTGGTCACTTGCTGCCACGCGGCCGGTGTTTGCCGGTACATATTGCTTACCCCTCTATCAAATGGACCTCGGCCGCCAAGATCGTGGCATCACGGTTTCACCATCGCAATGCCCCTTCAGGGTGGCTTCCATGCTCAAAATCGCAGCGCCATTTGGTGTAGCGGGAGCCGCGCATTTGGTAAGGTCGTGAACAGCGCTGGTGAGCACTTCAGTTATGGCGCTCCGCACCGTCGCTGCCAGTCTGTCGCCGACGGATTAAGTCCAAAGAGTATAGGCATCTTCATGCGGAGCTGAAGTATCTGGAACGATCAATGCGGAGCAAGCAGCCGTGATCAACAGCGAGACAGAGCCGGCAATCGCCGTCGTCCTCCCCTGCTACAACGAAGAAGCAGCTATCGGAGAAACAATAAGAGCATTTAGGGCAGCGCTGCCAAAGGCTGTGATCTATGTCTACGATAATAATTCGACAGACAAAACTATAGAAGTAGCGAAGGCTGAAGGAGCCATTGTCCGAACTGAAAGAATTCAAGGCAAAGGCAATGTAGTGCGCCGGATGTTCGCGGACGTGGATGCAGATATTTACGTAATGGCCGATGGTGATGCCACATATGATGCCGGATCAGCCCCCAGCTTGATTGCCCGGTTGTTGGAAGAAAACGCCGACATGGTGGTCGGGAGCCGCATCGGAGAGGCGGCAGCAGCCTACCGCCCGGGCCATCGCTTCGGCAACGCAATGCTGAGTGGAATATTGGCCCAGCTGTTCGGGCGGAGCTTTTCCGACATATTGAGCGGATACCGGGTTTTTTCCCGGCGCTTCGTTAAAAGCTTTCCATCGCTTTCTGCTGGATTCGAGATTGAAACAGAAATCAGCGTGCACGCGCTCGTCCTTAAAATGCCATGCTATGAAATTCCAACGCTTTATTTTGAGCGCCCTTCAGGATCTTCCTCCAAGTTGAGCACCTATTCCGACGGTCTAAAAATCCTCAATACCATCTTCACTCTGTACAGAGTGGAACGTCCCCTTCTGTTTTTCGGCGTCATTGCCGGTCTGCTTCTGCTTGCAGGGATAATACTGGCTATTCCACTCGCGATAACTTTTGCCGAAACTGGATTAGTACCTCGAATTCCAACCGCGGTGCTGATCATCGGGCTAGGGATCGTCGCTGCCTTGTGCGGCTTCTCTGGTCTTATCCTCGATACCGTCGTGCGCGGCAGACGCGAGCTTCGTCGGCTCGCCTATTTGAGCTTAGATGCGCCCAACAGACTGGCCCCGACACAACTGCAGTCGGATAACATGTCTTCGAAACAGGCTGCATAGGCAGGTCCACCGACCGCAATCGTCATCAGTGACTTCAAGACAGTCAAGCGGGCTTTTGCCTCCGCGACGCCCGTTGCGCGCGCAGCGTAACGTCGGCGAACTGCATGATCGCGACGATTTTTTTCGCCAACCCTCACTGCCTCCGCCGAAGGCACCGAAAAAGCGTAGACCATACAGAAATTTCTTCCGTCTATGCGGAATTGCGCAAATCGCCGACTCCTCCTCCGAGTTAGTAAGTCATCATTCACCTGCGCGAACCAGCGCAGGGGAGGTGCAGGGGCAGGATAATCCACGGCGGATCAACCGTCGGCCATCCCCGTGCCCCCTCTTCACAAGAGCAAAACTCGAACGAAAAATGTGGAGGAGAGAGCATGGAAAGGTTCAAAAGGCGCTCCGTAGCGCCGCTTTTTGCAAGTGTAGCGTGTCTTGTCGTGATGAGCCCGGCGCAGGCGCAGACGGCTCCGCAGGCTCAAGCAGCCTCGAATGCGCAGATTAGCGACATCATCGTAACAGCGCAACGCCGCGAGGAACGCGCGCAGGACGTGCCGATCGTCATCAGTGCGTTTTCGCCGGAGCGCATCCGCGATCTGAATATCACCGAGCCGCAGAAGCTGTACGGCAATGTTCCCTCGCTGGTGGTCGGGACCCAGGGTCAGTCCAGCCGCGATGTGCAGAGCTTCTCCATTCGTGGCCAATCGACAGGCTTCCTTGCGCTGCCCTCAGTGGCGACCTACTTCAACGAAGTGCCGCTCATCGCCTCGATCAGCCTCAGCCTTCAGGGCGGTCCGGGGCAGTTCGTCGATCTTGAGAATGTGCAGGTTCTTTCCGGTCCTCAGGGTACCCTGTTCGGCCGCAACACGACCGGCGGCGCGGTGCTGCTGTCGGCGCACAAGCCATCCACGGATCATGCGGAAGGTTATATCCAGGGCTCCTCCGGCAATTATGACCTGGTCAACATCGAAGGCGCGCTCAACATCCCGCTGATCGAGGACAAGCTCGCCATTCGCGTGGCTGGCGCCTATTATGATCGCACCGGCTACACCCAAGACTTGGTCTGGGACAAGGACCGCGACAACCAGCATTGGTACACCGGCCGCGTCAGCATCCTCATGACGCCGACCGAGCGGCTATCGAACAACCTGATGATCTACGGGTCCAGGTCGCGTAACAATGGTGCCGGTTATATCAACCGCGGTTTCCGTCTGGGGGCTGGCCCAATCCCGGGCGGTTTGGTGACAGGCGATTGCCGGGCGCCTTCTCCATGCGCTGCAGTGTACAACCGGCAGACCGAGATTTCGCAGCAGATCGGACCGCGTGCAACGCGTAACGATGTCGATAGCTACGCCAACATCGACTCATGGGGGGCGATCAACACGACTGATCTGGAACTGACCGACCGATTGAAGCTGCGCAACATCGTCAGCTACCAGAAGCTGAAGTCTGACTACGCCAACGATAATGACGGTACGCCGTTGCAAGCATATCAGATCACCCAAAGTGCGAGATTTCCAGACTTTCCTGTTGCTGGCTTAACCGATGAATTTGGAATCCCAGCAGCGGGTTATAACAACAGGGCCAATATCGATAATCCGCGCGATTATCTGGAACAGATTTCCGAGGAATTGCAGCTTCAGGGCAATATGCTTGACAATCACCTGACGTACACAGTCGGTGGATTTTATATCAACACGAAGCCTGCCGGTCTGTGGGATGCTGCTGCGGTTCAATTCTGCCCGGCGTTCAGCACCGGTGACCCTGCCTGCACCGGAACGCGCGCCAGAGCTGGGGTGACCAACAAGTCAAAGGCGCTCTACGGGCAAGGCACTCTGGATTTCGGAGCCTTATCTCCAGCGCTTCAGAATCTGCGTCTCACCGCCGGTTATCGCTATACCTGGGATACGGTAAAGGGCTTCTCCGCCTCATGGACTCCGTTAGCTAACGGCTCCGTTCGCTGTTCGCTCGACAATTCGACCCAAGCTTCCGGAGACCTGTGCACCTATCGTGCAACACTCAAGACGAAGGCGCCTACTTGGACTGTCGGGCTTGATTACAAGCCGGTCAGTGGTTTGATGGTCTATGGCAAGGTGACGCGAGGATATAAGGCCGGGGGCTTCAACTCGACTGCCGTGAACACAGAGTTTCGCACGTTCGATCCCGAAAAGCTCACCAGCTACGAGGCGGGTTTCAAGTCCGATTGGCGCGTGGGTTCGGTCCCAGGCCGTCTGAACGTCACCTATTTCTATTCCGACTATAAAAATATCCAGCGCCCCGGTTCCGACTTCAACTTAACGACACGCGCAGGCGGCGCGAAGATCCTGTCAGCCACCGCTACCATCCAAGGGATCGAAGCAGAAGCGTCTATCCGGCCGTTCGACGGATTGGAGATCGGCGGCACCTTCAGCCACACCGATGCTGACTACAAAAAGTACCAATTCACCTCGCTGGGCGCGGATCGTACCTGTCTTCCCGGCGGCGGCTTTGCAGTCGTTCCCTTTGGCGGCACGGTGGATGCGAGTTGCATCCCGTTCCAGTTCGTGACGCCCTATATCTACAATATCCATGCGACGGCGAAGCTGCCGATGGGCAAGGACATGGGCGAATTGTCCTACCTCATCAGCTATTCGCACTTTTCCAAACAGCATACGTCGCCCACGGGCGATCCGTCGTTCGAGCCGGGATCAACGCTGGAGCCCTACGGCCTCCTCAACATGTCGCTCGACTGGCGGAACATTCGCCAGACCGGCCTCGACGCCAGCTTGTTCGTCACCAATGCGACCAACAAGCTTTACCGGGTCGGCAATGCCAACAGCTATAACGGCCTCGGCATCTTCGCGTCGCTATATGGCGAACCGCGCATGTACGGCGTCAAGCTGCGCTACAGCTTCGGCGAGCGCTAAGGCTTAGCTGAAATAGAAAAGGGGCTGCCCGGTCGTTCCGCGCAGCCCCCGCTTTTCCGCAAGTGCGCTCAGCTGATTAGTTCTCCGATGGCTGTTCAATGAGCCCAGCAACTCAGCCAAGGCGGCCCGGCGTTCCATTCCGACATCCCACGATCACGCTCATGCCCCGATCGCAGAAAGAGCGTTCAGCAGTTCCTCTGCACGAAACGGCTTCGTCAGGCGCGGCAGATCGGGAGCCACTCCGTCGACATCTGCATAACCGGAAACGATCAGGCAGGGTAAAGTAGGGCGGAGGGAACGCGCCATTCTCACCAGCTGCGTACCATCCATTCCCGGCATCAGATGATCTGTCAGCAGCAATGTGAAGTCGGCGCCCGCGTCGAGCGTTTCCAGCGCCTCTTCGGCTGAACCGACTTCCGTGACCTGGAAGCCTGCTTCCTCCAACATATGCGCCGTACTGGCCCGCACGGCTGCTTCATCGTCGACCAGCAACGCACGGCCGCGTTCACTCGGCGCGGGCAATGTTTCCGTGACAACGGCGGCCGCGGCAGTCGCGGCCTCATTGGCGACTGGCAGCCAAAGCTCCACATTCGTGCCAAGCTGAGGCTGGCTGTAAATCAGCATTCCGCCACCCAATTGCTGGGCCAGCCCGTGAACCATCGACAGGCCAAGGCCCGTTCCCTTGCCGATACCCTTGGTCGAAAAGAAAGGCTCTATCGCGCGGGCGATGGTTTGAGCGTCCATGCCGACGCCTGTGTCGGCCACTGATATGACGACATAGTGGCCGGGGCGGAGATCGGCATGGTCTCCGGCGGCTTCTCTACTATTCGCGCTGATCCGCAACGTGCCTCCCTCCGGCATCGCGTCCCGCGCGTTTACGCTCAGGTTCAGCAGCGCCATTTCGACCTGGTTATAATCGGCGCGTGCAGGTGGTAGATCATGGGGCGCTTCAACCATCACCTTGACTTGCGGCCCGGTGGTGCTGGCCACCAGGTCACCCATTCCTGTAATGAGGCTGCGGACATCGATGGCGGTCGGCTGTAGCGGCTGGCGTCGTGCAAAGGCCAACAGCCGCTGCACCAGCGTCTTTGCCCTTTCCGCTGATTGCAGCGCCCCTGCGATCAGCTGGCGTTCCCTGTCGCTGCCAACCTGCCTGCGCGTCAGAAGGTCGAGCGAGCCGAGAATCGGTGTCAGAAGATTGTTGAAGTCATGCGCGACGCCGCCGGTAAGCTGTCCCAGCGCTTCCACTTTCTGCGCCTGTCTTAGCTGCTCCTCCGCTTCTGCCAGGCGGCGCTGCTCCGCAACCCGGTCGGTCACGTCATGCACGATCTGATAGGCGCCAATCTGACGCCCGGCGCTGTCGCGCAAGGTGTTGAAGGTCATGTCGAGGGTGCGGCGGCCCCGCTCTGGATGCCCGAACTCCTCGACAAGTGCAAATTCCTCGCCCCGCAGCGCACGCGCCCAGGTTCGCCGCACATGGTCCCGCTGGTCTGGCATCTGCTCGAACGCTTCGAGCATTGAGGCGCCAATGGTCGGGCGGATGCCGTAGAGAGCCTCAAAGGCGTCGGCGGCCGCTCTGTTTATGGCCAGCCATCGCAATTCCAGATCCGCGACGAAGATCATGGCTGTCATATTTTCGATGACATCCGCCAGCAGCTTGCGCTCCGCCAATCCCGCAGCAATGCGCTGCTCAAGCGTTTCGTTCAAGTCCCGCAGTTCCTGCTCGGTTTCCTTGCGTCTGCTTATATCGATCGCGGTGCCGATTACGCGGACGCAGCGGTCGCCTTCAAAGACGCCTCGTCCCTTCGCCGCTATCCAGCGGATGATGCCGTCTTCCTTCCCGACCGTCCGATATTCAACGTCATAGATGGCCCTCACGGCGGGGTCGGACGCGGTAGAGAAAGCAGCGGCGGTGGCTTCGTAATCATCGGGGTGAAGACCGCCGTAAAAATCGGCGATCGTGACGGGCACATTGGCGGAAATTCCAAACATCGCCTTGACCCGTGGCGGCCAGAAAAGACTTCCCCGGACCTGGTCCACATCCCACAGGCCGATCTCGGCGGCATCGATTGCGAGGCGAAGCTGTTCCTCGCTTGACCGCAGATTGGCTTCGGCACCAACGCGCTCAATATGAGCCCATGATCGATCCGTCACTTCCCGGATCAGTGCCAACTCATAATCTGACCAGCCGTGGGGCACCTTGTCATGGATGGCCATCAACGCGCGGAGCTTGCCGTTCTTTATCAACGGCATGCATATCGTCGCTGCAATGCCGATGTCCTGAAACGTCTTGGCTTCATGCTGAGCGATTTCAGCAAGAGTGTCGTTGATGATCAGCGGCCGTCCTGCGCCGAGTTCCTGAACGGCCAACCGTCCAAAGGCCGCGAGGCTGTAATGACCCACGATCGATGGCGATCCCGGTGCGTGCCAGTCGCCCCGGATCGTGAAGCCATCTTCGTCGTCCTCCACGTCTGCATAGGCGCAGTTGGAGATAGCGAGGTGCGTCCCGACCATCCGGGTCGTGACCCTCAGGACTTCGTCCGCATCATGCAGATCGGCCAAGGCCTGACCAAGCTCGTCGAGGAAGCGGTATAATTCTTCGCTTCTGGCCAATTGCTGTTCGGCAACTATCCGATGGGTGATGTCGAACACCATCGCCAAACTGCCTTGGGGTCGGCCGTTCCGATCGCGGATGGGCACATATTCCAGGTCCATCCAGACTTTCTCGGCATGCCCCTTGCGCCAGAGTTCCAGTTCCTGCGCGCGAAAGCTGAGCGGCTGGCCTGCCAGCCCGGCCGCGATGACCTTTGCATTGAAATCCTCGGCTTCAGGCCAGATTTCAAGTAATTTGCCGCCCAAGGCAGCCGGATGCCGGGGCCCGCACACCTCCGCATAACCCTCATTATAGACGAGCACGCCATCGACGCCCCACAGCAACGCCATCGGCACAGCGGAAGAAACCAGTGTCTGCACGCTGAACAACAGCTCAGGCGACCAGCTTTCCATGGCGCCGAGCGGGGTATCGGCCCAGTCCTTGCTCCGGATCAGGTCTCCGGTGCGGCCGCCGCCGATCAAGGCTGGCCGGTCATGATCTTGGGCTGGTTCGATCTTCATGCGCACCGATGAATAGCCGATCTGAATTTGGTTGGACAGGCCAAGCACATCGCGTGACACCCTGATGCTCGATTTACGACCAGCTTCCAAGACACATGGCAATATAACTTAATGCATGTTGTGTTGGGTCCGTTTGCCAATTGCACGCGTTTCCGATGTCGAAAGAGCAGGGTCGGTCCTTTGTGGCCGTAGAGGAGACGTTGATGGATTGGTTGTTCGTTGATTGGCTCGGTACGCCGCTTTGGCTGTGGCTGAGCTTCCTCGGCATCATAGCCATGATGTTGGCCATCGACCTGGGCGTCGTGCATCGCAAATCGAAGGAAATCGGCGTCAAGGAAAGCCTGCTGACTTCAGCTGTCTACATCCTGCTCGGCGTGGCGTTCGGCGGCTGGATCTGGTGGCACATGGGCGCGACGGCGGGCATCAACTATTTGACCGGCTTCGTGGTCGAAAAGAGCCTGGCGATGGACAATGTCTTCGTCATCGCGATGATCTTTACCTACTTCTCTGTTCCGCGCATCTACCAGCATCGCGTGCTCTTCTGGGGCATATTGGGCGTCATAGTGCTTCGCGCCATCATGATAGGGGTGGGAGCCGCCTTGGTCGAGCGGTTCAGCTGGGTGCTGTATGTCTTCGCCGCCTTCCTGATTTTGACGGGCGTGAAGATGTGGCTTTCGGCCGACAAGGAGTATGACGTCGCCGCCAATCCGGTCTTGAAGTTCGTGCGCCGTCACTTCCGCGTGACGGACACGCTCCATGGCGAGCACTTCTGGATAAAGCAGGCCGATCCGCGCACTGGAAAGGCAGGCTGGTACATGACGCCGCTCATGCTGGCGTTGCTGATGGTGGAAATCGTGGATGTGGTATTTGCCGTGGACAGCGTACCCGCGATCTTCGCGATCACGACCGATCCATTCATCGTCTACACCTCGAACATCTTCGCCATTCTTGGCTTGAGGGCGCTCTACTTCGCACTGGCGGCGATGGTCGACCGCTTCCACTACCTGAAATATGCGCTGGCCGTGCTGCTGGTCTTCATCGGATCGAAGATCTTCGTCGCCGACGCGCTGGGCCTCGCCAAGATCCCGCCGGTTGCGTCGCTATCCGTGACATTCGCTATCCTTGCCGCGGGGATCGGCTGGTCATTGTGGAAAACCCGCGAACGGCCGGGTGTGGCTGCTTGAGCGTGCGCTTCGGTACCATCGGAAGGAACCTGCTATGCCGCTGCTCGAAACTTGCTGATCATGTCGCGGATGGTCATTCCGGCGTCGACGGACGTATAAATGCGCATCGGGCGGCTACCCGGCCTGTCCTGATAAGCGCCGTCCGGCGCCAGAAATGGCGTAGGCTTCAGAATGTAGCGGCTGGACGGTGCATCTGGCTGGATCGGCGTCGTTAGCGCGGTCAGGGTCACCAGCGGACTGTCGCCTAACACATAGACTTCCGATCGCGGGAGGTCGGCCAGGCCCGCTATGTTCGCGAACTTCGCTTGGGTCAGGGCCAGTTCCTGTTTCAGAAATCGTCCCAATCGGCTGGAGGCCGCGAGTTCATCGACTTCCGCTGACGTGAACAACATCTGCCGATAGGCGTCGCGCGGCACCTGCCAGATTTCAATGTCGGATTCATTGAAGATTATCTGAGCGGCCAGCGGGTCGATCGCGAAGTTGAACTCAGCCTCTTTTGGCCCTGGTGGAGGATAGGCGAGACCGGGATGTTCGCCTCCTCCTATCCACACAAGCTTGATCCGCTTTCCAATCCGTGGCTCCGCAAGCCAGGCAAGCGCCAGTTCGGTAAGGCCTGCCCCGGCGGCATAGACAAGTGGCTCTCGCCTATCCTCCCGCAGCGCCTCGTGAATGATGGCTGCCGTCGCGGGACTGGCCTTCCACATGGTTCGCGAAGCGATGGGCAACTCTGCTCCCACGAATAGTTCGTCGCGGTCGGCGCGCTTCATCACCTCCAACAATTCACGCGCCTTGGCGACTGCCGCCGATGCCGATGCCGGACCGCCGAACTGGAGAGGAAGGTGCGAACCGATGATGATGGGGATGTCCACGGACGTGCAGAGCAGGTGGTGGGCCAGTTGAAACAATCCGTCCGGATCACCGGCAAAATCGTTATCCACGATGACGCGCGCCGCGGCAGACTTCCCCGGCTTGGCCGCCGATCCAGCTGACTCCGCCATGGCAAGCATGAGGGCGGCGCTAGAGTCGATGAACTGTCGGCGGCTGATCTGGAATCGCATATGTCACATCCCTCTCGCCGCCTGTGATGAGGGCTGCCGGACAGGAAGTAAAATATCGAACTGGGGATATGCCATAGGCTCAGCCTATGGTGTAAACGTCTTGCTGGGCTCCTCGGGCGACAGCTGATTTTTGTCTGCTGCCCAGCGATAGGAGGCCGAGGGACGAGAATATCCCCCTACTGCAGAGGCTTCCGGAATTTCAGCGTCATGCGGTCGCTTTCACCGACAGCGAGATATTTCGCCTTGTCCGCATCGCCTTTTGCGAGAGTAGGCGGCAGGGTCCAGACGCCATTTGGCCAGTCTGCACCATCCTTGGGATTGGCGTTGATTTCCGAGGCTCCCAAATATTCGAAGCCCGCTGCTTCGGCCAGACGCCGAATGGTCGAGACTTTGAGATAGCCACTCTTCTTCTCCAGCGCGCTGTCGCGGTCTTCGGGCAGTCGATGATCGACGATGCCAAGTGTCCCGCCGGGCTTTAGAAGATCATAAAAGGCCTTGAAGGTTGCTGTGTCCGTACCGGCCATCACCATATTGTGCACGTTCCGGAAGGTGAGCAGCGTATCGACGCTACCCGCGGCGATCAGGGCCGTTTGATCGGGATAGGAAACCAACTTCACCTTGTCGTAGACGTCCGGCTTTGCGGACAGGAACTTCCGGTAGTTTTCAAGATATCGCCCTGCTGGCTGGAGCGCATATAATGTTCCTCTCTCCCGCAATAGAGGCGCGAGAATCTCGGTGTACCAGCCGCCGCCGGGGCTATATTCTACTACCGCCTGGCCGGGCTCGATGCCAAAGAAGGCAAGCGTTTCTGCTGGATGGCGATATTTATCGCGGTCTTTGTTCGCAGCGCTTCGGCTGGGCGCTGCGACGGCGGCTGCGATCGCGTCTCCCCGCTCGGTCTTGGCATGTCCGGCATGACCGGCATGCTGTGCCGCAAGTGGCAAGACGGGTATGGCCAGAGCAGTCAGCAGCAGGCCAGCGCGCGCAAGACGGTTCATCCGTGATCCTCTCTTTGTCGGCAACACCCCTGATTTGGCCTTGCCACTCATGAATAGCAAGCCGCCGCTGCAGTTCAGAAATAAGGACGTCAGACCGGGCGAGGTACGCCTTCCCTCGCCAGGGTGCAAAGGAGCAGCGCCGTCAGCGCCGCTCGCTCACCCAGGCTGGGCACGATCAGATATTCATCGGGCGAGTGGATTGATCCGCCGCGCGCGCCCATCGTATCCACCACCGGAACGCCGCACGCCGCGATGTTATTGCCGTCGCACACCCCGCCCGTATCGCGCCAGCCGATCTGCTGTGAGAGCCGCCGCCCGCAATCGCTGACCATGTTCAGCAAGGCGAGCGATTTCGGGTCGAGCATCTTGGGCGGGCGTCCAAAGCCGCCATGGACATGGATCGTCACCTCACGCGCTTGCGCCACCGTCTCCCGGATCGCCTGCATCGCGCTCTCGGCCATCTTTTGACGCTCGATCGACATGGGACGCATGTTGACACGCAATATGGCTTGGTCGGGCACGACATTATTGGGCCCACCACCGTCGATCCTCGCAGGATTGACCGACAGACCCTCACCCGCGAGTTGCTCCAGCCGCAAGGCAATATCGGCAGCGGCCAGCACTGCGTTGCGCCCATCCTGGGGATTACGCCCGGCATGAGCGCTGCGTCCTGTGACGATGATCGAGAAATTGCCACTTCCCGGCCGCGCACCTGCCAGCGTGCCATCGGGCAGCGTAGACGGTTCATAGGTGAAGGCGGCTTGCTTGCCTTGCGCCGCCTCCCGCAGCAGTGAGGCGGAGCCCGGCGAGCCGATTTCCTCATCGCTGTTCAGCACGACCTGATAACCGATCCGCGCGGCAAGAGGCGATCCCTCGAACGCGCGCAGTGCCGCCAGCATCACCGCTATTCCGCCCTTCATGTCGGCGACGCCGGGGCCGTTCAGCAGATCACCATCAATGCTACAATGTTGAAAACTGCTGTCCGCCGGAAATACCGTATCCATATGACCCGTGAACAGCAGTTGCAGCGGCGCATCCGGACGGACGGTCAGCAGAATATTGTCGCCCAGTGACAGGGTGTCCTCCCGCCCATCCGCCGCGATTGACGTCACCGCTGCTGCTGGCCGCCGTTCTAGGTCGCCGGGCAGGACGGAAAAGGCGTCCGAAAGAAAGGAGGCGATCGCCGACAGACCGGGCAGGTTGTGCGAGCCACTGTTGACAGCCGACCATTGCAGCACCTGCTCCAGCATCGGCGCCGCTGCGGCAGCCTCCACCACCGCGCGGTCAGGGCCGATGTCGTCGCTCAAGAAATGCTCGTCCGTCATGTCAGGCCCGGAGCCGCCAATTCTCGCAGCAGCGTAGCTTCGAAACTGGCGGCGGGATAGACGCAATAATCGGCGGCGCACTGCGCCCCGCTCATTGCTTGGTCATATGGAAAATGCCGGTGGCGTTCCCGCTGTCGAAGGACAGGTCGAGCTTTCCGGTGGCGGGGTCTACATCCCGGCTGATGAATTCGTAGAAGGAGCCCGGAACCGTCATCAGGCATGTACCACCTGTCTCGGTTACAAACTCCCGCTCCACCATGTCAGCGCGAAAGGCGGTCTGGCGGACGCGACCGCTACGGGACAATTCTACCTTGTCCTTCATCGGATGTCCCAATGCCTTCAGCTCTTCCGCCAGGGCGACGACATCGGGCACGCGGTCGGTCGCGTGGTTGAAGGCGTTACCCTCCGTCGCGATCCAGGCGGCCTCGGCCGATGCGCTACGCAGGGCTTCATAATCGGCCACCGTGCAGAGGGCATGTTGACGGCCGAAGGCTGCGACGAGCGTGGGCAGCGTCGTGCGGGCAACGTCGAACGGGATGGGCTGTCCCGTCGCGAGTTGATCGAGCGCCGCTTTGGACTGATCATCCAACGGGTCCTGAGAGCTGCCGAACACGCGATCGGCCACCTTGCCGAACGCCGGGTCGAACTGGTCCACATGCAATTCGCTGACGAAGAATTGCGGGATGGTTTCCGGGAAGTCGCGATGACAGTAAGCGCGGCCCGTCATGCGCAGCGCCGGGAGAGGATAGGTCGCCGCATCCTCATAGCCGAGCGGCTCCAATATACGCCGGAACGCCAGTTCGCCGCGCGGCAATGCCCCGCAATTCCCATTGACGAGGGCGACGGTGCGGATCGCGCCATGATCGAAGCACAACCGGCGGCCGCTTGCGATGGCGTCCGCCGCATAGCTGGCGGCGCTCGGCACCCGGTCGAGCAATCCGGCGTACAGCAGCATGTTCATCGCCGCTGCCATTTGCGCGCGCGTGACGCTCGAATAGTCCTTGCTTCCGGTGGGGAGCATGGGCGCAAGCATGGCGGCGATCCGGGCGCCCCTGTCTTCGCCCAGGATCGCCGTGACCAGCTTTACCGCCGTGTCATTTTCGATTGTCATCGCACTACCCCGTCGCAGATGGAAATGCCGATAATGAATCATACAATTAAACGGTGGAATCATACAGGCACCGCAGCCGTGTATTTCATTTGTGACAATGCAAAGTGCGACGACCCGGTGGCGGCTATCCATCGGCAACCAATATCCGCAGCAGATAAATTCAGTCGCCCATGCTAATATCGGATCACCAGATAGGGAAGTGACGTGCCGATGCTTTGAGCGCCGCGCAACATCGGCTTTGCGGGACATATGCGCATGACTGACTTCGATAATCCCATCGGCCTGGACGGCTTTGAGTTTGTGGAGTTCAGCGCCCCAGCGAACGGCCTGCTGGAACCTGTCTTCACCGCGATGGGCTTTGTCATGATCGCGCGCCACCGGTCGAAAGACGTGCAGCTTTGGCGACAGGGTGGCATCAACCTGGTCGCCAATTATGAACCACGCAGCCCCGCGGCCTATTTCGCCGCCGAACATGGTCCGTCCGCCTGCGGCATGGGGTGGCGCGTCAAGGATGCGGCAAAGGCCTACGCCATGGCCCTGGAGCGCGGCGCGGAGCCGGTGGAAGTGCGCACTGGGCCCATGGAATTGCGCCTGCCCGCCGTGCGCGGCATCGGCGGGTCGATCATCTACCTTATCGACCGCTATGAGGGCAAGGACGGCGCGCTGTCCATCTACGACATCGATTTCGTCTATGAGCCGGGCGTGGAGCGGCATCCGGTCGGCGCTGGCTTCAGGATCATCGATCACCTCACGCACAATGTCTATGGCGGCCGCATGGCGCATTGGGCGGGCTTTTACGAGCGCGTCTTCGGCTTCCGGGAAATCCGCTATTTCGACATCAAGGGCGAATATACCGGCCTCACCAGCCGCGCGATGACAGCCCCGGATGGGAAAATCCGCATCCCCCTCAATGAAGAAGGCAAGAGCGGCGGCGGCCAGATCGACGAATTCCTGCGCGCTTATAATGGCGAGGGCATCCAGCATATCGCACTGCTGTGCGATGACCTTATCGCTGCATGCGATCGGCTGAAGGCGATGGGCACGCCGCTGATGGCCGCGCCGCCCGCCACCTATTATGAGATGCTGGACGAGCGCCTTCCCGGCCATGGCGAGCCGGTGGAGCAGTTGCAGGCCCGCGGCATATTGCTCGACGGATCGACGGAAGCGGGCGACCCGCGCCTGCTGCTCCAGATCTTCGCGCAACCCACGATCGGCCCGGTGTTCTTCGAATTCATCCAGCGCAAAAAGGATGAGGGCTTTGGCGAAGGCAATTTCACCGCCTTGTTCCAAAGCATCGAACGTGACCAGATGCGGCGGGGCGCGTTGAATGTGGAGCAATCGGCATGACCGCACCCGCCCTGAAACGCATCCATCACGTCGCCTATCGCTGCATCGACGCAAAGGAGACGGTGGACTGGTATGCTCGCATGCTCGGCATGACCTTCACCACCGCTTTTGCCGAGGATAAGGTGCCTTCGACCGGCGAGGACGATCCCTATATGCACGTCTTCCTCGACTGCGGCGGCGGCAATGTGTTGGCCTTTTTCGAGCTGCCGACCCAACCTGCAATGGGCCGCGACATGAATACACCCGCATGGGTCCAGCATATCGCCTTCGAAGTGGAGGACGAAGCCGCGCTGCTCGCAGCAAAGGCGCATCTCGAGGGACAGGGCGTCGATATACTCGGACCAACATGGCACGGGGTTTTCAAGTCGATCTACTTCTTCGATCCCAATGGCCATCGCATCGAACTGGCCTGCAACATCGGCACAGCTGAACAATATGCGGAACTGAAGCGCGTCGCCCCGCTGATGCTGGAGGAATGGGGCCGCACCAAGCGAGCGCCCCGCCATGCGCAGTGGCTGCATGAGGAGCCCGAGGCGTGAAGCTCGCCAGCCTCAAGGGGGGCCGCGACGGTCGCCTTGTTGTCGTGTCGCGCGACTTGTCCTCCTATGCCGACGCGCGGGCGATCGCCCCGACACTGCAGGCCGCGCTGGACGATTGGGCGGCGATCGCACCCCGGTTGGAGGCGCTCGCGCGCGACCTTGAAAGCGGCGCGGTGGAAGGCCAGCCTTTCAGCGAGGCGGAGGCGGCCGCACCCCTGCCGCGTGCCTATCAATGGGCGGACGGGTCAGCTTATGTGAACCATGTCGCATTGGTACGGCAGGCGCGCGGAGCGGAACTGCCCGACAGCTTCTGGCACGATCCGCTGGTCTATCAGGGCGGGTCGGACAGCTTCTTGGGCTGCCGCGACGCGATTTCGCTCGGCGACGAGGCGTGGGGCTGCGACATGGAGGCGGAGGTCGTCGTCGTCACCGATGACGTGCCGCAAGGCGTCGGCGCGGAGGAAGCGCGCGGCCTCATTCGGCTGGTTGGCCTGGTGAACGACATATCGTTGCGCAACCTCATTCCAGGCGAACTGGCCAAGGGCTTCGGCTTCTACCAATCCAAACCCGCAAGCACATTGTCGCCGGTTTTCGTGACGCCCGATATTTTGGGTGCGCGATGGCGCGACGGCAGACTTCACGGCACGCTGAAGGTCGACCTGAACGGCCACCCTTTTGGCCGGGCGGATGCGGGTGTCGACATGACATTCGATTTCGGCGTGCTGATCGCGCATCTCGCCAAGACGCGGTCGCTCATCGCCGGGACGATCGTGGGATCAGGCACCGTGTCCAACCGTGATGCGGATGGCGGCCCCGGGCGACCCGCTGCCGACGGTGGCCTTGGCTATAGCTGTATCGCCGAAGCCCGCATGGTCCAGACGATCCTGCAAGGGGAGCCTCACACCCCCTTCCTGCGATGGGGCGACCGGGTTCGGATCTGGATGGAGGATGATGCGGGCGCGGCGATCTTCGGAGTAATAGACCAGCAGGTGGCGCAACCGGCGCCTGCCAGCGATGGATAGTAGATGTCACAGGGCAGCAGGGAGGGGCATCCTCCCTGCGGGCTCTAGGGCCAAGCACCGTCGAGACCCCTCGCCATGCTCGCTTTGCCCCTTGGCACCGGCTGATGCCCGCCTTTCGCCGCTAGAGCGCGCTGTGTTGAATCTGACGCAGGTTGCGCGCTCTAGCTATTTGGTCTCGCATCGCTTTTGCGGAAAACGGGTCCCCACTTTTCCGCATGATGCTCTAGTCCAATATCGCTTTGGGCCCCGCCGGCCACAGGCCGAGGTCACTATAGACTGCGGCGACAGGGTCTTCGCGGAAGCTCAGGTTGATCTCCGGCGGGAAATATTGCGTCATCAGCACCACATGCAGTCGATGGATCGGATCAACCCACATGCCAGTCCCCGCAGCGCCACCCCAGCCGAAAAGACCCGGAGGCGTCCGTGAAGCTGACATATTGACCTGCATTGCCGCGCCAAAGCCGACATCGGTCAACACATTTCCGTAAAATTGGGCATTCAGCCCAGCGGGCAGGAGGTTGGAGCGCGCCAGGCGGACTGTTTCGGGCTTCAGCAATCTGGTGCCGCGATATTCCCCTTCGTTCGCGAGCATCGCCGTGAACCGCGCATAATCCCGGGCGGTCGAGACCAGTCCACCACCGCCTGAAAGAAGCGCCGGCCGGGCGTAAGCGCTGTCGGCCGGACCATCGGCCAGACGCCAGGTCCCGTCCTCACCACGCTCATGCAGATTGACCAGCCGGTCGAGCTTTTCAGCAGGCACGACAAAGCTGGTATCGACCATGCCAAGCGGGCCCAAGATGCGCTCGTCGAAAAATGTGTCTAGACCACGCCCCGACACCCGCTCGACAAGAGCACCGAGCACGTCGATCGAGAGGCTATATTCGAACATTTCGCCCGGATCACGAGCAAGCGGCAGGGTGCCAAGCAGCTCGACCATATGCGCCAGGTCGCGTGGATCTTCACCGGCGCCATCGCGATGCGCCTCGATCCGGTCACCGGGCATCAGGCCAAGCTCGCGATAACGCGCGGCAAGGGCGGAGAATTGCTGGCCGTAGCTGAAGCCTGCGGAGTGCGTCAGCAGATCACGGACCACCGGCTGTCGCTTGGCCGGGCGCACGGCGTCGCCCTCTTCCGAAACCAGCACGTCGAGCTTCGCCAATTCCGGCAGCAATTCACCAATGGGTTGATCAAGACCGATCAGCCCTTCTTCCACCAGCATCATCGTCGCAACGCCGGTGATCGGTTTCGTCTGCGAATAGATGCGGTGCAAGCTGTCGGGCTGCACGGGCCGCCCACTTGCGAAGCCGGTTTCACCAACGGAGATGAAGCAAGGCTCTTCATCGCCGACCGCCACGGCGAGCACGGCGCCCGCGATATCGCCCTGCCCCACATGACGTTCAAAAAGGCCTGCCACTTCGCGGAAGCTGGCCGGGTCAAAGCGGCCTGATGATCCCTGGTTCACGTCTCACTCCTTGAGCCTGAGCTGTTGTATATGCCTGCGGGCCCCGGCGCTTCAACTCCAGCTTGGCATGCTGGAAGGGCATGCGGCCGTCGCTGCGCTGGCGCTGACTGATCGAAAAAGAGCGTCTCCAAAAAATTGTCTTTCGTCAACATTACGGAGCGATCGGATGCTAAATATTATCGCTGTGGCGATCGGGCGACGCGGGTGATGGGTGCTGCCTTGCCGAAAATGCTCTGGCTTATAAATTATCAGTCCTGCTGCTTTGGAGGCTGTGGCCTAATCTGCCGAACGTGGTGCGTATGCTTCGCCGCCGACGCGACGTGCGCGTTTCAAAGGCCAAGCTCGCCTTGGCGAGGCCGCGCAGGCGTGGGGATCGGGGCGGGTGGAAGTGGCTGGGGCAAGGGCCCAGTGGCTGGCGCTACGAGGATACGGGCCAAGCCGGTGAGAGTATAGACCGCCTGCCGCTGGGCACCGCGATTATGGTGGTCCACGCGATATCCCTGATAATGACGGCGGAGCAGGCCTGCCGCCACCATTTCCGACACGGCGCGGCTGAGGTTGGTCTTGCCGGAGGCGCGCACGCGCAGCTTCACTTCCTCTTCGATCGCAAGGCTGGCGGCATCCGCATCAGCGGGCAGACGCCCCCGCCCCGCAAGCTCTGCCTTTACACGCGCGGCAAGGGCCAAACGCCGGGGGTCGCGTCCACCCATTGGGGTCAAGGCATCGCACAACCAATCGCGGAGAGGCTCCGGCCGACCATCTTTGGCTACCATCGGCCCTGCACTTCCGTCCGGCCGCGCGACTTCCGCGATCAGCGTCAGCAGCATGAAAGCATAGCGCGGCCGCGTGCTTGCATGCGCGAGCCGGTCGAGCAGCGCGGACAAATCACCGCTGGACGAAGAAGAGTGCCTGATCGAACCGTGAAACATAACGGGGATGAATCAAGCACAGGTAGAGGCCAATGTGAATCCCTTGCGGCGTGATTTGGTCGCTTTTGTCACGGGTGACACTTTGCCCGAGGGTAAAGTGTCATTGTTGGCACTTTAGATGATGCCGTGAAATCAGGGACATGGCGGTGGCGTGGTTGGCAGAAGCACGGGCCGCTGTTGATTGAAGGGGACAGGCAGTCTTAGAGGTTCTCCGATAGCTGCGATGTTGTGGCGGCCCCTGCTTCGGAACATTGCGCAACAAAAAGCCCGCTGTTTTGTGGGCAGCGGGCTTTCTGTGTCTTGGTGCTGTGGAAGCGGTCAGTGGAGGCCGCTGCCGCCGCCGCTCAGCTCCTTGGCGATGGAGCCGACCATGTCCTTGGCGTCGCCGAACAGCATCTGGGTGTTGCCGTTATAGTAGATCGGGTTGTCGATCCCGGCAAAGCCCGCGTTCATCGAACGCTTGATGATGAACACCGACTTGGCCTTGTCCGCCTCGATGATCGGCATGCCCGCGATCGCACTCTTGGGATCGTCACGCGCCGATGGGTTCACCGTGTCGTTCGCGCCGATGATCACCGCAACGTCCGCCTGCGGCAGTTCGGGGTTGATGTCGTCCAGGTCGACCAGCTGCTCGTAAGGCACGTTCGCTTCGGCCAGCAGCACGTTCATGTGCCCGGGCATGCGGCCCGCAACCGGGTGGATCGCGAACTTGACATCCACACCCTTCTTGGTGAGCGCCTGATAGAGCTCGCTGACCTTGTGCTGCGCCTGGGCGACGGCCATGCCGTAGCCCGGAACGATCACGACAGTGCTCGCATTTTCCAGCTGCATCGCGGCTTCTTCAGCCGAAGCCGAGCGCACCACGCGGTCGTCCTTGCCGCCCGCAGCGCCCGCGACCACCGTGCCGAAGCCGCCGAACATGACGTTGGCGAAGCTGCGGTTCATCGCCTTGCACATGATGACCGCCAGGATGAAGCCCGACGCACCATCGAGCGCACCCGCGACGATCAGCAGCTTGTTGCCCAGCGCAAAGCCCATGGCCGATGCGGCAAGACCCGCATAGCTGTTGAGGAGCGCGATGACCGTCGGCATGTCGGCGCCGCCGATCGGGATGACCAGCAGGATACCGAACAGCAAGGCCAGCGCCGCAAAGACCGGGAACAGCCAGGTCTGCGTCGGATCAAGCGCCAGCATCACACCGATCACCACCGTCGCCAGCGCGACAGCGCCGTTGAAGATGCGCTGGCCGGGGAAGGACACCGGACGGCTGCCCATCAGCTCCTGCAGCTTGGCAAAGGCGATGATCGATGCGGTGCAGGTCAGGAAACCCAGCAGCATCTCGAACATCAGCGCCCACATGATGAAGCCGCCCGCATACTCCGCATGGGCATGCTTGTAATATTCGGCCGCGCCGATCAGGCCGACGGCGAGTGCGCCGAAGGCATGGGAAATAGCGGTCCGCTGCGGGATCGCGGTCATCGGCATCAGCAGCGCCATCGGGATACCCGCCGCCGCGCCCGCGATCATCGCGATGATGATGAGATTGTAATCGACCACCTCATGCTGAACCAGCGCGCCGATGATCGCGATCACCATGCCGATCTCGCCAGCGCGCACGCCGCGCCGGGCGGTCGAGGGATGGCTCATCCACATCAGCGACAGGATGAACAGGGCCGACGCGGCAATCGCCGCGAAAGGTACAAACGCGTCCATCTGTTACTTCCCCCGCGGCTTGAACATCTTGAGCATGCGATCGGTGATCATGAACCCAGAGACCAGGTTCACCGTCGCGCAGAACACCGCGATGAAGCCCAGCGTCCGGGCAAGCGGCGTCGCCCCTTCCTCACCCGTGATCGTGATTGCCCCCACAATCACCACCGCCGCAATCGCATTGGTCAGCGACATCAAAGGCGAGTGCAACAGCGGCGACACCTTCTTGATCAGCTGAAATCCAAGAAACGCCGCCAAGATGAAGACGAACAGATAATCTGCATTCAATGCGTTCACTGACTTATCCCCTGTCCAGAAGCCGCGATCCGATCAAGACACCCTGGTGGTCTTCCGATTTCCCCCCGGTCCGGGACATATCGCCCCTGCCGTGATCGCTGGCTCCCATAAAACCCCTCCAAAAATTATTGGGCGTGCCATATTGATCCAGTCGACCACAGGCAAGCCGGTCGCACCCATTTATCACGCCGTCGATTCGCGCAATGAATTTATTCCGCCTCTACGGCAAGCTGTACCAATGAAACCGGCGATTTTCGATATGAGCAGATGCGGCGGCGTTTCTTCACCGAACCTGCTTGAGCGTCATGGACAAACCGGCGGCGACGAACAGCACCGTGTCGCAAGCGGCCGCAACATGTTGATTGAGAAACCCTGCCTCATCCCTGAACCGGCGAGCAAGGGCATTTTCAGGAACGATGGAAAGGCCGACTTCATTGCTGACAAGCGCGATGGGGACCGCGCAGCCATCAATGGCGGCGATCAGCTCCTCGCTCCAGCGGCCGATGTCTTTTTCTGCGAGCAGGAGGTTGGACAGCCAAAGGGTGAGGCAATCGACAAGGATCGGGCCGGACTGCTGCGCGTCCCGGATCGCGGCGGGCAAGTCAATCGGCGCCTCCACGGTCCGCCATCGCGTGGAGCGGCGGTTGCGATGGGTAGCGATCCGCTCCCGCATCTCCGTGTCGAACGCCTGAGCCGTGGCGATATAAGTGATGGTGCCGGGCAAGGCTTCGCATTGCGCCTCGGCAAGGCGGCTTTTGCCAGACCGCGCTCCACCCAGGACAAGCAGTTTCCGGAATATGGTCATCTGCTGAACCCCTCGATCGCGGCAACCACCAGCCAGAGCAGCGCGCAGGCGCGGATATAAAGCGACAGCGCGGCGCGCCCATGCGCAGGCGTCGCTTCGGCGCCCTCCCCGCCAATCCACGGCTTGGCATGATAGGCGCCGTCATAGGCGACAGGCCCGGCGAGCCGGATATGCAAAGCGCCCGCCATCGCCGCTTCGGGCCATCCCGCATTGGGTGAAGCGTGGCGGCCATGATCGCGCCACAGGATATGCCAGCCGCCCAGACCGACAACGCAAACGAATATCCCGGATAGACGTGCAGGTATCAGGTTCAGGAGGTCATCGAACCGCGCGGCGGCCCAGCCGAAGGCGGCCAACGGCTCCTCCCGGTGGCCGATCAGGCTGTCCGCCGTGTTGACCGCCTTATAAGCCCAGATGCCCGGAAGGCCGCCGATCAGCAGCCAGAAAAGCGGCGCCACCACTCCGTCGCAAAAGCTTTCAGCCAAGCTTTCTATGGCGGCCCGGGCAACGCCTGCCTCATCCAGCGCGGCGGTATCGCGGCCGACAATGTGGCCGACAGCGCGGCGAGCAGCGTAGAGATTGCCTGCCTCGAGAGCCTGTACCACCGGCAGGACGTGATCGAACAAGCTGCGTTGCGCAAGCGCGGGCCATGCGACCAGCGCGAGGCCCACCCAGGCCCATGAGCCCAGCAGATGGCGGATCAGCTGTTCCGCCCCCCATGCGGCGGCAACGGTTGTCATCAGGAGGATCAGCAATGTCGCCACGCCCCCTACGCGCCGGCGCCGCGTGCCAAAGCAGGACCGGTTCAAGCGGCGCTCGCACCCGGCGATGATCCGGGCGAACGCTCCGACCGGATGGCCGATGCGCGCGTGCAGCCGCGTGGGCCAACCCAGTGCGGCGTCCAGGATCAGTGCGGTTAACTCAACCAAGGGCTTCGTCCAGCCGAGCCAAGGCGGCATCGTCAGCAGGCAGGCCGAAACGGAGCCAGGTCGGATACTCTTCAAACGGTCGGGTAAGGATGGCCTGGCGCGCAAGCCGGTTGAAGAGCGCGGCAGCGTCCGGCATCTCGATCAGCCGGAATAGCGGGCATTCGCCGCGCGGGATGAAGCCGTGGCGGGTGAGCAATGTGTCGAGGCTGGCGGCGCGCGCTGGAAGGCTCGCGAGCGCCTCGTCGATCCAGCGCCGATCGCGATAGGCCGCGCGGCCGAAATCGATGGCGGCGGCGGACAGCGGCCAATCTCCCAGCAGTCGGCGGCAGGCGGCGATGACAGGGCATGGGCCGAGTAGAAATCCCAACCGCACGCCCGCCAGCCCAAAGAATTTGCCGAAGGACCGAAGAATGATGAGGCGGCGATCGTCCGCGACCTCATGGGCGATGCTCGCGCCGGGCACAGTATCGGCAAAGGCTTCATCGACGATCAGCCAGCCGCCTTGCTTCTCTTGACGGGACAGAAGTAGCTGCATCTGCCCCCGAGTATAAAACCGACCGTCAGGATTGTTCGGATTGGCAAGGAGAAGCGCAGTGGTCGGGGGCGCTGCCTCCGGTTCCTGCAAGCCAAACGAATTAGGAAACGCCTGCGAATGGGTGCGGTAGGATGGCCGGATATGGCAGGCAGGCGCATCGATGAACTGGCCAAGCAGGCGCAAGCCGGTCTCGCTGCCCGGCAGTGCGCAGATATGATCGGGGCCAACTCCGAAATATGCGGCGGCGGCCTGTTCGAGATCGGACAGCGCAGCGGGATCAGGCAGGGAATGCCAGTCCGGATGGATCGCCTCGACTCCCGGCCAGGCGATTGGATTTATTCCTGTGGACAGATCGATCCAATCGTCCCTGGTGGCTTTATAATGCTCCCGCGCCGCGGCCAGACGCCCACCATGCCAGTGAAAGATGCCGCTCATCGCACCAGCACCAGTGCCGCGAGCAGGCCGCTTTCCACAAGTTCGATACCCGCGCCATGGCCATCGCCAGAGATGCCGCCGATGCGGCTGTGGAGCCACCATGCCCAGAGCGGGATGAGGAGAGCGGCGGCAAGAAGCGCAGGGATGACGAGGCACAAAGCTGCGGCCAGTGCCGCCCAGCCGAGCAGGTGCCTCACGCCAATGCCATCCCTGAATTGGCTGGCCAAGCCCTGATGGAGCGGCGGCAGCCAGAGTGTCCATGCCAGCGGACCGATCCGGGCAATGAAGGGCACGGCGACGAGGATGATCGGAGAAACCTGCTCTGCGCAGAGCCGCAGCAGGATGAGCTTTGCCAGCAGTTGCAGGACGATCGCGACCACGCCGAAGGTGCCGATATGCGGGTCGGCAAGGACGGCGGAAAGCTTCGCCGGGTCGCCATGCGCCGCTCCGGCTCCATCGGCTATGTCGCCAAGACCGTCGAGATGGAGCGCTCCTGTGACGGCCACCCACGCGAAGAGGCCGAGCAAGGCGGCCATCCATGGATCGGTCCGAATACCGATCGCCAAGGCGGCGGCGATGGCGAGGCCGACGACGATGCCGCTCACGGGAAACCAGCGGATGGCGGCGGCGAAGTCCTTCTCCTCCGCGCGCACTTGCGGCAGTGGCAGGCGGGTCATGAGCTGAAGTGCGAGGATGAGGCGGGTCATGTGACCAGGCCAGTGATCTGCGCGCTTGGCCTTTCCCCCGGCCAGAGGCGCAGGGTGAGCAATGCGGCATAGGGAAGATCGATGGTCCACGCCTGCTGGTAGGTGAAGCCGCAAAGCGCCGTCAGTGCGGCTCGGATCGCTCCTGCGTGGGTGAGGATGAGGGTCGGCTTGCTTATCTCGTCAAGCGCGAGGCGGACGCGATCGCACAGGGCGGACCAGCGCTCCCCCTCCGGTGGCGGGTTGTCGTCGGGAGATGACCAGAAACGAGCCGTGTCATCGGCCGGGAGTGTCGCGGGGTCCGCGCCTTCCCACTGTCCGAAATGCAATTCACGCCATCTCGGGTCGGTCTGATGCGGGACCTGGCGATCCGCTGCGATCAAGGCGGCAGGCGCGCGGGCACGGGTGAGATCGGAGCTTGTCAGGCGATCAAAGGCGACCGCGCGCGACCGTTCAATGCACAGCTGCATGGCGGCCGGATCGGGTGGCATGTCCATATGGCCCAGCAGGAGGCCGGGCGTTTGCGGCGCGCCATGGCGCATCAGGTGGAGCGCCAGCGGGCTCATAGCGCGCCAGCAACGGCGGCTTCCGCGAACGTCGCCATTTGCGCATGCGCCGCGAGAGCCGAACGGATGAGCTGCGCCGCGACGGCTGCGCCGCTCCCCTCGCCGAGGCGCATGTTGAGGTGGAGAAGCGGATCAAGGCCGAGCTTTTCGAGCAGGCGGGCGTGGCCTGCTTCGGCTGAGCAATGGGCAGCGAGGCAGTGGTCGGTGAAGGCGGGGTTGTCGCACGCTAAAGGAGCGACAGCCGCGGCGCAGATGAAGCCGTCAAGCAGCACCGGCACGCACATCATGCGCGCGGCGAGAATGGCGCCTGCCATGGCGGCGATTTCGCGGCCGCCCAGACGGCGGAGCGTTTCAAATGCGTCTATGCAATGTGCCGTGTGCCGCGCGACCGCCGATTGGACGGCCTGCCTCTTTCGGGCAAGGCCTACTTCATCGATGCCCGTGCCCCTGCCTGTCCAATCCTGCGCCTCACCGCCAAAGGCACGAAGGCAAAGTGCAGCGGCGGGCGTGGTGTTGGCGATGCCCATCTCTCCGGCGAAAAACAGGTCGCAATCTTCGGTGACGGCGGCGGCACCCCGATTCAGAGCCTCCAGGCATTCCGTCTCCGTCATGGCGGCGGCTTCGCATATGTCGGCGGTGGGTTTAGCGAGGTCGAGCGGCATGATGACCAGATCGGCCCCGCAGGCGCCCGCGAGCGCGTTGATCGCCGCGCCCCCCGCCTCAAAGTTCGCAACCATCTGCGCGGTGACGGATGTCGGGAAGGCGCTGACCCCGCGCGCGGCGACGCCATGATTACCGGCGAAGATCGCCGCGCGGATACGATCGGCGCGGGGGCGCTCGCGGCCCTGCCAGCCCGCCATGAAGAGCGCGATGTCCTCAAGGCGACCAAGCGATCCGGCAGGCTTCGTCAGAGTGGCCTGCCGTGCCGCCGCCGCTTCAACGGCTCCCGCGTCCGGTTCGGGCAGCGCGGCGAGTGCAGCCTGAAAGCTCGCACGGTCCTCGAAGCGGATCATGTGCACACGAAGCCTTCGGGCGGTGTGCGGACGATGAAATGGCCCTTAACTCCCTGCGGCCATTCGGCGTAGCGGACGACACCTTCTTCGCTTGCAGCGTGGCACAGGGCGTAGTCGAGGATCGCGCGGGCGGCATCTGCGTCCGGGCTGAAGTCGCCCAGCACATAACCGACCTTGCCGGGGCCACGCACATGGACGGTGCAATGACGCTGGCAGGCGAAGAGGCAGGGCATGTCCTGCACGGCAACGGCCCCATATGCAGGTTCCTGCGCCTGAAGGTCGCGCATGGCCTCAACCAACAGCGCGCCGCCGCGCCGTCCTGCCCCATCCTCCCGCTGCTCGGCGGACAGGCGGCAGGTTGAGCAGACCACCACTGAAGCCCTGTTTTCGACCGCGCACAGCATCAGCGGCGCGCTTCCATAACCATATGAACATGAAAGACCGTCATCATGGCCCTCCCCGCAAAATCGAACCGCAAACGTCCCTGCCCGGCCGGATGGCGAGCAAGGCGGTGGCTGTCGTCCGCGAGGGGAACCCCGTTCGTCCGGCACACCCTGTCCGGTCGAAGAACGACTGCGGCAGGCAGGTCTCCTGGCTCACGGGTCGCTGCGCACCGGCCGCCTTCTCGGGAGAAAATCTTCCCCAATGGCTGCGTGGTCGGTCCACTCACCGCTTACAGTTGCAGGGGCAGCGCGGGCATTACACCCGACTTCCCTTTTGATCCCCGATCGGGGAACCTGTCGCAGCGCTGCTGATAATGGGGCGGGGCCCGGCCCGCAAGCGGTAGATGGAGGAGCCCAACGTCAGCCGGGCAAGTCGCCTGCCGCCAACATGGCGTCCGGCCGTGCGAGCACGACGATGGGTAACCCGGCACCCGCCGCGCGCTCGGCGGCAAGGCGCGTCGGCGCGGATATCGTGACAAGCAGCGGGCAGTTGGCGAGCACCGCCTTTTCCACCAGTTCGAAGGAGCAGCGCGAAGACAGCAGCGCGAAGCCGCCGTCCCACGACAATTGCCGCCGCCGCATCGCCCCGATCAGCTTGTCGAAGGCATTGTGGCGGCCGACATCCTCAAAAACGAGGCGGATCGTGCCATCCGTCCCGACGAGAGCAGCGGCGTGGGCAGCGCCGGTTTGCCGGTTGAGCGGCTGATGCGCGGGAAGATCGTGGAGGGCGCGGAAGATCCCCTCCCGCTTCGCCGCCGAGCGGACGGTCACGACAGGCAAGGGCCGCATCGCCTGCTCCAGATTTTCGACGCCACACAGGCCGCAGGAGGAATCGGAGACGCGATGACGGACCCTGCCCAGCAGCCCATCGACCCGGTCGTCGGGAAGCGTAGCCCGCGCGACAAGGCCCTCGTCCGTCGCATGGACATCGACATCGAGCGGCGCGTCGGATGGAAGGACAAGCCGCTCGGCAAGGGCGAAGCCCTGCACCAGTTCGGCGACGTCTGCGGGCGTCGCCATCAGCACGGCATAGCCGATGCCGTTGAACTCTATCGCGACGGGCACTTCCTCCGCCAGGTCGCGCGCCACCGGCGATGCTTCGCCGCCGGGCGTGATGCGGGTGAAGGAAAAAGGCCAGGACATGAGCCCGGTCTAGGCGGGGGGGATGCGCGCGGCAATATGGCGTGGCAGGCAATATGACGCAGCCATGCAACTGCCGCTTTCCTTTGGCGGTCAAGCCATCTATGCACGCCCCTGATCGCGCCGGTGCCCGAAAGGGCTTCAAAGGGAATGCGGTGCGGGCTGCCGACAAGGCGCCCAAATCCGCGGCTGTCCCTGCAACTGTAAGCGGTGAGCGAGACGCATAGCGATCTTCCGTCACTTGTCGGAGGGTCAGCCACTGGGCCGGACGCTAAATCATGCGAGGCCTGGGAAGGCCATGTGTCGAGCGATGACCCGCAAGCCAGGAGACCTGCCGGCGTCTGGTCGCTCTTGCGTTGGCCCAGGGGATGGCCGGGGCACGGTATTCCGTCTGAGCGACGCGTGCGGCGGGGCCGCACCGGCATGCGTGCCGGGCGCTATGATGCGTCCGTCCGGCGCGGAATGTCGGCCGCTTAGCGGAGGCCCCGTCCAGTCTCGCTGACGCCGACGGGAGCCAAGCCGTCCGATGGTTATGCAAGTTCCGGCGTTGCGCCGCCGCGCGACATGGATGTTCGCGCTGCTGATCGCCGCCAATATCGGCTTATGGATATGTGCCCTGATGCTTTTCACGGGCGACACGATGATGCTCGGCACCGCCCTGCTCGCCTGGAGCCTAGGCCTGCGCCACGCGGTCGACGCCGACCATATCGCCGCGATCGACAATGTGACGCGCAAGCTGATGCAGGATGGACAGCAGCCGCTGACCGTGGGCCTGTGGTTTGCCATCGGGCACAGCGCCATCGTGCTGATCGCGGCGGTCCTTATCGCCTTCGCCGCCAGCGCGCTTAGTCGCGTCGAGGCGGCGGGAGAGATTGGCGGGACGATCGCGACCATCATCTCGGCAAGCTTCCTCTTCGCTATCGCGGCGATGAATTTGGTGATCCTGCGGTCGGTTCTGAAGACCTTCAACCATGTTCGCAGCGGCGGCACCTATGTCGATGAGGATATGGACATATTGCTCGGCAACCGGGGCATGTTGTCGCGGCTTTTCCGGCCGCTGTTCCGTCTGGTCACGCGCAGCTGGCACATGGCCCCGCTGGGTTTTCTGTTCGGTCTGGGGTTCGACACGGCGACCGAAGTCGCGATCCTCGGCCTATCCGCAGGTCAGGCGGCGAATGGGCTTTCCATCGCGACGGTGCTGATCTTCCCCCTGCTCTTCGCGGCAGGCATGGCGCTTATCGATACGGCGGACGGCGCGCTGATGATGGGGGCCTATCAGTGGGCGTTCGTGAAGCCGATCCGCAAGCTCTACTACAACATCACCATCACGCTGGTCTCTGCTCTGGTCGCGATCGTCATCGGCGGGATCGAGGCGGCGGCGCTACTGGGCGACAAGCTGGGCCTTACCGGCGGCATCTGGTCGGTTGCCGCGAACCTTGGCGAGCATTTCAACAGCTTGGGCTTCTTCATCATCGGACTGTTCGCCGCCTGCTGGCTGGTGAGCTGGATCATCTACCGCTGGAAGCGCTTCGACGAGATCGAAGTGCTCATCCCCAACCAAGGACAGACAATATGAGCAAGGTTCCCGCCACGGTCATCACGGGATTTCTGGGTGCCGGAAAGACGACGCTGATCCGCCACCTGATCGAAAATGCAGGCGGGCGACGGCTCGCCCTCATCATCAATGAATTTGGCGATGTGGGCGTCGATGGATCGCTGGTGAAGGGCTGCGGCGATGAGGCCTGCCCGGACGAGGATATCATCGAACTCGCCAATGGGTGCATCTGCTGCACGGTGGCTGACGACTTCCTGCCCACCATGCAGAAGCTGCTGGACCGCGACGTGCCACCCGATCACATCATCATCGAGACATCGGGCCTTGCCCTGCCCAAGCCGCTTGTGAAGGCGTTCCAATGGCCTGACATCCGGACGCGGGCGACAGTGGATGGCGTGATCGCGCTGATCGACGCGGATGCCTTGGCGGCCGGGCGTTTTGCTCATGACGAAGAAGCACTGGCTGCGGCGCGAGCGGCCGACCCGACGCTGGACCATGACAGCCCGATCGAGGAGCTATTCGAGGACCAGCTGGCGTGCGCCGACCTCGTGCTGCTGAACAAGACCGATCTGGTCGCGCCGGAGAAGCTGGCAGAGCTTGAACAGCAGTTGGGCGGCGAAGTGCGGCCCGGCGTCCGCATCCTGCGCACCGCGCGGGGCGAGATCGACCCCGCCATCCTGCTCGGCCTCGGCGCGGGCGTCGAGGAGCAGATCGACGCGCGCCCGTCCCATCATGATAATGAGGAGGATCATGATCATGAGGATTTCGACAGTTTTGTTCTGCAACTAGGCGAGATCGGCGATCCCGCGCCCCTGCTGGCTGGGTTGGAGCAAGCGATCACCGATCATGACATTTTGCGGGTGAAGGGTTTTGTCGCCGTCTCAGGACGCCCGGCGCGGCTGGTCATTCAGGCCGTAGGGCCGCGCATCCAGCATCATTTCGACCGGCAGTGGCAGGCAGACGAGGTGCGCGCGTCACGGCTGGTAGTCATCGGCCAGGCGGGATTGGATCGTGCCGCTATCGAGGGCGCGCTTTCAGGACAGCTGGCGATCGCCTGATGCATTTGCTGACCGCCACGCCGGGGACCGTTTCGAACGGAGACGAAGCCATCGACCTTGGCCAGTCGCCGGGCGACATCGTGCTGCTGACCGTGGCGGACAGCGACCTTGCCTGCTTTGCAAGCGCGGCGGCGATGCTGGGCGATGGCGCGCCGTCGATCCGGCTCGCCAACCTGCTGCAATTGAAGCACCCCTATTCGGTCGACCTCTATGTCGAAAGGGTGATTTCCCACGCGAAATTCGTGTGCGTCGTCTTGTTGGGGGGTAAGAGCTACTGGCCCTATGGCATTGAGGAAATTGCCAATGTCGCGCGCGATAAGGGCATAGCCTTTGCCGCCATCGCGGACGGGCGGGAGGATGATCCGGAGCTGCGCCTAGCCTCCACCCTGCCAGCGGAGACATGCGATCTGCTGCGCGATTATCTGCGCCAGGGGGGCATCGCCAATGCGATGGCTTTCCTGAAGACGGCCGCGCGGATCGCGGGACTGGATGCGGGCTATGCCGACCCGCCGGTGCCGGTCGCTGACGCCGGGCTGTACCTGCCGGGGGTCGAGCGTCCGGTGCTGGATCAGGTGAAAGCGGATTGGACAGATGGGCAGCCGACGGCGCTGTTCCTCTTCTATCGCGCCCTGCTGATCGCCGGGACGCTGGAAGCTGTGGACGCGATGATCGCGGGGCTGCGCGAGGCAGGTCTGAACGTGCTGGCGGTGCATGTGCGGGCGCTGCGCGAACCCTTTGCGCGGGATTATCTGGAAGGGGTGATGGGGGCAGTGCGGCCTGACGTGATCCTGAACGCGACCGCCTTCGCCGCGTCGGCACCAGGCGAGCCGCGCACGCCATCGATATTGGAGCAGGCGGACTGCCCCGTCCTCCAGACGATGTTCGCCAGCGCGGAACAGGCGGCATGGCAGGACAGCGCACGGGGCCTTGGACCGCGCGATCTGGCGATGCACATCGCCTTGCCGGAGGTGGACGGGCGGATCTTCACGCGGGCAGTCGCTTTCAAGGCGGCGGCGCGCTTCGACGCGCGAACGGAATGTAGCATCATCGTGCCGCAGGTACTCGCGGATAGAGTGAGCTTCGTCGCCCAACTGGCTGGAAACTGGGCAAGGTTGCGTCGCACCCCAGAAACGGAGCGGCGCGTGGCGCTGGTTCTTGCCAACTACCCGAACAGGGACGGCCGGATCGGCAATGGCGTCGGGCTCGACACGCCGGAGAGCGCAGCAGCGATATTGCGGGCGCTGGGCGAGGCTGGCTACGCGGTCGGCGATGCGCCGACCGATGGCGCGGCGCTGATGCAATTGATGACGGGGAGCGAGACGACCTGCGCGCTGCCGTTAGCGGACTATCACGCGGCCTTCGCGGGCTTGCCCGAAAGCGTTCGCCAAGCGGTCACGAACCGATGGGGCCAGCCTGAGGATGACCCCTCCTGCCAAGGCGGCGCCTTCCGCTTGCGGGTGCATCGCTTTGGCCATGTCGCGGTCGCGGTGCAGCCCTCGCGTGGCTATGATGTCGACCCCAAGAGCAGCTATCATGATCCGGCGCTGCCGCCGCCGCATGCCTATCTGGCCTTCCACATCTGGCTCGCGCGCGACTTCGGCGTCCATGCGGTGGTGCATGTCGGCAAGCATGGCAATCTCGAATGGCTCCCCGGCAAGGCGATCGCGCTTTCGGAAAACTGTTTTCCCGAAATCTGCGCCGGGCCGATCCCGCAAATCTATCCCTTCATCGTCAATGATCCGGGCGAAGGCACGCAGGCGAAGCGGCGGATCGGCGCGTGCATCATCGACCATCTGACGCCGCCGCTGACCCGCGCAGAAACCTATGGGCCGCTCAAGGAATTGGAGGCGCTGGTTGACGAATATTATCTGGCGGCCGGGATGGACCCGCGCAGGCTGGAGACGTTGCGGCGGGACATATTGGCGCTGGCCGCCGCACAGGGCTTGGACAAGGATGCAGGCGCGCAAGGCAGCGGTGATGATGCCCTGGCGGCGATCGACAATTATTTGTGTGAACTGAAGGAGATGCAGATCCGCGACGGACTGCATGTCTTCACCCGATCGCCTGAAGGGATGCTACGCCGCGACCTGCTGATCGCGCTCGCTCGCTGCCCAAGGGGATTGGACGAAGGGCAACGATCCCTTCTGCGGGCGCTGGCGGATGATCTAGAGCTGGGTTTCGATCCGATCGACTGCGGCATGGGCGCGCCATGGAATGGCCCGCGCCCCGATGTGCTGGTGGCGATGACGCCGGACGTTTGGCGCAGCACGGGCGACACCGTCGAGCGGCTGGAGCTTTACGCCATGCACCTGCTCGATACTGGGGAAATGGCACCGGGCCCGGCCAGCGCGCAGGTACTGGACACGATCCGCAGCGACCTGGCACCGCGCGTGGATGCGTGTGGAGGGGCGGAGAAGGCTGCGCTTCTTCAGGCGCTCGCCGGAAGGTTCGTGCTGCCCGGCCCTTCCGGTGCGCCGACGCGCGGACGGCCCGATGTGCTGCCGACCGGGCGCAATTTCTATTCGGTCGATACGCGCGCGGTGCCCACCGTCGCGGCATGGAACCTGGGCCAGAAGTCGGCAGAACTGGTCGTGCAGGACTATCTCCAGCGCGAGGGCGATTATCCGCGCGCCATTGCGCTCTCCGCATGGGGCACGGCGAACATGCGCACCGGAGGGGACGACATCGCACAGGCGCTGGCGCTGATGGGTGTCCGGCCGCGCTGGGATTGGGGATCAGGGCGCGTGGTCGGCTTTGAGGTGATGACGCTCGCCGAACTTAATCGCCCGCGCGTGGACGTAACCCTGCGCGTATCGGGCTTCTTCCGCGACGCCTTCCCGGAACAGATCGACCTGATCGACAGCGCCGCCCGCGCCGTCATGGCGCTTGATGAGCCCGATGAAGACAATCCCGCCGCCGCCCGGCACCGTGCCGAAGCTGCTTCGCTGATCGCGGAAGGAACGCCTGAGAAGGCGGCGCTGCGCCGCGCGGGGGCGCGTGTGTTCGGGTCGAAGCCGGGCGCTTATGGCGCGGGATTGCAGGCGATGATCGACGAGCGGCTGTGGCATGACCGTTCGGACCTTGCGAAGGTCTATCTCGACTGGGGAAGCCATGCCTATGGCGGCGGGGTCGAGGGCGATGTGGAACGTGACCTGTTCGCCCGGCGGCTCGGCGAGGCTGATGCGCTGATCCAGAATCAGGATAACCGCGAGCATGACCTGCTCGACAGCGACGATTACTATCAGTTCGAAGGCGGGATCGCCGCCGCCGTCGAGCATCTGTCAGGCCGCCAGCCGCTCAGCTATCATAACGATCATAGCAGGCCCGAGCGGCCCGTAGTCCGCACGCTGGAGGACGAGATCGGCCGGGTAGTCCGGGCGCGCGTCACCAACCCCAAATGGATCGCGGGCATGATGCGCCACGGTTACAAGGGCGCGTTCGAGATTGCCGCTTCGGTCGATTATCTCTTTGCCTTCGCCGCCACGACCCATGGCGTGAAGGACCATCATTTCGACGCTGTCCACGCCGCCTTCATTGAGGATGAGGCGGTACGCGCCTTCATGGACGACGCTAACCCAGCCGCGCTGCGCGAGACCGCCGCGCGGCTCCACGAAGCGCTGGACCGGGGGCTGTGGCGGCCACGGTCGAACAGCGCTGCCATGATCCTTGCCCAACTGAAGGAAGATCGCCCATGATCGAACGCACGCCGGAACAACATGCCGAAAAGATGAAGAAGAAGCAGGCCGCCCATGACAAGATCATGGCGACTAAGACACAGGAAAAGGGGCTGCTGATCGTCCATACCGGAAAGGGCAAGGGCAAGACCACCGCCGCGCTCGGCATGGTCGTCCGCGCGATCGGCCATGGCAAGCGGGTCGGCGTCGTCCAGTTCGTGAAGGGCGCGATGACCACCGGAGAAAAAGCGGTGTTCGATGCGTTTCCAGACAATGTCACATTCAAGCCGATGGGCGAAGGCTTCACCTGGAACACGCAGGACAAGACCCGCGACATCGCCCTCGCCCGTGAAGCGTGGGACGAGGTAAAGCGGATGATCGCCGATCCCGCCTATGATATGGTGTTGGCAGATGAGCTTAATATCGTCCTGCGCTACGACTACCTGCCCGTTGATGAGGTGCTGGAGGCCGTGAAGAACAGGGACGAGATGAAGCATGTCATCATCACCGGCCGCAACGCGCCCGAGGCTCTGGTCGAGGCGGCTGATCTCGTGACGGAGATGACGCTGGTCAAGCATCCCTTCCGCAGCGGCGTGAAGGCGCAGGCAGGGATTGAATTTTGACATGAGCGGACCCGCTATCACCCCAATCGACAGCGCGCAGTTCGAGGCGCTGGTGCGGGCGCGGCGGGACATTCGCCATTTCAGGACTGATCCGATCGACGAGGCGGACGTCGAATGGCTGCTGAGCATGGCGCATCGCGCGCCGTCGGTGGGATTGTCGCAGCCTTGGCGTTTCGTGCGGATCGAGACGGAGGGGTTGCGCGAGAGGTTGGCGTGCCATGTCGATGGGCAGGTCCGGGAAGCGGGCAAGGAATATGATGGGGAGCAGGACAGGCTGTACCGCAGCCTGAAGCTGCATGGGCTGCGCGAGGCCCCGGTGCTGTTCGCCGTCTATTGCGACGATGGGACGGAGACAGGTCATCATCTGGGCGCCGTCACCATGCCCGAGGCGCGGCGCTATAGTTGCGTGATGGCAGTCCATACGCTGTGGCTGGCGGCGCAGACGCGGCGGATCGGCATGGGGTGGGTGTCGATCATGGAGCCTGCTGGCGTGGACGCGATGCTGGACATTCCGGCGGGGTGGGAGTGTCTGGGGCTGCTGTGTCTTGGGCGGCCGGTGAGCGAGGAGGATGTGCCGGAGCTGGAGCGGCGTGGTTGGGAGCAGCGGACGGATTGGCATTCGGTGGTGGTGCGGCGGTAGCGCCGTTTTCGCTACCCTTCCCCGTTCGGGCTGAGCCTGTCGAAGCCCTTCACTTCTTCAAGAAAGAAAAGCCCTTCGACAGGCTCAGGGCGAACGGATTTTGGGTTATCCCGCCCGTTTCACCCTCGCAAGAAGTCCAGAGCCAACGCTTCAAACCGGTCCTTGTGCTCGATCATCGTCCAATGGCCACAACGCGGGAAGACGTGTAACTCGGCATTGGGAATGACCCGCATCGGCAGCAGCGCGCCATCCAACGGGCTAACTTTGTCATCACGCCCCCACATGATTAGCGTCGGCGCCTGGATCTTGCCCAGATAATCGATACGCTGCGACACACCCGGCCCGCTCATCGACTGGGCGATAAAGCCGAGGGCCGCGCGCGTGTACATCTTGCGGCTGCTTTCCATCGTCACCGGCTCCAGCGCTGCCTTGTAGCGCATGTCGATCAGTTCATCGGTGATGATCGCCTTGTCGTAGACCATCGATTCCAGCCAGGCGATGATGTTTTCCCGCGTCGGGTCCTCGATGAAATCGACGAGGCGGGTCAGCCCTTCATTGGGGAAGGTCGAGGTGATGTTGAAGCCGATGCCGCCGATCGTGATGTAGCGCAGCACGCGGTCGGGATGAGAAGCCGCCAGATGCCCACCGACGATGCCGCCATAGCTGTTGCCAACAACATGCGCGCGATCGATGCCGAGGCCGCCCATCAACGCAACAACCGCGTCGCGAGCCACGCCGACGGGATCGCCATCCACGGGATCGCTCTTCCCATAGCCGGGCGCGTCGAGGATGATGGTGCGGAAATGCTGCGCGAAGAAGGGCAGGTTGCCCTGGAAATTCGCCCATCCCGTGACGCCGGGGCCGGACCCATGCAGCAGGAGCAACGCCGGACCTGACCCCGCTTCATGATAGTGAAGCCGTCCCTTGTCGGTTTCCAGAAAGCGGCTGGTGCCCTCGAAGCTGAAATCGCTCATCTCTTCCTCTCCATTCTGCATATGTTGGTGCGGGCGTAGCGGCCACGCGCGACGGACGCAAGGAAGCGGCCCATGGCTACTTCCCTTTCGCCTGCATCCCCATTATGAAGCGCGTCGAGCCGGGTTCGCCCGGTTCATCGATCGCGCCGGTGCCCCGCCAAGGGGCTTAATTGGGAACGCGGTGCGGGAGGAAATCCTCCCTAATCCGCGGCTGTCCCTGCAACTGTGAGCGGCGAGCAAGGCATGGACCGGCCAGTCCCGATAACGGGCGGCCAGCCACTGGAGCAATCCGGGAAGGCCCCATGCCAAGCTGTGACCCGCAAGCCAGGAGACCTGCCGGAGCAAAGGTCGCTCTTGCCATGATCCAGGGGATGGTCACGGCTCGGTTCTCCGTTTGAGCGACGAATTTTGTGCGGCTGCGGCCGTGCAGGCGAGCGGCCGGACCGCGCCTGTGCGTGCCGTCCGCTTGTCGTGGCGCAGGTGCTGGAGGGCTGGATCAATGCAGGAGCTGATGCGGCGTGACGCGGCCGGCGCAGGCGTGCGTGGCTGGTGCCCGACGGCTTGGCGGCCGATGATGGCCGGCGACGGGCTGCTAGTGCGGGTGCGACCGGCGCTCGGCCGGATGAACCGGGCGCAGATGGTGGGGCTGTGCGAAGCCGCGCTCGCTTTTGGCAATGGCCATATCGATGTCACCAATCGCGCCGCCTTGCAGATCAGGGGCGTTGCCCAAGCGGATCACCGCGCGCTGATGGAGCGGCTGGTCATGCTGGGTCTCGCAAATGCTGATGCAGAGCAGGACCGCCAGCCGCCGATGATCATCAACCCGGATTGGCATGCTGGCGATGACAGCGCCCTGATCGCGACTGAACTTGCCGCACGGCTGGAGGAACTGCCGCACCTGCCCGCCAAGGTCGGTTTCGCGATCGATGCCGGGCCTGCGCCGGTGCTGGGCGATGCGCCAGCGGATTTCCGCGTCGAACGAGCTGCAGGCGGCTCGCTGATCCTGCGAGCGGACGGACGCGCGCGGGGTGTTCCCGTCAGCGCAGCGAACGCCATGGACGGGTTGATCAGCATGACCCACTGGTTCGTCGCGAGCGGCGGTGTTCAGGCCGGACGCATGGCGCGGCATGATGCTGCGCTGCCCGCAGAGGCGATCGAAGTCCCCGCCCCGGCCCGGGCTCGCACTGCTGCTCTGGACGCCGCGCCCGGCCCCTTCCATGCCGCCCCGTTCGGCCGGATCGAAGCCTCTGCGCTGATTGCCGCCATTGGGTATGACACGCAGGCGGTGCGCGTCACGCCTTGGCGCGGCTTGGTGCTGGAGGGCAGCGGCGCGCGCGCGGATGACCCGGCTGACCCACGCCTTTCCGCCGATGCCTGCACGGGCGCTCCAGCCTGCCCGCAGTCAAGCGTCGCTACCCGCGAACTGGCCGCCCGGCTCGCGCCTCATGTGCCGGGCTTGCATGTGTCGGGATGCGCCAAGGGCTGCGCCCGGCCTTCGCAGGCGGCGGTCGTGCTGACGGGGCGCGAGGGTCGCTTCGACCTTGCCCATGAAGCGCGCGCGGGCGCGCCGCCGCTGCATGCGGGCCTGTCGCCCGATCAGATACTTGCCCATTTCGGAGCCCATTGATGCCGCATCTTTACGAAACAGACGGCGCGGAAATCTATCGCCAATCCTTCCGCATGATCCGGGCGGAAGCGGCGCTTGACCGCTTTTCGCCGGAGGAAGAGCGGATCGCCGTGCGGATGATCCACGCGGCAGGCATGGTCGATCTCGCGCCGCATATCCGCTTTTCCCCGGGGTTGGCCAAAACGGCCATTGCCGCATTAGAGGCAGGCGCGCCGATCCTGTGCGACGCGCGCATGGTATCGGAAGGAATTACGCGCGCTCGCCTGCCCGCTGGCAATGCGATCCTCTGCACCCTGAATGACAACCAAGTGCCCGACCTCGCCCGGACAATGGCGAACACCCGATCGGCGGCAGCGCTGGAACTGTGGCGGCCCCATCTCGCCGGAGCTGTCGTCGCCATCGGCAACGCCCCGACCGCGCTGTTCCACCTGCTCAACATGCTGGAAGACCCCGCCTGCCCCCGCCCGGCGGCGATCATCGGCTGTCCGGTCGGTTTCGTCGGCGCGGCGGAATCGAAGGACGCACTCTGGCAAAGCCAGCCCGTCCCCTGCTGCATCGTGGAAGGCCGACTGGGCGGCAGCGCCATCACCGTGGCGGCAGTCAACGCACTGGCGAGTGCAGCGGAATGAGCGGGACGATCCATGGCGTGGGGCTTGGCCCCGGCGCGCAGGACCTGATGAGCGTGAGGGCTGACCGGCTGATCCGCGAGGCGCGCTACATCGCCTATTTCCGAAAGCCCGGCCGTCACGGTCACGCACGAAAGATCGTCGAAGGATTGCTGCGCCCCGACGCTGTCGAATATCCGATGGAATATCCGGTGACGACCGAAATCCCGGTCAGCGACCCGCGTTACAACCAGTGCCTCTCCGCCTTCTACGCCGAATGCACCGCGCATCTGCATGGCCTCACGCAGGCGGGCGAGGATGTGGTCGTACTGTGCGAAGGCGACCCCTTTTTCTACGGCAGCTTCATGCATCTGCACAACCGCCTATCACCACTCGCGCCGGTCAGGATCGTACCCGGCATCACTGGCATGTCGGGCGCCTGGACCGCGAGCGGAATGCCGATCAGCTGGGGCGACGATGTGCTGACGGTGCTGATGGCGACCCTGCCCGAAGAGGAGCTGGCTCGCCGTATTCATGACACCAACGCGCTCGTCGTCATGAAGATCGGCCGCAATCTCGCCAAGCTGCGCCGCGCAGTGGAGGCGGCTGGCAAGGATGACTGCGCCTGGCTGGTCGAATATGCGACGATGGCGGACCAGAAGATCACCCCGCTGCGCGAAGCACAGGCCATCACCAGCTATTTTTCCATTCTGCTGATCCACGGCCAGGGACGGCGGCCATGAGCGGCTGGGTAGCCGTCGCGGGCCTTGGCCCGGGCGCTGAAGCATTGGTGACGCCAGAAGTGACACAAGCGCTTGCCGAGGCGACCGATCTTGTCGGCTACGCGCCCTATGTCGCGCGCGTGGCTGATCGTCCGGATCTCGTGCGCCATGGGTCGGACAACCGCGTGGAGCTGGAGCGGGCGGCGCATGCGCTGGGGATGGCCGCGATGGGGCGGCGCGTGTTGGTGGCGTCGTCCGGCGATCCGGGCGTGTTCGCCATGGCGTCGGCGCTGTTCGAGGCGCTGGAGGCTGGGCCAGCCGCGTGGCGCACGATCGACATTCGTGTGCTGCCCGGCATTACCGCCATGCTCGCCGCCGCAGCCCGAGCGGGCGCGCCGCTGGGCCATGATTTCTGCGCGATCAACCTGTCGGATAATTTGAAGCCTTGGGCGCTCATCGAGCGGCGCCTGCGCCTCGCCGCGCAGGCTGACTTTGCCATGGCATTCTACAACCCAAGGTCAAAGGCGCGGCCGGACGGATTCGCCCGCGCGCTAGACGTGTTGCGGGAGGAATGTGGCGAGGACCGGCCGATCCTCTTCGCCCGCGCCGTATCTGCGCCCGAGGAGCAACTGCGGGTCGTGACGCTGGGCGAGGCGACGCCCGAAATGGCCGACATGCGGACGATGGTGATCGTCGGATCAAGCCGAACGCGCCTGATCGAAGGAGCAGCCCGCCCGATCCTCTACACGCCGCGATGGGCCGAATGATCGATCCACGCCAGCACCTCGCTGACATCATGCACCGTCCGCGCCTCCGGCATGGCGGGCCGGTCGATCATGATGACGGGCAAGCCGAGCATACGCGCCGCATCGATCTTGGCGCGCGCCCCCTCCCCACCGGCATTTTTCGCGACGACCAGATCCACGCCATGATCGCGCATCAGGGCAAGGTCGCCCTCCAATGTGAAGGGGCCGCGATCTACCAGCAGGTGATGACGCGGCAGCGCGGGCGGCACGTCTGGCGCATCGACGAAGCGCAGCAGATAATGATGCTGGGGCTGCGCGGCGAAGGCTTCGACATGCATGCGCCCGAGCGCCAGCATCACACGCTGTGCCGCGCCGTCGAGCGCGCGGACAGCGCTGGCGATGTCGGGTACTTCAGTCCAGCTGTCCCCCTCCACCGCTCGCCATTCCGGCCGGGTGAGCATCAGGTGCGCGACGCCCGCATCGCGCGCCGCTGCGGCGGCATTGGCGCTGATCGTCGCGGCAAAGGGATGGGTCGCGTCGACAAGATGCGTGAACGCCCCTGCCTTGAGGAAAGCCGCCAAACCATCCGCGCCGCGAAAACCACCGACCCGCACTGGCACCGGCTGGGCACGCGGATTGCCGGTGCGCCCGGCATAGCTCAAGACTGCGCGCTCGCCGCGTTCGGCCAGCGCCTTGGCAAGCGCGCTTGCCTCGGTCGTGCCGCCAAGGATCAGGATGTTGCGCATGGCGGCTGAGGCTCCCTGGCTGACGATTATCGGCATAGGCGAGGATGGGGCACAGGGCCTGTCCGATGCCGCGCGCGCGGCGCTGGAACACGCGCGCGTCATCATGGGCGCGCCACGCCATCTCGCGCTGTTGCCACCCCTTAGGGCGGAACGGCTGAACTGGCCAGTGCCATTCGAGGATGGGATGCAAGCGCTGCTCGCCCGTCGAGGAGAGCCCATCGTGATGCTGGCCTCGGGCGACCCCTTCTGGTTCGGCGCGGGGACGAGCATCACCCGGCATCTGAGGCGCGACGAGTGGGTCGCCCATCCCGCGCCGTCGAGCTTCTCCCTCGCTGCCTCCCGGCTGGGCTGGGCATTGCAGGATGTGACCTGCCACGGCCTCCATGCCGCGCCGCTGGACCGGTTGAGGCCGACGCTCGCCCCCGGACGCCGCGCCCTGGTGCTGCTGCGGGATGGCGCAGCCGTGCAGGAACTTACCGCCTATCTGGCAGAGGCGGGCTTCGGCGCATCGACGCTGCACATCATGGAGGCGCTCGGCGGACCACGCGGGCGTCTCCGGCACTCGCAGGCGGATCAGCTCGCCTTTAACGACATCATGCATCCCGTGGCGGTCGGCGTGGAAGTCGCGGGCGAAGGCGAAATAATGTCCTGCGCGAGCGGGCTCGCGGACAGCTGGTTCGACCATGATGGCCAGATCAGCAAGCGCCCCGCACGCGCGCTCACGCTGTCGGCGCTCGCCCCACGTCCCGGCGAGACATTGTGGGACATCGGCGCGGGATCGGGATCGATCGCGATCGAATGGCTGCTGAGCCATGCTTCCACGCAAGCCCTGGCGTTTGAAGCAGACCCGGTGCGCGCCGAACGGGCAAAAGCCAACGCGCGGCGTCTGGGCGTGGATCGGCTCATGCTGGTCGAAGGCCGCGCTCCCGCAGCGCTTGAAGGACGGGTTCGACCCAACGCGATCTTCATCGGCGGCGGGCTCAGCGACGCGCTCATGGAGGCGATCATCGCCCTGCCCGGCGAATCCATGAGGCTGGTCGCCAATGCGGTGACGCTCGAATCCGAGGCTCTGCTGGCGCGCTGGCACGACCGATTGGGCGGTGAGCTGCTCCGGATCGAAATGGCAAGCGCGGTGCCCATCGGCACGCGGCGCGGGTGGAAGGCCGCCTATCCGCTGGTCCAGTGGAGCGTCACCCTATGATCGTGGCGGGCTTTGGCTGCCGCAGCGAAGCGGGCGAGCAATCCTTACGCGCGGCGTTCCACGCCCATGGAGAGACCGTCGCGGCTCTCGCTACCTTGACGCATAAGGAAGCCCAGCTCGCCCCCCTCGCCAAAGCCATGCGCCTGCCCCTGATCCTTGTCGAACCGTCCGCTCTGGCCGGGATACGCACGCCAACCCAATCCGCCACCAGTCTAGCCGCCTATGGCACCGGCAGCGTGGCCGAGGCAGTCGCCCTGCTCGCTGCAGGCCCCGGCGCAGAGTTGGCCGCCACCCGCCTCATATCGCCCGATGGCCAAGCCACCTGCGCGCTTGCCCGAGGAGTTTCTGCATGACCGTCCATTTCATCGGCGCGGGACCGGGCGCGCCAGACCTGCTGACGCTACGCGGCCGCGACCTGATCGCCGCCTCCCCCGTCTGCCTCTATGCCGGGTCGCTCGTGCCCCGCGCTTTGCTCGATTACTGCCCGGCGGGCGCGCGGATCGTGAACAGCGCCCCGCTGACCCTGGACGAGATCATCACCCTCATCGCGGAGGCGGATGCTGCGGGGCAGGATGTCGCGCGGTTGCATTCAGGCGACCTGTCGGTCTGGTCCGCGATGGGCGAACAAATCCGCCGCCTCAAGGCGCTCGGAATCAGCTATACGGTAACGCCCGGCGTCCCGTCCTTCGCAGCGGCGGCGGCGGCGCTGGAGGCGGAGTTGACGCTGCCGGGGCTCGGTCAATCACTGGTACTCACCCGCACGCCGGGCCGCGCAAGCGCCATGCCACCGGGCGAGACACTGGCGGCCTTTGGCTCGACCGGCGCGACGCTGGCGATCCACCTATCCATCCATAATCTGGCGCAAGTCGTCGCCGACCTCACGCCGCTTTATGGCCCAGACTGCCCGGCGGCGATCATATGGCGGGCAAGCTGGCCGGACCAACGTGTCGAGCGCGGAACGCTCGCCACCATAGAGGATCTGGCGGCAGGCGGCCCCGAACGCACCGCCATCATTCTCGTAGGATCAGTGCTGGGCGAAAGCGACTTCGCTGAAAGCCAGCTCTACGCGCCCGGCTATGACCGCCGCTTTCGCCCCGCCACGGCGAACTCGCCTTTCGCCGGATCAGACGAATGACGCCCGGCCTCCTCATCGCCGCCCCGCGATCAGGTTCGGGCAAGACGGTCATCACGCTGGGCCTGCTCAGGGCATTGCGGCGGCAGGGGGGCGGGGTGCAATCCTATAAATGCGGGCCCGATTATATCGATACCGGCTTTCATCGGCTGGCGAGCGCACGTCCTGCCTTCAACCTCGACAGCTGGGCAATGGACGAAGCGCTACTCCACGGCCTCGCTCATGAAGCAGCGGACGCGGAGTTGGTCGTCGCAGAAGGCGTAATGGGGCTGTTCGACGGCGCACCCACGCGCGGCGCGAGCGGCAATGGCAGCAGCGCCGATGTCGCGGCGCAATTTGGCTGGCCGGTCATCCTGATCATCGACGTTTCAGGCCAAAGCCAGTCCGCCGCCGCCATTGCCCATGGGTTCCGCACGCTCCGCCCAGGCGTGCAGGTGGCAGGCGTCATCCTCAACCGGGTGGCCAGCCCGCGCCACGAAGCCATGATAAGGCAGGCGATGGAAGACATCGCCGTGCCGGTGCTGGGCGCGCTCCCCCGATCACCTGCCCTGACGATCCCCGAACGGCATTTGGGCCTCGTCCAGCCGAGCGAGCGGGAAGAGGCCGACCGCATGATCGACGCGATCGCGGACATGATCGAGGCGCATATCGATGTTCCCGCCGTCCGATCCGCCGCGAACGCAGCACCGGGGTCGCTGGCCCTCTCGTACCACTGCCCACCACCGGGCCAACGGATCGCCTTGGCGCAGGACGCGGCCTTTTCCTTCACATATGCCCATATGCTGAGCGGATGGCGCGCTGCCGGGGCGGAAATCATTCCCTTCTCTCCGCTGGCCGACGAAGCGCCTGACCCTGCAGCCGATGCGGTCTGGCTACCCGGCGGCTACCCCGAGCTGCATGGGCCAAGACTCGCGCAGGCTACCCATTTCCTCGACGGCCTGCGCAGACATGCACGGGACCGGCCGGTCCATGGCGAATGCGGCGGCTATATGGTGTTGGGTCAAGCGATCATCGATGCAGGCGGACAGCCTCATGCCATGGCAGGGCTGCTCGGCCTCGTCTCCAACTTCGCCCAGCGTCAGCTACACCTTGGCTACCGTCAGGCTCGGCTGCTGGCGCCAATGGGCGGCCATGACGAGGGCGCACTGCTTCGCGGGCACGAATTTCACTATTCGACCATCGTTGAGCAACCAGACCCGCCGCTCGCCCATGTCACCGATGCGGTGGGCTCGCCGGTAGACACCACCGGATCACGCCGGGGCAGGGTGACGGGCAGCTTCTTCCACCTGATCGCGAGGGCGGCATGATCCGCCTCTCACTCATCGGCATCGGCACAGGCAACCCCGATCATCTGACGCGCGCCGCCGTTCGCGCGATGAACGACGCTGACCTCATCCTGCTACCGCGCAAGGGAGAAGCGAAGTCAGACCTTCTCGACCTGCGCCGGACCATCTGTGCAGATGTGTTGACTGGGCCGGTACGCATCGCCGAGTTCGACATGCCGAGCCGAGCGGAGCAGGGCAATTATGTCGATGTGGTTATGGAATGGCATGACGCCATCGCCGCGATCTGGATGGAACAGATCGCGGCCAATTTGCCCAATGGCGGCACGGTCGCGCTGCTCGTCTGGGGCGACCCCTCGCTCTACGACAGCAGCCTACGGATTGCCGAGCGACTAGGCTCGTCGGTCATGGTCGACGTCATACCCGGCATCACCAGCATCCAGGCGCTGACAGCCGCCCATGGCATTTGCCTGAACCGCCTGGCCGACCCTGTGCTCATTACCACCGGCAGGCAGCTGCGCGAAGGCGGCTGGCCAGCTGGCGTGCGCGACATTGTCGTGATGCTAGATGGCCATTGCGCCTTTCAAACATTGGAGCCGGAAAAGCTGACGATCTGGTGGGGCGCCTATCTCGGCATGGAGCATCAGGCGCTTGCAAACGGCCCTCTGGCGGTCGCCGGGCCGGAGATCATCGAACGCCGCGCCGCGTTGCGGCATCAGCATGGCTGGATCATGGACGTCTATCTGCTGCGGCAGGACGCCTGAAGGATCAAGGATCAGGCGGCGGGGACGCTCAGCTCGATCACCGGCTTGCTGATCATCGGACCACTGCCATCGATCGTCCCCATCGCGGCACGGCGGCGAAATTCCGCGGCCATCGCCTGATGCATCGTCCGTGCAGACGCGTCGGCCGTCGTCGCCGCCAGCTGCTCATGCATTCGGGCTCGTTCCAGGCATTCCTGTGCATTGAGGGCATGTGTCATGAAGATGCTCTCCTGCTAAGCTTTTCAAGCCACTCCAGGCGGCGCAGGACTGCGGCCAACCTAAAGAGCCACTCGCGAAACCCGGCGGAATTTACGCCTTTCCGCCAAGCTTTGGAAATGGAATCTTTCCTCGCCGCCTGAGCCCGCCGCCGACGCGCACCGCTTCAACCGATCCAGCCTTGCTGCGGCTGGCAACGGTGGCTTTTCAATTCCTTGCGGCTCTCGCCATGAACCTCGCTCAAGGCGACCTCATAGCCCCAGAGATTGGCGAGGCTCTGCAGCACCAAATTGGCATCGGACGCGTCCAGCACCACGCCGTCATTCACCACATGCTCCAGCATCAGCGTGCGATCGCCTGCCAGGTCGACATCGACCACCTGAATGTCGGGCTCCTGCCGGGCAATATCATATTCGCGGGCGAGCGCGCGGCGGATGCGCCTGTAGCCGCGCTCGTCATGGATGGCCTCGACACGCAGTTCCGACTCGCCGTCACGGTCAAGCAGCTGGAAAAGCCGCCACTGACGGATCAGATGCGGGCTCAGGAACTGCGAAACGAAACTTTCGTCGCGATAGTTGATCCATATGTCCTTCAGCACCTCCACCGGATCGCGGGAGCCCGCAATGTCGCTGAACCATTCGCGATCCTCGCTTGTCGGGTCCATGCAGATCCGCTCGACGTCCGACATGATGCCAAAGCCAAGCGCATAGGGGTTGAAGCCGCCAAAATGGCCGGAATCGAATGTCGGCTGATAGACGACACCTGTGTGCGACTGGATGAACTCCATGAACGCGCCATCGGTGATCCAGCCGCGATCGTGCAGGATCGTCATGATGCGATAATGGGTATAGGTCGCGCAGCCCTCGTTCATCGCCTTGGTCTGGCGCTGCGGATAGAAATATTGCGCTATCAACCGGACGATCCGCAGGATTTCGCGCTGCCAGCTTTCCAGCCGCGGCCCGGTCTTTTCGAGGAAATAGAGAATATTTTCCTGCGGTAGGCCAAGCGCCGCGCGGCGCTCATCCGATGGCACGGCGGCCGCTTTCGCCCCCACCGGGACGGTGCGCCACAAATCGTCATAGATACGATCGCGATAAGCCTGGCGCTCCGCCTCCCTCTCGGCCTCAGCCCGCATGTCGCGCGGGCGGATGCGGGGATAGCGATGCACCCCCTGGTTCATCAACGCATGAGCGGCGTCCAGCACCCGCTCGACCGCGAGTTGCCCATAGCGCTCCTCACATTGCGCGATGTACCGCTTGGCAAACTCCAGATAATCGAGAATGCCCTCCGCATCCGTCCATTGGCGGAAGACATAATTATTCTTGAAGAAATGATTATGGCCGAACGCGGCATGGGCGATGACCAGCGTCTGCATCGTCGCGCTGTTTTCCTGCATCAGATAGTTGATGCAAGGGTTGGAATTGATCACGAGCTCATAAGCAAGCCCGCGCAGCCCCTTTCGATACAGCATTTCATTGGTGACGAACTGCTTCCCGAACGACCAATGTTTATAGAACAGCGGCATGCCGATCGACGAATAGGCGTCCAGCATCTGTTCAGCGCTGATGATCTCTATCTGGTTGGGATAGATGTTGAGCTTCATCTCCTGAAGCGCGATCGGCTCCACCGTTTCATAGATGCGGTTGATCAGCGAGAAGTCCCAGTCGCTGCCGGTGAACAGCGGAGCGGGGGCGAGCGACGCCATCAGGCGGTGGCCCTTTCACCCACGCCGCGCCGCTGGAAAAGCTCGCGGAAGACCGGATAGATTTCCCTTCGGTGCGACACCTTGCGCATGGTGAACTGCCGGTTGGCTTGGGCGACCGGCTGATAGGCGTCCCAAAGGCCTGTGGTCGAGGTCGCTGACTCAACGGACGCGAACTCTTCACGCCCGACCTCCAGATAGGCGAAATATTGGCAGAAGGGCAGGATCTCGTCCTGCATCAATCCGACCACCCGGGCATTGTCGGACGCGAGCGTGTCGCCGTCCGAAGCCTGCGCCACGTAAATATTCCAGTCGCTTGGGCTGTAACGGTCCTTCACCACCTCGATCAGCTTTTCGAGCGCGCTCGACACCAAAGTGCCGCCGGTGACGGTGCTGTAGAAGAATGTCTCCTCATCCACCTCCGCCGCACGATCGGTATGGTGGATGAACACTACCTCGACATGTTCGTAGCAGCGCGACAGGAACAGGTGGAGCAGCGCGAAGAAGCGCTTGGCCAAGTCCTTCATATGCGCGGTCATGGAGCCGGAAACGTCCATCAGACAGAACATAACCGCCTGCGCGACAGGGCGCGGGACAGGCTCGAAACGGCGGAAGCGCAGGTCCACCGGATCGATATAGGCAATCAGGTTGCGGCGCCGGATGATGTGCGCCCGCTCCTCCCGCAACCGCTCCAGCGCAACATCATCGTCGGGCAGAGGCACGGCGCGTCCCTCGATCTCGGCAATCGCCTCCTCGATGCGGCTCAAGTCGCGGCCGCTTGGGCGGCGCAGCGCGATGCGGCGGGACATGGCCTTCTGCATGGTGCGCGGCACGGACAGGTTGGATGGGTTGCCGATCGTCGCATAGCCCGCCCGGCGCACTCCTTCGATCTTGCCCGCGACCAGCTTCTTCTTCGCCATGTCGGGCAGTTCAAGGTCTTCGAGGAACAGGTCGAGAAACTCTTCCCGGCTCAGCGCAAAGCGGAAATCATCCTGATCCTCGCCCTCGCCCGGCTGCGAACCACCACCGCCGCCGCCATCGGGTCGCTTGATCCGGTCCCCCTCCAGGAATTCCTTGTTGCCCGGCAGCACCCTTTCGCGATTGCCGCCCTTGTCTGCCCGGTGCAGCGTGGGCTCATGGATCGCGTCGCGGCGGATGGTGACTTCGCCCTCCCCGGCCAGATCCTTGATGCTGCGGTCTTTCAGGCTGTCACGCACCGCCTGACTGACATAGGCTTTAGCCCTCCTCAGGAACCGTTGCCGGTTGACCAGGCTTTTGCCCCCCGGGTTCAGCCGTCTGTCGACTATGTGCATGGTGGCCACTGCGCTGTCACGAAGAGGGCGCCTCCATCTGTTTATCCCGCCTGCTTGACCCTGATATACCATTCGACCAGCCGCCGGACCTGCCGCTCGGTATAGCCGCGCTCCACCATGCGGGCGACGAATTCGTCATGTTTGCTCGCGGTGTCGCCATCCTTCTTCGACCCGAAGCTGATGACGGGCAGAAGGTCCTCGACTTGGCTGAACATCCGCTTTTCAATGACTTCGCGGATCTTCTCATAGCTGGTCCAGCTGGGATTGCGCCCATCATTGCTGGCGCGCATGCGCAGGGCGAACTTCACCACCTCATTCCGGAAGTCCTTGGGATTGGCAATCCCGGCAGGCTTTTCGGTCTTGGTCAGTTCCTGGTTGATCACTTCCCGGTCGAGCAACTGCCCCGTATCAGGGTCCTTGAAGTCCAGATCCTCGATCCACGCGTCGGCATAAGCGACATAGCGATCGAACAGGTTTTGCCCATAATCATTATAGCTTTCCAGATAAGCCTTCTGGATTTCATTACCGATGAACTCGGCATAGCGCGGCCCGAGTTCGCCCTTGATGAACTCCAGATATTTGGCCTCGACGTCTGCGGGAAACTGCTCTTGCCGCACCATCTGCTCAAGCACATACATGAGGTGCACCGGGTCAGCGGCAATCTCGCTGCTGTCATGGTTGAAGGTCGCCGACAGCGCCTTGAAAGCAAAGCGTGTCGAGGTGCCGGACATGCCCTCATCCACCCCGGCGGCGTCGCGATATTCCTGAAGGCTCTTGGCGCGCGGATCGATCTCTCGCAGCATTTCGCCGTCATAGACCCGCATCTTGGAATAAAGGTTGCTGTTCTCATGCTCCCGCAACCGCGTCAGCACCGAAAAGCGCGCCAGCATGTCCAACGTACCCGGCGCACAGGGCGCCTTGTTCAGGTCGGACTCCCGCAACAGCTTCTCATAGACATGCCGCTCTTCCGTCGACTGCAACGAATAAGGCACCTTGATGACATAGATGCGATCGATAAAAGCTTCGTTATTCTTGTTATTCTTGAAATTAGCCCATTCCGATTCATTGGAATGCGCCATGATGATGCCGGTAAAGGGGATCGCGCCGATATTCTCGGTGCCGATATAATTGCCCTCCTGCGTCGCCGTCAGCAGCGGGTGGAGCATCTTGATCGGCGCCTTGAACATCTCGACAAACTCGAGCATGCCCTGGTTCGCCCGGTTGAGCCCACCTGAATAGCTGTAGGCGTCAGGATCATTCTGGCTCAGCATTTCCAGCTTGCGAATATCGACCTTGCCGACAAGCGAACTGATGTCCTGATTATTCTCGTCCCCCGGTTCAGTCTTAGCGATGGCGATCTGCCGCATGCGCGACGGCATCAGGCGGATCACCTTGAACTGGGAAATGTCGCCGGAAAACTCATCCAGCCGCTTGCGCGCCCACGGGCTGATCATGCCGGTCAGGCGACGCCGGGGGATGCCATAATTATCCTCGATGAAGGCGCCATGTTGCTCCGCATCGAACAGAGCCAGCGGGCTTTCGAAGATCGGGCTGATCTCGTCCCCCGCCTTCAGCGCATAGATTGGGTGCGCCTCCATCAACGACTTCAACCGTTCGGCGAGCGAGGATTTGCCGCCGCCCACGGGGCCCAGCAGATAGAGTATCTGCTTGCGCTCCTCCAGGCCTTGGGACGCGTGTCGCAGGAAGCTCACAATATGTTCGATCGTCGCTTCCATGCCGTAAAAGTTGGCGAAGCTTTTATAGCGGCGGATGGTGCGGTTCATGAAGATCCGCCCAAGCCGCTGGTCGCGGGACGTATCTATGATCTCGGGTTCGCCGATCGCCGCCAGAAGGCGTTCCGGTGCTGATGCGTGCATCAGAGGATCATTGCGGCATCCCAGCAAATAATCCTCAATCGACATCTCGGCCTGACGCCGTTCGTCAAAATTCCGCGTGAAGCTCGAAAACAGGTCGTTTTTCGTCACTGACGACTCCCGCCGCAGTAGTCATGTTACGAATATAATACGCATGAGACTGCAAAAACAGGCCCTTGCAACGGGACTACTGCTAAATTTTTATTCCTGCACATCCGAATAGTTCGCAATAAGCAACCGGCGAGCAGACATGTTTCTGCGTCGGTCCGGTACAATGAACGCGCGACATGGCCGGACCGCTTCAAAAAAGTTTCTACCTGAGATCGACGGAAACACGCTATAAGGAAACAGCTTGCGGAGCGAGGTTCCGTCAGCACAGCAGCTTATGGAGAGATGCCATGACATCCATTCTGCTCCACATCCATGATGACAGCGGCATGGAAAGCCGTTTGCAGGCAGCCTGCGACATTGCCCGGGCGACGGGCGCGCATATTCACTGTGTTCAGATCACCGCCGTGCCCACGCTGGTCGCCGGGGATGTTTATGGCGGCGCGGCCATGGCCCCTTCGATCATGGCGGAGCTGCATCAGATCGACACGCGGATGCGTGAACGGCTGGAACAGAAGCTGCACCGGGAAGGGGTAAGCTGGGACTGGCGGCACGCGGACGGCGATATCGTCCACGGCCTTTTGTCCGCATCCGCGCTCTGCGACCTGATGATCGTGACCCTGCCCGCCCGCTCACGGCGGGACATGAGCGACCCGCTGCATCTCGCGGCGGACCTCGCACTGGGCGGCCGCACGCCGGTGCTTGCCGTGCCGGAGGCCGCCCGGGCGATCACCATCACCGGCCGCGCGCTCGTCGCATGGGAGGGGTCGCGAGAAGCTTCGGCCGCGCTCAGGCTGGCGGTGCCGCTCTTGAAGCATGCCACGGAAGTGCATGTCGTCACGGTAGAGGAAGCGGGCAAATACCCCTTCCCGGCGACGGACGCGCCCGAATATCTCTCCCGCCACGGCATAAAAACGCAATTCCATAGCTGGCCGCAGGACGGCCGCACAGTAGAGGCGACCTTGAACGCCGCCATCGGTGTCCTGAAGCCGGACTGGATAGTCATGGGCGCTTTCGGGCACAGCCGCTGGCGCGAATTGGTCTTCGGGGGAGTGACCCGGACGATGCTTCGGGAAGCACGGGTTCCGCTGCTGCTGGCGCACTGACGCCGCCAGACAGTAGCTCCGTTCCGGCGAAATTGCGCCATATCGGACCTTCCGCAGTAAGAAAGCGGACGCGGGAAATCGTGCGGGCCCGAAGCTTCCACGCAACTGGCGGGAAAGAAGTTAACGCGCCGGTATCTTTGCTTGGCCGATCCCCTCAAATCGGCGGCATCTCCGATCCACTAAGCGTCGGATAAAGCATAGCATCCCCTCTGAAACGGGCTCTTGGCCAGCGCGACACACCGAATTTGCGTGGGCGCAAGAGCAAGGGGGAATTGATGCATTTGGGATGGAAAGCCAGGATCATGATGGTGGCGGGCACGCTTTCCGCTCTGCTGTTCCTGATGCTGGGCATGCGGGAGATGCAGCGGTCATCCGCCGCCGAGGTCCCCGCCGCGCAACCTGCGGCAGGACTATCCCCGCAGCCGATCGTCTTGGCAGCAGCAGCGCGCCCAATCCGGACCGGCGAAACGATCACCGCCCCCATGATCCGCAACGCCATGGCCGACCCGGCGCGCCATCCCTCCGCCGCAACACCGGCAGAATTGATTGGCAAGGTCGCGACCCGCGCGATCGCCGCAGGCGCGCTCATCCCGCGTGATGCAGTCGGCGGCGAAGAGAAGCTCGCGATCCGCGTGCCCGTCGGCATGCGGGCGATCAGCATCGACACGACGGCGGAGATCGCCGTCGCGGGACTTGTCCGTCCCGGCGACCGCGTCGATGTCCAGGTCGTCTATCCCGGTGCCGACGCCATCAGCGGCGCACGTGGAGCAGGCCGCAGCCGCGCGCAGACATTGCTTCAGATGGTACAGGTGCTTGCGGTGGGCGACGCTGTTCTCGGGACCGGCCCATCTTCCGGCACGAAAGAGGCCATCTCCTCGGCCCCTTTGCCAGCGCGCACGGTGACGCTGGCGCTCGATCCCCAGCAGGTTTCCACCCTGTCTCTCGCAAAGAGCACCGGCGCGCTCACCCTCTCTCTACGCAACCCGATCGACAGCGAGCAGGTCGCAGTCGCCCCCGCCAGCTCGAAAGGCCCCGATCCCGTTCCAGCCGCTCAACCCATGCCCGCGCAGCCATTGCCGATGCCCGCAAAGACCCGTCCCACTCCCGCCCCTCGCCAGCCGATCGAACTGGTCATCGGTGACCGGCGCGAAACCATCTATTCGGGGAGCGCCCAGCGTTGAAGCTCATCCTGACCCTCGCAACAGCGCTCGCCATGACCGCTCCCCAAACCCTTCAGGCGCAGGAGCAAAGACCGCTCAGCATTCAGCAGAAACGCACGCTCACCTATCCCCGCGCCATCGGCCGGATTGAGGTGGATCGCGACGACGTCATCACTGTCGCCGCGCCGACCGCCCGGTCGCTGAGCGTCACCGGCATCGGCGCAGGCAATGCCACGATCAGCGTGTTCGGCCGCGACGGGGCGCTGATGGCCGAAACGCTCTTCGCGGTCTCCCCATCCGGCGCGAGCGCGAGGGAGCCCGGGCCCCTGATCGGCCCCCGCATCGTCGCAGGCGAGCAGGTCGTCGCCGTCGATGTGCAGTTCGCCGCCGTCTCCTCCTCCACCCTCAAGGCCTTGGGCTTCAACTTCTCCAAGCTCAGCGGCGACATACAGGGCGCCGTCATCTCCCCCAGCAGCTTCAAAAGCGCCAGCTTCGCGCCCGGCGGCTCCTCGCTCGACGCCAGCGTCCCGATCCAGAACGCGTTCAACCTGTTCCTGTCAGCCCCCAATCGAGGCATCAACGCGGTGCTGAGCGCCCTTTCCTCGAACGGGCTATCGGAACTGCTGGCCCAGCCAACCCTGCTGGTCCGATCTGGTGAGCAGGCGAGCTTCCTCGCGGGGGGCGAAATACCCGTGCCCGTGCCCCAGGCATCGGGCAGCGGCAACGCAATCTCCATCCAATATAAGGAATTCGGCGTCCGCCTCTCGGTCACCCCCTTCGTCCTGTCCCCCGACCAGATCGTGCTGAAGATCGCGCCGGAAGTCAGCGAACTCGACTATAATAGCGGCGTCCAGCTGCAGGGCTATGTCGTGCCCGGCCTGCGCCGCCGCTCGGCCGAAACCACGGTGGAACTGGGCAGCGGCCAGAGCTTCGTGATCGCTGGCCTCAGCTACTCGAGCCAGTCCACCACCCGCGACAAGACGCCCGTGCTGGGCGACATCCCGGTCATCGGCGCCTTCTTCCGCCGCCAGCAGACCCAGAAGGAGCGGCAGGAACTGGTCATCGTCGCAACGCCCCGTTTGGTGGGGCCAGTGCAAGCGAAGGACATGCCCGCGCTCCCCGGATCGATGCTCGACACCAAGGACCCGGTCGTCCCCTTCGGCGTGGTGAGGCCATGACGATGGCGCGCATGATTCTTCTATCGGTTGACCACAGCCTTGCCGGGCGAATCAGCGAAGCCATGCAGGGCCGCGCCAGCGTCGAGCTTGCGCAGGCGGTGACGCCCGACCTGGTCGAGGGGCCATGCGTCCTGTTGGTGGACCGCGACGCAATCCCGCCTGAACGCGCGATAGCCACGGCCCTGTCGTCGGTCAGCGAAAGCGCAGCCGGGCGGCCGATCGTGCTCGTCACCGGCGAAACCGGCGCGGGCGAGATATTGCAGGCCATCCGCTCCGGCGCCGACGATGTCATCCCCCGCGACGCTGAAGGCGAAGAGATCGCCGCCATCCTCGGCCGCCTGCTCAACCGCTCGACCGCCGATCATGGCAAGGGCGGACGGCTGACCCTGATCCTGGGCGCAGACCCGGAAGCCGCCGCGATGGTTGCCACCGACATGGCGGTCAGCCGCGCCCGCGCCGGTTCGTCAACGCTGCTGATCGACTTCACCATGCCGACCAGCGCCGCCGAAGCTTATCTCGACCTGCCGGTAAGCTACGGCATCGCCTCCGCCATCGCGGACATAGAGCGGCTGGACGCCAGCCTGCTGTCCAGCGCGCTTGCCCGCCATGATGAAAGCGGCCTGATGCTCCTGACGCTCGACGGCGGTTCGGGCACCGAGCCCGCAGGCGTTGCGCCAGCCGACATTGCGGCTCTCGTCCGCCTGCTCCGTGCCTGTTGCGGCGACCTCATCCTCTGCGCGGGCAGCCTGCGCCACCAGGGGCTGCTGCGCACGCTGGCCTCGCTCGCCGACCATATCGAGCTGGTCTGCGCGCAATCGATTCGCGAGATGGACGCCTGCCGCCGCCTGCTCGACCGCATCGGCGAGGATGAGATCGCGCTTGCCCGCACAAGGCTGCTCATCTGGGATCATCAGCCCGCAATCCTTCTCGACAGCCGCCGCATGGCCGACATTTTGCGCACCGGCAGCACCCTGCCACTGCCCATCGACCCGATCCGCCTGCGCAATGCGCTCAACGCAGGCCGCCCGCTCGCCATGGAGGCGACACCGGACCGCTACATGCGCGCGATCCGCACCGCCTGCGGCATCGATCCGCAGCGATCGTCAAAGCACCTTGATCGCCTCCGCCGTCTGCTCCAGCGGCCCGTGGAGCCCACGGCATGAGCCTGCTCTTCGACACCAGCCTGCCCCGTGCCGCGGCTCGCCCAACCGCCGTGACGCAACCCGCCGCTCAGCGGATGAGCGACAGCTACCAGGCGGTGATGGCGCAAACCTGCGCGCAGGTGATCGAACAGCTTGAAGCACGCGGCAGCACCGCCGAAACGCTCGGGGTCCGGGCCTTGCGCGCGGAGATCGAGCAGGTCATCACCAGCCGCAGCAGGCGCGGCCAGCTGGCCCTCAACACAGCGGAACGGCTGCTGCTGATCGAGGATGTCGAGGACGAGGTCGCCGGGCTCGGCCCGCTCGCCCCATTGCTGCGCGATGGCAGCATCGACGACATCATCGTCAACGGCCCCGGCACCATCTATGTCGAACGCAGCGGCCTCCTGGAGAAGGTAGACCGGCGCTTCCGCGACGACGCCCACCTCATGAACATCATCCAGCGGATCGTCGGCCCGATCGGCCGCCGCGTGGACGAAGCCAGCCCCTATGTCGACGCGCGCCTCGCCGACGGCTCCCGCGTCAATATCGTCATTCCCCCGGTCGCCCTCGATGGTCCGATGCTGTCCATCCGCAAGTTCCGCATGCAGGCGCTGGGTATAGAAGATTTCATCAACCGTCAGGTGATGAGCGCGGAAATGGCCGCCTATCTTGCCGCCGCTGTGCGCTCGCGGCTCAACATCCTCATCTGCGGCGGCACGGGCGCGGGCAAATCGACCCTGCTCAACATGCTGTCCCATTTCATCAGCGACCGCGAGCGGCTGATCACCATAGAGGACGCCGCCGAATTGCAGTTGCGGCAGGACCATGTCGTCCGGCTCGAAACCCGCCCGCCGAATGTCGATGGCAATCGCGAAATCAGCGCGCGCGAACTCGTCCGCAACGCCCTGCGCATGCGGCCGGACCGCATCATCCTGGGCGAAGTGCGCGGCGTCGAAGTGGTGGAGATGCTGCAAGCCATGTCCACCGGCCATGATGGATCGATGGCGACCCTCCACGGCAATTCCCCCCGCGATGCCTTTGCCCGCCTCGAAATGCTGATGGGCTTTGCCGGGGTTCAGAACGACATGCGCGCGGTCCGCCGCTTCATCGCCAGCAGCGTGCATGTCGTGGTGCATATCCAGCGCCTCGCAAACGGCAGCCGCCGCGTGACTGGCATCACTGAGGTCACCGGCGTCGAGGGCGAGGCCTATTCCTTCAACGAACTGTTCAGCTTCCATGAACAGCCCGCCATGTCCGGCATGGGCGAATTTCGCAGCCTCTCGCTCCGTCCCTATTTCGCCCAACGCCTGCGCGACTATGCGATGGGCCACGTACGGCAGGGCGTATTGTGAAGGCGGCGGCGTTCCTCCTGCTCGCGATGCTGACGCTCGCAGCTGCCGCCTCCCCCCTGTTCGCTCTGCGCACGCGAGAACAGGCGCGGCTTTCGCGGCGGCTGGCGGCGATCGCTCCCGGCGATGCCCCCGCGTTGCGGCAAAGCGTCCGCCTCACGGTGCCCAGCCTCGCCGCGCCACTGCTGGCCCGCGCGCAACTGGAGATCACTACGCGCGCGATCGGCATCTTCGGCGGATGCATAATGCTGTTCGCCCTTGCCACATTGCTGGCCGCCGGTCCGGTCGCCACAGTCATCCTGCTGCCCGTGCCGCCCGCCCTTATGTTCCTGTGGACCAGGGCGCGGGCGCAGCGCCGGGTAAACGCCCTTATCGAAGCGCTCCCCTTCTACATCGATGCCGTCCGCCAGATGCAGGCGGTCGGCAGCTCCTTGCCCCAGGCCCTCGAACGGTCCCTGCCCGATGCTCCTGCCATCGTGCGCAGCTATCTTGCGCCAGCCGCACGCCGCCTCGAACTCGGCGCCCCGGTGAGCGAGGCGATGCAGCATCTCGCCGACCGACTGCGCGTTCCTGAAATGTCGATGCTGGCCGCCGCGATCCGCACTAATATGCGGTATGGCGGCCCCGTCAGCGCGGTGCTGTCGAACCTCTCCGCTATCCTGCGCGAACGCATCCGCATCGCCCGCGAGCTGAAGGCCGCGACCTCCGAAGCCAAGGTCAGCTCGCGCGTTTTGATCGCCATGCCCATCGTCGCCATGGCGCTGCTGATGGCGTCCAACCCGGCTTATATCGACTTCTTCCTCGACGACGCCCGCGGCCATCGGATGGCGGTCATCGCGATCGGGCTCCAGATCGCGGGCATGCTGGTCATGCGCCGCGTGATGAGGCTCGCCTTCTGATGCCCTCGGCCTTTCTCCTCGCCTGCCTGCTCATGGCGTGCATGGGCATTGGCCTGGCTTTGCTCGGCGGCCGGATGCTGGTCGCCGACCGGCGGTTGGAGGCGCGGTTGACCCGGTTTGCGCCGACCCGACATATCAAGACCGCTATCCGCCTGCCCACCATCCTTGGAGCAGAAGGCCGCGACCGCACGAGCCTTGAACGGCAGTTGCAACTCGCAGGCTATCAGGACCCGCGCGCCGTCAACCAGTTCCTCTGGCTGCGGCTCGCCGTGACCCTGCTGGCGGCGCTGCTCGTCGCCCTCCTGTCCCGCATCGCCTGGGGCGGCTGGCTGTCGCGCCCGATGCTCATCATCATCGCCGCAGGCCTCGCCTTCGTCGGCGCGCGGCAAGCGCTCAACCTGCTCGCCTCGGGCCGGGCAAGAAAGATCACCGCCGAATTCCCCTTCCTGCTCGATCTCATGCTGATGATGCTGGAAAGCGGCGTATCACTCGACCAATGCTTCCGCTCGATCGCGCGGGACGAGCAGGTGGCGGTGCCGCACCACGGCCAGCTGATCGGCCTGCTCGTCACTGACCTTGACCGGGGCATGCGCTATGAACTGGCGCTCGACCGCTGGGCGGCGCGCGTAGCGGTCAGCGGTTCCAAGGAGCTCGCATCCCTGTTCCGCCAAGCCATGTTCCAGGGGATCGAGCTTGCCCCTGCCCTGCGCGAATTCGCCCGCGAATTCACCCAGCGCCGCGTCGCCCGCGCGCGGGAGGCGATGGGCGGCATCACCGTCCGCATGGTCGTACTGATGATCCTCTTCTTCATGCCCGCCTTGTTCATCGTGCTCGGCGGGCCGCCCGTCGTCGCCCTCCTCGACACTTTGCGGGCAAGCGCGCGATGATGTGGCTCCTCCCCCTGCTGCTCGCCGCCGCCGAGATGTCCGGTTCGACGCGTAACCTCTATCTGCAACTCATCCATCAGGCGCGCGCCGATGGCAGGCCACGCGCCGCCATCGCCTATCTCGACGATTTCGACCGCCGCTATCCCGGCGATCGCGACGCACGCATCCTGCGCGTCAACAGCCTCCTCGACCTCAATGACCTCAATGGGGCCGAAGCAGCGGCAGCAGCCCTCCCCGATGGCGGCGGCAGCGCAGTACGCGGCCACCTGCTCTCCGCCCGCGGACGCTGGTCCGAAGCCATCGCGCCCTATCAACAAGCGGTCCAGGCAAGTCCCGCCGACCCCATGCTCCGCAACGCGCTCGGCTTCGCCCAACTGCGCGCAGGCATGGTGGCAGAGGCGGCGGAAAGCCTGCGCGGCGCGCTGGATTTGTCGCCGGGGGCAGCTGTGATCCGCAACAACCTGCTGCTCACGCTTAAGGCAGCCGGTCAGAATGCCGAGGCCGACGCCCTCCTTTCCACCGTCCGTGACGGGCGTGAACGGGACACGCTCCGTCGTCAGATCGCCACCGAAGCCGCTCGCCTCCCCGCTCCGAAGGACCGCTGATGTTCTGCCTGTTCCTCCTCTCGGCCTCCGCCCCCGTGGTGCCTCAGCCCGATCAGGCCCGCCGCGTGATCGAATGGCAGCTACGCGCGCCTCCCCGCCCGCAAGAAAGCACCGGCCTCAGCGCCGAAGAAGCGCAGGCCATTCGCAACCGCTACCTGCAATCAATCGGCCAGCGCCTGCCCCGCTCCGCCGATCAGGACGCCGCCACCATCCCATGACGCTGCTCCGCCGCCTCTATCCCGTTTGGCATGACCGACGCGCCGCCGTCGCGCCGATGGTGGCGGCATTCGGCGCGGCGTTGGTCGGCGCGATGGGCTTCGCGCTCGACGCTGGCCTCTATTATGCTGGGAGCCGAGATCTCCGCGCCGCCACCGAAAGCGCCGCGCTCGCCGCCGCGATGTACCCCGCGCAAGCCGAAGCGCGCGCCCGCGACAGCCTCGCTCGCAACGGCTATGATCCAGCGATCCTCCGTTCGGTAGTGCTCGGCCGCTACTGCGCCGACGCGGCCCTTTCCGCGCCCCAGCGCTTTGACGCAAGCTTCACCCGCTGCCCAGGCAACGGGCAATCCACCGCCGTCCGCATCCAGACCGGCCAGCCCAGCCGCCAATTCTTCACCCGCGTCCTCGGCGGCGCCAATCCCATCCCCGCCCTGTCCGCCACCGCGACCGCCGCGCGCGTGGACGAAGCGGGCGTCGGTGTCAGCTCCGGCATCCTCACCGTCACCAACGCGCTGGTGAACAGCGTCAATGACCTGCTCGGCGCGCTGCTCGGCATCAAGTTGCAGCTCGGCACCAATGACGTACAAACGCTCGCGAACGGCTATGTCGATGCCGGCCGCTTCTTCGACGCCCTCGCAGCGCGCGTCGGCGAAACCGGCACCTATGGCGCGCTCACCAACCGCACCGTCGATCTGCGCGCGCTGATGCTGGCAGCCGCAGAGGCCGCTGACCAGCCCGCGACCGCCGCAACCCTCACCCTCGTCGCAGGCCGGATCACCAACGGCTATCCGGTGCCGCTCAAGGGCCTCTTCGGCCTTGGCGTATGGAAGAACATGCCGGTCGGCGAAGCGAATGAGCAACCGGGCCTGCGCGCGGGCATCAACGCCTATCAGCTCTTCACCTTCGCCGTGCAGGCGGGCGAGGGCAGCATAGACCTCACCGACGCGATCAGCCGCGTCGCTTCGGGCAGCACGATCCGCCTCGCCGCCGTAGCTACCGGCCCGATTGACCGCCCGCGCTTCGCCTTCGGTCCGGCAGGCGAGACCAGCGCCAGCACATCGGCCCTGCGGTTGCAGCTGAACCTCGGCCTCAACCTCGACATCCTCGGCATCAGCGTCGGCGCGGTGCCAGTTCTCATCGACGTCGCCGCAGCCCGGGCCGAATTCAGCGCCATCGACTGCGCCAACACCGCCGAGCAGGCGCGCGACAGCCGCGTCAGCGTGCTCGCCAGTTCCGGCCTCATCAACGCCTATATCGGCCAGGCCCCCGCCAACACGATGACCCGCCCGATGCCGCCGCTCTCCGCCAGCGACATCGCCCCCGCCCGAATCTTGAGCGTCCTCAACCTCATCACCGCAGACGTGCGCGCCGTGGCGCAACCCGTCACCGGCAACAGTGGCACGCTCGTCTTCGGCCCCGGCGGCCAGGGAACGATCGGCCGCCCGGGAACGCCGGGCACGCCAGCCAGCATCGGCAACGGATCACAAACCGGAACGCTGCTGACGTCCCTTACCAACAGCCTCAGCGCCCCAAACGGACTACAGGTCAAGGCTCTCAACCTCTGCATCTGGCCCCTGTGCGACGAGACCGCGACGCGCTCCCAACTGCTCGGCGCCATCACGACCCCGCTGGGCGCGCTCCTCGGCAACACCGCCGACCCGCTGCTCGACAATCTGCTCACCGCGCTCGGCATTCAGCTTGGCCATGCGACCGTGTGGGTCACGGGCGCGCGCTGCGGGGTGCCGGTGCTGATCTAAGCGAGATCGGCGGCGCGATCCCCTCCGCGCGCCGCCACTCTTCCACCGGAGGGACATGAGGAAGAAAGACGATGAAGATCGACAAGCTACGCAAGTTCATGAAGCGCCTGGCGCGCGACCAGAAAGGCCTGACCGCCGTGGAATATGCCGTGCTGGGCGGCGTGATCGTGGCCGCAATCACCGCGCTCCAGACCGACTTCAACAACGGCCTCAAGGGCGCCTTCACCGCGCTGTTCAACAGCGTCAGCTGACCGGCCGATGATCGTTCGTTACAGGAGGAGCCGCGCCCCCGAGCTCCGGCTCCTCCACTGCCAAAAAGGAATCGCAGCGCTGGAGTTCGCGCTCGTCGCACCAGCGCTGCTGATGCTGATCTTCGCGATCATCATCTATTCCTTCTGGTTCTCCGCCCTGCTCGGCGTCCGCCATGCCGCCGCGGAAGGCGCGCGCGCCGCGATGGCGGGCCTGTCGAGCAGCGAGCGCGCCGATCTCGCCCGCGCCCGGGCGCAGGCGGTGATCAACGGCTATGGCACCCTGCTCGGTTCGGGAGGCACGCCGGACATCCAGGCGCAGCCGGACGGCATCGGCCAGTTCAAGGTGCAGGTCCGCTACGACATGAGCGGCTCCCCATTGATACGTTATGCCAGCTTCGTTCCGCTGCCCTCGACCACGCTCGGCGCGACGGTGATCGTCACCAACGGCAGCTATTGACCGCCCCGGCGACCCGCCCGGCCGTACCGTCTACGAATATCAACAATCCCCCTTTCCTTTTCGCCAATCGCTGCGTAACTGTCCGCTCTCGCCATGACGCGCGCAACATTGATTGTCCGCGTGTTGCGGAATGTCCGGAACGGCGCTCAACGCTGGTTCGGATGCGATCCGTCCCGGTCCGCGGGGTAGTTTCAGGGCAGGCTTTTGCACCCGCAAAAGACGCCGCCATGCAGGAGTAAGCCATGCTTTCAAAGGTCACGCTCGCCAATACCGATCTCTCGGTCAGCCGTCTGTGCTATGGCACCAACATGCTCGGCTGGTCGATCGACCAGGACCGCAGCAACGCGATCCTCGACAAGTTCCTGGAGCTGGGCGGCAATTTCGTCGACACTGCCCGTTCCTATGGTGACTGGATGCCCGACGCGCCCAAGGGCGCCAGCGAGCGCGCGATCGGCGCCTGGCTCAAGGGCAAGAAGCGCGAAGACGTGATCGTCGCGACAAAGGGCGGCCATTTCGACATGCGCGCTGGCGACTATCGCAACCGCGTCAATCCGACCGACATCGGCAGCGACCTCAACGAAAGCCTCGACCATCTGGGTGTCGACACGATCGACCTCTACTGGGTCCACATGGACAATCCGGAAACGCCGGTTGCCGAGCTGGTCGACTTCCTGAACGACGCCAGGGACGCGGGCAAGATCCGCTATTTCGGCGCGTCCAACTGGTCCGACGCCCGCGTGCTCGAAGCCAACGACTATGCCAAGGCGAACGGCAAGGCTGGCTTCGTCGCTGTCGAGCCCTTCTGGGGCCTTGCCAAGCCCAATGAAGAGGCTGCCACCGCCCAGGGCTACCAGATGTATTTCGAAGATCATGGCGGCAAGCTCAAGGACGCTGGCCTCGCCATCATCCCCTATTGCTCGCAGAGCCGCGGCTATTTCGCCTTCGCTGAAAAGGGCGAAGTGCCCGAGCATCTCCAGGGCTTCTACGACAATCCGGCGAACAAGGACCGCCTGGCCGCTGCCAAGGATGTCGCCGCCAAGCATGGCGTCAGCGTTTCGGACGTGGTGCTGGCCTATCTGCTGAACCAACCGCAGCAGGTGATCCCCATCTTCGGCGCGTCGAGCCCCGCCCGCATCGAGGAAGCCGTCAAGGCCGCCTCGCTGACGCTGTCGGCCGACGAAGTGGCTGCTCTGAAGATCGGCTGATTTTCCAGACTTGAAAAGGATGAAGGGGGCGGTCGAGAGATCGCCCTCTTTCTTTGTTGGTCTTCCCGATCATTCCGGCGCGAAGCGGCAATCTGGAACGAATTGCATAAATTATTACGCGATGGCCGTTATTTTCACCTGACTAACTGAAAGAAACGCGATAAAAGAGGTGAAAACTATACGCATGTGGTGATTTTAGGAGATACTGCCATGACTGCTGCCCCTGCCCTTTCACAATCCCGATCGGGCGCAGCGCCTGCATCTCTCACCACGCCCGGCCAGATCGGCACGCTCACCCTTTCCAACCGTATCATCGTCACCGCCATGGGCGTCAGCCTGGCCGATTCAGACGGCATGGTGAGCCAGCGCCTGATCGATTATCATGTCGCCCAGGCAAAGGGTGGCGCGGGCCTCATCATCATGGGCGTGACCGGCGTCGCATGGCCGGTGGGTGCAGTACAGCCCAACCAGACGGCCATTTCCGACGATCGCTTCCTGCCGGGCCTCACGAAACTGGTTGATGCCGTCCACGCAGTAGGCGGGCGGATCGCGGCGCAGCTTCATCATGGCGGCCTGGTCGCCGGGCATAGCGCACAGGATGGCCACCCGCTTTGGGGTCCGGCCTACCCGCCGCCATTTGCGGGCGACTTTCCCGACTTTTTCCTGCCTGAAGAAATGGCGGCCTTCGCCGGCGGCGCCGTGCCGCAGATCAAGGTGCTGGAAAAGGCCGACATCGATCTAGCCGTCCGCCAGTTTGCCGAGGCTGCGCTACGGGCCAAGCGCGCCGGGATGGACGGCCTCGAAATCCATGGCGGCCATGGCTATCTGCTCTCCTCCTTCGTGTCGCCGTCCACCAACACGCGTCAGGATGAATATGGCGGCGACGTGCCGGGCCGTGCGCGCCTGCTGCTGGAAGTCGTGCGCGCCGTTCGCGCCGCGGTCGGCCCCGACTTCCCGGTCTGGGTAAAGATGGACTCGCGCGAAATTGGCAAGAAGAACGGCATCACCATCGACCATGCGCTGGAACTCGCGCCCTTGATCGAAGCAGCCGGGGCCGACGCGCTCACCGTCACCGCCTATCATGATGTGGGCCAGGGGAAACTTCATTCCGGCTCCAACATCCCGCACGACCCCGCCTTCAACCTGGAGGCCGCTGCCACCATCCGGAAGGTCGTGTCCATTCCCGTGATCGCATCGGGCCGGGTCGAAATCGACCGTGCGGACAAGGGCCTCGCCCAAGGGGAATTCGACTTCCTCGCCATGGGCCGTAAACTGCTGGCAGACCCCGACCTACCCAACAAACTGGCAGAAGGGCGCATCGCCGACATCCGCCCCTGCATCTATTGCTATACCTGCGTCAGCACCGCCTATCTCCGCGAACAGGTGCGCTGCGCCGTTCGGTCGGAAACCGGTTATGAGGATCTCGACTGGTCCCCGGCAAAGGTCCCCGACCATGTCGTGATCGTCGGCGGAGGCCCCGGCGGCATGGAAGCCGCGCGCAGGCTGGACCTCGCGGGCGCGCGCGTCACGCTCCTTGAAAAGTCGGATCGCCTGGGCGGCACCTTGCGCTTCGCCGGTCTCGCCTATGAACCCAATGAGCGGCTCCTCAACTGGCTGCGCGACCAGGTCGGCCAGTCGAAGGTCGATGTGCGGTTGAAGACGGTGGCGACCCCGGAATTGATCGCCAGCTTGAAGCCGGACAAGGTCATCGTCGCAACCGGCGCTGTCCGGGACATGCCGCCGATCCCCGGCAATGATCAGGATTTCGTGCTGTCGGGCGATGACCTGCGCGGCATGATGCTGGGCGAGGACTCCGCTGAAATCCGCCGCAAGACCAGCTGGACCACCCGCGTTGCGACAAAGCTCGGCGCGGCGACTGGTGCGACCGCCAATCTCGATCTGGTGCGCAAGGCGACCCACGCCTGGATGCCGCTCGGCAAGCGGGTCGTCATCATCGGCGGCGAGCTGGTGGGTGTGGAGCTCGCCGAATTCCTCATGGAGCGCGGCCGCGAGGTCACGGTTGTCGGCGAAGCAGCGAAGTTCGGCGGCGGCCTGCTGCTCGTGCGCCGCATGCGCCTGCTGGCGGAGCTGCGCGAACATGGCGTCGCGATGTTCCCCGGCGCGAGCGGCATCGCAATCGGCAAGAACAGCGTCACCTTCACCAGCGCCGACGGTGAGCAAAAGAGCGTCGCTGCTGATCATGTCGTAGTGGCCATGGGCGCACATGGCGACTCCACCCTCGCCAACGCCCTGCGCGCTCAAGGCCATGATGTCGTGGAGGTCGGCGACGGCACCGGCGTCACCTATATCGAAGGTGCGATCCGCGGCGCGGCTGAAGCCGTCGCGGCAATGGGCCGCTGATCAGACCTGCAAGGTAAAAGGAAAGGGGAGCGCCGCGACGCTCCCCTTTTGCATCTGAGCCGACCATTTTCGGGACCACTCAACCCCGTTCGCCCTGAGCTTGTCGAAGGGCTCCACTTCCCCCTTTTAAGAAAGAAGAGGGCTTCGACATCCGAAAGAGGCGAGCGACTCTTCGGACAGTCCGAACGGAGTTGAGTGATTCAGAACGCGCTACGCCCTAACGCCCCACCAACTCCGCCGCAGCCTCCACCCGATAATCACCCATAACCGGCGCCGCCATCGCATCGGCAAAGGCTTCATAGCTCCAGGGCCAGCTCGCCGGGACGCCGGTGGCATCCAGATACCAGCTGTTGCACCCCGACCCGAAGATCGTCGTGCGCGCCGCGGCAATACGCCTTTCCTCATAATCGGCATGCGCAGCGCTGCTCGGCTCGACAGTCCGGACCTCGCCGGACCGCAGCAGATCGATCAGCTGATCGACATAGGCCCATTGCTTCTCCGCAATGTCGATCAGGGAAAAGTTTCCGACCGGCCCCGTCGGGCCATTCAACATGAAGAAGTTGGGAAAGCCCGGTATCGTCACCGCATAATAAGCGGTCGGGCGCACCGACCACGCATCATCCAGCGAAACGCCATCCCGGCCCAGCACCGTCGTCGGCCGGATGAAGCGATCCGCGTGGAACCCCGTCGCCAGCACCAGCGTGTCGAGTTCGTGCAGCCTCCCGTTTTCCATCCGGACGCCCTTGGCCTCCACGCGGGCGATGCGGTCACGCTCCACCTCGACATTGGGTGACTGCACGGCGTCGTAATAAGACCAGCTGTAAATCAACCGCTTGCACGCCGCCCGATAATTGGGGCGCAGCTTTTCCTTCAACTTCGGATCCCGGATGCTGTTTTCCAGATTGTCGAGACAGACTTGCTCGATCGCCGCGATCTCCGGACCATGGGTGTCGGTGATGGCGTGGGTAAAGCGGAAGATGCTGTCCCAATAATCCTTGTTGTTGCGGATATCCTCGATCAGCGCGGGATCACGGCGGAATGCTTCCTTTTCCTCTTCGCTATACTGGAAATAGGGCACCGGCATGATCCATTGTGGTGACCGCTGGAAATGCACCAGGCTGGACGCGCGCGTGCTGAGCGCGGTGACGATCTGCACGCCGGTCGATCCGTTGCCGATCACGCCCACCCGCGCGCCGTCGATCGCAGCATCATCCTGCCATCGCGCACTGTGAAAAGCCCGCCCCTCGAAACTGTCCAGCCCTTCGATGTCGGGCAGCTTGGGATGGTGCAGCACGCCCGAAGCGGCGATCACGACTTCCGCCTCGACCTCCTCGCCGGTAATCAGCCCCAAGCGCCACAGACCAGCGCCTTCATCCCACACCGTCGACACGACCTCGCTGTTGAAGCGGACGCGCGGCATGATGCCGTATTTCTCTGCCGTCTTCTCGAAATAGGTCTGGATCTCACCGCCCTTGGCATAAAAGGCGTCCCATTCCGCATAGGGCTCGAAGCTATAGGTATAGGCGTGCGCGGGCACGTCGCAGGTCAGGCCCGGATAGCGGTTCTCCCGCCAGGTACCGCCCAGCCGTCCGGCCTTTTCATAGACGGTGAAATCCTCGCCCGCCTGGTGCAGACGGATGGCGGCAAGGATGCCGGCCATGCCTGCTCCAATGACGGCGAAGCGCAGGCCTTTGCGGCCCTGATCGATGGACAAGTCACTCTCCTGTCGGCTGTGTTCCTGCCCAGCATGATGACGCGCGGCCAAGCGCCGCGCATCATTCAAATGGATCAGACCCTCACCGGCAGGCGTGCGCCATCGCGACCGTCAGCCGCGCGCCGCCTTCCGTCCCGCCTGACGCCCGAAGAAGGTGCAGTCGGCAAGGCTGAGGCCGGAGCTATACCCATGCCCCCAGGCCGGAAGCCCCGAAGTACAGCGCCCCGCCGCAAAGAGGCCCGCGACCGGAGTACCGGTCCGATCCAGCACTTCGCCATCCGTAGACGTCCGCAACCCGCCCAGCGTGAAGAAACTGAAATAGCTGGTCGCGAAATTCAGCTCCAGCGCGACGAACGGCCCCTGATCCAGCGGCGTCAGGATCGGCGCCCGCTTATGGAACAACGGATCGCGCCCTTCATGCGCATGGGCATTATAGAAAGCCATGGTGGCGGACAGCGTGCCCGGCGCCATCTCCAGTTCCGCCTCGACCTCTTCCCAGCTATCGCCAGTCCCCGCGATCGTCATCCCCGCCATCGGCAGCGGTTCGTCGAAATGGGCGATGTCGAGCAGCAGATAGACCCTGTCCCCCATCTGATCGACCGAAACGCGGCTGACCCGGCCGTGATAGCAATCCTCGTTGATGAAGCGCTGGCCGGACTGATTGACGAACACGCCATAGGCCTGCGGTTCGGGCATAGTCCAAGGACAGGTCGTGAAGAACTGCTCCATATGCACCGCATCGCCACCCGCGCTGACGCCCAGCTCGATGCCCACGCCATCATCCTGATCGCCGATCGGGCTGCTAATCTTGAACGTCTCGGGGCAATAGCGGCGGCGCATATCCTCGTTGAAGGCAAAGCCGCCCGTGCACAGGATGACGCCTTTCGCCGTCCGGACAAAGCGGTTCACATTGTCGATCCGCACGATGACGCCAACGACCCGGCGCGCCTCATCCTGCACCAGCGCAACCGCCCGCGCATCGGTCGTCACTTCGACGCCCAGCGCCTTCGCCCGAGCCTCAAGCAAGTCGATCATCGGCCGCCCGCCGCCCCAACCTTCATGCGCGATCACATGGCCACGCGGCGCGGGCTTTGCGATGTCGCAAAACGGCCATGCCGCTTCGCTCCCCGACCAGATCAGCGTGGAATCGTCGACCGGCTCGATATGCTTGCCGGGCAGGAAATTGCCGCGATAGGGGATGCCCTGCTCCTTGAGCCAGCCATAATGGCTGAGCGATTCCCGCGCATAGAGATCGCATTTGGCCTCGTCCGCGTAGGGGCCGCCCGCAGCCTTCAAATAGGCGGCCAGATCCTCCGTGCTGTCCTCGAACCCGGCCGCGCGCTGGGCATCCGTGCCACCGCTGCCGCCAATATAGATTTCGCCACCTGACAAGGCCGATGCGCCGCCGCTGCCCGATCCGCGTTCGAACAGCATGACGCGCGCGCCACCGGTCGCCGCTTCAATCGCCGCGCACGCACCCGCTGCCCCGAAGCCGATCACAGCCACGTCGGTTTCAAAATCCCACTGTTCAACCTTGCTGGCGGGATAAGGGCGGTGAAGCGAAATATCGGTCACGAAAGACGGTCCTCTCTTGGTCGATGAAGATCAGAAAGCCTTTGTCTGGCCCCCGTCCACCATCAGCGTTTGGCCGGTGATATAGCCTGCCGCATCGCTTGCCAAGAAAACGGCGGCAGCTCCAATATCTTTTTCGCAGTCACCAATGCGTTTTAGGGAAACCTTGTTGATCTGCGTATCATAGTCGGCGGGCGCCCACTCCTTCCACGCCATCACGCCGGGTGAGTTGGCGAACGGGCAGATGATGTTCACGCGCACCGCCTGCGCGCCCCATTCGTTCGCCGCGATCTTTGAGATAGCCCGGATCGCTTCCTTCGCCGCGCAGTAGGACCCTTGCGTCGGGATGGCATCGAACGCCGCGCCCGTCGCGAAGTTGATGACAGAGCCCTTGGCTTTGACCAGATGCGGATAGGCTTCGCGCATCAGCACGAATGTCGGCCAGAAACCGGTATCGAAAGCCACCTCCATGGCCTCGTCGGTCGTCTCGGCGATCGGCAATTGGTGCGAAGCCTGAGCCGCGTTCACCAGCACATCGATCCCGCCGAAATGCCCAACCGCCGCCTCGATAATCTTCGGCAACTCCGCCCGCTGCGCCAGGTCGACGGCCAGGAAATGCACTTCGCCGCCCAGCGCGCGCAACTCGGCCTCGGTCGCGCGGCCCAGCTCCTCCTCCCGATCGACGATCAGGACGCGCGCGCCCGCCTTGACGAAAGCGGTCGCCACGCCCTTGGCGACCCCGCGCGCGCCGCCGGTTACGATCGCCGCCTTGCCTTCCAGTGCCGTCATGTCCTGCTCCAATCCGCCCTGATTATGTGAAATATGCCCCGCCATTCACCGTGACGATGCTGCCGGTGGCGAAGCTGCCGTCATCGCCTGCCAGGAACGCCACCGCCCCGGCGATCTCATCGGGATGGGCAAGCCGCTTCATCAGGCTGTCGGCCGCGATCATGTCCTTCATTTCAGCAGGCAGCGTCGCGTAGATCGGCGTCTCGGTCGCGCCGGGATTGACCGCATTGACCCGGATGCCACGATCGGCAAGCTCCCGCGCCATGGCCCGCGTCATGCCCAGCACCGCCGCCTTGGCCGCGCAATAGGGGACAGGTCCATCGCCCTTCACGCCGGACGTCGATCCGATGTTGACGATGCTTCCGCCCGTCTCCTGCTCCGCCATCAGCCGCACCGCCGCCCGGCTGCATTTGAACGTGCCATCCAGCGTCACCGCCAGCACGCCCGCCCAGCCTTCATCCTCGCAATAGATGGTCTGATCCACAAAGGTCGTGGGCTCTTCCCCACGCGAGATCCGCTCTGCCCGCTCAGCCTGCGCCGCATAATAGCGGTCCATGCCGTCGCCCGCCGCGCTTCCCCGCCCGGCATTGTTGACCAGCACATCGACGCCGCCCAGCGCCTCTTTCACCTGCGCAAAGGCTGCATCCACCGAAGCCGTGTCCGCGACATTGCAAGCGATGCCGACATGCGGCGAAGGCAGCACCGCACCAGCCGCGCCCGCGTCCAGATCCAGCACCGCAACCGTCGCGCCCTCGGCCGCCAAGCGCCGCGCGATAGCCGCACCGATCCCCTGCGCACCGCCAGTCACGACAGCGCGCTTGCCTTTCAGCCTTTCCATGAGGATCAATCCTCTACTTCTGGGCGCCAGGCGACGCCGTTCACCTGCGCGCCACCATCGGCGAAAAGGGTATTGCCGCTCATATAGCCGCCGCCTTCGCTCGCCAAGAATACCGCCACCGGGCCGATATCCTGTTCCGCATCGCCAAAGCGCCCCGCCGGAACCTGCTGCAAGATCGCCTGCGTCATCTCCGGATTGGCCGCGAAATAGTCCTTAGCCTGCGGGCTCGTCGCGGAAGGACAGATGGTGTTACACGTGATGCCGAACGGCCCCCACTCTACCGCCGCAGTCCGGGTCAGCGCCCGCATCGCTTCCTTGCTGGCATTATAGGCGACGGTGAACATGTGCGCATTGACACCGTTCAGTGACCCCAGGTTGATGACGCGGCCAAATCCTTGCGCCTTCATGATCGGGAAAGCCGCCTTCATCGCCCAGAACACGGCATAATAGTTGAGGGCGAAGGAACCCTCCATATCTTCGTCCGTGTGCTTTTCGATACGCTTGGGAAAACTCGCGCCCGCATTGTTCACCAATATGTCGAGCCGTCCGAAGCGCTGGTGCACGGCCTCGACCATCGCCTCCACCTCGGCTCGCTGCGTCACATCGATGCGGATAAAGAATGCATCGACGCCATGCGTGTCGCGCAGATATTGCGCCTCTTCCTCACCCTGATCAGCCTTGCGCTGAGCGATCGCGACATTCGCCCCGGCAGCGGCCAGCGCGCGGGCGATGCCCTGCCCTACGCCCTGCCCGCCCCCGGTGACGAGCGCGGTGCGCCCTTCCAGCAACTTTGCCATGTAGACCTCTCCTTATATTTTGTGACGCCGCTCAGCCCTTCAGGCGTCGAGCAGCGCATAATCCAGATAGCCGACCCGATCATCGCCATGGCCGGTGTAAAAGCTGGCCTTATTGGCCTTGTTGAGCCCAGCCCCGCTTTGGAACCGCTCCACCAGGTCGGGATTAGCGATGTAGAGATAGCCGAAGGACACAGCCTCCGCCTTCCCTTCCGCGACCACGGCCGAAGCCTTCTCCAGATTGAGGCCACCATTCTCGATGACAGGCCCACTCCAGTTGGCACGCACCAGCTCCAGCGCGTCCTGCCCCTCCAGCGGGATGTGGATCAGGTGGCAGTAGGCCAGGCCCATGCCATCAATCGCCTTGAGCAGTGCCGCATAGGTTTCATGCGGGTTCGCGTCGTCCATGCCGTTGAACTTGACACCGGGGCAGATGCGGAAGCCAACCCGACCCGCTCCAATGGCGCTGGCAAGCGCTTCCAGCAGCTCGACCACAAAGCGGATGCGGTTTTCAACCGACCCACCATAACGATCCGTGCGCTGGTTCGTGTTGGACGAGAGAAACTGCATCGGCAGGTAACCGCTGGCGCAATGCAGCTCGATCCCGTCCAGACCTGCCGCGATCGCGTTGCGCGCCGCCGCCACATATTCCGCGATAACGCCGGGAATTTCATCCGTCTCCAGCGCGCGCGGCACGACCGTTTCCACCGGAACGCCATCGGGGCCGGGGATCTTGTCGGGGCACTGAATGGCTGACGGCGAAACCGTCTCTGCATCCGCGTCCTTGTTCGCCTGCACTGCGGCACGGCCGACATGCATCAGCTGCATGACGATCTTCCCGCCAGCGCCATGCACCGCGTTCGCGACCTTGCGCCATCCCTCGACCTGCGCCTCACTGTGGATGCCGGGCGTCCGCCAATATCCCTTACCGGTGGGCGAAGGCTGCGTCCCCTCCGTCACGATCAGCCCGGCACTGGCGCGTTGGCGATAATATTCGACCATGATATCGGTCGGCACGTCGCCAGGGCCAGCCCGATCGCGCGTCATCGGCGCCATGACGATACGGTTGGACAGCGCGATGTCGCCCAAAGTCACTGGCGAGAAAATATCCGTCATATCCTTCAGCTCCGAACGCGCGGCTTGGGCAGCGGAGCGCCGCGCCTCATCGTTTCAATGAATTTTTCCAGCGGCGCAGGCGCTTCGACCGGGCCGTCATGCGGCTGCCCCAGCCGGTCCCAATAGCTTTTCCAGCTTGGGAACAGGTCGTGGAAGCTGCCATGATAGGGCTGCACGCCCGGCCAGCGCATCTTGCGGTCACCGATGGGCGGCTTGTTGAGGTCAGTCGCGTACCAATAAAGCGGCAAGCGGCGACGGAAATACCAGCGCCCGTCGATTCGCTCATATTTGTCGAAATACATCATCTGCATGATGACCCATTCCGCGCCGGTCTCATGCTCATTCTTTGAATAGACGACGCCCTGCGCATGGTCGGGATCGTCGAAGTCGATGATGTGCCCGCCGATATGGTGGGACGTGCCGTCGAATTGCATCGAATGGGTTTCGTCGAACCAGTCGCGCAGTTCCTTGCGCCCCTGCTTGCCGCCGCCGACCTTCACATCTTCGGGGAACAGGTTCACCCAGGCGTCGGAATCGCGCATGTCCAGCGCCAGCGAATATTTCGCGGCCAGCTGCCGGATCGCATCCAGCGACTCCAACCGGTCTATGCGCGCAATCAGGCTCTCGTCCGCCACCCTCTCGATCCTTTCTATTTGAAGCCTTTGTTTCCCCTTTCTCCCTGCCTCTGGAAATGCCAGAATAGCTCAAAGGTCATGACAAAAAAGCTCAACGCCAAACATCTGTCCCGTCCGGTGGCAACGCGTGTCCCCGTCGCCATCGCCCGCGATCTGCTACGTCTCGTGGCGGAAATTGGCGTCGATCCGGCAGAGCTTCTCCGCCAAGCGAGCCTCTCCCACCTGATAGGGCCGCCGATCGGCGGAACCGCCGCGCATCGCGGGCTTTCGCAGGATGATTTCACTCGCCTCTACGCCCATTGCACCTGGGCTCTCGATGCGCAGGCAGCCCGTCAGGAAGGACGCGAGCCTCTGACCAAGGCGGGGGTGGACATGCTCTGCCACTGCATCATCACCTGCCGCACCCTGGCCGACGTGATCGATCGCACGGATCGCTTTTCCGCCCTTATCGGCCCGCGCGCCGGGCGGCTGCGGCTGAAGGTCGATGACGGCGTCGCGCGGCTCGACATGGCGACCCCGCGCCAGATCAGGAACGCCAGCGCCTATGTGTCCGACCTCGCGGGCCTTTCCACCTATTACCGGCTGTTCGGCTGGCTGATCGGAGAGGATATTCCGCTGCTGGGCGCGGCCATGCGCTACCCGCCCCTGCTGGACGAACAGACCATCTCCTACCTCATGCCCGTGCCGATGCAGCATGGCGCGCCCGAAAACAGCCTGCGCTTCCCCGCCAGCTATCTCGATCGTCCAGTGTTGCGCAGCCATCATGAGCTGGAGCATCTGCTCGAACGCTTCCCCTTCGACGTCGAACAGCCGCAATCGCTCGACGCCCCCTTATCGGAGCGCATCCAGCATCTTTTCAGCGCCATGCTCGCCAGCGGCGAAGCGCCCGCGACCGCCTCCCAACTCGCGCGTCAGTTCAGCATCAGCATCGCCACGCTAAAGCGCCGCCTAGCCGATGAAGGCACCTCGCTCGTCCAGCTAAAAACCGAAGCCCGCCGCGCGCTCGCCACGCGTCTGCTCGACGATCCCCGCCTCACCATCACAGAAGTCGGCCGCCGTACTCAATTCAGCGACACCGGCGCCTTCCGCCGCGCTTTCCAGCAATGGACCGGCTCCTCCCCCACCCGCTGGCGCGAACTGCGCCAGACGGCGGGGCAAGCTGATCAATAGCGGCGGACGACCTTCTCGGCGAAGCGGTTGAGGTCGTCTATCTTCTGCTGCAAAGGCTGGCTGTCCTCTTCCACCGCATAGAGGTTGCGGAACACGACCACCATGTCCGTCACTCCCGCATCTTCATGACGGCGGACGTCATCCAGATCAGGGTCCCCGAGCGCCGAAGCAAAGACGCGGAACGGCGCGTCCTTACGGCCCTGCTCGTCGCGATACGCGTCAAGCTTCTCCAGCATCGGCAGCAACATGTCGAAGCCGCCACCTGCATACATCCACCCATCATTGCGCGCCGCCCGCTTCAGCGCCGCATCGGAATGGCCCCCGATCAGAATCGGCACCGGCTTCGTCGGAACCGGATTGAGCTTCACCGGCGGCAGGTCGAAAAACTCGCCCTTATATTCGAAATAACCCCCATTGGTGAGGCCGCGCACGATGTCGATGCACTCATCGAACCGCTTGCCCCGGCCCTCCCACGGCACGCCCATCACCGCATAGTCCTCCGGCCAGACGCTAAGGCCCACGCCCAGGTTGAAGCGATTGTCGAACAGCGCCTCGATCGACGCCACCATCTTCGCGACATAGAGCGGAGGGCGCACCGGCAGCTTCACGACATTGGTCGTGACCTCCAGCTTTTCGGTCGCGGCAAGCATAGCGGTCACATGGATGAACGACTCCAGGAACGGCTTGTTCTCCAGAAACTCCCGCCCGCCATCGTCGGTATAGCTATATTTGGTGCCGGAACTTTTCGGGTAGATCAGGCTGTCGGGCACTGTGAACCCGGCATAGCCCGCCGCTTCCGCCGCCTTGGCGAGCGGCGCATAATTTTGGATCGCGGTCATCGACTCGCCCAGGTGAAAGCGCATCGTCCTCTCCTCTTCGTCTCGCTTTTATCCAACCGCGCCGGCTCTGCTCGGCCGCGTTCGATGCTCTCCGCCTTATCTCCGCACCGGGAAACACAGTCAACTACAGCGACAACCTCTTTCGTGCGCGATTAGCCCCTTTGGCTACGCATATCTCTCCATAGAGCTTCCCGTTCCTGCAAGAATCGCATTGAACAAATGTTTTTTTCTCCTATCCTGCGCCGCAAAGCTCGACCCCGAACCGGGGAAACGGGCACAAGAATCGGGAAAGGAAAGAGGATGCTGCTCAAGGATAAAGTCGTGATCGTCAGCGGCGTCGGCCCCGGCATGGGCCAGGCGCTCGCCCGCATCGCCGCGGCCGAAGGCGCCAGCGTGGTGCTTGCCGCCCGCAACCAGGGGTTCCTCGACGAAGTTTCCAGCGACATCAAGGCCAAGGGCGGGAAAGCCGTTGCCGTCGCCTGCGACGTCAGCGATGAAGCGCAGTGCAAGGCGCTGGCCGATCGCGCCGCCGCCGAATTTGGCGGCCGTGTCCATGGCCTCGTCAACAGCGCCTATTATCATGGCGACTGGTGCTTCGTGGACAATGCGGACATCGGCGACTTCACCAAGGCGTTCGACGTCAACTGCGTCGGCGCCCTCCGCCTGACCCGCGCCTGCATCCCCTATCTGCGCGACGGCGGCGCGGTGGTGAACGTGTCCACCATGGCCAGCGTCAACCCCTATGGCCACGAAGGCGGGATGGAAATGCCCTATGCCGTGGCCAAGGGCGCGCTCAACACCTTGGGCAAATATATGGCCAGCGATCTTGGCCGCCACGGCATCCGCGTCAACACCTGCCGCATGGGCTGGATTCATGGCGAGCCGGTGGAAGGCTTCATCGCCTCGCAGGTCGATGCCGGTTTCAAGCGCGAAGATGTCGTCGCTGGCGTCACCAAGAATATCCCGATCGGCATCATCCCGCCGGAAGATGATTGCGCCCGCGCCGTGCTCATGATGATCTCCGACTATTCGCGCGTCGTCAGCGGGGCGTCGCTTGACGTCAATGGCGGCCAGTGGATGGCGCCCTGATCCTGGCGGGAGAGGCTGGATGTTCAAATGCATAGCATTGCTTCGGCGCAGGCCGGATCTCTCCCGCGAAGCCTTTATCGACTATTATGAACGGCAGCATGCGCCCCTGATCCGGCGCCTGCTGCCCGGCATAGTCGATTACCGGCGCAACTATGTCGAACTGGAGGGCGCGTTCCTTTTCCCGGACGCCGCCCCCATCGACTTCGACGTGATCACTGAAATATGGCTCACCGACCGCGCTGCATACGACCGCTTCACCGCCGCCGCCGCGCAGGAGGACATCGCCCGGCAGATCGCGGAGGATGAGGAAAATTTCCTCGACCGTCCGGCGACCCGCATGATGGCGGTCGATGAAAGAGCCTCGAACGCGCCAAGCGATGTCACTCCCCAGGCCTTGCTGGACGAGCGGGACATCGTCCGCGGCCTGTCCCACTTCGCCCGCATCCTCGATACCAAGCAATGGGACCGCCTCGGCGATGTGTTCGCCGACGATCTGAGCTTCGATTACGGCACGGGCGGCGACCAGCATGGCATGGCCGCGCTCACCGCCAACATGCGCCGCTACCTCGACCGCTGCGGCGGCACCCAACATCTGATCGGCAGCATCCTGGTCGATGTGGATGGCGACCGCGCGACGAGCCGTTCCTATGTACAGGCCCGGCATCAGCGCGTGGACGATCCCGCCGGACCCATTTTCGATTCAAACGGCGAATATGTCGATCAATGGGAAAGGCGCGCCCAAGGCTGGCGCATCGTCCGCCGCGACGCCATCTGGGCCGCGCATAGCGGCGACCCGCTGATCCTGCATGCTGAACCTGAGAATCTGGGCTGACACCCAAAATACCCCTCTCCCCTTCAGGGGCGGCCAGAGGCACGTGACTCTGGCCGAGGTGGCGACCCCGGCGAAGGCCGGGGAAGCCGGGAGGGAGGCCTAAACCCAAGAGTGCCTTCCCCTCTCCCCTTCAGGGGAGAGGGTGCCGAGCGCAGCGAAGGCGGGCGAGGGGCCTGTAAGGCAAACTCCGCCCGGGGGGGGGGGGGGGGG
>CBIHNV010000006.1:0-119043 GCA_966211835.1 uncultured Sphingobium sp.
GCGCCGCCGTTGCTGGGGGGGGGGGGGGGTTTTTTGAGTGTGGGGGGGGGGGGGTGGCCTGTCCCGCCCCCCCCCCCACCTCTCCTCACCAGCGCAGTTTGAGCGAGGTGAAGCCCATGACCGGGCCGCCGAAGACCGACTTCGCGTCCTGATCAGGGTCCAGTTCGAATTCAGGGATCTGCCGCAACCACTCCTGTAGCGAGATCATGATCTCCCGTTTGGCGAGGTGCGACCCGATGCAGCGATGCGGGCCAAGGCCGAAGGTGACGTGATTGTTCACCTTGCGGTCAAGGTCGATCGTCTGCGGGTCGTTGAACATTCTCGGGTCGCGGTTCGCCACTGTGTTAGGCAGGACGACACGATCGTTGCGGCGGAACTGCACGCCCTTGAACTCGCAATCATGCGTGACGCGGCGGTAGATGTTGGAGACCGCGTTGATCCGCATCAGTTCCTCGATCGCGAGGAGAAATGCGGATGGATCGTCCAGCCGGTCGCGGAATTTCTGCCGCGCGTCAGGTGATGTCGCGAGATAGCGCCAGACATAGGTCATGGTGTTGGTGACCGTGTCGAGCCCCGCGACGAAGAGCAGGAAGCCGCAGTTGATGATGTCGGTCCAGGGGAAGGGATTGCCATCGGCGTCGCGCGATTGGACAACGGTGGAGGCTATGTCGTTGCCGGGGTTGCGCTCCTTCTCGCGAAAGAGTTCTTCCAGCACATCGAAGATTTCAAGCAAATTTGCGGCGCGGATGTCTGGATCAGTGCTGCGGAAGAAAGTGTCGGAGATGCGCAGGAATTCCGGCAAGCGCTCTTCGGGCAAGCCGAACAACTCCAAGAACGTGCCGGTCGGGAATTTGGCGGCATAATCCTTCACGAAATCGCAGCCGTCTTGTCCCGCGAAGCCCGAGATGAGCCGTTCGGCGCGGCTTTGTAGACCGTCGGTCATCCGGCGGACGGCGAGCGGCGTGAACATCGGCGCCAACAATTTGCGGAACACGTCATGCTGTGGCGGATCGACGCCATTGGGTTGCAGCACCGGGAAGGGCTCAAGCGGGGGAACCTGCGCCTTGGTCGTGGAAAAAATCTCGTGATTGCGATAGGCTTCGGCAATGTCGGCGTAGCGCAGGAACACCCAATGTCCGCCGTTGCGCGGCGTATAGAAGATGGGCGGCGCACCTTTTTGGATAAGGCCATGCCAGATCTGCACCGGATCGGACACGTCGGCGGGCATATCGAAAAAGTCAAAATCGAGGAGCAGGTCGTCCGGCACATGGTCAGGAGCGGCAGGATAATAAGTAACCGTCATGCGGCCGATCCCTTCGCGATGCGTAGCGCACCTTCCGGGCAGTTGCGCACGGCGAGCCGGACTTTTTCCTCAAGCTCCGGCGGAAATTCAGGTTGTTCGATGACGACCTTGCCCTCCACCGCGTCGGTCGAAAATACCTCTGGACACAGGTCTTCGCATCGGGCGTGCCCTTGGCACACGGCATGATTGGCAACCACTCTCATCGAGGCAGACTCTCCTGATCATTCGTTGTCTCCTTTTACCAAAGCGGTGATCGAGGGCCTATTGCCGGGAAGGAGCAGAATGCGTCGTCAGGAGCAGCTCAGGACATTGGTGCTGGCTTATAGTGGCCGGTCAGAAGAGGCTGAACGCTTTCAGTCGGCCGAGCATCTGCGTTTCGCCGATCGCGGTCCGGTCGGCGGGTTCGAACTCAAGCTCGATCATGCCGTCATAGCCGCCGATTGCTCGCAGGATCGCGGGCCAATCCAGTTCGCCTAGGCCGGGATCGACGCGGCCGGGGACGTCAGCGAACTGAATCAGGCCGGTCTCCTGTGCGCAGGAGGCGAAGGACGAGGGCACGTCATGGCCCATCATCGCTACATGGCCGGTGTCGAACAGCAGGCGGACGGACGGCATGGCAACGGCGCGGACCATGTCGACCGCATCCTCCAGTCGGTCGAGGAGGAGGCCGGCGATGCGGCTCGGTGCGATGGGTTCGACGAGCAAGGTCAGGCCGGAGCGGGCGGCCTCTTCGGCGTGGCGCTTCAGATTTTCGGTCATGGCGGTGAGCTGCGCCGGGCGCGGGCGCTGATCATCGAAACCAGCGACGCACACGGCACCGCCGCCGCCGAAACGGGCCGCCATTTCCGCACTGGCTGCGACGCTGGCGCGCAGGGCATCGCGGCCTGCGTCATCCTGCGTGCTCCAGAGTGGCTTGTTCCAGTGCATGGGGTCTCCGCCGAAGCTGGAGAGGGCGAGACCGCGCGCGGCCATGCGATCGGCCATGGCGGCTTGTTCGGCTGGCGGGCGGACTTTCAGGAACAGGTCCTGCACGCCGCGAAAACCATGGTCGGCGAGCGTATCGAGTTGGTCGAGCGGACTGGTCGAGCGGGCGAGATGCGCGAGCATCGGACGGTCGGGCGAGCTGAGGCCGAGATGCCCCGCGACGGGCCAGTGGTTGGTCATTGCGTCACCGATCGGGCGAAGTCCAGAAGGGCCTTGTTGAAGGCGGCGGGCTGTTCCTGCTGCACGAAATGGCCTGCTTCGGGGATGGCAATGATGTCGCGGAGGCCGGGGACGCGCTGGCGCATCCGCTCTTCCCAATCGGTGAAGAAGCCGAAGGACGGGTCTTTCTCGCCATAGAGGAACAGGGTTGGCGTTTCGACGTCATAGTCGGCCCATTTCTCGCCGATGCGCCAATTTGCGTCGGCGGTGCGGTAGCTGTTGAGGCCGCCGATGAAGCGCAGCATCGTATCGGCATCGACATATTCGCTGACGAAGCGGTCAAACTCTGCTTGGGAAAGCCAGGGCCAGGGGAGCGGCGGCGCGGGTGGCAGGACGTCTAGATAACCGCTGCCTACCGATGAGACCGTTTTCCAGCTCCATAGGTCGCCCTTGGACGAGAGGGCATAGAAGAGGCGGGCGAGGAAGTCGGGGGCTTGGTCGGCCAGTTCGCGCTCGGCGGGGCCTGCTTCCATGAAATAGTGGAAGTGGACGAAATGATCGCGGGCCATGGCGGCGAAGCGTTCGCTGGGGAGGCGGTCGGGGGAGGATGCTTCTGGTTTGGCGGGCGCGTCGGCTGGGAGGCGTGGGGCGCTGCCGAGCATGGCGCGTCCTGCCATGTCATAGTCATATGGGATGGTGGCGACGAGGCCCGCCACGCGTTCGGGCGCGCGGACGGCGAGGTTCCAGGCATATTGCGCGCCGAAATCCTGGCCGACGATGACCGCCTTGTCCGCTTCATAATGATCGAGCAGGACGATGAGATAGGCCTGCATGTGGTCGGCATCATAGGCGGCGGGATCAGTGGGGCGGTCGCTGCCGCCATAGCCGAGGCTGTCGATGGCGACGGCGCGGAAGCCTGCCTCAGCGAGCGGCTCCATCTGATGCCGCCATGACCAGGCGAGGCCGGGGAAGCCGTGGATCATGAGGACCAGTGGTCCCTCGCCCCGTTCCACTGCACGAAGGTGGTAGCCGCCTACGTCGATCCGTTTTTCTGTCATAGATGGGCGTCCTCTTCCCCGCGGGCGATGCGCCAAGCGAGGCTTGCTATTTCTCCGGCACGGGCGCCGTGGACGGCGGCGGCTTCGCTGGACGCATTGCCGCTGATCGCACGGTGATAGACGCCCTGGCGGATGGCGGCGTTGCGGAACATGGCGAAGGCTAGGGCATAGCGCCAATGGGCGGGGTCGATGGGACCCGCGCCGCTGCGCTGCGCATAGCGTTGGAGATAGTCGGCTTCGGACGGGATACCGAGTGCAGGGAGGTCGGCGTCGGATAGGCCGCGATAGCCTTCCTTAGGCACGCGCCACGCCATCAGATGCTGTGCGAGGTCGGCGAGCGGGTGGCCGAGGGTTGAGAGTTCCCAGTCGAGGACGGCGATGATGCGGGGTCCGGTGGGGGCGAAGATCATATTGTCGTTGCGATAGTCGCCGTGGACGATGCGGCTTGCTTCGAGGCCGGGGTCGTTGGCGGGGAGCCAGTCGATGAGCTGCTCCATCGCGTCGAGCTGCTGGGTTTGGGTGGCGCGATATTGCTTTGTCCAGCGGGCGACCTGACGGGCGAAATAATTGCCGGGCTTGCCATAGTCGGCGAGGCCGACCTGCGCCGTGTCGATGGCGTGGAGCGCGGCGAGGACGCGGTTCATTTCGTCATAGATCGACGCGCGGTCGGTGGGCGTCAGGTCCGGCAGGCGGGCGTCCCAGAAGTTGCGACCTTGCGCATAGGCCATGATGAAGAAGGGGGTGCCGACGATGCTGGCGTCTTCGCACAGGGCAAGCGGGCGGGCGACGGGGACGGCGCTGTCCTTCAGCGCATCGGTGACGCGATATTCGCGCTCGATCGCATGGGCGGAGGGGAGCAGCACGCCGTCCGGCTTGCGGCGCAGGACGAAGCGGGGCTGGCCGTCCACCGAGAGGAGATAGGTGGGGTTTGACTGGCCACCTGCGAATTTTTCCGCGCTGATTTCCCCGTCCGCGCCCGGCACATGGGCCTGAAGCCATGGGCCGAGGCGGTTGGTGTCGAGCGTGCGGACGTCAGTCATATTTGGCGAGTTCGAGGCGGCCGAGCTGGTGACGGTGCACCTCGTCGGGGCCATCGGCGAAGCGGATCTTGCGGGCGTGGGCATAGTAGCTGGCAAGGAAGAAATCCTGGCTGATGCCCGCCGCGCCATGCGCCTGCATCGCCCAGTCAATAACCTGGCAGGCCATGTTGGGCGCTGCGACCTTGATCATCGCGATGTCCGCCTTCGCCACCTTGTTGCCGACCGTGTCCATGCGGTGCGCGGCATGGAGGGTGAGCAGCCGCGCCTGATCGATCATGATGCGGCTGTTGGCGATGCGTTCGATGATGACCCCCTGTTCGGCGAGCGGCTTGCCAAAGGCGACGCGGCTCTTCACCCGGCGGCACATGGCTTCGAGCGCGCGTTCGGCCATGCCGATCATGCGCATGCAGTGATGGATACGGCCGGGGCCAAGGCGGGCTTGTGCGATTTCGAAGCCGCGGCCCTCGCCCAGCAGCATGTTGGAGGCAGGCACGCGGACATTTTCGAACAGGATTTCCATGTGGCCGTGCGGCGCGTCGTCATAGCCGAGCACGGTCATGGGCCGCAGCACGGTGATGCCGGGTGTGTCGCGGGGGACCAGGATCATCGACTGCTGCTTGTGCTTGGGCGCAGTCGGATCGGTCTTGCCCATGAAGATCATGAGCGCGCAGTCCGCCTCGCCCATTCCCGAAATCCACCATTTGCGGCCGTTGATGACATAGTCATCGCCGTCGCGCACGATTGAGCTTTCGATATTGGTGGCGTCGGACGAAGCCACCTGCGGCTCCGTCATGGCGAAGGCGGAGCGCATTTCGCCCGCCAGCATGGGTTTCAGCCAGCGTTCCTTATGCTCGTCCGTGCCGAAGCGTTCGAGCGTTTCCATGTTGCCGGTGTCGGGCGCGGCGCAGTTGAAGACGGCGGGGCACCAGTGAACGCGGCCCATTTCCTCGCAGAGCGGCGCATATTCGAGGTTAGTGAGCCCCGCGCCATGGGTGCTTTCGGGGAGGAACAGGTTCCAGAGACCCGCGTCCTTCGCCAGCGGCTTGAGGTCATCGATGAGCGTGACATGCGCCCAGCGGTCGCCGGTAGCGACCTCCTCATAATAGCGCTTCTCATTGGGATAGATGTGCGCGTCCATGAAAGCGCGCAGGCGGGCGAGCAGGTCGGCGGTCTTCGCATTGGGTTCGTAGCTCATGCGTAGAAGCCCCTGCCCTCGCACGCATATTGCTCCAGAAGCGGCGCGGGCGTCCAATAGGCGTCGCCCTGTTCGGCGCGGAATTTCTCGATGGTGGCCAGCACCTTGTCGAGGCCTATCTGGTCGGCCCAATGCATCGGGCCGCCCGTGTAGCTGGGCCAGCCGAGGCCATTCACCAGCGCGACGTCGATCTCATGCGGGCGCGGCACGATGCCTTCGCTGAGCAGCTTCGCACCTTCATTCACCATCGCGTAGAGCAGGCGTTCGCGGATTTCATCCTCGCCGATTTCGCGCAGGGTAAGGCCGTGGCGCTGCGCATGGGCGGCGATCATCTCGTCGGTCAGCGGGTTGGCGCTGGCTTTGCGGTTTTCGTCATAGCTGTACCAGCCGGAGCCGGTCTTTTGCCCGAGGCGTCCGGCGGCGACCATCTGTTCCGGGAAGTCGGCGCGCAGTTCGCGTTCCGTCGCGCTGGCGGCGCGGGCCTTGCGGGCGGCGGCCTGCACGTCGAGCCCTGCGAGGTCGCCAAGCGCGAACGGCCCCATGGGGAAGCCGTACGACAGCAGCACCTTGTCGATCGCGGCGGGCTTTGCGCCCTCCTCCACTAGGAAGAAGCCCTCGCGGGAGCGCTTGGAGAGCATGCGGTTGACGATGAAGCCGTCGCATACGCCCGACAGAACGGGCAGCTTGCCGATGCGCTTGCCCAGCGCCATGATCGTCGCGACCACTTCGGGATCGGTCTTGGCCGCGCGGACATTTTCCAGCAGGCGCATGACATGGGCGGGATTGAAGAAGTGCATGCCGCACACATCTTCAGGCCGCCCGGACGCTTCAGCCAGCGTGTCGATGTTGAGGAAGCTGGTGTTGGAGGCAAGGATGGTTCCGGCGGGCGTAACCTCGCCGAGCTTGGCGAAGACGGCCTTTTTGATGTCCAGATCTTCGGTCACTGCCTCGATCACCAATTGCGTCGGCGACAGGTCGCGGGGGTCGTCGCTGGTGGTGATGAGCGCGAGGCGCTTGTCCATCGTCTCCTGCGACATGCTGCCCTTCGCGACGGAGGACGACCACATTTTGGTGATGGCCTTCATCGCGGCGTCGATGTTCGGTTGATCAAGGCCGACCGCGATGACGGGGATGCCGACGCTGACGACCGCCATGACGATGCCGCGTCCCATGACGCCCAGGCCGATGACGCCGACGCGCTCGATGTTGCGGGTCTGGGTATCGGGTGCGAGGCCGGGGATGCGCGCGACTTCGCGTTCGGCGGCAAACAGGTGGCGCAGCGCCTTTGACTGCGACCCGTTCATGCATTCGCGAAAGATCGCGAGTTCCTTTTTCACCGCCTCATCGAAGGGCAGTTCATAGCCGAGGCGCATGGCTTCCAACGCGCGCAGGGGTGCGGTTTGGCCGCGCATCTTCTTGGCGACGGTCTTGCGCGCTTCTTCGAATAGCGCCGGATCATCGGCGGGCATGGGCAGGGTGGAGGAACTGCGCGGCCCCTTCCCTTCCGCCACCAGCTTTTCCGCGAAGTTGCGTGCTTCGGTCGCAAGGTCGCCGCCCGTCGCGACGGCGTCGATAAGGTTGGACTTCAGCGCCTCATCCGTGCCGATCTGATTGCCTTCCGTCACCAGCTTGATTGCGGTGGCAAGGCCAGCAAGGCGCGGCGTGCGCTGCGTGCCGCCGCCGCCGGGCATGAGGCCGAGCTTCACTTCAGGAAAGCCGAATTTCGTGCCCGGCGCGGCGATGCGATAGTGGCAGGCGAGAGCGACTTCGAGGCCGCCTCCCAGCACCGTGCCATGGACGGCGGCGATGATCGGCTTTGTCGAATGGTCCATCATTTCCATGACCAGCGGCAGGCCGGGATCAGCCATGGGCTTGCCGAATTCCTTGATGTCGGCGCCAGCGATGAAGGTCTTGCCTTCGCAACGGATGACGAGCGCTTGGAGGGCGGGATCGGATTCCAGCTGGCGAATGGCTTCGGAAAGCCCCTGCCGCACGCTGGCGGAGGTGGCGTTGACCGGCGGATTATCGATCACCGCTTCGGCAATCGCGCCGTGGGTGTGGAAGCTGACTGTTTGCGACATGAGGGATTTCCTGTTCAGGATGCAGGCTGAAGGGTCAGGAGCACCTTGCCCTTCACCTTGCGCTTTTCGAGATGCTGGAGCGCGGCCACTGCGTCGGGCAGGGCGAAGCGCGTGTCGATGACGGGCTTGAGTGAGCCGTCCGCCAGCCAGACGAGCAGCTGGCGCATGTTTTCGCCCTGCGCGACCGGATCGGCGCGGACGCTGTTGCCCCAGAGGACGCCGACCGCCGACGCGCTTTTCAAGAGCAGCAGATTGGCGGGGATGGAGGGGATTTCGCCCCCGGCAAAACCGATGACGAGCAGGCGGCCGCCCCAGGCGAGGCTCTTGACCGCGGTGAGGTTCATGGAGCCGCCGACCGGATCATAGACGACATCGACGCCCTTTCCGTCGGTCAGCTGCTTGATGCGTTCGCGCAAATCCTCCTGCGCATAGTCGATCAGCTCGTCCGCCCCCTGCGCTTTGGCGAGCGCGAGTTTTTCTGGGCTGGAGGCGGCGGCGACGACGCGCGCGCCCATGCGTTTGCCGAGTTCGACGGCGGTCAGGCCGACGCCGCCGCCCGCGCCCAGCACCAGTAGCGTCTCGCCGGGTTTCAGCGCCGCGCGGTCCTTCAGCGCATGATAGGAGGTGCCATAGGTGATGGAGATGCCCGCCGCGACTTCCAGATCGACGCCGTCGGGCACCGGCCAGACCTGCGTTGCGGGCACCCGCACCTGCTCGGCAAAGGCGCCGCTGCCGGTGAAGGCAATGACGCGGTCTCCAGCAGTGAAGCCTGTCACATCAGCTCCAACGGCGGCGATGCGCCCCGCTGCTTCACTGCCGGGGACGAACGGCAGGGGTGGCTTTGTCTGATATTTGCCCTGCACGATCAGCACGTCGGGATAGTTTACCCCGGCGGCTGCGACGTCGATCACCACTTCCCCCGGTCCTGCTTGTGGCGCGGGGAAATCGCCATGTTGCAACTCTTCGACCGGCGCGAACGCGGTGCAGATCATGGCCTTCACAACACTCTCCTTGAACACACCTACCGGGCGTGTCCCACCTGATTAGGCCTTCGGGCGCTATGCTACCAATTCGTATTTCCGACGCATGACATCAGAAAAACTGATGGATCGGCCATGGGAGAAGCTATTTTCCTGATTCGCCCGATTGTTCGCCCCACTGGCGGGCAAATTCGTGGAAGGCGCGGCTGGCCTGGGGCTGCTGGGTGTCGCGGCGATTCACGAGGCTTATGATGCGGGTGAAATGCAGTTCGGGCACCGGCAGTTCTACCAGTTCGCCGCGCGCCAGCTCATCGGCAACGGTCAGGCTGGACAGGCAAGCGAGCACGGCGCCGTCGCGGACGATGCGCTTGATGGCTTCGACGCTTTCGCCTTCGAACACGATGTTGAGCGAGTTCATGGATTTGAGCGTTTCGACGGTGAAGGAGATGCGCTCGCTGGATAAGGTCTTTTCGAGCGCCCAAGGCTCGTCCGCCAATTCGGCCAGCGGGACCGCCGGACGCCCGGCGAGGGGGTGGTCCGGGGCGGCGCATACGACCAGCCGGTCGCGCAGCCAGGGTTCGGCCTCCAGATAGCTCGAATTTACCGGCGCGCCGACGAAGCCGACATCCAGCGCCATGTTGCGCACGCCCTCCATCACCTCATGAGAGGGCATGATGCGCATTTCGACGCGAACGCCTGGATGCAGATGCATGAAGGCGGCGCAGAGGCCGGGCAGCACATAATCGCCGACGGGAACCGCTGCGCCGATGCGCAGCCGCCCGCGCACTTCTTCGGGCAGGGAGAGGGACTCAAGGTCCGCGACCTGCACCAATATGCCGCGCGCCATTTCCAGCATCGGGCGACCCCGGTCGGTCAGCAGCATCCGGCGGCCCGACCGGGCGAACAACTGCACGCCCAAATGGGTTTCCAAATCCTTGAGCGACATGCTCGCCGCCGAGGGGCTGAGGCCTATCTCGTCAGCCGCGCCCGCCACGCTGCCGGTGCGGGCGACGGCTTCGAATACCGCTATCTGGCGTAAAGTTATCCTCACCCCTTGGCAGCGGCGATCAGCTTATTTCGCCACGGTGCATCGCCTCGGCACGCGCCTTGAGCGCTTTGGCCGAGTCGTTGAAGGCGCGCGTCACCCATGGGCCGCAGAAACGCATGACATGGATGCCATTCGGGCCGGTGAAGGCGTCGGTCGACTGATAGCGGCACTTTTCGGGCCCAAGTTCTTCGATGATCTGATCGCGGCGGGCGGGATAGGGCCAGGCTTCACTATCCTTCAGTTCCCAGGACAGGAGGCGGCCCGGTTCGAACGCGCAGACATATTCGCAATTGGGCGCGAGCGAGCCCGGATTGGCATAGTTGACGAGCCGCATGTAAACAGGCGCGCCCATCTCCAGCGTGGATTCCGCCCACACGCAGAACGGGTTCCACTCGCCGTAGCGCGGCATGTCGGTCAGGACCTTCCACACCACCATCGCGGGCGCATCGATTTCGATGGGGTCGGATGCGACCAGCGTCGCGGGATCATAGATTTTGAAGGGATCGAAGCGATCAGCGGTCAGGGTTTGCGTGGACATCCTCTTCTCCTTGATATGCGAACCGGCAGCCGTAACGCCACGATTTAGCAACGCGAATATCGCAGGTTGCGCCATATACTGCGCTTGTTTGCGTAGACAATAGCAGCGGGTGTTCACCGGTCAATGGCGCCAGGCGGGTCAAATCCGGCTTGACCTGGGTATGATATTGACCAATTCAGCGCGCAAGACGTCGTCCGCGTTTCCGCCCGCACCGGCATCCGCCGAGTCCCTGCGCCGTGACATCGCAGAAGATAATGGACGTTGGACAGTGGCACGGGAGAGATCATGGCCGACAGTTACGACTTCATCATCGCGGGCGGCGGATCGGCGGGGTGCGTGCTGGCCGAGCGCCTGTCGGAGAACCCGCGCAACCGCGTGCTGCTGCTGGAAGCGGGCGGCAAGGATAACAGCGTCTTCATCCATGCACCGGGCGGGCTGCTACCGATCATGTATCGCGGCATGTTCCAATGGATGCATGTCAGCGTGCCGCAGGCCAATGCGGGCGGACGGCAGATGTACACGCCGCGCGGCAAGGTGCTGGGCGGCTCCTCCTCCATCAACGGCATGGTCTATGACCGGGGCGCGGCGGCGGACTATGATGGCTGGCGGCAGTTGGGGAATGAAGGGTGGAGCTATGACGATGTGCTCCCCTATTTCAAGAAGCTGGAAGATTTCCAACCCGGTGGGGAGGAAGGCTATCACGGCCGGGGCGGGCCGGTGCTGGTCACGCGGCCAGGCATCCACAATCCGCTGGCGAAGGCATTTCGCGATGCTGCCGTTGCGGCGGGCGTTCCCTATAATGACGACCCTAGCGGGTCGCGGCGCGAAGGCGTGGTGCCCGCCGATGTCACCGCTTCGGCCGGGCGGCGCTGGAGCGCGGCGCGCGCCTATCTGACGCCTGCGCGCAAGCGGCCGAACCTGCGCGTGATCACCGGCGCTAATGTGGAGCGGGTGATCGTGGAGGACGGGCGCGCGACCGGGGTCGCCTGGCGGCGCGCAGGGCAGCTGGAAGAGGCGCATGCCGCGCGCGAGGTGATCCTGTCAGCAGGGTCGATCCATTCGCCCTGGATCCTGATGTTGTCGGGGATCGGGCCAGCGGATCATCTGCGGCAATCGGGCGTGCCGGTGGTGCATCACTTGCCCGGCGTCGGTCAGAATTACCGGGATCATGTGGCGGTCAGCGTGAAGCAATATTGCACGCAGCCCGTGTCGCTCTTCAACGTCTTCCACCCGCTGGTCGCGGCGAAGGCCGTCGCGAATTTTCTGCTGTTCCGCAAAGGGCCGCTCGCCAGTCCTCCGGCCGAGATCGGTGCTTATCTGAAGACCATGCCGGGCGCGGAATATCCCGATGTGAAGGTGCATTTCGCCATGGCGCTTTATGAGGCGATGGGGCGCAAGCTGATCATGGACCATGGCTATTTCGCGCATATCGACCTGCTGAACCCTGAAAGCGTGGGCGAGATAAAGCTGACGGGAGCAGATGCGTCCGCGCCGCTGTCGATCAATCCCAACATCCTTTCGACCGCCAACGACATGGCGATGGGCCGCGCCGCGATCCGTGCGGTGCGCAACATCTTCGCGCAGGCGCCCTTCGATCCGTTCCGCGGCGAGGAACTGGCGCCGGGCGCAAGCATCCAGTCGGATGACGAGCTGGACGCCTATCTGCGCGAGACCGCCATTTCCGACATTCATGCCGTGGGCACCTGCCGCATGGGACATGATCCGATGGCGGTCGTCGATCCACAGCTGCGGGTGCGCGGCATTGCAGGGCTGCGCGTCGTCGATGCATCGGTCATGCCGCGCGTGCCTGGAGGGAACACCAATGTCCCTACGATGATGGTGGCCGAGAAGGCGGCGGACATGATTCTAAAAGCCTGACGCACTTGCGATCGGGACAATGAGGAGAGGCCGATGTCTGAACTGCGTTTCGAGGGTAAAGTGGCGATCGTCACGGGTGCGGGAGGCGGCCTGGGCAAGGCCTATGCCGCGCTGCTCGCGGCGCGCGGGGCCAAGGTGCTGGTCAACGACCTTGGCGGCAATTTCCAGGGCGAGGGCAAGGATCAGGGCTATGCGCAAATCGCGGCGCGGGACATCTGCGATGCTGGCGGGATTGCAGAGGCCAATGGCGACAGCGTTGCCACATCGGCCGGGGCCGAAGCCATCGTGCAGGATGCGCTGACGCGATGGGGCCGGGTCGACATATTGGTCAACAATGCGGGCATCGTCAGCGCGTCAGGCACGCTGTCCTCCGTTACCGACGAGCAGTGGGAAAAGGACATGGCGGTGTCGGCCAGCGGGACCTTTTACCTGTGCCGTGCCGTCTGGGACGGGATGCTGGAGCGCAATTTCGGGCGGATCGTCAACATCTCATCCGGGTCATGGTTCGGCATGGGCAGTGCGGTCCCCTATCCGGCGGCCAAGGGCGCGGTTTGGGCCATGACGCGCGGCCTCGCCGCCGCGACGCAGGCGCAGGGCAAGGACGTCAAGATCAATGCCGTCATGCCGATCGCGGGCAGCCGGATGACGCAGCTTATGGGACCGGAAATTCACGGCCTGATGGAGCGAGACTTCCCCGCGCGCGCGGTTGCGCCGGTCGTGGCGATGCTGGCCCATGACAGCGCGCCCTGCAATGGCGAGATGTTCACCGCTGGCGGCGGGGGCTATACGCGCGTCTTCGCGGGCGTCACCCGTGGCTATCGCGCGACCGACAAGGACTGGACCCCCGAAACGGCGCTTGCACAATTTGACGCAGTGATGGACACGAGCGGCTTCCACATCCCCGCGGGGTCGATGGACGAAGCCGCCCTTTATACCTCGGACGTGCCCTGGGACGCGTTCAAGGCCTTTATTCAGTAAGTTTGTTCAACAAGGAAGAGCAGGAATCATGACTGGCAGGTTGCAAGACAAGGTCGCCATCGTTACCGGCGGTGCGCGTGGCATGGGCGAAGCGACAATCCGCCTGTTCGCTCGCGAGGGCGCGAAGGTGGTCATCGCCGACGTGCTGGAGGCTGAAGGTCAGGCGCTCGCGGCTGACATTGGCGATGCCGCGATGTTCCAGCGCCTCGACGTGTCGGACGAAGCCAGCTGGACAGCGCTGGTCGATGCCGTGATCGCCCGTCATGGCCGGATCGATGCGCTGGTCAACAATGCGGCCGTTGTGGCTTTCGGCCCGATTACCGATCTGACCGTTGCAGAGATCGACCGCGTTCTGGGCATCAACGTCAAGGGCACGATCCTCGGCCTGAAGCATGTCGGCGCGAAGATGTGCGCCGCCAAGCGCGGGGCCATCGTCAACATATCGTCCGTCGACGGCCTGCGCGGCGTGAATTCGGTTTCGCTCTATAGCAGCTCAAAATGGGCGGTTCGCGGTTTTACCAAGAGCGCGGCGATGGAATTCGGCCATCAGGGCGTGCGCGTCAACTCGGTGCATCCGGGCGGCGTCAACACGGCGATGGGCAATCCGCAGGCGTTGGAAGGCGAAGCGAAAAATTACGGCTATGAGCGCGTGCCGTTGCAGCGGATCGGCGAGCCCGAGGAAATCGCGGCGGCCAGCCTGTTCCTCTGCTCTGACGAGGCGAGCTACATCTGCGGCGCTGAACTCGCAGTCGATGGCGGCTGGGCGGCTGGTTATTACCACCATTATCTGCCCGCTGCGCCCGCATCGATAAGCTCGATTTGATCGCGACACAAATTTTTGGAGAAACATGAGCATGACTGAAGAAGAGAAAGTCTTTTCGGGCGGCGTCGCCGTCATCACCGGCGCGGGCGCGGGCATCGGCATGGGCCTGGCCCGCCGCTGCGGCCAGATCGGCATGACCGTCATCGTTACCGACATCGACAAGGGCCGGGCCGACAAGGTCGCGGCCGAGATCGTCGCGGCGGGCGGCAAGGCCGAAGCGATCCATCTGGACGTGTCGAAGCCCGAGGCGCTCGACGCGCTGGCGCAGGACGTGTTCGACCGGCATGGCGCGGTTCGCCTGCTGATCAACAATGCGGGCATCGAGACGATCGGCAATGTGTGGGAAATCCCCACCGCGCGCTGGGAAACGACGCTGAACGTCAATATCCACGGCGTCGTGCATGGCGTCCGCGCGTTCGTGCCGCACATGCTGCGCGTCGGTCAGGAAGCCTGGATTGCGAACCTCGCCTCCATCGGCTCGTTCGGCCAAATGCCGACGCAGACCGCCTATATCATGAGCAAGCACGCGATCCAGTCGTTCAGCGAATGCCTCTATCTGGAGATGCAGGTCGCCAAGGCGCCGATCAACGTCTGCTCGATCATTCCGGGCATGCTAAAGACGAGCATTTTTGACGCGGATGCCGGTGTTGGCGAACCGGAAAGCGCCGCTGGTCACCGCGCGACCATGGCGCACATGATGGCCAACTATGGCATGGACCTGGACGAAGGTTGCCGCGTGTTCGTCGAAGGGCTGGCCGCGCGCAAATTCTGGATTTCGAGCCAGCCGGAGATGACCGAACAGTCGCTCGCAGGCCGCATCGCTTTCTTCCGGGAACAGAGCAATCCGGAACTGGGCGAGCAGCAGAGCGCGCTGCTCGGCATCTGAAAAAAGTCGGCCGGGCGGGTGAACCTCGCCCGGCCTTGCTTCGTCAGGCCTTCGCGGCCTCTTGCTTGACGATTTCCAGGAAGAGCGGGCGTTCGCCGCCGCCATGCACTTCCAGGCGCGCGCCGCTGACGTAAGCGGCGTAGGGTGAACCAAGATAGACCACAGCATCGGCGATGTCGCTGCCACGGCCCATGCGGCCAAGCGGCAGGGAGGACGCGATCCGCTCCTGCGCGGCTTGCGAGCCATAGGTCATTTCAGCGGTTTCGGTTTCGATCAGGCCCACGATGATGGCGTTGACGCGAACCTCCGGCCCCCATTCCTGCGCCAAGCTGGTGGTGAGGCTGAGCAGGCCAGCCTTTGCCGCGCCATAGATAGCCGTATCGGGCGAAGGGCGCGCGCCGGAGACGCTGGCGATATTGACGATCGATCCGCCCACAGCCTTAAGGTGCGGATAGGCGGCCTGCGATACATGCAGCGGCGCGAGCAGGTTCAGTTGCAAGATGCGCTCAGAAAAGCGGGGACTGGCCGTGGCGGCGTCCGCCTGCGGCGATCCGCCCGCATTATTGACGACGAGATCAATCCGGCCATGGCGGGCCACCAGATCGGCGATCCAGTCGGCAACCGCCGCCGGGTCGCGGATGTCGCATGCTGCGAACTCCGCCGTCTTGCCGTCGATGCCGATCGGTTCTTCAGGCGCGGTGCGGCCACATGTCGCCACGGCGTAGCCCTCCGCCAGCAAACGCCGCACGATTGCAGCGCCAATGCCCCGCGTACCGCCGGTAACGATCGCAACCTTGCCCACACCCGTCTCGCCCACAACCTGATCCTTTCCTTGTAGAATGCGCAGCGAGCGCACCTTTGGGAAAGGCTCCATACCCAAAGTGAAGCATCATTCGCCAGTGATAATGCAGTCGTCATTGCAGATTGTTACGCAGATCAGGTATAGCATCGCGTCAGAAGCGCATATCGCGTCATATGGAGAGGATTGATGGCTTATACCCTGCAGCAGCTGAGCGATCTGGAAGATATCCGGACGCTCAAGCATCGCTATTTCCGCGGCATCGACACGGCTGATCTCGCCCTGCTCGGCACATTGTTCACGCAGGATCTGACCGTGGATTACAGGGGCGGCACCTATCGGGTCCGGCTGGAAGGCCGCGACAATATGCTGGAGTTCCTGGCGAACAGCTTCCATTCCGGCGCGGTTGCAATGCATCATGGCCATATGCCCGAAATCACCCTGACGGGCGAGAATGACGCCGAAGGGATCTGGTATCTGGAGGACATCTTCATCGACGTGGAGCGCAGCAGCCACACGATCGGCAGCGCCATCTACCGCGACGTCTACCGGCGTGAAGATGGCGCGTGGAAAATTGCGCGGACCGAATATGACCGTGTGTTCGAGATGATCCGCCCGCTCGCGGCAGACGCGCAGATCACCTCGCACCATCTCGCCGCCGCCGGCCGCAAGCCCGAGCAGCGCAGCGACATCAGCCACCTGATTGAATGGGAAGCAGCCTGAAACACAGGTGATGCACTTGCGCCACAGCTGGGTCATTTTCCCGGCTGTGGCTGGAGAATTAGAAAGCGGGCGCTACAGTGACCCGCCAGAACAGAATGACGCTTTTTGGGGAGGGAAGCATGCGCAAGACGCTCTATCCGTTCGTTTCACTTATTGCCCTGGCAGCGCCCGGTATCGCCCTGTCGCAGACAGAGGCGCCGGGGATCGAGGCGCCCAGCGGCAGTGACATTGTCGTCACGGCACGGCGCCGCGAAGAACGCTTGCAGGATGTGCCGATCGCGGTGAGCGCGGTCGATGCGTCGGCTCTGGACAGCCGCGGGCTCGACAATGTGACGCAGATCAGCCAGATCGCGCCCAACATCCAATTCACGCCGGGCCAGGGCGGAAACAGTGGTGGCATCGCGCCCTTCATCCGGGGCGTGGGCGAGAACGACTTCATCATCACGTCGGACCCTGCCGTCGGCGTTTATATCGACGGCGTCTATGTCGCGCGCACATTCGGTGCGACGACCGAGTTGCTGGGCATCGACCGGATCGAAGTGCTGCGCGGGCCGCAAGGAACGCTATTCGGCAAGAACACCGTCGGCGGCGCGATCAACATCGTGTCGGCGGTGCCGGGCCGCGAGCAGAAGATCGAGGCGGACCTGCGATACGGGTCGTTCAACACGGTGCGCGGGCGCGTCTATGCCGAAACGCCGCTGTCGGACAGCTGGTCGCTGGGCGTCGCGGCGCTGGGCGAATTTGGCGAGGGGTGGCAGAAAATCCCATCCGGCGACAACCTCGGCAACCGCAAGGTGATGGCTGGCAAGCTCGCGCTGCATTATGACGGCGAAGGGCTGGACGCGGTGTTGCAGGTCGATGGCCTGCACCGGCGGCAACATAGCGCGCCGCACAGCATGATCGCGTTCACGCCGACCTTCTTCTCCTTCCTGCAATCGACCTTCCTCACACCCTGCTGCACCGTGCCGGGCGACATCGACCGGACCGACAGCAATTCGGAACTGAACAAGGATCAGACCGACGCGGTGAACGCCTCGCTGACGCTGACCAAGGAGCTTGGCGGGGCGACGTTGAAGTCGATCACGGCCTATCGCTATGTCGATGCGCTGTTCGGCCGCGACGGCGATGCGTCGTCGACGATCAATTATGCTGGCGACATTCACGACGAGCGGGCGCGGCAGATCAGCCAGGAATTGCAGCTGTCGCTTGATCTTGGCGGGCGCGGCACATTGCTGTTGGGCGCTTTCGCCTATCGGGAGAAGACGCGGGACAATACGCGGCTGATCGTCGCGGATGGACTGTTTCCGGCGCTGGTGGCAGCGGGGCTTGATCCCTTCCCCACGCCGGACGGTCCAATCCCGGCCTCAGCGCTCGACTTCAACATCGATTTCCGCAACCGGCAGCGCACCGACAATCTCGCGCTGTTCGCGAACGGCAATTATGAGGTGGTCGATGGTCTGTCGCTGGAACTGGGCGCGCGATATACCTGGGAGAAGAAGAAGTTCTTCCAGTCTGCCACGCGCATTTATTCGGGTGAGCCGCTGTTGGCGGGGACGCCGAGCTATACGCTGGAAAAGAGCTGGGACGCCTTCACCCCGCGTGCGTCGCTTTCCTACAAATTTCGGCCGAACCTGATGGCCTATGCCTCCTATTCGCGGGGCTTCCGCTCTGGTGGGTTCAACGGGCGGCCGACGTCGCTAGAGGAAATCGGTTCCTATGATCCGGAATATCTGACCTCTTATGAGGCGGGCCTCAAGACCGGGTTCGGGGGAATCGCGACGATCAACCTCGCCGTATTCCGCAACGAATATCGCGACCAGCAGATATTGGTTTCTACCGTCAGCCCAACCACGGGGCTGATCGTCGTCCGCAACGAGAATGCGGGCCGTTCGCGTATCCAGGGCATCGAGCTGGAGGGCGCGTTCAAGGTTTCGCCGCGCTTCACCGTCACTGGCGCGCTGGGCCTGCTGGACGCCAAATATCTCGATTATGTGTCGGTCATCGGGGGCGTGCCCACGGACGTCAGCAGCCGGGAACTGAAGCAGGCGCCCGATATCACCGCCAATGCAAGCGCGGTCTACCAGGCGCCGCTCAGCGACAATGTGGAGGGCGTGTTGCGGCTGGACGCAGCCTATAAGAGCCAAGTCTTCGTCGATGCCGAAAACACGCCGCTGCTGCGGCAGCCCGATCACGCGATCCTCAATGCCAGCGCCGAACTGCGCTTTGCGGATAGCGGCCTGTCGGTGCGGGTTGGCGTTGATAATATCACCGACCGTCGTATCATCACGGCGGGCTATGACGCATCGACCAGCTTCGGCTTCACGGAGGCCTATTATTCGCCGCCCCGCCGTTACAGCATCACTCTGGCGCTGCGGCGCTGAGCTGGAGCACAGTCCCGGCGGCGGAAGTTGCCGGGACTGTGGGCGGGCCATTTGATCCATGAATGATGACACCGCCTTCGCCGACCTGTTGCAGACACTATATGGCGGCCTAACGCGATCACCGCCGTGGGAGGAATTCCTGCGCGCGCTGGCGGCGATCACCGATACCACCTTTGCTACCCTGCTGATCGGCCGTGGCCATGCGCGGATCGACGCCCATGTCACGCCGGGCGCAGACCCGGAGCGCACAGAGGAATACCGACGCATCTCGCAAGCCGATCCCTTTGTCGGCCTGCCTGAGGGACAAGTCGTGTCCTTTCGCGATTTCGTCAGCCATGTCCCGGCGCGCTTTCGCGACTGGCTGGACGTGGCGCGCAGCAGCGAAATTCTTGGTGTCGACCTGCATCGTCCGCCGGATGTTGCCGTGCGGCTTCGCCTCACGCGCGAAGACAGCCAGACGCAATTTGGCGATGCCGAACGGGCCCTGCTCGAACGGCTGATCCCACATCTGCGTATCGCGCTTGACCTTCACGCGCGGCTCACAATTACCCAAGCGGAAAGCCAGCTGTTCAGCAGCGCCATGGCGGGTTTGGCGGTAGCGACACTGATCCTTGATCGGGAAGGCCGCATCCTGCGCCGCAATGCGCTCGCCACGCAGATGATAGAAGAAGGCAGCATCATCGCGGAGCGACATGGCAAGCTGGAGGTCAGGACGGGCTCCAGCGCGGCCACGATCAACCGCATCCTGGCATCTCCGCCGCCGCAGGGCGAGGAAATCCTGTTCGAAGTCGCGGCTGCGGATGGGCCAGCCTTGCACGCGCGGGCGCGCGCGGTTCCGTCCTCCGCTTATGCCGATGGCGCTTGGCTGGCGCTGTTCATCGCAGACCCCGCCCGCCCCGCCGGTCCGTCCGAGGAACTGTTGCGCGAGCGCTTTCATTTGACGCGGGCGGAAGCGGGCCTTGCCCTCCATCTCGCGCAGGGCGCCACGCTGGCAGACGCAGCGGACGCCCTGGGCATCGCCTATAATACCACACGATCGCATCTGCGCGCGATATTCGCCAAGACCAATACGCATCGGCAGGTCGAATTGATCACGCTGCTGCGCACCATCGGCAGCGAACCCGAAATCTGATCCATTTGGATGATGTAGCGGCTGCTGCCTCGGCATAGCCTGCCTCCACGATAAGAAGAGTTTTGTGGAGAAGATGATGAAATTCTCGATCATTTACGAAGCGCAGATGGCGGACACGTCGCGCCAGAATGAGCAGCAGGTGTTCCGCGACATCGTGGAGCAGTCCATCTACGCCGAGGAGATGGGCTTCGACACGATCTGGGCCGTCGAACACACGGCGCTCACCCAATATGCGCATATGTCCGCGCCGGAGACCTTCCTGGCCTATCTCGCCGGGCGCACGTCGCGCATCGGCATCGGCCATGGCGTCGTCTGCCTGCCACCCGCGATGAACCATCCCGTGAAGGTCGCAGAGCGCATCGCCACGCTCGACATCCTGTCGGGCGGCCGCGTCCATTTCGGCATGGGCAAGGGCGGGACCCAGCAGGAAGCGGGCACCTTCGGCTATAACCTGCAAGACCTGCCGCCGATGATCGATGAGAGCATGTATCTGATCCCCAAGATCTTGAAGCACGGCGAAATCGAACATGATGGCGAGTTCGTGAAGATCCCCTTCCGTCCGATCCATCCGAGCCCGATGCAGGACCCGCACCCGCCCATCTACATGGCCTGCACGCGCGCCGACACGTTGACCACGGCCGGATCGCGCGGCATCGGCGCGCTCGTGCTGGGCTTTGCCGGGCCGAGCGACATTGCGCAGAAGAACGCCATTTATCGCGCGGCTTTCAAGAACCGGAAGGCCGAGGATCAGGTCGGCTATCGCCCGACCGAGCATCTGGCCGCGCTGTGCCCTGCCGTGGTGCTAGAAGACCGGGAAAAGGCGCGGCGCATCGGATTGCGTGGGCAGCGCTTCTTCGTAGAGTCGCTGGGCCACTGGTATTCGGGCGGCCCCGCCCCCGACGTGGAGGACCTGGACGCCAGCGAAAGCCTTGCCGCACTTCAGCGCCATAAGGAAGAAACGGTAGCCTGGCTGTCGGATGAGAAGATCACCATCGGCGGCCACCACACCGAAAGCTTTGAAGTGGTCGAAGACGCCTATGGCACGCCGGAGGATTGCATTCGGCAGGTCCAGCGTCTGCAGGATGCAGGCGCTGACGAAATCCTCTTCATGTTCCAGATGGGCGGTATTCCGCACGAAGTGATCATGGAGACGATCCGCAACATCGGCGAGAAGGTGATCCCCTATTTCCGTGAGCAGGCGACGCTGGCGGCGGAATGATGGATCGTCCGGGCGGGGCGATCGCTCCGCTCGGAACGCCGCAAGCTCCTGAGTAGCGCTACATCGAAGCCGTATAGCATCACCCAACTCCGTTCGGGCTGAGCTTGTCGAAGCCTTTCTTCTTTAAGAAGTAAAGCCCTTCGACAGGCTCAGGGCGAACGGCGGTAATGGTAGTGCTGATATAGCACGGTACTCTAGCCGCGTGCGTACAGGACCGTCATTGCCTGCATCAGCCGAGCCGCGCGCTCATGTGGTTCTCCCTTGGCGGAGGCACGCGATGGTGCTTCCACCGCAATAGTCGCATGGGCCGGGAGCAGCGGAAGCAGCGCGCGAAGGTTGAACTCGCCCTCGCCGGGCAGCAGGCGGTCGAACACCGCTTCGTTGACCCGGTCATGCGGCGGTTCGATCGGGCCGTCATTCAGTTGGACATGGCGAACCCGTTCAGCCGGAAGGCTCGCGACATCATCCCAGTCCCCGCCGCTGCGGATGACGTGGAGCGTATCGATGCACAGGCCGATCTCCGCGCCCAGCGAGTGGGCGATCTCCAGCGCTTGGGCGGGCGAACGGATCGAGGATAGTGGATAGGGTTCGATGATGGCGGGCACCGACGCCTTGCGGCAAATCTCCACCATGCGCGCGAGCGATTCCCGCAGCCGTGCATGATCCGGATCGAGGCCCAGGATATTGACTGTTCCGCCGAGTTCTGCGGTCAACTCCGCGCTGCTTTCGAGCAGGTCCCAGTCGGGCTCCGCATCCAGCATGAAGGGTTCGATGATGCCGGCCCGCAGCCCCGTGTCGCGCAAGGCCGCGATCACAGCCCGGCGCGCAGCCTTGTCCGCGAGGAGGTCGGGCGTCGGGCTGATCGGGATCGGCGTGACGAACAGGCTGACGGCAGTGAAGCCCGCGCTCGCCGCCGCCTCGATCACCGTCAGGGCATCGAGATTGACGAGTGAAAGATGGTCCAGGCAAAAGCCGTTCGGAGGGATGGTCATGGCTGCCACCCTCCTGCTTTGCCCGAACGGTCAGGCGTGAACGCCCCCATCAACGCGCACGATCGCCCCATTCATGTGCCCTCCATCCTCACTCGCCAGCATGGCGATGACGCCCGCGATCTTGTCAGGCTTCGCAAAACCATTGATCGGGCCGAGATGATTATACAACTCCCAATCGGCGCCTTCCACCATGCCGGTTTGGACGCTGTTGGCGAGCGGTGTCTCGATGCCGCCGGGTGCGACCGCATTCACGCGCACGCCACGCTTCACATATTCCCAGGCTAGGCTTTGGGTGTAAGCGGCGACCGCGCCCTTGCTCGCGGCATAGCCGGTGAGGAAGGGATGACCGAAATGGCTGGACGTGGACGCGGCGTTTACGATGTTGCCCTTTGTCTTTTCCAGATGCGGCAAGGCTTCGCGGCACATCAGGAAGGTGCTGCCGAGGTTAACCGCGATGATGGACATGAAGGCATCATAATCGGTCGTGGCCGCATGGCTGGACCGGATGATGCCCGCCATGTTGACGAGGACGTCCAGCTGTCCGGCTTCATCCACCCATTGCGCGACGATGGAGCGGGCGGTCGCTTCGTCAGCCACGGAGCCTGCGCGAATGGAAATGCCGGGCTGTTCCTGCCTCAGCGTTTCAAGACCTTTCTCATCCAGGTCCACCGCCAGCACCCGGCCGCCCTCTGCGGCCAGGCGGATGGCGGTCGCTCGTCCTATACCGGACGCCGCGCCAGTGACGATGATCGACTTGGCTGCAAAGCGGCGTCCGAAATCCATGATCTGCTCCTTTACGCGACGATGGCAGGATGCGGAATGCGCGGATCGCCCAGCATCGCGCGGTAGGATGGCGGCGTGCGCCCCTCGGCCTCTGTTATGCCGTAGCGCTGCGCGATTTCCGCCGTGATCAGCGTCTGGCCATTCAGCTCTTCGCGGTTGGGATCATCATGGATGGCAGCGATCACCCGGCCGTTGAATTCCGGCGTCTCAGCATCGGCCATGAACTTTTCATATTGTTCGGGATGCTCCGACAGCGTGCGGGCGCTGCGTTCGGTGAGCAGCGGTCCCATCCAGAGCGAGATGGCGGCAACACCGGTACCCCGGAAGTCCACGCCCATGTCGGCCGCGAACTTGTCGACGCCCGCCTTCTGCGCGCCATAAGCAGCGCCGTGCATGTAGCAGACCGAGCCGAAGGAGGAAGTGAAGGCGATAAGGCCATTGCCCGCCGGCACCATCATGCGCGCGGCATGCCAGCTTGCAAGATAATGAGAGCGCAAGCCGACATTCAAAATGTCGACAAGACCGATGGATTTTTCCCAGAAGGGACCGGGCTTTACCAGATCATCGTTCAGGGCGGCGACATTGTTGACCAAGATGTCGAGGCGGCCGCTTTCGTCCCGCACCCGCTCGAACAGCGCAGCGATCGCGTTGCCATCGGCATGGTCGACCTGCACGGCGCGGCCCTCGCCGCCTGCCGCATCGACCTGCGCCGCGGTGGCGCCGATGGTGCCGGGCAGTTCGGCATCGCCTTCGCGGACAGAGCGGCCCGTCACATAGACGCGATAGCCCTTCTCTCCCAGCGCGGCGGCGATGCCCCGGCCAGCACCCCGGCTGGCGCCTGTCACGATCGCGACTGGACGTTCACTTCTCTCCATTGCCTTTTCTCCTTATGCCGCCTGCGTGGAACTGCGCTTGTCGAGTGTGACGTGCAGTCCGTTGGTGCGCTTGTGCAGGTCGGCGGTCTTGTCGCGCGGGTTGTAGAATTGCTTGTACCAGGTCCGCACCTTGCCATAGGGGCCGTCATTGGGGATGACGAGCGGGTTGAGGCACGCCTTCTTGTTCTGCCAGATTTCGACATCCTGGGCGAAAGCAAGGCGGCTGCCTTCCTGATATTCAAGCGCCGCGGCGCGGAGGTCATCGGTGACCGGCGCGGAACCGTCATTCACCTGCACCATCAGGCCATGCCAGACGCGGATCTTGCCATCCTCGATCGGCGTGTGGGTGATCATGATGAAGCTGTCGAACGTGCCCGCCATCTCCGACTGGAGGATCGAGGGGCCGGTGTACCAGGTGTCGAGCGTCAGCACGTCTTCGGGGTTGAGCGTCAGCGTGCGGTGCCCGGCGGCATAATATTGGTGGACGATGTGATCCTTGAACTCATTGGCGAAGTAGACGAAGTCCTTGGCGCCATGGATCGGGATGAAATGGCCAAAGTCGGCCATGTTGTCGACCACCTCGATCGGGTGGATGTCGAGATCGCCCATATAGTCGATCTTCCAGTTGACCCAGCCGGGCGCATCATAATGGCCGCCGAAATCGGGCAGGTCGAAATTGGGTTCGAGCGCTTCAGGGTCATGCCAGATCCAGATCGTCCCGGCGCGCTCCACGGTGGGGAAGGTCTTGAGCTTCGCTGCCTTGGGCACGAAGTCGGAATAGGGAATGTTCTTGCACGCGCCGTCCGGGCCATATTGCCAGCCGTGGAAGGGGCAGCGGATCGATTCCCCCTGCACCTGCTCGCCATCGCGCACGATATAGCTGGTCGTGTTCTTCGCCAGATGCGCGCCCATGTGCGGGCAATAGGCTTCGGTCACATAGACATTGCCGCTCTCGCCACGGTACATCACCATGTCCTGGCCAAGATAGCGCATCGCCTTGGGCATGCTCGTCGCCTCAGCGCTCTCACCCACCATGAACCAGCCACGAGGGAAGGTGAATTCTCCCAGACGATAGTCCGACGATGTCGCCATTTCTTGATCCTCTCACTGCGCGCGGCAAAATAGCATCTGATGCAGCGAGTCACAGCCTCACCCATCGCGTGCCTTTAAATTCTACTTCTTCCTACGCAAAACACGATCGGGAATGCAAGTTCATATGTTAAATGCGCGGTTTCCAGCCTTGTCGGTTATGAGGTGAGCAGGAATATGGCTGAAGTTTTTTCATCTGGTGTCTCCGATCCTCATCGGGATCAAATGCGCGCGGCTCTGCAAGCCTATGTCGACCATATCAATGCTGGCGACCGCGATGGCGTACTGGCGCTGTTCGCGCCCGACGCTGTGATCGAAGACCCGTTGGGATCACCGCCAAAGACAGGCAAAGAGATCGAAAACTGGTTCAGCGACACCATTGCCTTTGGCACGCACATCAGGCCAGTGACGCCCATCAGGGGATCGCACAGCAATGCCGCCGCGCTGGTGTTCGAAGTGACGTTCCAGCCGCCCGAAGGCCCTCGCCTGCTGATCAGGTCGCTGGATGTCTGCACGTTCGATGCGGAAGGCCGGATCACCAGCCTAAAGGCCTATTGGGGACCAGATGACATCGAGCCTGCTCCCTGAACAAGGGGCATGAAAGAGGGGCGCCTGACCAGACGCCCCTTCTTCCTGTCTTGCTGTCCCTCTCGCGCTTAGGCAGCTACCAGCTCGCGCGGTGCTTCAGCCGGATATTCGGCCGGGCCACCATAATCATAGGCGTCGTTAAGTGCCTTGATGAAGGCCGGATCGTTCAGCGGATCGGTCGGCGTCTCGATCTGGAATCCACGCGAACGCACATCCTTGATCAGCGTATCAAACACCTGATCATAGGTGAGGTTGTCCGAACCATCCATGTTCTTCTTGAGCTCGGCATAATCTTCGAACACTTCGGCCGACCAGTGGACGAGGAAGCGCAGTTCGTCGGTATGATAGCGCTCGATCACCTGATCACCGGTCTTCACCAGCCAGCCGTCGGGGTCGCCCGGTTCACCGCTGAACAGAGAGTCAAATCCCAGGCCGTCGGGCTTGCGGCGCTCAACCGGACCGTTGGCTTCGCCGCGATGAACGAGCATTTCGTTCTGGACGATCACGCCGCGATTATAGACGGGCGGCTGCAACCGGGCGGGCTTTTCCAGAGGACCCTTGGGCCAGTAGGTGAAGCCGCTTTCGGGATCATGGCTGAACCAGGTGATCACCTGCGCCATCTTGATCAAATAATCCTGGAACAGGCCCGAACGGCCCATGATTGAACAGAGCCAGGTGGGCGAATTCTCGTATCGTACGCCGCGGAAGCTGGGCGAATCCAGATGGCCTGGATCAGTGTTGCCGCACGGGCCGTTCACGTTGAACAGCATCATCTGCGGCTTGGCATAGTCCGCGTTCCAGTAGGATTTGGCATATTCCAGGAAGGTCGAATTGTAGAAGGTGTCCTGGATTTCAGGGTACATGCAGGTCGAGTAATTGGCGTAGAAGCCCCGGAAGGTGGGCGTCAGGAACATGTCCAGCGACGGTTCGAACCCTTCAGGGAAGCCGCCCGCGAAGGTCGCAATCAGCGATTCGGGCGTCGGAAAATGCTGGGCGATGATAAGCTTCCAAGCGCCGCTGTGGACGACATCCAGCAGCCGTCGGCGCTGATCCTCGGTATAGACATTGCTCAACTCGCGCGGCGGGGAAACAGGCTGCAGGAGGTCGGACAAATGCCGCTTCTGCTCATTGCTCAACATCGCTCTCGAACTCCACTCCAAACATCCAAGGCGAATCGTGTCATCCGCCTGATGCAGGAAAGTTATCGATCTATAACTTTTTTGTCAATCCTCGTTGGTAAGTGGATGCTCAGGTGCAAAGCCCGCTCACTTTGCGTCACACAGGAAGGATAATGGCACGGGATCGACAGAAGAATGGCTGGCCCCCACAGGGAGACGGTGGCACCTTCCCCGCAACAAAATAGGAGAGGACAGGGCGCGATGGCTGACGCGGCGAACGGATCGATGGACAAGCGCGCGAGCGAAGCACGCGCGGCGCAGCGGCTGCTGTCCGGCCAGTCCTGGGAAGATTTTTGCGATGTCCTGAAGGTCGCGGGCGGGATGATCGACCGCTTTGGGGACGATCCGTCCGACCTCGACAGGGCCGAATGGTATCGGTTCCTGACCCGGGTTGCGCGGTCCAGCTTCGAACGGCTGATTGAGAATGCCGAGCCTACACGGCCTCGCCTGCGCGACATGGTGTGGCGCCAGTCGATCAATGTGCAGACTGTCGATCAAGACCATCTGATGTGCCAGTTTGATGAAGCGCGCGATTACCGGATCATCGGCACGCGCGGCACCATCCCCTATTTCATCTTCGCCGTGCTCACCGCTCCTGCGACCGGGGATGTCGGCGCACGCGACTGGGCTCCGCTTGGTTTGGAAGGGCTGAAGGAGTTCGATCCATCCAATCTGAAGACCACGGGCTTTCTTGGCAGCCAGCAGCTTCGGATTGAGGAGGACGGGACTTTCGAGATCATCCTGTCGCAAGATGATCCCGGCGAGGGCAAGAACTGGTTGAAGCTGCAGCCGGACAGCAACTGCATCATGATACGGCTGGTGTGGAGTGACCGTGCGAATGAGATCGCGCCGGATTTGCGGATTGAGCGGACCGACGGCGCGGCGCCTGAACCCGTGACCCCAGCGCTGATGGCCAATAATCTTGCCTGGGCCGGGCAGGCCGTGCTTGGCTATGCGGAACTGGTGCGCAATTGGTGGAACGGGACGCAGGGCAATTTCGCGGCCAAGCTCAACCGGCTCGACTATAGCCGCGCCCAGTATCTGTCGAACGGCGGCGTGCCCGATCGCCATGTGGCCTTTGGCGGCTGGGAAAAGGGATTGAACGAGGCGCTGGTCCTGGAATTCGTGCCGCCAGAATGCGAATATTGGAACTTCCAGATCTGCAACATGTGGCAGGAAAATCTGGACTCATTCGAAGAAGGCAACGGGTGGGTGAACAACTACCGCTTCGTTGCCGAGGCGAACGGCCGGGTTCGCATCATCATCGCTGAACATGATCCGGGCCTGGGCGGAAATTGGGTCAATTCCTTTGGCCATGACAAGGGCATTTGGGGCCTCCGCCTGGTGCGAACGGAAAGCACGGCCGAGGTCAAGTTGTGGCGCTTGCCCGTTGCGAAGCTGGAAGCTGAGGGGGCGGCGGCGCTCAGCGCCGATGCAGCGATCCTGACCGGACAATTTGTGGATTGATGCCATGGCTGTGCGCGCGCTTGACCATGTGAACATTCGTACAGAGGACGTCCCGGGCACTGCCGCTTTCTTCAAGGATGTGCTGGGCCTTCGTGCGGCGGCTGCTCCGGGCGCGGAGTCGATCGACAAGGGTTGCTGGATCCACGATCCCAATGACCGGCCGATCATCCACATCGGCCCCATAGACGCGCAGTATCCGAGCGATGAGGCATTTCCGTTCAGCCCGGCGCGTGGCAGCGCGGCGGTGCATCATGTCGCGCTGGAATGTGACGATCTGCCAGGGATGATGACGCGACTGGAAGCGGCAGGCGCGAATGTCGTGCGGAAGGATTATCCACCCGCCAATCTGTGCCAGCTATTCGTAAAAGAGCGGAACGGCATCATCCTGGAACTCAATTTCCGTCAGGAACAGGCATGACCGCCGATCCGACGCTGATTTTGTCCGGCCCGCCCTTTGCTCATGTGCCATTGATGGAGCGGCTTGTCCCGGCGCAGGAAGCGGGCTTTTCCGGCATATCGCTGATGCCGGGGGACGTCTGGGCGCTGGAAGAGGCGGGGGTGAGCGCCGTCGATGTCGCCAACAGGGTCGCCGATCATGGCCTTGCCATCATGGAGATGGACTGCACGGCCTGCTGGTTGCCGGGTCATCATGCGGCGAGCGATGATGTCCCCATGGCAACGCTGCTGCAATCCCTCACGCCTGAGCGCGTCATCGAAGCTGCCGCCCGCATCGGGTCACCCTCCATCACAGTGGTGGAGATGATGGGCATCTCGCCCTCGCTTGATGAAGCTGCGGAAGCCTTTGCCCAACTGTGCGATGCTGCTGCGGAACATGGCCTGAAGGCGCATATCGAATTCCTGCCCTTTGGTGGCATCCCTGACCTCGCCAGCGCTTGGGCGATCGTTGAAGCGGCGGGACGGCCCAATGGCGGGCTGACGATCGACAGCTGGCATTTCTTCCGAAGCGGGTCGAGCTTTGACCTGCTGGCACGAATTCGTGGATCGCGCATCCACACCGTTCAGATCAACGACGCCCCGGCGGAGCCGGAGCCCGATCTGTTGCATGAAACGATGAATGGCCGCCTGATTCCCGGCCAGGGTAGTTTTGACCTTACCCGCTTTATCCGCGCGCTCGACAGGACAGCGACGGACGCCCCGATTTCCATCGAGATATTTTCCGCAGCGACCCGATCGGCACCAATGGCCGAAGCCCTGAAATCCTGGGCGCCCGCAGCCCGTGACATCATCAGAAAGGCAAGAGAGACGCAATGAGTAGAGAGGAGGCGCCAATCGGCGCAGTCGTCGTGGGCACAGGCTTTGGCCTGTTCACGCATGTGAGAGCGCTGCGGGACGCAGGATTTGACGTTCGCGCCATTGTCGGGCGGAGCAGGGAACGCACCGCAGAGCGCGCATCTCCGCTCGGCATTCCGTTGGCATCGGATAATCTGGAACAGGTGCTTGCCAATGATCCGGCGATCCGCCTCGTAACGGTCGCAACGCCGCCGCACGCGCACTACACCCCGGTCATGCAGGCGATCGCGGCGGGCCGCCATGTCATGTGCGAAAAACCTTTCGCACGGGATCTGGCGCAGGCGCGCGAAATGCTTGAGGCGGCGAACAAGGCGGGCATCGTTCATGCACTGGGCGCTGAGTTCCGGTTCGATAGCGCCCAGGCGTTGCTGCGGCGGGTAGTGCAGGACGGGCTCATCGGTGATCCGCTGATGTTCAGCCGCATCTACCAGCAACCCGGCACCGGCGAAGAGGAACCTCTGGCCGACTGGTGGACAGATGCAGGACAAGGTGGCGGGTTCCTGGGTGCGTTCGGGACACATATGATCGATCAGGTTCGTTCGACCGTGGGCGAAATCATCGCGGTGAATGCGATATTGCGCAAGCTGACGACCACCCGGCCGACTATGACGTCGGACGACTATTATAATCTTCAATTCCGCACGGCGAACGGCTGCATGGGCGCGATCGAGGCGGCGATGAATTTCCCCGGACCCTTCGTCATGGCGACCAAGGTAGCGGGTTCGAAGGGTGCCGCCTGGATCCAGTCCGGCAGCGCCTTTGGCGATCCGGAGGAAGTCTGGGTCAAGGATGCGGAAGGACCGCGCCAGGTGCCGATGCCTGACGAACTGATCAACCCGGCGCCCGAGCCTTTTGCCGTCAAGGAACTGATCCAGACGGAGATGGACCGCTGGCACACGCAAGGCTTCGATGTCGCGCCATATGCCAAGCTGTTCCGCCAGATGAAGGCGAAGATCGAAGGCCGCACGCCTCCCCTGCCAGACCCGGCCGGGGACTTTCATGATGCGGCGGCAGGACAGGCCGTGCTGGATGCGGCGCGCCTTTCCGCTGCGGAAGGCCGTTGGGTAGAAGTGGAAACGGTGTAATGAACCCATCTTATGATTTTTCCGGTGCGCATGTCCTCATTACGGGGGGCACCAGCGGCATTGGCGCAGCAGCAGCAGCAGCCTATCGCGAAGCGGGTGCGGATGTGACCATCACCGGCACGCGGGGCAGCGCCAGCGAATATGACGCCGACCTATCTGGATATCGTTACCTTCAGATGGACATAGAGGATGGCGCGAGCATCGACGCGGTCGCCGCCAGCCTAAACAAGCTCGACATTCTGGTGAACAATGCCGGCATGGCCCTGCCCAGCCTGGGGCTCGACGAATATGAGCCGGAGATTTTCGCGAGGGCGGTCAATATGCTGCTGGTCGGCGCATTCCGCATGGCACGGCAAAGCGCTGACCTGCTGGCGCAGAGCACGATCGCAGGCGGCGCGAGTGTCGTCAGCATCGCGTCGATGAGCAGCTATTTCGGTATCCCGATCGTGCCGGGATATGGCGCGGCGAAGACCGGCCTGCTTGGTCTCACCCGCACCCTAGCGGTGAGGTGGGGCGAACGCGGCATCCGCGTCAATGCCGTGGCGGCAGGGCTGACCCGTAGCCGGATGACGGAAGGCACTTTCGCGCAAGAGGCGTGGATGGCGCCGACCCTTGCCAGAACGCCGCTTGGTCGGCCGGGCGAGCCGGACGACATCGCCAACGCGATCCTGTTCCTGTCGAGCCCGGGCGCGGCCTGGATCACGGGCCAGACATTGGCGGTCGATGGCGGATATACCGTCGCTGGCTGATCTCCAGCGGCGGATATAAAAAAGGAGCCGGTCTTTGCGGACCGGCTCCTTTTTTCGAGCTCCTGCCGCTCAGTGCAGCTGGAAATTTTCCTTGATGGGCCCTCGCGTCTGGTTCCACAGGTCCACAAGCCGCCATGGCCAGGACAGGAACACGCGGCCCTTCGAGTTATTATAATAGCTGCCCGCCTTTGGATGGGTCCAGATCATATTCTTCATCTGTTCCTCGACCGCGCGGTTCCACTGCTCGAAAGCTTCCGTCGTCGGCTCCACTGCACGCGCGCCGCTGGCGTTGACCCAGTCGAGGCACTCGATGATGTAGTTGACCTGTGCTTCGGAGATCAGGTTCTGACCCGCCGCGTGATTAGGCGCGCTGTTGGGACCAACCGTCATGAAGTAGTTGGGATATCCTGGCACGGTCACGCCCAGATAGGAGCGCGGATCATCCTGCCCCCATTCGTCGCGGAGCGAGCGACCGCCCTTGCCGTGGATTTCAAGCTTGCCCATCATGTTGGCGACATCGAAACCAGTCGCGCAGACGATGATGTCGAACTCATACTCCTTCCCGTCCTTGGTACGGATACCCTTCGGGGTGAAGCATTCGATCCCGCCATCTTCCAGCGTGACGTTGGGCTGCTTCAGCGCGTCCAGCCAGCCCGCATCGAGGATGATGCGCTTGGAGAAGATCGGGAAGTCCGGCGTCATCTTTTCCTTGAGGTCCGGCCGATCGTGGAACTTCGATTCCAGATGTGACAGTGCCCATTGGCGCGCGCCTTCGTTGGCGGCGGAGACCGACAGGCTGTCGACCGGCCATTGCGGGTCCTTGACCACATTGCCGTAGAGGCCATCCGCGGCGAACCAGTAAACCCGGAAGCGGAACCATTCGCGGAAGTGCGGGATGTAGCGCAGGGCGAACTTCATGCCCGCCGACACCTCATGATTGATCTCGGGATTGTAGATCGTCCAGTAGCGCGTGCGCATGAACACGGTCAGGTCGCTGACCTGATCCGCAATCGCGCCGATCAGCTGCGCGGCGCTGGCGCCAGTGCCGATGATGCCGACGCGCTTGCCCTCGATCCGAACGGACGGGTCCCAGGTCGCGGTGTGCATCATCTTGCCCTGATATTCTTCGCGGCCGGGAATGTCGGGCCACTTCCAACGGTTTACCGGCCCATGAGCATTGATGACGGCGTTGGCGCGGATCACCTCTTCCGTGCCGTCCTTAGCGCGGACGGTCACATTCCAGACGGCCTCCGCATCGTCGTAGCGCAGGGACACGACTTCCGTGTTGAAGCGGATGTTGCGGCGAAGATCATATTTGTCGGCGACATGAAGCAGGTACTTCTGCATATCGACGCCCTTGGGGTGATAGTGCGTCCATTCCGGCGTGATTTCGAAGGAATAGGAATAGAAGTGGCTGGGCGTGTCGACGCCTACGCCGGGATAGCGGTTTTCATACCAGGTACCGCCGACTTCGGGGTTTTTCTCGATGACGATATGCTCATAGCCGGCCTCTTCCAGCTTGAGCGAGGCTGCAAGGCCCGTCATCCCCGCGCCGATCACGAGGACCTTGAAGTCAGCCTGCGGCGGGGTGCGGCCCTCAATCTCCTTGCGGGGCTTGGGGAGCTTGAAGCCAATCTGGTCGAAGAGAAGCGGCAGGAATTCGTCGGCGACTTCCTCACCCACGCCAACGCTCATCATCCGTTGCATCAGCTGTTCGGACGGATCGTCTTCGCGCGCGGCTCCGGGCGTGGTCAGGACATGCAGCAGCTTTGACCGCAATTCCTGCGCATATTCGTCGGGAATCTCCGTGCCGGGAGCGGCGAAGGGCGGCTTGATATAGTTGCCGAACACATCGAGCATCGCGGAATCATGAGTGAGGTGCACATAGACCATCAACAGCGTCTGGATGTTGGCGCTGGCGAGCGCCTCGCGAAGCTCTTCGCTATCAGACAAAGGCAGGCTGCGCTCGTGCCAGTCGCGCACCATCACCGCAGCATCGGCATGTTCGACCATCTTTTAAACCTCTCCGACTCAATATGTGAGTGTTTACTTACTTGTTGATATGGACCCTGCAGTTCGAAGTCAAGATAGCCGCTGGGCGGGGGCTAAGCACCTTCTAAAAAGGTGCGCACGGCGAGCCTGACATGGGACAATATCTCCGCTTCACCAGGAAGCTCGGCGCCGACCAGCAGATAGTTGTGAACTGGCATCAGGAGCATTGAGAGCAGCATCTGCGCCGCTTCCATTCCGCCCCCGGCTATTCCCGCCCGGCCAAGATGATCGGCCAACGGCGCGACAAGATAGTCATTCTGGCTTTGGCGGATCATCGGGCCGAATTCGGCAAATTCATGTGCTTCGCGCAGCAGCAGCCGCGCCATCCCCACGGTCGAGGGCCGGGTGAATTCGAGCAGCAGGGCAATGCCGAACGCACGCAGATCAGCTTCCGGTTCGGCCGGATCGCGCCACTGCGGCAACGGAAATCGCTCCAGCCCGTCGGCAAGGCAGGCGCGAAACAGGGCCGCCTTGTCTTCATGCCAGAGATAGAGCGTCCGCTTCGACACGCCTGCCGCTTGCGCGATCGCGTCCATGGTGACGGCGCGATAGCCCTGAACGATGAATTGCTCGCGGGCGATCTGTAGCAGGCGGCGCTTCTTGGCGAGCGTCTGGTCTGCCCGCCCGACCCTTGCAGGGCGCGGAGCATGATCAGCCAGAGCAGACTTGGCTACCGACGCCGCCATCAACCAGCCTCAACCTTCATGCCGCACGGGGAAGCGATCATAGTAGAAGGCGAAGCGTTCGCGCGCGGCAGCTTCGTTCAGGCCAAACACGCCCTCCAGATCGTAGACCACCTTGCCATGCTTGTTGCGGGGATTCTCGTTCAAATAGCCGAGCAGCTGGCTCTCGACCTCAGGCGTCAGGTCCAGCCCGGCCAGATCATAGACCTGCCGCATCACCTGTTCCTGATCAGCCATATATTCATCGAAGAGGATGTCGGCGGATTGATCGGGACCCCATGCGTCCCGCTGATCCACGCAGGCGCGGAGCAGCCGTTCGATCCGGTCCATCCACAGGCGTGCGAGCGCAGGCGGATCGATCGGATCGCGACGGATGCGGTCGCTATAGCCAAGCATGGTGGTCAGCGATCGCAGCACGGCGATCGGATCACGATGGGTGATGACCATGGTCGCGTCGGGGAAAACAGCCTTGATCGCCGCCAGATTTTCCATGTGCTGCGGCGACTTCAGCAGCCAGCGATTGGGGCCGCGATGCCAGGTGAGGACCTGCAGCACCTTCTTTTCATAGGCGTAGCTGGGCGTCCGGTCATGCGCGAAATAATGGTCGATCCACCGGGGAATACGGGACTGGAATTCCCAGCTGTAGCAGTTGAGGTCCATGTAGAGCAGTTCATTGTCTTCATGGATCGATGCGGCATCCATGCCGTGCATCGCCACCATATGCGGCAGAACCGCTTCGAACGCGCTCCACATTTCCGCGCTTCGGGTGATGCGCGGGTCGACTTCGCCGGGCGCAAGTTGGCGCGACTGGACGGGCTCTTCAGCTTCCCAGAGGGTCAGGGACCGCAGCCGCTCGTCCCGGGCCAGCCAGTTCACCAGATGCGTCGTGCCAGAACGCGGCAATCCCGCGATGAAGAGCGGACGGTCAATCTTTATGTCCAGGATTTCCGGGTGCCGCTTTACGATATCCTCGATGCGCAGGCGGTTGACCATCACCCGCACGAGATGGTCCAGCAAGGTGATGCGGCCGCCACGGGTCAGGCCTTCATCCTCGTCCCACGCCTGAAGCATCACGGCCATGCGTTCGCGGAAGCTCTGGTCTTCACCGAAATCATGAAGGCCGTCCGAATCGGCGATGGCTTTGGCTAGGACTTCATCGACGGTCATGTGGTCGGGGCGAGCGGCGGGACCCTGGCGAGCGGCGGCCAGCATCGGCGTGATGACGGGGTCCGCCATGTCGTTGATACGGATTTCCTGGGGCTCAGGAAGCATGGTTTCGCTCATTGTTGATCCTTTTGATGTGGCCAATCCAGCTTCACGCGGTCTGGGGGAAAGTAACGATGACCTTTGCCGAGGCGTCGGTGTCCGCAGCGATGCGAAACGCCTCGTCCAGTTGATCGAATTCAAGCCGATGACTGATCAGCGGGTCGACGTCGATTTCGCCACTCGCCAGCATCTGGAGGCATTCGTTGAACTCATCCTCCCGGTCGGTCGCGATGGAGCCGGACATGTTGAATTCGTTGGCCATCATCTTCCAGAGATTGACGGGCATCGGTTTCTTGTGGAGCGCGACGACCACGATCCTCGCCCGGAACTTGGCAACGTCCAGCAACTCGGCCAGCGGTGGTTGCGCGCCCGCCGCATCGATGATGACGTCGCTGCCGACGAAGGGCATGCCGAAGCGCTCCCCCGTGCCATGAGCTTTTCCAATGGCCTCGACCAGCGGCTCGCGCGAGGGGTTTATAGTGACGGCGGCACCAAGCTGCCGGGCGCGATCAAGCCGGGCGTCCGACAGGTCAGCGATCAGAATGTCTTCGACGCCGCGGTGGCGAAGGCAGATGATGGTGCACAGGCCAATCGGACCGGCACCAAGTATCACCACCTTGTCACCGGGCTGCACCCGGCCGATGTTCACGCCATGCATGCCGACGGACAAGGGCTCTGCCAAGGCCGCCTTTTCAAGCGGCAAGCTATCGGGGATGGGGCAGATGTCCGCGCCGACGCGCGCCTCTGGAACGAGGATGAACGGAGCAAAGGCGCCGGTAGGCCCGCCTCCCCCGATCAAGCCCGCATCGGGATTGACGGCGCAGCGCTGGCCCGGATGAATATCGCTGACCTGTTCCCCGACCTTTTCGACGGTGCCTGCAAATTCATGGCCGATCGGCAATGGTTCAACAAGTGGTGCGCCGCCGCCCAGGCCGCCAGCCGCGACATATCCCAGATCGCTACCGCACACGCCCGTGACCCCGATCCGCACCAGCACGTCGCGCGGACCGACCGTCGGTATCGCAACCTGATCGACGCGCATGTCACCTGGACCATGGACGCGGGCCAGCGGCATCGTAGCGGCATCCTTTCGAGCCGACATCGCGTCAGGGCGGCCGGACTCGCTCATAGACCCTCTCCTCATTTCTCGTTGCGGTGATTTGGTAAACCAATCAGTTTCCGAGTCAAGGATCTGTCAGCTGGAGAAGAAACAAAAATGCCCTGCGCCGCATCGGCGCAGGGCATTTTCTTGATCGTCAGTGAGGCTGAAATCAGCCGATCTTGGCAGAAACCAGGAAAGGCCGGAGATAGGCTTCCATGCCTTCGCTGCCGCCTTCCGAACCCATGCCGCTGTCGCCCACGCCGCCGAAGGGCGTTTCGGGCATGGCCATCGCGAAGTGATTGATACCCAACATGCCTGCATGGATATTCTGGGAAATCTTGCGCTCGGTGCTCATGCTGTTGGTGAAGGCGTAGGACGCAAGGCCGTAGGGCAGGCGGTTCGCTTCAGTCAGCGCAGCGTCAATGTCGTCGACGGGCATGACGAGCATGAGAGGGCCAAAAGGCTCCTCATTCATGGCGTCCATTTCCGGCGTCATGCCGGACAGCACGGTTGGTTGGAAGAAATAGCCACGATTGCCGATGCGCGATCCGCCGGTGTCGATCTTCGCACCACGCTGGACCGCGTCGGCCGCCAATGCTTCGATCTTCGACAGCTGGCCTGCGGTGGTGAGAGGGCCCATCTGCGTGTCCGCTTCCAAACCATTGCCGACCCGCAGCTTGGCAGCAGCCTCTGTCACACCAGCGACGAAATCGTCGTAAAGCGGCTTTTCGACCAGGAAGCGCGTTGGCGACACGCAAACTTGCCCTGCGTTGCGGAATTTGAATTCGGTGGCGAGCGGGAGGACCGTGGCGAGATCCGCGTCGCGCGCCACGATCACGGGATTGTGCCCGCCCAATTCCATCGTCACCTTCTTGAGATGCTGTCCCGCTGCGCTCGCGAGCAGGCGGCCGACGCGCGTCGACCCCGTCAGCGTCACCTTGTGAATTTCCGGCGCCGCGCAAAGGGTTGAAGAGATCGCCGCAGGATCGCCCCAGATCACGCTAATCGCCCGGGGCGGCAGGCCCGCCGCCAGCAATGCGCGGCCGATGCGCCAACCTGCGCTCGGCGTTTCTTCGGCGCATTTGAGCACGATCGAGCATCCCGCCGCGAGAGCGGGCGCAACTTTTTGCATGACTGTCCAGGCCGGGAAGTTCCATGGCGTGAAGGCCGCGACGGGCCCGACCGGGCGGCGCTCTACAGCCCAGCGCATGTCGCTGGCCCGCGTCGGGATCAGGCGTCCATAAGCGCGGCGGCCTTCTTCCGCATACCAGTCGAGCAAGTCTGCCGACCCAAGCCACTCGCCGCGCGCCTGCGCCAGCGGCTTTCCGCCTTCGCGCGTCATTTCAGCGGCGGCTTCGTCAGCCTCGCCGCGCATCAGTTCGGCGGCACGGCGCAGGACCTTGCTGCGTTCGAAAGGCGAAATGGCGGACCATTGATTGTAGCCATCGACCGACAAACGGGCGGCCTCGGCCGCTTCTTCCGCGCCGCAGGACGGCAGCGTCGCGATCAATTCCTCGGTAGCCGGGTTAACCAGTTGCATCGTGCCGAGCGAGGCCTGGCTGCGTTCCTGACCGTCGATGATGGGGCGGGGCGTCGAATCGGTCATGCGCTTAGGTCCTCTAGCTGTTTGATACGCCGCAAAGCTCATCCCGTGACGATCAGCGGCGCGTGGGTTGGCGGCCTCTTAGCCTTCCTGACGGCAGGGGGGAAGGTCCGGCCGCCAGGGAATGGCGCGATTCAAGCGCCTCGGATGAAATCGGCGGTCGGCGATGCTGCGGCCGCCAGCCTCAGTTCGCCCAATATGCCCGCCCAATAGCTTTCCGATCCATCGGCGAGGCGCCAGCCATGCAGGCGGCGGGTGAGCAGTTGCAGGTCATATTCCTCGCTGATGCCGATCGCGCCATGGACGGCATGCGCGATGGCCGCGACCTGCCCTGCGGCGAGGCTGGTGCCGTGCTTGGCGATTGCGGCGTCGGCAAGCTTTGGCTGAAGCCCCGAGCGCGCGCCGATCGCGGCGGCGATGCGGGCGGCTACGGCTTGTTCGGCAAGGACGGACAACTGCTGCTGCACCGCCTGCTGCTTGCCGATGGGCTTGCCGAACTGGACGCGTTCATTGGCATAGGCGACGGTCATTTCCATGACCCGGCCAGCCGCGCCGGAAATGAGCTGCGCCCGCAGCACAGCGGCGATGGGGCGCAAGGCCGAACCGTTCAGTCCAGCCGCATAGGCATCGCCATCGTGCGGAACGTCCGTCGGCTCCACATTGGCGGCGGTCAGCACCGGCGCGTCCGGCGTACCCGACAGGATGTACGAAGCGACGGCAGCGAAGGGCACTGCACCAGCGCCCGTGGCGATCGCGATCGGGCCTTCGGGCGCTTCGACGCCAGCTGCGGCGAGGAGCGCACGAGCGACCATGGTATCGCCGACCGGCAGAGGCACGGCATGACGGCCGAGCAAGGCGATCAGCGGCGCGGCGTCTTCCAACGAAAGCCCTGCCCCTCCCTGCTCCTCGGCGACGAGCGCGTCGAGAAAGCCGGATTCGAGGAAAGCGTTCCACATTGCGCTCGCGTCGCCACCCTGTTCGATCTCGCGGATCGCGGCGGGGGTGCAGATGTCTTCGATCAGGCGAGCGAAGGGATCGATCAGTTCGGACATGTCCATGAAGTGGCTCCCTTCAGCGCAGGCCAAGGCCGCGGGCGATGATGCCGCGCAGAATTTCGCGCGTACCGCCGCGCAGCGAGAAGCTGGGGGCGATATGGGTGACGTAAAGCAAAGTGCGGTAGAGTTCGGGATCAACCGGCTCGTCCGGGTTGGCGGCCAGATCATCGCCGATCAGCTGCGGCACGGCCTGTTCAAAGCTGGTGCCCAGGTCCTTCATCAGCGACGCCTCTACGACCGGGCTTTCGCCCGCCACCAAACGCGCGGTGACGGCGAGCGACATTTCACGGAGCACCGCCTGCTGCGCCATCAACGATCCGACGAGGCGCAGCGTGGCGCTGTCCTTGCGGCCAACGGCTTCGAGATGGCGGACCCAGGCATCGATCAGCACGACCGAGGAATAGATGCGCTCGGGGCCGCTGCGTTCGAAGGCGAGCTCCGCCGTGACCTGCTTCCACCCCTGCCCTTCCGCGCCGATGAGGGCGTCGGGGGCGAGGCGGACATCTTCGAAGAAGACTTCGGCGAAATGGGCGTCGCCGGTGAGGTCCACGATCGGACGGATGGTGATGCCGGGGGCTTTCAGGTCGACGATCAGCTGTGACAGGCCCTGCTGCCGGTCGGCGCTGGTGCCGGACGTGCGGACGAGAGCGATCATGTAATCGCTGTGCATCGCGTTGGTCGTCCAGATCTTCTGGCCGTTGAGCAACCAGCTGCCGTCCTCCTGCTGGTCGGCGCGGCTGCGGACGCTGGCGAGGTCGGAGCCGGAGCCCGGCTCGCTCATGCCGATGCAGAAAAGCGCTTCGCCCTTCGAAATTCGGGGTAGGTAGAATTGGCGCTGTTCTTCGGTGCCGTAGTGCAGGATCAGCGGGCCGCTCTGGCGGTCGGCAATCCAGTGCCCGGCAACAGGAGCGCCAGCGGAGAGCAGTTCCTCGACCACGACGAAGCGGGTGAAAGGACCGCGGCCGATGCCGCCATATTCCTTGGGCAGGGAGAGGCCGAGATAGCCCGCTTGGCCGAGCTTGCGGCTGAAGGCGGCGTCGAAGCCCTGCCAGGACCGGGCGCGGCGATGTACCGGGAGCTCCGCAATGGCTTCCTGAATGAGGGCGCGCAGGGCGGGGCGGATTGCCTCATCCTCGGGCGGGAGGGCGGAAAGGGTGAGTGTTTCGAACAAGCCGGCCTCGTGAAACCGTGAATAAGGTGGCGGGTAAATCGCGTTTTTAGAAATTATAGTCCAATATCGAATTCACGTTGTTTGATATTCATTGACTATCGGCCGCGATGGCAGCGAAGTTTTTGGCGAGGGGATTGGCTGCGTCGCGGGGAAGGGCGACCCCAGTGAACACGGGCACCTGGCTCGCCAGGCGGACGAGGCGGACGCCCTTTGGCACCGAGCCCGCGGCGCGTGACGGGACGAGCGCGACGCCAAGGCCGGATCGGACCAGGGCGAGGACGGCGCTCAATTGCGCGGCCTCCTGCGCGACGATGGGCATGAAGCCCGCTTTCTGACAGGCAGTGAGGGTGATCGAGTGCAGGACGCTGATGCGGCTTTGCAGGATGAAGGGCTGCTGCGCGAGGTCGCTCAGCTTGACGGCCTCCGCATCGGCGAAGGGGCTGCCTTCTGGCAGGGCGGCGTGCAGTTCGTCAGGGTCGATGACCTGCGTGTCCACGGCCGCGATCTGGAGCAATGGCAGGCGGACAAGCCCGACGTCGAGCTCGGCGGCGGCGAGCTGGCGCGCAATTTCCGCGCTGGTCGCCTCTTCCAGCACAAGTTCGACGGCCGGATAACGGCGGCGATATTCGGCGATGAGACGGGGGAGCAGTTCGAAGGTGGCCGACCCGACGAACCCGACGCGCAGCCGTCCACGCTCCCCGGCCGCGCCCTCCCGCGCTGCTTCCCGGAAACGATCGGCCTGGGCCAGGGTCGCCCGCGCCATCTCCAGCGAGGCACGACCTGCCGCCGTCAGAGCAACGCCCCGCGCGCTGCGGATGAACAGCGCGGCGCCCAATTCCTCCTCCAACTTGCGGATGGCGACGGTGAGCGGCGGCTGCGACATGTTGAGCCGCTCCGCCGCACGATGGAAATTGCCGGTTTCAGCGAGCATGACGAAATAACGGAGTTGGCGCAGTTCCATGATAGCTTTCATATATCAGACAAGCGAAAATCAATATTAGCTTGGCACGGATCGAGCGCCTAGCGTCTCCGCGATATTTTCATGTCTGGATTGGGAGAGGCCCGCTTGGACCCGTTTCTTCTCGTCGAGCGCGACGGCCCTGTCGTCGTCGCCCGCTTCAACCGCCCCGAAGAACGCAACACGATAACGGAAGTCGCCCATAGCGAGGAAATCGTCGATTTCTGCCGCCAGATGGTGCGCGACAATTCGGTGCGGGCGATCGTCCTGACCGGCAATGGCAAGGCATTCAGCGCGGGCGGCAATGTCAAATATATGGCCGAACGATCGGGCATGTTCGGCGGCACGCCTTATGAAATCCGCAACGCCTATCGCACCAGCGTGCAGATGATCGGCCCGGCGATCCATGAGCTGGAAGTGCCGATCATCGCGGCGATCAACGGCCCGGCGATCGGCCTTGGCCTCGACATCAGCTGCATGTGCGACATTCGCCTGATGGCTGATACGGCCGTGGTGGCCGAGAGCTATGTGAAGCTGGGCATCATTCCGGGTGGCGGCGGCGGATGGCTGCTGCCGCGCCTGATCGGGCCGCAGCGCGCCAATATCATGACGCTGACCGGCGACGCGATCGATGCCAAGACCGCGCTGGAATATGGCCTGGTCGCCGAAGTGCTGCCCGCCGACAAGCTGATGGACCGGGCGCTGGAGCTGGCGGGCAAGATCGCCGCCAATCCGGGTCATGCGACGCGCATGGCAAAGCGGCTGATGCGCGAAGGCGCGGACATGAAGCTGCCGACGTTGCTGGAAATGGCGGCGGGGTATCAGTCGCTGGCCCATTATACCGAAGACCATCATGAGGCGATCGCCGCATTCCTTGGCAAGCGCGCACCGGAGTTCAAGAACAAGTGAGCGAACAGCAGACCCCGACCGGTCCCCTTGCCGGGATCAAGGTCCTTGACCTTTCGCGCGTGCTGGCGGGACCCTGGACGACGCAGATATTGGGCGACCTGGGCGCGGACGTGATCAAGATCGAGCAGCCGGGGCAAGGCGACGACACCCGGCGCTGGGGGCCTCCCTTCCTGGACGATGGATCGAAAGACGCGGCCTATTATCTGTGCGCGAACCGCAACAAGCAGTCTGTCGCGATCAATCTGGCCGACCCGCGCGGCGCTGACCTGATCCGGGAGATCGCGCTAGGTGCGGACATCGTGGTGGAGAATTTCCGCGTCGGCGGCCTTGAAAAATATGGGCTGGATTATGCGTCGCTGTCGGCGATCAACCCGAAGCTCATCTATTGTTCGATCACTGGCTTCGGTCAGGATGGTCCGTACAAGGATCGCGGCGGCTACGACTTCCTGATCCAGGGGATGAGCGGCCTCATGTCGATCACCGGCCGTCCCGATCAGGAACCGGGCGGCGGGCCGATGAAGGTCGGCATTCCGATCAGCGACCTTGTTACCGGCCTCTATTCGGCGATCTCCATCCTTGCCGCGCTCGCCCATCGCGACCGCACGGGCGAGGGGCAGCAGATCGACATGGCGCTGCTCGACACGCAGGTGGCGCTGCTCGCCAACCAGGCGTCCAACTATATGAACGGCGGCATGATCCCCCGGCGGCTGGGCAATGAGCATCCCAATACCGTGCCGTATCAGGATTTCTCCTGCTCTGACGGCGACATATTGGTGGCGCTGGGCAATGACCGGCAGTTCCGCAGCTTCTGCAACCTGATCGGCCGCCCGGACCTGCCGGACGATCCGCGCTTCATCGACAATGGCAACCGGTCGCCCAATCGGAAGGCGTTGCAGGACGAGATGCGGCCGGCGATCGCCAAATGGAAATCGGATGATCTGATCGCTGCGATGGAAGCGGCGAAGCTGCCGGGCGGGCGGGTCAATGAGATACCCGACATTCTTGCGGACGAGCATATCGCCGCGCGTGGCGTCATCAAGGACATGGTCCGGTCGGACGGTACGCCGGTCAAGGTGCTGGGCTATCCGGGGAAATTTTCCAAGACGCCTGCCGACTACCGCCGGGCGCCGCCGCGTTCGGGCGAGGATACGCGTGACGTGTTGAGCGACGTGCTGGGATTGTCCGAAGGGCAGATCGCGGCGCTGTTGGAAGCGGGGGTTATTGCCGAAAAGCTGCATTGATTTTTGCGCGGAGACGCGGAGGACGGTGATTATAGCCCTTCCCCTCCGTCACCCCGGCGAAAGCCGGGGTCAAGTCCGGGGTGACGAAGAAGGCCGGAGTACCGCTCCGCTTCGCTCTTGATAGATCGGGAAACAACAGTTCATCATGCCGGAAACGACCGGCTCAAGATTTGAGAGGAAGTTAACATGACCACCAAGATAGGCTTTATCGGCCTGGGCGCGATGGGCCTGCCCATGTCGTCGAACCTTCAGCGCAAGGGCTTTGCGGTGACGGTGTTCGACATCGACGACGCGAAGATGAACGAGGTCGCAGCCCTGGGCGCCACCAAGGCGAGCAGCATCGCCGAAGCGAGCCGGGGACAGGACATCGTCATCACCGTGCTGCCCGCGACGCAGCATGTCGAGGCGGTGGTGCTGGGCGAGGACGGCGTCCTGGCGAATATCGATGCGGGCGGGCTGCTGATGGACCTCTCCACCATTGACGCCAAGGGCACGGACCGGGTCGCCGCGCTTTGCCGCGAAAAGGGCATCGCTTTCGTCGATGCGCCGATCGGCCGTCTGGCGCTGCATGCCCAGCGCGGCGAATCCCTGTTCATGGTCGGCGCGGAAGACGATGATTTCGCCCGCGTCGAGCCCGCGCTGAAGGCAATGGGCACCGACATCTTCCACTGCGGCAAGCCGGGTATGGGCAGCCGCATGAAGCTGATCAACAACCTCATGCTGCTGTCGACCGCGCAGGTCGTGGCGGAATCGGTCGCGCTCGGCACCAAGCTCGGCCTAGACATCCAGACCATCCATGACGTCACCGGCAACACCACTGCGCGCAACGGCCAGTTCCATGTGTTGATGGTGAACAAGGTGCTCAAGGGCGACATGGAGCCGGGCTTCACTATCGACCTCGCCTTCAAGGATCTGACACTCGCCATGAATGCTGCGGCTGAAAACCGCATAGGATTGCCGGTTGGTGCGGCGGCGCACGCCGTGTTCGGTGGCGCGCGCGCGAGCGACTACGCAACGAAGGATTATTCGGCGCTGCTCGACTATGCCTGCCGCAATGCGGGCATCGAAACGCCGCGCATGGATTGATCCGAAAGGCCGTGGGCGCGCCGCAACTGATCGCCACCTGCTGGACCACGGCGGGCAATGTCCGGCCCGACCAGCCGGACAATCTGGGCCGCTTCCCGTTGGAACAGCGGATCGAGGCGGCGGCGCGCGCAGGTTATGCGGGGACTGGCTTCTGGCTGGGCGACCTTCTGGCCTGGGAGCAAAGCGGGCGGGATTATGCGGCGCTGAAGCGGCTGTTAGCCGACGCGGGGCAGCGGATTGTCGAGCTGGAATTTTTGGCCGACTGGTTTGCGGGCGGGGAGCGGCGGGACCGGTCGGATGCTGCACGGGCGGAGCTTTTCCGCGCCGCCGATGCTTTGGGCGTGCGGCATATCAAGGTGATGCCGCCATTCCTGCCCGACGATCCGGCGGGCGACGATCTGGCTGGCGAGTTCGCGACGCTTTGTGCGCAGGCGGCGGACCATGGCGTGATGATCGGGATGGAGATGCTGCCCTTTTCGAGGCTGCCGAACCTTGGCACCGCGCTGGAGATGGTCGCGGCGGCGGATGCGCCCAATGGCGGGCTGCTGGTCGATATCTGGCATGTGATGCGGTCGGGCGGCACGATGGAGGAGGTTGCGCAACTGCCCGCGCGCTTCATCATCGCCGCTGAACTGTGCGACGCGATGACGGCGATGCAGGGCGAGATCACCGAAGATACGATGCGCCATCGTAAGCTGTGTGGCGAGGGTGAGTTTGATGTGCCGGGCTTTATCGGTGCGATGGGTCGGGCGGGATATGACGGGCCCTATGGGGTGGAAATCCTGTCGGATGAATTTCGGCGGCTGCCTTTGGCCGAGGCTGCGCGGCGTAGTTTTGACAGCAGCGTTGCGCAGTTTCACCGCTGATCCTTTGGGGCATGATCTCGTTTGAGCGATTGTCACCCCGGAAGATGAGCCTCGATACAGAGGTGGTCGATTGCCCCGCACGCAATGTCGATTGCGCAGAAAAGCATTTCCGCCGGGGCAGCGCTGTCATAGGAGGCGCGCGACGGGGTTGAGCCGTCGGGCATGAGGGGGCGCTGTTCATGGCTGTGACGATCCTGGGCGCACTGGTCCCGGTGTTCGGGCTGATCCTGATCGGCTATGTGTGCGGGCGCTATGACATATTGGGCGATCGCGCGTTCGAGGTGCTGAACCGCTTCGTCATCGCCATCACCCTGCCGATCCTGACCTTTCGTTCGATCGCGCATATGGATCCGAGCAATCTGGCCGTGCCGGGCATGTTCATCGCGGTGACGCTGGGCGCGCTGATCACCTATGCAATCGCCTTTGCCATTGCCCGGCGCTTTGGGCGGTCGGGGGCGAATGCGAATATCGCGGCTTTGTGCGCCTGTTTCAGCAATACCGGTTTTATCGGCCTGCCGGTGGCGACGCTGGCCTGGGGACCGGAGGCGGTTGCGCCGGTATCCGTCGCGATGCTGATCTACTCGGCGATCGTGTTTACCGTGGGACTCGTCATGAGCGAGGTGACGGCGAGCCATGGCCATGGGGTGGGCACGGGGTTGAAGCTGGCGGCGCGGTCGACCGTGCGCAATCCGCTGATCTTCATGGCGGTGCTGGGGTGCGTCTGGTCGGTGCTGCGCCTGCCGCTGGCGGGGCCGGCCGACATATTGATGCAGACGCTGGCGCAGGCGACGGCTCCCTGCGCGCTGACGGCGATCGGCATCTTCATCGCCCTGCCCCGGCAGACTGCCACGCCCGGCCCCATTGGGCGGGTCGTCGCGCTGAAGCTGCTTGTGCAGCCGCTGATCACGGCGGGGCTGCTGTGGATGTTGCCGCCGATCCCGCCGCTTTGGGCGAAGGTCGCGATATTGATGGCGGCGATGCCGTGCGGGGCGTCGAGCTTTGTGCTGGCGGGCAAGGCGGGGCGATGGGCGATGGAACTGAGCGCCTGGGCGGTCATGCTGACGACGACGATGGCGTCCATCACGCTGGTCGGCATGCTGTGGTGGCTGGGGGCTTAAAGGTCTTTGGTGACGCTGGTCATTGCCAAGGGGCGGACGAGGAGGAAGAGGGCGCACCAGTCTCCCGTGTCGGCGGCGGCTTCGCGTTCCTGCCGGGCGATCAGGTAGACGTCGTCGCGTAGCCGCTCGAACAGCGCCTGCACCCGGTCGCGGCCGTTGGGGCCGAGCCAGAGCATGTCCGACACATAGCGCGCGTCCCCCTCCAGCAGTGAGGGGCCGAGGAAGAAATGCTTGACCACCCGGTTGAAGGCCTGGTCGAGCGGGCCGTCAGGACGCCAGCGGACGGCGCGGCTGGTGAGCGGGCGCAGGCGTCCTCCGGGCAGGCTGTCGACCAGGCCGAGGCGCCGTAGCCGCTCGATCGCTTCCTCGAGCGCTGCCGCGTCGATGCCGAGTGTCGATTGGCATTCCGCCCGCTGCGCGCCGTTGAGGACGAGGAAGAAGAGCAGCGCGAGGCTGCGGTCGGCGGCGAGGATGCGCTCCTGCGCGAGGGTGAAGCGGTCCGCGCCGCTGTCGGCTGATCGGGCGAGGAGATCGCGCACGTCGATGCCGATGGCGAGGCAGAGGCGGTCGAGATTGTCGAGCGTCAGCCCCCTGCCCCGCAGCCAGCGCCATAGGGTCGGTTCCGCGACGTCCATGCGGGTGGCGAGGTCTGCGACCCGGACGCCCTGCACGCGCAGTTCGTGGCGCAGTTGGGCCAATATGGCAGCGACGCCGGGGCTGTCATTCTGGGGCATGTTTAACATCCGATCATAAGATGATCCCAAGACATCATGATATGATCATCTTTCGCAAGGGCGAATTGATCCGGCTGCGTCCTTATTCCACTATGGGCGCGAGATAAGAGAGAGGATGGACCGATGGCGACCACGGCCGACTATGGCTTGGGCGAATTCACTTTTCCCCGTGGCTGGTTCATGATCGCGCGGGCTGAGGACGCCGTTGCCGCGCCCAAGGCGCTGCGCATGTTCGGACGCGATCTGGTGCTGTATCGCGGGGAAAGCAGGCGCGCGGCGCTGCTCGATGCCTATTGCCCGCATATGGGCGCGCATCTGGCCGCCGAGCAAAGTTCGGGCGCGGGCGCGCAGCGTATCGAGGGGGATTCGATCCGCTGCCCCTATCATGCTTGGCGCTTCGGGCCGGATGGCATCTGCAACAATGTGCCCTATTTCGACGGGCCGCTGCCCCCGGCGGCGCGGGTGCGCGCTTTCCCGGTGGAGGAGCGGTTCGGATGCCTGTTTGCCTGGCATGATCCGGAGCAGATGGAGCCGGACTATCCCCTGCCCGACCTGCCGGAATGGGAAGATACGAGCTGGGTTCGCTGCATCTATGATGATCTGGGGCAGATCCCGGTTCATCCGCAGGAGATCATCGACAATCTGGTCGATGCGCGGCATTTCGGGCCGGTGCATGGGCAAAGGCTCGCCTATTTCAACTCCCGCTTCGATGGCGTCACCGGGCGGCAGCTGTCGGGCGGGGGGCATGAGACGATGACGAGCGAGGGCGGCGTGCTGGACGTCGACGCTTATTATACCGGGCCGGGCATATTGATCGCGCGCTTTTCCGGTGAGACGGATGCGGTGCAGATCGTACTGCATACGCCGGTCGAGGATGGCGTGACCCATGTGTGGCATGGCATCATCACGCGCGGACGACAGGTGCCGCCATCGGCAGAGGATGTCGAACTGCACGGCCAATATCAGCAGCTTGGCCTGTCCGCTTTCTCGCAGGATTTCGAGATTTGGCGGACCAAGGCGCCCGCGTTGCAGATATTGCGTTTGCCGACCGATGGACCATTCCACCGCAACCGGGCATGGTATCGGCAATTCTACAATCCGCGTGCGCAGGCGGCGGGCCATCAGGGCCGCGCCAATGGCGACCATGCGACCAAGGGGCTGGATCAGGCGCCGACGGCCGCCGCGGCAGAATGATATTCAAGCAGAAGAGGATAGTTTTGGAATGAACAGGGATTTCCCGGAAGGCGCGGCGCTCATCTTCGGCGGCAGCGGCGGCATCGGCAAGGGCGTCGCGGTCGAGTTCGCCAAGTCGGGCACAGACGTCGCCATCTGCTATCGCAGCAAGAAGGACGTAGCCGAGGCGACGGCTGGGGCGATCGAAGCATTGGGCGTCAAGGCCAGCCTGCATCAGGTCGATGTGCGCGATCGCGCTTCGGTGGATGCCGTTGTCGCGTCCGCCACTGCCGCCCATGGCCGCGTGCATAGCGTCGTGTGGGGCGCGGGGCCGCTGGTGCCTCAGGTCGCCATCGCCGAATGGAGCGACGAGCAGTTCCGGCAGGCGATGGAGGTCGAGGTTTTCGGCTTTTACAATGCCGCGCGCGCCTTCATCCCGCACATGCGTGAAAAGGGCGGCGGGTCGTTCGTGCATCTGGGATCGGCGGGGCATGACTGGTGGCCCAAGCTCGACGGCCTGTCGGTCGCGCCCAAGGCGGCCAATGAAGCGCTGATCAAGGGCATCGCCAAGGAAGAGGGCAAGCATGAGATCCGCGCCAATTCGGTGCTGGTCGGCGTGATTGATGCAGGCATGTTCCATGAACTGACCGCGCAGGGCGTTTTCGACGATTATTGGGTGGCTGAGACCAAGAAACTGCTGTGCCTGAAGCGTTGGGGTCAGTCTGAGGATATCGGCCAGGCGGCGGTGTTCTTCGCATCCGAACGCGCCCGCTATGTGACGGGTCAGGTGATATCGGTGTCGGGTGGCTTTGGGGTTTGATGCGACTGGAGGGGGAGAGGCTTGGCCGTCTCTCCCTTGGCGCGCAGTGCATTTAAATCTGTACCATACATTCCGTTCGGGCTGAGCTTGTCGAAGCCCTTTTCTCTCTAAGAAGAAGTGGAGCCCTTCGACAAGCTCAGGGCGAACGGGGAAAGGGAATGGTGATGTTTCAGGACGAAGCTCTGGCCGCCCTGCCATGCTTAACGCTTCGCTGACGATGCCGCTTCATTGTCTGGAAGAGATGATCCGATAGCCGCAAGGTGGAACATCGGAGATACTTGTGGTCAGCATCAATTCAAGCGCCAACGCCATCGCCAACTGGAATGCCAAAAATTCCACTGGCACGACGGGCACTTTAGGCTCGACAACCGCGACGGAGCCGACTGCCACGACAAGCCCGAGCGAGACGGCCGGGAGCAGCGCAGCGCCGTCGTCGGTTGCACCGATCATAACGGCATCTGCTGAACCAGTTTTAGTCTATCCGCCGCCTGCACGCAGCGAGATCGGACAAGCGCCGGTTGCTTCGCGGTCGCTGGACGGCCTGCTGTCGGATGCGGGCTTCTTTTCGCGCAGCGCGGCGGCGGAGACTTCGGCCAGCGCCGCGGTCGAGCAGGTGGCCGCGAGCGCCATGCCTGCTGCGCTCAGCCAGGCGGAAGTCATTGCGCGGGCCGCCTATGCCATCGTTGCGGATGCCAATGCGGACAGTGCGGCGTCTTCGCTTATCAAGCAGTTCGGCTAGGCTGAAACTCTCGAGCCATCAGGGTTGGCCCTTCGGCAAGCTCAGGCTGGGCTTCGATTTCGCTCAATACGAACGGGCTGAAAGGCTGATCACATTCTGGCCTATGTCCGGCGCAGGACATGTTCGACGCTGTCGTCCGCCGTCCCGGCTTTGCCTTCGTCGCGGCCGACTTCCTTTTCCAGCGCGGCGCGGATGTTTTCGACTTCCACCGCGCTGCGATGTTCTATGCCGATAAATTGCTCGCGCGCGGAATCGAGGGCGCGGATCACTTCATCGAGCTTTGCCTGCATGGCGGCGGCGTCGCGGTTCTGGCTGTTCTGGATCAGGAAGACCATCAGGAAGGTGACGATGGTCGTGCCGGTGTTGATCACTAGCTGCCAGGTGTCGGAATAGCCGAACAGCGGTCCGGAGATGCCCCATATGAGGATCAGCCCAAAGGCGAGTACGAAGCTGAGCGGTTGGCCTGCGGCGGAGGCGATCCGGGTCGCCAAGGCGGTGAAGATGCGGTCCATATGTTTCTCTGCACTGTTACCTCTGGTTCGTTCGGAACCAGCAACAATTAGAAACATTCAACCAAGCGAAATGATCAAAAGCGCTGCGATAAAAGCCGCCGGATATGCGATATCTACCGTCAGCGTCCTCCTGCTGGGCTTCGTATCATGGCGCAGTGCGAGCCGCGACCCCTTGCTGTCGCTATGCCTGACCATCGGCATGGCGACTTCGATCGCCGGGATGGGCCTGCGATGGCTGTCCTATCGGGTGGATGAAAAGGAACAGCGGGGAAGCGGACGAGAGGGTCAGCCGGGGCGCCCAATCACCCCCAAATGGTAGGAGAGCCCAGCGCGCGGGAGACGATGGGCTCTCCTCTCAATGTCAGAGTTCGACCACCGACAGGATGTGGCTGTCATAGCCGGGCCATACATAGTCGAATTCCAGGATCAGCGTGTCGCCGATCTGGCCGCTCGACAGCAAGTCGGTTTCGACGAACAGCTGCAGGCCATTGCGGCCATAGGCATAGCGCGTGACATTGCCAAAGGCGGGCGATGCGTCGAGAAGCGCGTCGATCTGATCATTGCCCTGACGCGGACGGTTGACGGTAACCTTCAGGCGGCCCTTGAGGTCGGAATCATTCTGGTTCGCGTCGATGAGGTCGAGCGTCATCTTCTCGATCGCTTCGAACGAATCCACCAGCGTGCCGATGTGGAAGGTATATTCCGGATCGGCCTCGACCGCGTCGCGAAGCGCCTTGACCGCTTCATGCTCCTTGTCCGTGCCATAGCCGAGCGCTTCGCGCGCAGCCTTGTTCACCGCAGCCTGGGCAGCGGGCAAGGCGGCGAGGTAGAAGATCCCGTCGCCACGGCTGCGATTGTTGCCATGTACGACGAAGCGGTAGAAATTGCCCTGCGGGAAAGGCAGCATCTGCGTTTCCACAAAGCCGAGCAGGCCGAGCAGCTTGGCCGCAATCGGGCCATCCTCCGCCTTGGGGTAGAACAGGGCGACATGCCCCATCGACCGCATGTAATCCTGAGCCTCTACTGCCAAAGTCGCCATGTTCATGCCTCCTGCTCCGGCTGCTTTGCGCAACCGCTGTCCCGGTGAAATCAAAGGATCGGGCCGTTTCTTTCGTCAGCCCACTTATGCGCCAGCCTTCCGGCTGGCGCCCGATATTTCGGCCTTATGCCGCCTGCGTGGAACTGCGCTTGTCGAGCGTGACGTGCAGGCCGTTGGTGCGCTTGTGCAGGTCGGCGGTCTTGTCGCGCGGGTTATAGAATTGCTTGTACCAGGTGCGCACCTTGCCATAGGGGCCGTCATTGGGGATGACGAGCGGGTTGAGGCACGCCCGCTTGTTCTGCCAGATCTCTACATCCTGGGCGAAGGCGAGGCGGCTGCCTTCCTGATACTCCAGCGCCGCGGCGCGCAACTCGTCCGTCACCGGTGCCGTGCCGTCATTCACCTGCACCATCAGGCCATGCCAGACGCGGATCTTGCCATCCTCGATCGGCGTGTGGGTGATCATGATGAAGCTGTCGAACGTGCCCGCCATCTCCGACTGGAGGATCGAGGGGCCGGTGTACCAGGTGTCGAGCGTCAGCACGTCTTCGGGGTTGAGCGTCAGCGTGCGGTGCCCGGCGGCATAATATTGGTGGACGATGTGATCCTTGAACTCATTGGCGAAGTAGACGAAGTCCTTGGCGCCATGGATCGGGATGAAATGGCCAAAGTCGGCCATGTTGTCGACCACCTCGATCGGGTGGATGTCGAGATCGCCCATATAGTCGATCTTCCAGTTGACCCAGCCGGGCGCATCATAATGGCCGCCGAAATCGGGCAGGTCGAAATTGGGTTCGAGCGCTTCAGGGTCATGCCAGATCCAGATCGTCCCGGCGCGCTCCACGGTGGGGAAGGTCTTGAGCTTCGCTGCCTTGGGCACGAAGTCGGAATAGGGAATGTTCTTGCACGCGCCGTCCGGGCCATATTGCCAGCCGTGGAAGGGGCAGCGGATCGATTCCCCCTGCACCTGCTCGCCATCGCGCACGATATAGCTGGTCGTGTTCTTCGCCAGATGCGCGCCCATGTGCGGGCAATAGGCTTCGGTCACATAGACATTGCCGCTCTCGCCACGGTACATCACCATGTCCTGGCCAAGATAGCGCATCGCCTTGGGCACATTCGTCGCCTCGGCGCTCTCACCCACCATGAACCAGCCACGCGGGAAGGTGAATTCTCCCAGACGATAGTCCGACGATGTCGCCATTGCTTGATCCTCTCACTCGCTACCTGACGTAGCAGGGCGGGCCGTTCGCCCATATGAACCATATGGCGATCAGCCCAACCGATTTAACTGATGCCATATAAAATACGCAAAGCCGTTCGGCCGTGCAAGTTACTTATCGCCAATAAGCTTGAACCCGCCCTTAATGCTGCGCAATGAAGAAGCGGGCATGGCGCCGCGCCCGCGATTTGCGTGCGCGAGACCATATCGGCCGGGCGCTGGTTATGCCAAGGCGCGCGCGGCCGATATGGTCTCTTTCAAGCTCGCGAACAAGGTGTCGAGATCAGCATCGCTGGCGATGGTCAGGTCGATCATGACGCCGCCCTTCCCCACCCGCGCGCGGCCGATGCGGTCGCCGCCCGCCATGATCTCTATGTCGCCGCTGTCCCTCGGCCGCCGCGCCGCCGCCTGCCGCAGCCGGGACAGCACCGTCGCGGAAGCGAGCATCGCCCCGTTGCCGGCGGCGCGCGCCTGCTGCTCCTGCGCGATGAGGCATGCCTCGGCGATCAGGTCGGCCCGCTGTTCCTGCCTGCGCAGCAGCGGCGTCAGCAGTTCGGAATAGCGGACCTTCAGCTCTTCCTTGGTGGCGAAGGCCTGGATAACCTCTTCGGGCAATTGGGCGAGCGCGAGCAGGCGGCTCAATTGGCTGTTCGAGAGACCCAGCGCCTCGGCCATGCGCGATTGGACGCCGCCGTAGAAGCGGTCGACCGCCTGCTGATAGCTGCGCGCGCGGTCGAGCTCGCAAATGTCGGCGCGTTCGCGATTTTCGATGTCCGCGAGGCGAAAGGCTTCCTCGTCCGACAGTTCGACGACCAGCGCGTTGAGGCGCAGTTCGGGGCGGCCATTATGGTTGAGCCAGTCGATGGCGAAGCGCCGCCTGCTGCCGACCAGCAGCTGATAGGGCTGTTCCGATGCGTCCGGGTTCAGCCGCACGAGCACGGGAATCCGGTTGCCGCCCTCGGCCGCGATGGAATCGATCAGCGAGCGGCAGCTGTCGGGGTTCAGCCCCGGCTGGTCGCGGGGATTGCCATCCCACACCACGCAGTCGGCAGGCCGGATCAGGAGCGGGGCGCGGCTGTCCGCGCGCTCACCGGCAAAGCTGGTCAGCCGGTCGTCGAGGCGGCTGAGCGCTTCCAGCTCTGCCACTGGGCGGGCCGCGCCATTGTCGCGGGAGAGCGTCGCCATGATGTCGCGTATCAATCCCGCCATGCGGCCTTTCCTCCTTTGCTGCCGGCGATGTAGTGGCATTCCGCCCGCTTCGCTCATCCGACCGAGTCCGAAATGGTGGAAACAGGCCCCTTTGCGTGTACGCAAAAGCGCGGGCGCACCAAATCGTTTGCGGCCGGGCGGTGCAGGGCATTGGCGAAGGCGCCGAGCGAGGCGACGCGGTCGCCATAGCTCGCATTTGTCCAGCCGCGGCGCACGCTGGGCCGACCGAGATGCGACCCGGTCACCCACTCCGCCCCCTCTTCGGCGGCGAGATGGAGGTGCCATGGCGACTCCACGCCGTCTACGATCACCGTCGAACTCATCGTGCGGGCAAGGCCCAGAAGATGACCGACGCGCAGCCGGTTGCGTTCGGACCGATAGGCGGTGCGCATGAAGGGGCTGTCGAGCTTCACGATGTCGGGCGACAGCGCCGTGAGCTGTCCGATCGAGGCATGGCCAGAACCGAAGCGCCCGACGGCGATCCGGACGCCAAGCGCGCGCAGAGCCCGGACAAAGGCGAGCGCGTCGCGAAAACAGGCGATACCGCTATTGTCGCCAATCTCGATCACCAACCGCCGGGCGAGCGCGGGATCGCGTTTCAACCGGTCGAACAGCGCCGTCCAGCCCGCGCCTTCCCCATGCAGGTTCAGCGACAGGCTTTGCGGGGATATGGCGACCGACAGGCAGGCGGCGGGGTCAGCCTGAAGCTCGCGCAGCACGTCGCGGACCAACAGCCGGTCGAGCAAGTGAGCTAGGCCCAGCCGCTCAAGGGCCGCATAATGTCCGGCGCAATCCATCTGCTCGCCGGTTTCGCCGACCCGCCGGAGCATCGCTTCATAATAGAGGATGGTGCCGCCATCGCGCGGACGCGAGACCGGGCGCCAGTTGATGAACGCCTCCCCATCCTGCATCCAGCGCAGGAGGGCGGCGGCTTCGGCCATGTCCTTTTGGTAGAGGGTGACGCCCTCACCCGATCGGACGATGATCTGGCATTGCTGCAATGTGGACGCGGCGAGGTGGGCGTGTGCCTCCCTTTCCTGCGCTTGGCCGAGGCTTTCCCCGACGAACGCCTGCCCTGCCGAGATGGAGAGCAATATGTCCTGATCCTTGTACCGGAACGGTTCGCTATCCAGCGCCTCGCACAGCCTGTCGACCAGGCGTTCGGCGGGCAGGCTTTGCAACAGCGGGTAGCGGGCGGTCAGCATGATCCGGTTGCCATCGATGCTGCGAAGGTCGATGCGGCCGAGGTGCTGACGGGCTGCAACGCACAGACGATCGATCGCGGCACGCGCGGCGTCCGCTCCATAAGCCGTTTCGATCGCGTGAAAATTATTGAGGCATATGACGAGCAGATGCTCGGCCTGATGGAGCTTCATCAAAGGCAAATCCTTTCGCGGGACCAGCTTGCAAAGTGCCAGACAGGATAAGGGGGGAGGCGACGGGCCTGCCACCTTCCCCCCCTCCTCTCCCCGCACGCCGACCGGTGCGCGGGGAGGGTGTAGGTCAGCGGCCGAGGAGGCCGCCGAGCAGGCCCGTCACAGGCGCGGTGGGGCTCTGCCCGCCTGTGGACGGCGCGGTCACGCCACCGAGCAGGCCGGTCACCGGCGCAAGCAGCGATCCGCCGCTGCTGCCGGTGCCGGTGGGGAGCGCCGGGGCCAGCCCGTTGACGGCGTCGAGCACTGGCGACACGACGCTGTCGACGGTGGAGGTCACCGTGGCGACGACGGGGGCAGCGGCGGTCACGACCTGGTTGACCGTGGCACCCGCCTCCGCGCCGAGCACGTTGCCGACCAGATTGCCGACCGGCGCGAGCCCGGCCTCTACGCCAGCCGCTGTCGTCGGGACCGCCACGTCGACGATCGTTCCCTGCGTCAGCACCTCGGCCGTCAACAGCTGACCCTGTGCCGGAGCGGTGGCGGACGGCAGCAGGTTGACGCCGACCAGCGTGTCACTGGTGGACGGTCCGGGGACGGACTGACCACCGACATTGGCGCCGATCAGGGGCCCGCCGAGCAGACCGCCTGGGGCACCGCCGGTGCCGCCCAGCACGCCGGTCAAGCCGCCAGCCACGGTTTCGACAAGCCCGGTGACGGGAGCAAGCGCTCCGCCGCTGCCGACCAACTGCCCTGTTACAGGAGCAAGCGCGCCATTCACTGTGTCGAGCAAGGGCGTCGTGACCTGGGTCGCGGCGGACGTCACCGTTGCCACCACGGGGACGAGGCCGTCGGTCAACTGGGTGACGGTGCCGCCCACCTGATCGCCGAGCAGCGTTCCGGCGAGCGTGCCGACCGGCGCGAGGCCCTGCTGCACGCCGCCCACCGTGGTCGGCAGGTTGACGTCCACGACCGTACCATCGCCATTGAGAAGGCCCACCGTGGCGAGGGTGCCGGTCGCGTCCGGCTGATCCGCCAGGACATTCACACCGACGAGAGAGCCGGGTCCGGTGGGACCGGTGATCGCTTGCCCGCCCAGATTGACGCCGATCAGCGAGCCGCCGCTTGTTCCGGTCGGGCCGGTGGGGCCGGTTGGGCCCGTGGGACCGGTCGGGCCCGTGGGTCCTCCAGGACCAGTCGGGCCGCCCGGGCCGGTTGGACCAGTCGGGCCGCCGGGACCAGTTGGGCCGCCCGGGCCTGTGGGGCCGGTGGGACCACCGGGGCCATCTGGACCGCTGGGCCCGGTAGGACCTCCGGGGCCGCTGGGGCCGCCGGGGCCAGCCGGCCCACTCGGACCATTGGGCCCGCTCGGACCGCTTGGCCCATTGGGACCGCTTGGACCCGTGGGACCACTGGGGCTGGTCGGGCCCGAAGGACCGGAAGGTGTGTTGCCTCCTGCAGTACGGACACTGAAACCGACGCCATCTGAGCAGGCGCCAAGTAGGAAAAGCGGAATCGCCGTGGCGCAAAGCAGCAGACGCCGCCCTGACCGCGCTGGCCCAACCAAAGACATGCTAGAACCTCCCTGTTCAATGCGAACATCATCGCAAGGCCACAAGGCTAAGCACGCCATTCCCTTACGGCTTCTTCTAAAATCACCGATTTGGTGAGAATGGGGCTTTGGGTGCGGGGAGGCTTGGGAGGGGGTGTGGGAAGCGTGGGGTGTGGTACGCAAAGGGTGGGAGGGCGCTGGTTGTGGGAGGGATTTAGCCCGCCAAATTAGGGAAATGAGGGTTGGGCGAATTTGAACAGCGCAAATTGGCAGCGTCGGGCTGTTATGGGCCTTTGTCCATTTTGGCTCGATCTTTGTTGAGTGCGGGCGGCGGCCATGGGCAGACCTGCTCCCTCTCCCCTTCAGGGGTCGATGAGAGGCCCGTGACTCTCATCGAGGTTGGGGAGAGGGGAGCGACGGTTGTGCTTTACAGTCCCCTCTCCCGCCTTCGCTGCGCTCGGCACCCTCTCCCCTGAAGGGGAGAGGGGATTTTTAAGCTCTTGGGACTGACGGCAGGTACTACCGCCAGCGCGGCCCCTCAACCCAGGTCACCAAGCTCCGCCGCACCCCGGCCGTCACTGGCAGCACCCGATGCTGCAGGAAAGACGGAAAGATCAGCATGCTCCCGCGCGGGGCAAAAGTTGCGCCGGGTTGCGCGACGCAGAAGAATTCGAACGTTCCGCCTTGATAGTCCTCGGGCTCCGACAGCTGCACCACTACCGACAATTTGCGGTCGAAGGGGCGGGAGGATTCCAGCCAGACATCCTGGTGCCAGTCATATTTGCCCTGCTGCGCGGCGTGATATTCGGTGAACTGGACTTCATAGGGCGCGACGATGTCTGCGCCGAAGTTGGTGCGGTTGGATGCGGCGACGAATTGCATCAGCCGGTCGATGATGTCTTTTTCCCGCAATGGATCGAACCAGCGGACGATAGATGAGCGGTAGGCTTGATCACTGCGGCTGCCGTCCGCGAAGCCGACTGTGGCGGATTGGTCGGCGTAGAAGTCCGCCCGTTTGACGATGGCGTCGCATTCCGCGGCCGTCAGCGCAGACGGCCACACTTCCCACACATTGTTCATGGTTCAGCTTTCCTTTGCGTACACGCAAAATCGCGATCAGAAGGCGCGGCCGAGCCCGAAGAAGACGCGCGCGCGGCGGGAATCGGTGCTGTCGATGCGCTTGACGGGCACGGCGACTTCGACGCTTGCGCGCCATTGATTGCCGATGCCGACCCGGACGCCGCCGCCAGCGGATGCGAGCGAGAAATTCTCGGCAGGCAGGCGATAGAAGGGACGTGCGACGGCTTGGGCGACTGCGCCGTCGGCATAGGCGAAGAGGGTCGTTTTCTGCAAAGGCCCGGCGCGTAACGGCATCCAGCTGAGCTCGGCCGCGCCCGCGACCGCTTTTTCAGCCGCGCGGATGCCGATCGGGAAGGCCATGCCCGCGCCAGTGCCGCCCAGGGAAAAGCGTTCGGTCGAGGGCAGCTGGTCTCGGCTATATTGCGCCCTGGCATTGAGTTTGAAGGCGACGCGTTTCGACAGGCTGCGCACGGCCACCGCCTGCACATTGACCTTGGTGAATATCTTTTCCGAAAAGCCGGTGAAGGCGCGCGCGCCGAGCAGGCCGATGCCCCGGCTGGCGACGGCGGACAGCGCTTGACCCTGCGTTTGGTCGGAATGCGACCAGGATGCGCCGATCCGCGCCGCGCGCGAACGGTAATCGCCGAAGCGGACGTCGAGGAAGTAATTGCTGCTGTCGATCCCGTCGATCGAGGCGTTGACGGTCAGGTTGGTCTTGTTGGAGCGGACGAGTGCGTGGCTGATCGTCAGGCCTGCCAGCGTTGCCTCGCCTTCGATCGGGCGGTCGCGCACGCGGCTTTTCATATGGGCGATGTTGGCGGACAGGGTCGTGCCGTTGCTGCCGATCGGGGTCGTGTGGCTTAGCGAGTAGAATTGATAGCGTTCGGGGTAGAAGGGCAGATAGCCCGCGACGCGCGTGCTGTCCCCTTCGCGGAGCAGGCCGTTGGCGGTTACGGTCAGTTGCGCCTGGACGCCGTCGATGACGTTGTTGACGGCGCTGTTGTCGATGAGGACGCCAATTTCGAGTTGCTTGCGCTTGATGATGAGGTCGAGGATCAGGTCGCCCTCGCCAGTGCCCTGGCGGACGCGGGCTTCGACGGTCTGGCCGGGGATGTCGCGAAGGAGGCCGAGGGCGCGTTCTAGCGTGGCTTTGCGGAGGGGGGTGTCGCGCTTTACGCGTTGCATCTGGGCTTCGATCAGGCGGACGGGCATGCTGGGGGACATGCCCGCGAGCCGATATTCCTTGACCCTTCCCTCGACAATCTTGACGATCAGTTGGCCGCCTGCGGGGACCTGCGCGGGGATGGACACGGAATAGAAGGCGACGTCGCTGCGGGCGTAGGCGTTGCCGACAGCCTTTGCCACTGCCTGGAGCGTTTCGCGGGTCAGGGGGCGGCCGATCAGGGGGGCGACCGCCTTGTCGAGCAGCGGCGGGGGGAGTGAAGCGCCCATATAGTGGACGCGGGCGAGCTTGACGCTTTCGGCGGGGCTGGCGGCTGGCGCGACCGAGGGAGCAGGTGGCGCGACGGTTACTGGAGGCGCGGGCGCGATGCTGGGTTGCACGCGGTCCTGCCGCTCGCGGTCGATCAGCGGGGCGGAGGTGCCCTCGCTCGGCGGCGCGATTTGCGCGGCTGCGGGAAGGGTTGCCGTGAGCAGCGTCACCGCCGCCCCGATCGCCGTCAGCCCAGCTAAAGCCCGCTTGAAATCCATTTGCCCCCGCCACAACGCCATCGGCGGCGCTTGTCGGGATCAAGCCTAAAGCAATGTCGTTGCGATTTGCTCGCCAACTATAACCGATCTGGTGCTTTCCGGCCGATTCTGCTCTGGTGCAAGCAGCTATCGGAACCGGATCGGTGGGATCGTGGCTCCGATTAAAGCGCGATCAGGGCGTAGGGGCGATCGAACTTCTCCGAAACGACGAATTGGGCGCAGTTATAGACGGGCACGCCGCGCGGGGTGCGGCCTTCGAACGCGCCGCGATGGGCGTGGCCGTGCACGGCGAAGCGGACATTGTCGAAGCGGTCGATGGCTTCGGCTAGCCGAGAGGAACCAAGGAAAGGGAAGATTTCGGGAGGCTCCCCCTGCACCGTATCGGCAACCGGCGCATAGTGAAGGACTGCCACGCAGCGGTCGGTGCGCAGCGAGCGCAGGGCATTTTCGAGCTTGCGCGCTTCGTTAATTGCTTCCTCGACGAAGGTCTTGATGCCCTTTTCCCCGAACGCGCCCAGCTCGCCACGGCCGAAGCCGCCGACGAAGCCCTTTACCCCGGCAAAACCGACGCCCTTTATCTCGACAGCCTGATCGTCCAGCACGGTGACGCCCGCGCCGTGGAGGATGCGGGCTACTTCTTCAGGCTGGCCACATTCATAGTCATGATTGCCGAGCACGGCGACGGTGGGGATGGTGCAGGCGCGCAGATCTTCGGCCAATATTTCCGCCTCGCGCGTTTTCCCGAAATTGGTGAGGTCGCCGCACAGCGCCAATATGTCCGCCTTTTCCGAGATTTCCTCGAACATCGCTCGGTAGCGATGCTCGGACGTGTCGGTGACATGCAGGTCGCCGATCGCGGCGAGGGTGAGCCCTTCGTGCCGGGCGGGTTCATTTGTTGCGGTCATGGCTCTCCTCAAGGCCCTTGCCGACCACATCGGCGAAGCCCCATTCGGTGATGTCGATGAGATAATCGCGCGGAGACAGAAGCCGTCCCCGGCACACGCGGATGTTGGGCACCGGCAATTCCGCGCGTGTCTGCAAGCGGCCCAGCAATTCTTCGAACAACCAGAGCGGAATGCAGTGGCGCTCGGTCGGGTAGATGAAGCGGAAATTGAGCAGATGGATCAGCAGCAATTCCCAATGCAGCTCCATCGTGTCGAGCAGCCACTGCCAGTTGATCCGATCATGCTGGCGCAGGATGACATGGACGACATCGGCGCCGTCATAGCGATAGCGGTCCTGGATGAAGATCTTCGACAGGATGAACTCTGTCGGTGGGGTAATGCGGACGTTGATGCCGTAGACTTCGGCATGATCTTCAGCGCGAAACCATTCTTCTGTAACCGGGACACTGGCGGAGGAGATATTGTAGATGACGTCGAAAAAGTTGTTGCCGCGCCAAACCTTGCCGATCCAGCGCTCATCCTCGAACTCGACTTCATGGCCCAGATGCTTGAAATAGGCGAGGATGCGCGGTGCGTCGCCTGCCTTGCAGAAGACGTCGAGGTCCTTGGTCGGGCGGACAATGCCGGTGTGGCAGCCCAGCGCATAGGTGCCCGACAGCATGAAGGGGATGCCGGATTCCACCAGATGCTGGAGGCTTTCGGTGTAGAAGGCCACCGAGTCCGGCGGCGGGTCGAAGATCGCTGGTTCTGCTGTCATTTCAGCAAGGCAACGGGTGAAGGGGGGCGTGTGTTCCGCTTCTTTCTGGCTGGATGCTGGCGTGGTGCGGATAGGAGGGGGACTGCGCTGATCTTGCGTTGTCCCCCTCTCCCCAGCCCTCTCCCCTGAAGGGGAGAGGGAGTTGGTAGTCCGCTAAATGCTCTGCGCCTCCTACACTATTCCCCTCCCGCAGGCGGGAAGGGTTAGGGGAGGGTGCGAGCGGAGCGAGCCTCTACGTAAGCCATTATCACCGCCGTTGCGTTGGCCCACCCCCCCGGCCCCCTCCCGCTTGCGGGAGGGGGAGTGGTCGCTGGACGCTCGACTAGACGCCCGGCACCCCTAGCAGCCGCGCCTCGTCCTTCAACCTTGCAGCCTGCGCTGGATTGGCCTTGCGCGCCGCCTCGAACGCAGCTTGCGCTTTCGCCGTTTCGCCCAGCGTCATGCGGCTGCGCATCAGCATGATCCAGCCGTCGACATTGCCGGGATTGGCTTTGAGCTTGGCTTCCAGTCCCGACACCATGCCTTCGATCATCGCGTCCTGCTGGCCCTTGGGGAGTTGCGCGGCGGCTTGCATCTGGTCACGGCTGGGCCCGGGGATCGCTGCGGTTGCGACGGAGCCGATGGGCGGATGGGGCGCGGTGGGCTTTACCGCCGCGAGACGTTCTTTCACGTCGATGCCGTTGATCTTGCCGACCTGCTCGATCGTGCGGCGCAGGTCCGCTTCCCACGGTGCGCCGGGCGGCGTGTCGGCAAGGAGGGCCAGCCATTCGCGGATCGCGCCCTCATGATCCTTGGCGAGGTCCTTTCGCACGGCGAGGAAATAGCGGGCGCGTGGCTCCTTCGGGTCGAGCTTCACTGCCTTGTCGAAAGCGTCGGCCGCTTCCTTCGGCATCGGGTCATGTTCGCTTGCCATCACCACCGCTTCGCCGAGCGACGACCAGAAGGTCGCATTGTTGGGGGCAAGCTTTACCGCACGGCGATAGGCGCGCGCTGCGTCGGCATGGCGGCCGTTTTCGAAATAGGCCCAGCCGAGCATCTGCCAGCCTTCCGCGGCATTGGGGTTGGCGCCTACCCGCTCCTGCAGGCCGCGGATGACACTTTCCGGGTCGGAAGGCTGCTGCTCTGCCGCGGCAAACGGTGCGGACGCCGCGCTCTCTTTCTTTTCCGGCTGGTCGCGCCAGACATTATAGCCGACCGACACGATCGCCAGCCCGGCCGCTCCGATGAGAGTCATGCGCCCCACGCTGAGCTTCGTCACTTCCACACCCCCGATAGTCTCAACTGCTCTCTAGCGTGACGCAGCGGAATTGATAGAGTGCCCAAAGACTTGATCCGCGCACCATTAACCGGCAGGGGCATGCCGGGGCTGCGGGTGATCTCGCAAGAGGGGGTAATGCAAGTGACTGAGCGCGTGCGTATCGCGATCGTCGGGTCGGGACCGGCGGGGATGAGCGCGGCCGCGCGCGCGGCGCAGCTGGGTATTTCCCATTTGCTGATCGAAAAGACGGACCATTTGTCCGATACGATCTTCAAATATCAGAAGGGCAAGCATGTGATGGCGACGCCCAGCCAGCTCGTGCTTCGATCCGACTGCGATTTCGAGGCGGGCAAGCGCGAGGCGATCCTGGGCCGCTGGAACGAGCAGGCCGCCGCACTGGGGCTGAACGTCGCCTATAACGCCGAGGTGAAGGCGATCGTTGGGACGGGTGATCCGATCCCCGGCTCCGTCCAGAAGATCGTGGAGCGCAAGCGGGACGGCTCGACCGAGACCAAGGAAATCCAGCGGCTCGCCCCGCCTTACCGCCTGACGCTGACCGATGGGCGGGAGGTCATTGCCGACGCGGTGATCATGGCAATCGGGACGCAGGGCAATCCCAACCTGATGCGGGTTCCGGGCGCGGAGCTGTCCCATGTGCAATATCAGCTGGACGATCCGGCCGACTATAATGACGAGCATATCTTCGTCGTCGGCACTGGCGATGCGGGCATCGAGAATGCGATGGGCCTTGCCGCTGATGAGGCGCAGGGGAATGTCGTCACCATCCTCAACCGCGGAACCGAGTTCGCCAGCGCCAAGCCCGCCAACGTCAAGGCGCTGATGGCGGCGGCGGAGGCTGGCCGCCTGTCTATCATGACGGAGTCGACCACGGCGAAGATCGAGCCGGGCTTCATCACGCTCGACAGCCGCGATGGCGAGGTGAAGGTGCAGTGCGACCGGATCATCGCGCGCATGGGGTCCGCGCCGCCGCGCGCCTTTGTCGAAAGTTGTGGCGTCGAATTTGCCAGCAGCGACCGGCTGGCCTTTCCGAAGCTGTCGCCGGTATTTGAAAGCACCGCGCCCGGCATCTTCATCATCGGCGCGCTGGCGGGCTATCCGCTGATCAAGCACTGCATGAACCAGGGCTATGACGTCGTCGAATATATCAACGGCAATCGCGATCTGAAGCCTGCCGACGAGCCGATATTGGCCGCCAAATTCGCCGCGCTGCCGGGCAAGAAGAGCGTCGCGGAGTGGCTGGAATATCTGCGCAGCAATGTGTCGATCCTAGAGGGGCTGACCCCCTTGCAGATGCGCGAGTTCATGCTCGACAGCGAAGTGCGGGCTTACGCCAAGGGCCAGGTCATCTTCGAAAAGCATGACCCCGGCTCTTCCCTGTTCGGCATTGCGCAGGGACAGGCGTCCGTGGAGGTCGCGCCCGGCGTCACCGTTCCCATCGAAGCGGGCAGCATCTTCGGCGAAGTCGGCCTGATTTCAGGGCGCCGCCGTGGTTCGACCGTGCGCGCAGGCGCGGACTCGATCATGGTGGAGGTGTCGCGGACGGCGGCGTTGAAGCTCATGTCGTCCAACCCGCCCGCCAAGCGCGCGATCACCCGCATTTCGACCGAACGGCAATTGCTGCAAATGTTCGGCGCGGGCCTCACACCCGCCGACCTCACCGAAGTGCTCGACAGCGCCGAGATCAAGACGGTCAAGGCGGGCGAGGCGATCCTGACCGAAGGCGATCTGGGCAATGACATTTATGTGATCCGGGTCGGATCGATGATCGTGGAGAAGAAGATCGGCGGGAAAAACGTCTTTCTCTCCTATCTTCCCGCCGGTTCCTATGTGGGCGAGATGGCGCTGATCGCGGGCGGCCCGCGCACGGCCACGGTCAAGGCGACGGTCAAGTCCGAAGTCATCAAGCTGAACGGCGACGCCTTTGCCCGGCTGATGGCGGCCAAGCCCGCCTTGCTGGAGCGTGCGCGCCGCGACATGGCCGCGCGGCAGGACGTCAACGCCTTCATCGAAAGCCGCAAGGACAGCTTTTCCACCGTCGTGGACATGTATTCGGAGACAGCGAAGTTCCTGGTCGACAACGGCATCGGCGAAGCGACCGACGTGCTGCTGATCGACGAGCATCTGTGCGTCGGCTGCGACAATTGTGAAAAGGCCTGCGCGGACAGCCATGAGGGGCTGTCGCGGCTCGATCGCGAAGCCGGGCGCACCTACGCGCATTTGCATGTGCCGACGAGCTGCCGCCATTGCGAGCATCCGCACTGCATGGCCGACTGCCCGCCCAACGCGATCCATCGCGGGCCGGACGGCGAAGTCTTTATCGATGAGACTTGCATCGGTTGCGGCAACTGCCAGCGCAATTGCCCCTATGGCGTGATCCGCATGGACAGCGTGCCACCCAAGAAGCCGGGGCTGCTCAGCTGGATGTTCTTTGGTGCTGGGCCTGGCCCGGGTGAGCCGTCCAAGAAGTGGCGCTACAAACATGCCGAGCCGGGGGTCGAGAAGCCCAAGAAGGCGATCAAGTGCGACATGTGTTCGGGGATGGACGGCGGACCCGCTTGCGTGCGCGCTTGTCCGACGGGTGCTGCTATCCGGGTGTCGCCGGAGGATTTTCTGACCGTCGCCCGCCTTGATGGACAGGCGAATTGAGCATGGGCATCTCAACCGCTACCGTCCTTTTTGCGCAGGTTAGGACACATCTCCCAGCCGCTCCACAAGAGCAAGCCGCTCTGAACCAGCCTTCCCCCTCTCCGTTCGGGCTGAGCCTGTCGAAGCCCTTCCCTTTCTTGAAGAGAAGTAAAGCCCTTCGACAGGCTCAGGGCGAACGGAGGAAAGGTGATCGTGACATTCCGCCGGGTGTTCTTGGGAACGCTGTCGGGCGATGTGCAGCAATGACCCTCCAAACCAAAGCGGCCATCCTCTAATGGCCACCCGAGCAACCCCGACCCCCGCCCGCCGCACCAAGGGCGAAACCCTGCATGACGGGTTCCTGCGTCACGCCAATTTCCGCTGGCTGAAGATCGCGACGATCCTCTGTCTTCTCACCATCGCCAGCTATCTGATGATCGACGTCACCCCGCGCCATAATGGCGGCAGCTGGTACGGCTATACGCTCGGCACGATCGGCGTCGGTCTTATCCTCTGGCTGACCCTGCTGGGCCTGCGGAAGCGGGCGATGACGCGCGGACGCTGGTCATTGAAGGCATGGACCAGCGCGCATGTCTATCTGGGTTTGAGCCTCATCGTCATCGGCACGCTGCATACGGGGTTTCAGCTTGGCTGGAACGTGCATACGCTCGCCTATGTGCTGATGATGCTGGTCATCCTGTCCGGCCTGTTCGGCATCATCGTCTATGCGACGCTGCCCACTGCGCTCAGCAACAACCGAGCGGAAATGACGCAGGTGCAGATGCTCGAAGCAATCCGGGCGATCGACCGGCTATTGCACGACGCCGCCCAGCCGCTGCCACAGGCTCAGGCGAGCCTCGTCCGCCAGTCGCTGAACGACGATCCCTTCGGCGGCAGCCTGATCGCGCGGCTTTCTGGCCGCTACCCGCGATGCGCCACCGCCGCAGCCCAGGCGTCGCTGCGCCATTGGACCGGCGATCATCCCGACACTGGAAAGGAGCCGCTGGAAAAGATCGACGCGCTGCTCGAACGCAAGCAGGCGATGCTCGCCCGCCTGCGCCGCCATCTACGCTTGAAGGCGCTGCTGGAAATCTGGCTCTACGTCCATGTTCCAGCGACCTTCGCCCTGCTCGCCGCGCTGACGGCGCATATCGTCAGCGTCTTCTTTTACTGGTGAGCGATGCTATGACCTTCACAGTCCGCCAGATCAGCCTGACCGCAGACGGCCGCGAGATCGTCCGCAGTGCGACGTTCGAAAAGCCGCAACTGGTGCTGGGCCGCGCATCGGCCAGCGACATCCACCTTCCCGACCTGGCGCTGGACCCCGATCATGCGCGTATCGAGCAGATCGACCCGCGCGCCATCCGCGTGCGCGCCACGGGTGGACAAGGTTTCGATGTCGAGGGCCGCACGACCCGCTCTGCCGACATCGATGTCGCGAAGGGCGCGGAACTGCGCTTTGGCGGGCATCGCGTCACGGTCGGCCAGGAAGATGGCGCCGTCATCCTTTCCATCCGCCGCGTCGATGCGGTTTCCCAAGCATCGGAGGAAAAGGAAGAGGCCCGGGTCTTCTCGCTCGCGCGCCTTGCGCCGCCCAAACGCCTGACAGCATGGGGCCTGGTATTGGCCATCCTGATCGGCTTTCTGGCCATCCCCATCTATAGCTATGCGACCCGCCCGGCGGACGACACGCGCAACATCTACAGTGTCAAAGGGGACGGCGCCTGGTCTTCCGGCCCCTTGAGCCAGGCCCATCATGCGCTGGAAGGTAAATGCGAGACCTGCCACCAGAAGGCTTTCGTGTCCGTCCGCGATTCCGCCTGCCAGACCTGCCATGCTTCGGTTCACGACCATGCCCCGGCTGCCCGCATCGCGAGCGCCCGCGCGGAGCCGGGGATCGGCGGCAAATTCCTCGGCCTCGTCGCGACGACCTTCGGCAAGCCAGCGGAAGGCGCATGCGTCGATTGTCACCGCGAGCATGAGGGCGCAGGTCCGATGCAGCCGACACCGCAGGCCTTCTGTACCGATTGCCATGGAAGCCTGAAGGACCGGTTGAAGGACACGAAGCTCGCCAATGCGGGCGATTTTGGCACCGCCCATCCGCAATTTACGGCAATGGTCCAGTATAATCCCGGCAAGTCGCCAAGCTTTACCCGCGCCAGCCTGAACGCAAGGCCGATGGACGACAGCGGCCTTAAATTCCCGCACGACATTCACTTGTCGGCGCGTGGCGGGGTCGCCCGCATGGCGCGGACACTGGGCGCGGAAAAAGGCTATGGCGATGCCCTCGCCTGCAAGGATTGCCACCGCCCTACGGCTGACGGCGTGCGTTTCCTGCCCGTCGACATGGAGCGCGACTGCCAGTCCTGCCACAGCCTCGCCTTCGAGAAGATCGGCGGGACGGTGCGGACTCTGCGCCATGGAGAGCCCGATCAGGTGATCGCCGACCTGCGCGCTTATTACCGGTCCACGCCCCCCGCCCAGCCGCTCGCCCTGGGCGGCATGGCGCGCCGCCGTCCTGGCGATTATGCGCAAGGACGCGTCTATCACGCCTATTTCGGTGCCCAGGCGGCGCGCCCATCGCGGGCGGACGAGGCCATTCGCGCGGTTTTTTCAAAGGGTGGCGCCTGTTATGACTGCCATATCGTCACCGCGCCGGGCGCGAACGGCAATGCCAGCTGGAGCGTGACGCCGGTCAACCAGCCGATGCGATACATGATGAACGGCTGGTTCGATCATAAGGCACACAGCACGGAGACGTGCGAAAGCTGCCACGCCGCGGGGAAGAGCCACGACGCGCGCCAGCTGCTGCTGCCCGGTATCGACAGCTGCCGGACTTGCCATGGGGGCGAGAAATCGAAAGCGCCCGTACCGTCGAGTTGCGCCATGTGCCACAGCTATCATATCGGCGATGGCGCGCCATGGACGCCCGCCGATCGCGCCGTTCGGAAGGACCAGGCCGACCGGCCGCGCAGCTTTGGGCAGGACCGTTGAAGGGGAGATCGCAGCCATGCTGATCGCGCAGATCACGGACATTCATCTTGGCTTTGACCCCGGCAATCCGGATGAATTGAACCGTCAACGGCTGCACACGGTCCTGCGCGCGCTGATCGACGGTCCCAACCGGCCCGACCTGTTGCTCGCCACCGGGGATCTGACCGATCATGGCGACAGCGACAGTTACCGGGCGCTTGCCGACGCGTTCGGCCAATGTCCTTTTCCAGTTTGGCCGTGCATGGGCAATCATGACGACCGCGCAAATTTCGCCGCAATCTTTCCCGATGTTCCGCAGCAGGGCGGCTTCATCCACTATGTCATTCCGCTGCCCGGGCGTCGCATCATCATGCTCGATACGCTGGAGCCCGGACGTCATGGCGGCGCATTCTGCGAAGCGCGGACGCGGTGGCTGGCGGAGCGGCTGGACGAGGACAGCGCCACGCCGACCCTGATCGTCATGCACCACCCGCCGGTTGAAGTCGGCATCGACTGGATGAATACCCATCCCGATGAGCCGTGGGTCCAGCGCTTTGCCGCGACGATAGAGGGCCGTCCGAACATCGTCGCGCTGATATGCGGCCATCTTCATCGCACCATCACCGCGCCATGGAAGGGCACCAGCGTCGCGATCTGTTCTTCCACCGCGCCGCAACTGGCGTTGGACCTGCGCCCGATGGACCCGGCCGCGCCCGACGGCCGACCGATGATCATCGCCGACGCGCCCGCCTATGCCCTGCATCGCTGGACCGGCGAAGGGTTGGTGACGCATTTTGAAACCGCTGGCGATCACCCCACCTTGGCAAAGTTCGACGATGGCATGCAGCCGTTGGTCCGCATGTTGATGAACGAACGGCCCGGCTGATCCGGCGCGACAGACGGATGGCAGGACAGCTGATGCCATTGCGGTTCCGAAACATGATATAGTCGCGCGCTGCCATATGCGCAGTTGAGTCGGACCGGGAATTCGACGGATGGCTGACGATAATGATGGTCTTTCCGCAGTGGACGGCATGCTGCTTGTTGGGCTCATCGCACTGACCCTCGGTGTGGGCTGGATGCTGTGGGGCTGGATTTTCGGCTGACGTCCTACCGAACTGCGCGACGGTGAGGCGCTCGCCCCCCGCGACTTGCAGGCGACGCCTTCCCGGACGCCGCCTCGGTTCGATGCTGTCGCATGATTGGTGTGGGGCGTCGCTGCCGACCTTTCGTTTCAGGCGAGCCCAGAACCGCCCCGCCCTTTCATAGAAATGGGAAGAGCCCGGTCCTGCGGTCCTTATTGCATCCGTCGCTCGGCGGCTTTGCGATCTTACGCACGGGTCCGCTCACCGAAGCAGCGGCGGACGCCATGCCTTCATGTCCACATCGTCGCTGACCTTGAAGGGCACGCCCTTGGACGTCAGGAACAGCCGCTCCATCTCCGGCCGCGTGAAGGGCCGCGACCCAAGCCGACCGAAGACCGCGATCTGGCCGCCGGTTTCGTCCACCGCCCGGTCGCGATCCAGGCCCTTGGACAGCGCCACCGCAGGCGTGGGCGTGCGCGCCCAAGCGATGAGCTCGGGCTTGGGCGCGGGCGAGAAGCCGTAAAAATTGGGCTGGCTCGCCGGGCTGGTCAGCTGGATCACCTTCATGCCGTTCCGCCCATCCGCCACATAGGCGAAGAGCGAGGCGTTGGTGGTGCCGACGATCACATCCTCCACGTCCGTCATCTGCCCGCCGAACGTCTCCCTGGCATAGACGCTGGGGCGCAGGGGATTGGTGATGTTGATGATGGCGAGGCCCTCAGCCTTCGCCGCGACATAGGCGTAGGTGCGCGCCAGATAGATGCGGCGCGCGTCCTTCAGCGGCACGGTCGCGGACGGCACGGCCACCGGATCGGTCAGCTTGGTCACGTCGAACAGCTTCAGCCCGTCGGCGTCGGTGACCCAGAGGTAGCGGAACTGGATAGCGCTCGCGCGCGCATCCTTCAGCGGACGGACGGCGGCGAGGCGCGGATGCAACGGATCGGCGAGGTCCACAACGACCAGGCCCACATCGGCCGTGATATAGGCGATCTGCCCGGCAAGCTGGATATGCCGCGCGCCGTTCAGCACGCCATCGGGGTTCCAGGTGACGGCGCGTTTCAGGAAATTGTTGCGGAATTCGCCATCGGCCATGGTCTCGATATTGACCATGATCAGCCCCTCGACGCTGTCGGTTACTGCGGCATAGCTGTAGATGGGCAGGAAGGGCTGTTCCTGATTGATCTCGCGCAATTCCTTGGTGCTGCGCAGCGGGTTGATCGGCTGATTAGTCGGCAGCGCCATGCAGGTTGCATTTTTCGACGCCACGCCACTGTTGTGGCCGAGCTTCGAGAAAGGCCCACTTACGATCGGCTCGGAAAAGCCCTTATTGGCGATCGACGCCACGTCATAGACGCGGAAGCCGCCCTTGCCCTCCGCTACATACATATATTCGCCGCGCAGTTGCAGGCAGCCGACGCGGCCGGCCGTGCCCTTCACGACGTTGCGGAATTCCTCGACCGGCCGGGTTTCGCCCGACGCCTTTTTGTCGAAATACTTGCCGCGGACCCAGTTCTTCAGTTCGCGGCCATTCTGCTCGACATGCAGCTTCCAATAATCGGGATAGGCGTATTTCTGGAGGTAAGACCCGATCACCGCCTGCGGCTCGTCCCATTCGGTGACGCGGATCGCCTCGAACCCGCCTTCGAGGCCAGTCCAGGCATTGAGGCCGACGAAGTTCACGAAGTTCGTGCCGAGCAACAACAGCTGCGACATGATCGCGTTGTTATCGTCCTTCGCCGACAGATGGCAGTCGGAGCAGGTCTTCGTCTCGGTCTTTCGCACCGTATGCGGGAAGTGCGGCGCGAAGGCCTGGGATGAGAAGCCGATGCCGGAGACAGGCGGCTGCTGAATATAGATGCGCTCGCGGTTGATGTTGGTGGATGACAGCACGAGCGCAGATGTCGACCGGACGGGGGCGGTCTCATTGCCCTTGGTCGTCATATGCTTGCCGAGCTGGAACATCTCGTCCCGCGCCACCTGCGGGTTGTAGGTCGCGAAGTTGCGCGTCTCCTCCCCATCATAATGGTGGAGCGAGGTTTTCCAGTTCGCCTCGATCGGCAGGTGACAGCCGCCGCAGCTGGTCGTCCAGCTCAAATGGCAGGTGAAGCAGGCCATGGAGTCATCGCCATGCGCCCGGTCCGCCTTTGCCACACCGGGACCAAAGGCGAAGCTGCCATCCTCCGCGCCCGACCGGCTCATCAGCTTGGCGCGCGCAGCCTTGGCATTGAAGTGCGGGTTGGTGGCATCGACGCTGTCCTTGACGAGGCTGACTTCCCACTCAAGGCTGGGATCGACGATCGACCGCTGGATCAGCTTGCGCCGCCCGCTCGCATCGTAGAACCATTCGAACCGCCGCTTGCCGTCCGGGTTGCGCAGCAGGGCGAGGTTCGTGCCCTTTGGCGGGGCGGCTGGCCCTGACGTCAGCAGCGTCGGATAGGCATCCGCGGTACCGTGACAATCCTTGCAGCCGATCTCGATCGCGTTGGCCACCTCGCCATAGATGAAGCCGTTGCCGTGGCTGTCCTGCGCGAAATGGCAGTCGGCGCATTGCAGGCCTTTTTCGGCGTGGATGTCCATGAGGTGGACCGACTTGCCCGGATTGATGCCGCGCTGGACAAACTTGCCTTCGCCCTTCTTGCGCCACTTTTCCGGATCGTCGTTCGACACGGTCTTGCCGTCGGCGTCGAGCAGATTGCCCTCGCGGTCGCGCTTGAACACGCCGCGGAAGTTCCAGCCATGGCCGTGATAGTCGGCGAACTGCGTATCCTTCGCCTTGTCATTGAGGTCATAGACGTTGCGCAGGAAGTCGAGGTCGGACCATTTGCCGCGCGGGGCGGCGCCTTCGGGGTTGCGCTCCAGTGTCTTGTGGACCTCGGCAGCGTCGGGATATTTTTGCTTCTCCGGCCACATCAGCGCTGCGTCGGACTCATAGTCCCACATGGTGTAGCCGAGATAGCTGTTCAGGAAGATGTTGGGCTGGTGCATGTGGCAGTTCATGCACTGCGCGGTCGGGATCGCGCGGGTGAACGCATGGCGGATCGGGTGGCCGCTTTCCTTGACGGCGCCGATCGGGTGATCGGGCTTGGCATCCTCGCCATGCGCACCCTTGAGCGCGCCATGTCCCTTGTCGGCATGCTCCATCTTCCCCGCGATCGTCGGGTCCACCGTCGCTGTTTGCCCGTCGCGCCCATATTGGGCATAGGTCAGGCTGTGGCGTGGCTCGCGGTCATTGGCGTAAACCACATGGCAGCCCGAACAGCCCGAATGGCGATAGTCGCCCGGCTGATCATTGGTGCCCATGAACCACATATAAGGGTCGTTGAGGCGCGTCTTGTGCAGGTTCAGCACCGGGATGGCGACGCGCAGGCCCGTGCCTGGGCCACGGCTCGACTGTTTGAGGTCGGGCCGCCCCGGCTCCTCCAGCCTCTGGATGGAGCCGGTCGGATTGGGCAAGCCGATCTCCGGGAATTGCGTGGCGATGTTGCGCCCGCCGCGCTCGAACACGCGGAACACATCTCCGGGCGGCGTCACCTGCCAGTTGGGTAGCGGGTAGAGTTCGCTGAGCGCGCCGCGCGCCTTTTGCTCGGCGGTCAGCGTGCCCGGCGGCGATCCCGGGGAGACTATCTTCGCGGGCTTGCCGTCCTTGGTATAGGCCTCGCCGAAGATGTAGTTTTTATACGGCACGATGCCGTTATTATAGGCCGCCCCGCCCCAAAGCATCGCGCCCGACGCCATCAGCGACCGCTCCGCCGCCTCGATCGTCTGCATATGGCAGGAACCGCACGCCTCGCGCGCGACGCGATAGTCGCTGGGGTTGACGAAGCGCACGAATTCGGGCGCTTCGCGGTTCAGCAGCGTGTAAGTGCGCTTGGGGTTGGCCGAGGAAGGATAGTGCCAGCTTCCCGGATAGCGGGGCAGCACATGCGCCTTGTCGCGCGCGGCGACATAGGCCGCGTCCTCAAAGCCGTGGCTTGGATCGCCACGCACGGTCGCATCGCCGCCATGGCAATCGACGCAGCCCAGCATCACCGCCGGGGTCGCGTGCATCGAAGGCTCGTCTGTCTTGGTATGGCAGCTGTAGCAGCCGTCCGATTTCGCGGCGACCTGTCCCGCGGTCTGGCTCATCGGCGCAGGCGGCGTCTTGGCATAGACGCGCGCCACCGGCTTTTCCGCGTCCGACGCGTGCAGGATCACCACCGGCACCGTCAGGGCGGCGAACATCAGCATCAGAAAGGCGAGGATCGGCCGCATCAATAACTCAGGATCAGGTTGCCGAGCACGGAATAATAGTTCCGGTTACGCTCGCTATTGGAGAAAAGGTCGCGGAAGCCAGCACCGGGCAACAGGGTCGCGCCCGACAGGCGAAACACGATATTCTGCGTCGCCTTGGGCCGCCAGATCGCGGCCGTGGACAAGTCCCAGCCGATCGACTTGGGAATGCTCCCCTCGTTGCGCAGCGCCTGCAAGGTGGCGGTATTTTCGAACCACAGATGATTGGCATTGGCGGACAACCGCAGTTCCGGCAGCAGGTCGAAATCCGCACCCGCGCCGAGTAGCATCGTGCCGGGGTTATTGAAGTTCGACTGCCCCTGCTCCTTGGACGATCGCAGCGAATTCAATATGCCGTTGCGGCCGTTGATGCCGATGACGCGCCCGCCGCCTGCAAAGGGGATCGTCTGGCGTATCCAGTAGCTGGTGTCCGCGCCCGCGAAGATCGGATTTTCGAAGATCGCATCGAAGCCATTTTCACGGTTATCGTGAGGATCGCCGTCGCCGCTCGCATAGAGGCCGGACAGGCGAAAGCGCATCCAATCCTTGTCGATGCTGGCCTCCGCCGCCGCGAAGAAGGCGCGGATCTGCGCGGGCTGTGATGTGAAGAAGCTGTTGCGATCCTCGCCTAGCGCGCCATAGACAGAGGCCGTGAGGTTGATCCGCCCGACCCGCCCATCGGCATTATAGCCGAGGTAGACGACATCATAATCCCGTCCGCGCAAATCGCCGAGCAGCGCGGGGCGCACCGGGAAACCGTTGTCATCGACCTCGATCCGCCCGGCTTCGCGGTTCATATTATAGACGGCGGTGACCTGGCTGGTGAAGCCGGGGATCAGGAAATCCTGCCGATAGAGGTTGGCGAGGAATACCCAATCCCGGCGCGGCGTCTGCACCACGCTGTTGAGGCCGCTGTTCGTGTCCTTCTCCAGCCGCCAGAAGGCCGCGAGGTTGAACTGGAAGCGGTTATTGTCGCGGTTGCCGAACAGCCGGATGCCGAGCTGCTGGTCGTTGAACAGAAAGCCGCGAAAGTCCGACTGGAATGGCTGAATGCCGACGCGGATGGAGCGAAAGTCGTAGCGGTCAGACGTGTTCGCCAGGTGATAATCAACGAACAATTCCTGCACGCCCAGGAAATGGTCGGTGCGGCGGGAAGGCTTGGACGGCTCGACGAACAGCACGCGCCGTTCGGGCACATTCACATGATTGATGTTGTAGGCGAGCGTCAGCCGGTACTCAATTTCCGGCGGCTTGAACGCGGTCGATCCCTTGATCAGCGCCACGCCGCCGATGAAGGTCTGGCTCAGCACATAGCTGGCGTCCTTGCCGAACACGTCGATACTGCCGGGCCGCTCCGTCGTCTGGACGCCGACGGGAATGGGGAAGGTGCGCGGCTCGATCACCGTGTCGCTCACCGCGTTGGCGACGAAGAACCAGTCTTCGCCCTTGATCGGCAGCCACTTCACCTTCTCACGGTTGATGGGGCGGTCGCCCTTTAGCGTATTCTGGCCATAGGGGTCGAACCAGCGTTCCTTGACGACGCCAAGGCTTTCGATCAGCCGCCAGCGATCCGGGATCGGCACCTGATCCACCGGAAAAGCCTCTGGCGGAGGCGCACGCACTGCGCCGGGATTGTCCTGGGTCACCGCTTCGGGAAGCGGGGCCTCGTAACCCGGTCTGCGGCGACCTTCTATCGACTGATCATCCGCACCCACTTCGGGCGCGTTCAGTATCTCTTCCCAATTGTCGGGCGGGGGCGGAGGCACGGGCTCGCCCGGCTGCGCCAGCGCGAAGAGCGGCAGGAAGGCGGCAAGGCCCATGCCTACAGGCCCTGACACACATTTTGCGACGCACTGTCGAGGAACGGCGCGAAGGGGCAACTCACATAGCGCAGCCGCACCGATGCACTGCCAAGGTCCACGACGATCCGATCCGCGCGAATTGCGGCAGGCGCATTGCCGATGCCGCCGCCCTTCTGGCCGCCATTATGCGCGCCGAGGAAGCTGATCATGTCGTCCTGATCGATGCCGTCGCCCGACACGCCGATCGCGCCCACCAGCACATTGCCGCGATAGATGGGCACCGATCCGGGAAAAATCTGAATGCCGTTCTGGATGCGATTGCCCGCGCCCACGCCGGTTACCGCCGAACAGCGCTGCGGCGTGTCGGTTGCGCTTGCGCCCGTCACATAGGCGAGGTGCGCGGCAAGGTCGCCGACCACCAGCGCGGATTGCAGGCCGGTGGAGAAGGGGTTGAACTGAGCGATCGGGCGGGAGAAAGGCCCGTTTGGCCGCCCTACCTCACCATCGGGGAAATAGGGGCGCGACAGGTTGCCATTTGCGCGGTCGGTGAAAGCATGAGTGCCTGTCAGCGCGGACGGATCGTTGAGGAAGGTGCGCGCCTTGCCCACAAACGCTGAGACATCGGCGCTGCTGCTCGCCAACAGGTCGGGCGCGGCATGGGTGCTGGAGAAGAAGGCGGCGGTGCGCGCTTTCTGCAAGCTGACGTCCGTGCCGAAGATCGGGGCGTCGGGCGACCGCACGATGCCGAGCGGCGCGCCCCGCGTATCGACGACGCTGATCGTCACCTGCGCGCGGCTGTCGAGCGGCTGCCTGATCTGCGCCCGAGCCCGGCTCATGATGGTGAAGGCTTCCTCCAGCACCGCCGTCACTTCGGCGGCGCTCAAGGGCTGTGCGACATCGCCTGCATCGGTGGCGGCGCGGATCGGGAAGCGGTTGTTGCCCGACCCGTCCGTCAGCACAAAGGCGTCGCGGTTGGAAAATTCTGCTGCCCGCGAGGCGCGCACGCCCGAAAGCTCGCTGCCATAGGCGACGCCCGCCAAAATCATCGGCGCGGGCTCACCATAATAGCCGCGCACGGCTACCAGGCTCCCGGCGCTGCCATTGATCGCGGCAAAGCTGACCGAGCCGCTCGCCATCAGCCCCGAATAGGCGGCATCCGAATAGCGCAGCGACGTGCCGTCGACGAAGATGCGATTAGCGCGGACACTGTCGGGCGCTTCGAAGCCCAACGTCCCGGCGAGCGCGATATATTCTTCCGGATCATTGTCCGTGTCGGTGACGTTGGCGTCCGATCCATAGACGCCGTCCGCCATCACGCCGATGCCGCCTACCACCACGCCATTCTTGTAAAGCGGAAAGCCGCCCGGATCGGCCGCGAGCCCAAGCGGCGACCGCTTCGGCCCGATCATGGCCTGCGCGCCCGACGACATATAACGCGCCGACAGGTCCGAACAGGGCAGCTGGCTGAACTGCACACCAAACAGCGGGCCGCTTTCCAGCCCGACCGTGTTCGGCGCGGGCGGGAAATGCTCCTGCACGATCATGCTCGCCGTGCGCGTCGAAAAGGCATTGCCGCCGCTGGACAGATAAGCCCCGGTGATCGCCTTGCTGATCGCGCCCGCTTCGGCCGGGACGGTCAGGTTCTGCGCATCGATATTCTGGCCATTGGGGGCGGCGCTGGTCGTGGCAGTCGCCCTCGCGCCGGTCATGCGGAACACCGCCAGCACATTGCCGACCCGATCGGTGACGGCGATGACAGCGGGAAGGCTGCGCGCCTGCGCCTCTGCCGCGGCATGGGCGACCACGCTTTCCACGTCGGCGACGGTCAGCGCCTCCTGCGCGGGATCGGCATAGAGCCGGTTCGCTGTCGGCGTCGGTGTGGGAGTGGGGTTGCCCCCGCCGCTGCCACTGTCGCTGCCACCGCCGCCGCACGACGCCAGCATCAATGCGGATAGCGCCACGAGCGCGCCCAAGCTGTGCCAAAAGCCCTTCACCGCAATGCTCCAATGCTACGCGCCGCGCTGCCCAAAGCGCTGCGGAAGGCGGCGGGCTGGTAGCTGTTGGGCTCCTTGACCGCTGCATAAGCGCGGTTCACGTCCGCCCGGATGCCAGCCGCCGCGCCCACCGTCACGCGGCCCGACTTCACCATGCTGTTGAGCAGCGTATCGACCGCCATCACCGCCTGCACCGACCCTTCATAGTCCGTAAAGCGCGGGCTGATCGCGCCGCCAGCGATTTCGCTGACGATGGCAAAGGCCATGTCGCCGCTGGTGCGCGCGCCCGCAAAGCCACTGGCCAGCGCCCCCGCGCTCGCTGCCAGCTTGCCTGCCGCTGCGATGGCCGCCCCCCGATCCCGCGCGATTGCTGCATGGAAGGCCTTGCTGTCCGCATCGAAGCGCGCTGCGGCACCCGGAGCCATCACCTTGGCCGCCGCCGACAGCATGATCATATTCTCGTCATTAAAGGGCGGCATGCCCGCCGGGATCGGGCGCGCCGGGTTCGCCTCCCACGTCTTGCTCCGCTCCGCCTGATCATAGATGCGCCGGTGGCAGCTTTGGCAATCGAAGAAGTAGAATTCGGGGAAGGCCCCTTCCGTCCCCTTCGAGCTCGCATAGAGGGTGAGCGCCCGCTCCACCGCCATCGCCTGTCCCACCGCCCACAGCTTCAGGCTATCCGTCCGCCCCTTGCGCCGCGCATAGTCCGCATCCTCGTCATGATGCGCCTGCATCGATGAAAAGAGTTCGAGCTCGAACGACACGCGCGGATGGCCTGCCGCCATCATGCGATGATCGACAAACTGGCCCGGCCGGTCGCTGCCGAAATGGCAATCGAGGCAGACGGCGGTCCTCGCCTGTGGCCGGTCAAGCGGGATCATACCGGCGGCGACATTGGACCCATGAGTCGCTCCAACCGCATAGTGGCTGGCGATCCAGCCACCTGCCGCTCCATGGCAGGCTTCGCATCCGACGCCATCGCTGGCCAGCAGACGCGCGCCCGTCGCCGCTGCGGGAGTTGAATGGCAGCCGAGGCAAGCAGGCGCCGCCGCAGGATCGCCAAGGCCGAGCGTCGCCGCAATCTGGCGCCCGCGCGTGCCGGAAAGCACCGCGTGGGCGCGGCTGTGCGCTCCACCTGGGCTCGATGTCTCCTGCCAGCGCATCAGCTCGTCCTGGCGGACGACCTTGCCGTCGCCTTCCATCCGGCCGTGACAGGTGGAGCCCGCGCAGGAAGCGACGCCGGTAAAGCTGCGCGTGGCCGGGGCAGCGTCCGCCGCGCCTCGATCACCGCCGGGCAACAGGCACAGCAACAGGACGAGGAGCATCATCGCGCCCAGCATCATGCCGGCCGCCTGCCTGCTCAAACCCTGGCCCTTGAAGCCCCCCATTTCACGCCCCCTTGCGCGCGATCGCTCTAGCCGCGTCCGCCCCGCCCTTTCAATCCTGTTTCTCTTGATCTTTCTGCCTATTGTGCATCGCAGGCTGGCTCCCCCGGCCCGCCACAGGGGCGATCCCACAGGTCTTCATTGCCCGCGCCCGTCACTGGCTCGTCGATCAGCGGCGGATAGCCTTCCGTCACCACGTCGCGCAGTTCGATCAGCGCCGTCGGAAAGATGCGCGAGACCGCAACAGTGGGATCGAGCAAGCCATCGAACGTTTCCCGATTATCGAAGCTCAACGTGGTGCACGACCCGAAGATGAAGCAGCCGTTGATCTTCGATCCGGCGGCATAGCGGCCATCTATCGTCACCAGAGGAATCGTGTCGAGACCAGTTGCAAAACTTCCGCCGGCCAGCGCCAGCCGTCCGTTGATCGCAATCTGCGGACGCCCGTTCCCGCTGCTGATGATCAGGTTGTAGGCGGTAAAGCCGCGCCGGTCGGCAAAGCTGGTCGACAGCCCGCCATTCTGGATGAAGATGCCCTCGGTCGCCGCCAAGCGGATCGTCCCCGCCTGCAACATGCCCGCATCCAGCGCCAAGCCGTCATTCTGCGCCAGCCGCAATTCCCGCGCGGTCAGCGAATCCGCGGCCCGGACGTCGGCAATCGCCTCTGCCGTCGCGGCATATATGGACGGCGCTTCAAGCGTCAGCACGCCGCCCAACACACCATTGCTGTCGCTGATCGAGATCGATCCAAGCCCCGCGATCACCTCCAGCGCCTCTCCGGCCGTCAGCGTTAGCCCGCCAACGCCCGTCCGCCCGGTCATCGCCACCGCGCCCTGCACGCGCAACAGCCCGGCCGCGCCGATGCGCATCACGCTACCGCCGGGGAGCATGGCGGTGCTGATCGTCAGGTCACGGACGACAACATCCCCCGCGCCCGCGATCGCAATACCGCCAGCCGATACACGGCCCAGCTCCGCCGCCGAGAGGCTGTATCCCGCAGTAGCATCGCCGCCACCAATGAACGCCTGCGCACCCAGTGCATCGAAGCGCAACAGCCCGGCAGCACTCACCTGTCCATTCGCCCCAATCGCGATGTCGCCGGAGCCTATCGTCACCGCCTGTCCGCTGACCAGACCGTTCATCGCCACCACTCCGGCGGCATTCAGCAGCACATCACCACTCGCCACGGCATTGGCGATCGACATCCCGCCACTCGACCCCAGGTTGATGTTGCGGCCCAGCGCCGTGATCGCCCTCTGCGCCAATAGGTCGTTTACTACCAGGTCGCCCGCGCCCGCATCCAACGCCGCGGCTCCACCCGAAGCCAGCGCCTGCACGTTGATCCCTGCCCCGCTGATCGTCAGCAACCCCGCCGAACGCAGCGATGCACCCGTGCCCGTGACGCCGCCTGGCGTGTTGAGGGCAATGCTGCCCGCCGAAACGCTGTCCGCACCTGCCGGGCGGGCGCCATGGCTGAAGCTGATGCTGGTTCCCGAATAGCCAGTCAGTGCTCCCGCGGCCGCCAGACCACCGCCTGCGTCAAAGGCAAAGGAGAGCGGGCCCTGCGTCAGGAAATCGGCTGCTCCATCAACCTGCACGACATCGCCCGATGCGGCAAAGCTGATGCCCGTAAGCCCCGGCACCACCGTACCGGTCGCATGCAGCGTCATCGGCCCGGCCACGCGCAGGCCGCCACCCGCCGCCGTGCTGCTGTCGGCGAAACTGATCGCACCGCCCGCATCGCCGCTGGCGGTCATCGACAGCGAAGCCACTTGCCGCTGCACACCCGTGCCCAGCACAGCGCCGCCACCATTGATGAGGCGTGCCGTTCCGCCGCTCGTCAGGCCGTCAATCCCGCCCGCGCCTGCCAGTCCCGCCGCGCCGTCCGCAACGATGGACAGCGGACCCATCAGAAAATCACCATCATTGGCTTCGAAGGAGGCGATACCGCCCGCCCCCGATCCGCCATTGCCGCCCGTGCCGTTGCCCAGCGCAGGGTCGCTCGCGACGCCGCCATCGGCCCCCGCGCCACCCTGCCCGACCGCCGTGATGCTGTAGGCGGGCAGCGTCGAAAAGCTGTTGCTTACACGCAATTTCCCGCCATCGATCCGCAATATGGCCGACCCGCCAGCCGCGTCACCGCCCGAACCGCCTGCGCCACCGGCAGGCCCGCCGAACCCGGCCGAACCGGCGCCGCCGGTCGCATTGCCGCTCAGCGTCAGTTCCGCGCCCGTGACCGCGCTCGCCCCGGCATTCACCGCGAACAGCGCCGTTCCGCCATGCGCGTCACCGCCATCCGCACCCGCCAGCCCAAGCCCGCTCTGGAACGCGCCGGTGCCACCGGCGCCGCCCAGTGCTTCTGCCAGAACGCCGATGTCGCCCGCGTCGAGAGAGGTCGATGCCCCGGTCAGGCCCAGCGTCGCCGTCCCGCCAAAGGCATCGCCGCCCCGGCCTGCCGCGCCTTTGAGCGCCATCCCGCCATCACCGCCAAAGCCGGAAGCCGACACGCGCAGTTCGCCGCTGACGCTGGTCGCGCCAAAACCGATGTTGAGCGCCGCGAAGCCGCCGGTCCCCGTGCCGCCCGCGCCGCTGCTGGCGCTCGCCGCGCCCGCGCTGCCAAAGCCGTCGGCGCTGACGATCAGGCTGGCAAAGGTGGGATCGACATCGATCAGCATATCCGCCGTGCCGCCCTGACCCGATCCACCCGCGCCGCCCTGACCGGGTCCATAGGCATAGATCGGCTCACCGGTGCCTTCATCGAAACTGTCGATATAGCCGTTGATGCCCGCCAGGCCGCCCGTGCCTTCCGCCGACACGGTCAACGCGCCGATGGCATGGCCTTCGCTCAGATAAGCAACACTCGCCAAGCCGCCCGTGCCATTGCCTGCCGCGCCACCCGCCAGGTCGCTGCTGTTATTGCCACCCGCGCCGCCGACGCCAGCCGCTGACACCAGCAGCGACGGCGCGGTCAGCGCCCCGCTCGCCAGCGTCAGTTCCGCCGTGCCGCCTGTCCCGTTGCCACCCGCGCCCGCTATGTAAAAGCCGCCCGATCCATCGGAACCGGCCGTGCCGCCTGCGCCGCCATGGCCCTCCGCTCGGATGCTCAGGTCCTCGGTGACGATGATCTGGCCGGTGCCGCCTGCGCCCATCAGCAACTGGGCAGTACCGCCGATGCCCGCGCCGCCATCCGCGCCATTGGGGCCGTTATAATTATAATAGGAAGAGGGGTCGCTGCCGCCGCCCACGCCGCTCGCCTCAATATGGATGGCATCGGCGTTCAGCACGCCGCCGCGCGATTCCAGAACGGCCGTGCCGCCCCCGCCCGATCCGGCCAGGCTCGACACTTCGTCGCTGGCATTCGCCGCTGTCGCCTCGCCGCCGACGCCGCCTGCGCCCAGTTCAAGAGTGGCGATGCTTGCGGTGCCACCGGTCATCAGGAACTGGACCAATCCACCCTGCCCGTTTCCAGCCTGGAACGCCGTCACCCCGTCTCCACATGACGGGCAGTTGACGGAGGAAGACCCGCCCTGCCCATTGGCATTTGCGTACAGGCTACCCACATCGAGATTGCCGCCCGCCACCAGGAAATTCACTGAACCGCCGGTGCCGTTCCCGCCATCGCCCTCGTTAAGGGCCGAACCGCCAGGGCTCAGGGCCGCCATGAAGTCAACAGAAGCCTCCGTCGATACGCCATCAGCCGAGGCGGAAAGCCCGCCGAAACGCATGTCCGCGCTCCCCGCCGAACCAGCCCGGCTCTCCACCGATATGCTGCCGCCCAGACCGTCGCCGCCCCGTCCGGCAATGCTATCGGAATAGTCCGTCCCGCCGCCAATGCCTTTCGCGTGCAGGGTCAGGCCACCATCCGCCACAAAGCTCGCGTCGGTCGCATGGATCAGGATCGACCCGCCGGTGCCCTTGGCCCCACTGGCCCCATAGGCGCCCCGGCCATCGGTGGTGATGTTGCAAAAGGATGCACAATCAGCCGCAAAATCGCCGCGCAGCCCGTTGGCTGCGTTTGCCGACAGGGTGATGCTGCCCCCCGTGCCAGTCCCCGCCACCCCGCTGGCGTCGCCGCCTGCCGCATTGGCATATATGTCGAAATAGCCTGTCGTGACGCTGCCACCCGCCGCCGAAACGCTGATCGTCCCGCCGGTCGCGTTGCCGCCTGTGACGGGAGGGGAATAATAGCTATATTCCACTCCGGCGTTCGCGTGCAGGATCATGTTGCCAAAATCGATCTTACCCGCCAGCGCGCCGCTTGGACCTGCCGCAGTTCGCGCCGATACGGTGATGGAACCGCCCGTCGCATTGCCCGCGCTGTCGCTGCCAACCCCGGCCGTCGCATCGGCATCGGCGAACAGGCTCCCCGCGCTTATCGAACCGCCTGCTGCGACGACATTGATGGCGCCACCCGTCGCGTCCCCACCGGCCAGCACCGGGAAATTAAAGCTTCCCAGCCCCGCGGCGCTGGCTTTCAGCTGCAATGTCCCGGCGACGTCGATCTGCCCATTGCCCGCTGGCAAGGCGCTGCCGCCAAAGGTGAGGACGTCGATCGTCCCGCCCGTGCCGCCAATCCCTGCGGTCAGGTTCATGTCACCGCCGACGCTTATGCTGCCGCCCTGATCGGCGCGAACCGTGATTGCCTCACCCGCCTTCAGGTCCATGGTGCCGGTTGCCGCGATGGCTCCGGCAGCGCCCGATTGCAGCGTGATTGCCCGTTCCGCCGTCAGGTTCACATTCGCGAAGTTCGCCGCCGCGCCTGGCTGGACGTTGATATTGCCGGTCGCATGCCCGGTCACATCCGGCTGCCACGTCCCGCCGCCGATGCTGATACCTGCCTCGCCGGTGCCCGTCACGTTGCGCGCGCCGATGGCGCCGTTGGTCACATCATAACCAGCCGACAGCACTACCGCGCTGTCCGATTGCACCGCGCTCGACGCCGCGTCATAACCGACATTGCCCGACAGCAGCATGGTCAGGGCATTATTCTTCGGCATCGCGACCATGAAGACATGCTGCGCCTCGGTGACCGTCGCGCCCGGCCGTTCGGTCGTGCCCGTATGCACCACGCCATTGGCGTCGCTCGTGCCCGCGCTGATGCTGATGTCGAACAGGCCACCGTTGATGGTGATGTCCGCCGCTTGCGCGCCGACATAGGCTGCTGACCCATTTACCCGCACCGTCCCGCCCTGCACCACGCGCGGCGCCACCAGCGCGACATAGCTGCCGCTCGACAGCGCGTTGATCTGCGCGCCTGATTGTATCTGCACAGCCGACCCAGCCAACGCTGTGCCGAACCGGATCGTGCCTGAGCCGCCACCCAGCCCATTTGAATAGTCGATGTCGTTGCTCGTCAGCACCAGCGAGCCGACATCGAAGGTCGCGGTCGACCCGGCGATGATCCCACCGGGCGAATAAAACCATATCTTGCCACCGGCGCTGCCGTTGACCAGGCTTTCCACCGTCCCGTTAAACTGGATGGGCGGCGCGCCGTTCACCGGCACGATGCGATTGAGCACCGTGAAGTCGCCAGAGCCCGAAAAGCTAACTGTTTTCCCCTGCGGCAGAAAATCGATTGTGCCGCCAGTCGTGTCGGCGGGCGTCCAGTTGATGATCGCCTCGGACGAATTGAAAAGCCGCACCGCGTCGGTAGCGCCTCCATCTTCACCCTGCGAGATGAAAGCTGAACCGCCCACCACCGTGCCGGTGCCCTGGAACGCCTTGTTCACCTGCGCGATGCCTGCTCCGCAGCCGACGGCTAACGCGACGGCGCTGCAGCGGCCCAGCAGGGTCCAGAACCAGTATGTGCTACGCTTCATGGACATCAACGCCTCCACGGCAGAATTTGCGTGGTGAAAGAAAGTAGCAGCCGGGTGTCGCCGCGTTCTTCCTGAACGCCAGCCCGGCGCAGCGGGGTCGCCAAGGTGAGGTCGAGCCGGGCATGGTTGGACCAAGTCGCCCGCACGCCGCCGCCTGCCGAAAAGAGCTTTTGCGGATTGCCTCCCACAAAGGCGCTGCTGTGACGCCACATCCATGCCGCGTCGAAGAACAGGAAGGGCTGCACCGCGATCCCGCGAGGGCTGCGCGGCAGGACGCGGCCATAGCGGACTTCCGCGCCGAAGCCGACGCCGCTGTCCCCCGTCAATGTACCCGGATCATAGCCGCGCCCGACGGTATAGTTGCCCGCGCTCATCTGCTCGTAGGAGAGGAGGGCGTCGGGGCTATATTGCGCCCGTGGCGATAGCGCGAAGGTAAGCCTTGGAACGGGGCGATATTCCGCCTGCGCCCCGGCCCTCACCACAAAAGCCGAGGCGTCGCCATCAAGTTGTCCGGTCGGCACACAAGCAGCTGCAAAACCGCAAGGTTCGCTCGCGCCGAGCCCGGCCAGACCCTGGCGCACTTCCAGATTTCCGCCGATCCGCCATTTCGGCTCGACGCCGGAATAGCCTGTCGTGCTCGTCAGGCTGCCGGGGTCGATCGCCTCGCCCTCCAACCGGAGGAAGAGCACGCGGAGCCGGTCGCGCGAGAGGGGCAGTGAACCGATGCGCAGGTCCTGGTTGACGACATCAAGCCCGCCGCTCGCCAGCAGCGTATGCACTTGCCGCCGCACCAGCGGATAAGAGAGCGCCGCCGTCGCGATCAGCGTCCGGGACTTGAGGTCCAGCCCCTCGATGTCCGGTTTGCTCCAGGCATAGGTGACGTCGCCAGACAGCCGCAGTCCATCGCTGCCCAGCGCCATGCTGTGCCCGGCCTGCAGGACCGTCTGCTCGTCGGGCTGCACGGTGTTGAAGATGCTGAGCACCGTGCTGTCGCCCATGCCGGTCAGGTCGTTCAGCCGCACCCGCGCCAATCCGCCGAAGCGGCCGACGGCATTGCTGCCGAGGTTCTGGAGATTGGCGTCCAGCTCGATTCGGCGGCGGACCACCTGAACCTCGCCGATCACCTCGCCCGGGGCTGTCCCGGCCGGGCGCAATGCCAGCCGCACGTCGTAACCCGGCAGATCGCGCGCCAGCAGCAAGTGCCGTTCCGCTTCATGCACATTGAACAGCGGCTGACCTTTGAGCGCTTCCATATGCGCGGCGATCAGCTTTTCGCTCCGGCCCGCATCGCCGCGCACTTCGATGGCGACCAGCCGCGCCATCAATATGTCGAAGCGGACGGTGCCGCCCTTCTCGATCCGTTGCGGCGGAACTTGCACGGCTGCGAGATAGCCCAGTTGGCGCAGCGCGGTCGCGGCCCGGTCGCGCACTTCGCACAGGCTGGCGATCGGTATGTCTCGCCCGGCGAGGTCGCTCCAGCTATCTTTCAAGATGCTGGCATCGACGCCGCGCAGGCCGTCGAACTGCACATCGGCGAAATTCACGGTGACATTGGCGAAACGGGGATCGGCCAAGGGGCAGGGCGCGCGCTCTACCCCGCCCTCGACACGCAACCGGCTGCCTTCGCCCGGCACATCGGCCGCCTGCTGCCCTGGAGACAGCTCCTCACGCGTCGGCGCACGCGGCGCGACTTGCGCCAGCGCCGCCGCCGGGATCATCGCCGTCAATGCCAGCGCCAGCCGCCACTGCGCACGCCCCACATGGCGGGATCTTGCCCCCTGAAACCCCATCGACCTATCAACCCCCAAAACAGGCGGGAAGCGGCCTTGTGGCCTGTCATCCCTGTCACTGCGACCGTCCGGGTAAAGGCGCTGTGCCCGCCACCCGGCCGTTTATCAAATGTTTAGCGCCCCGCCGTATCGATCAGCAGATCAAGCTGCGCCTGACAGCCTTTCGCGATCAGCGCCGATGCCGTGTCATCGATACCGGCGCCAACCAATCCGAGCAGCGCGAAACGGATGTCCACCGAACGCCCGCCAGCTTCGATGCGATAGGCCATGCCATCCTTGACCGGTAGCGCAGCAGGCCAGCCCGCAATCGCCTCGTTGGCGGCGAAGTCGGTGGATGCCTGCACGCCGCCGCCGTTGATACGGACGATCGCTGGCTTTGCCGCGTCGGCCCGCCAGATGCGCACGGCAGCAGGATCGGTGACGCACAGCTGCCCGGGCTGCGCCACATCGACCAACCACAAATTGGGCCGCTTGGCCGCTGCGAGGCCTTCACCCACGGCGCCTCTTACGGCCCCGGTGCGAGCGCGCCGCACCCGCTTGGTATCGAGCAGCGCGGCCATGGTGATGTTGGATGCAGGCACGGCTGCCGTCGCTGTCACGCCGAAACGCCCTGGGCCGCGCAAGGTCCGCGTGCCCTTCGCATCCAGCAGGGTCACCACATCCCCCGCCTTCAGCAGCAGCGATCCGCCATCGGCAAGCTTCTTGCCTGGCGCGTAGCTACCAGCGGAAGGACCCGAAGACCGCACGACCAGGCTGTCGGCCCATGCGGGAGCCGCCAAAGCCACCGCCATGCCGAGCGCGACCGCCCCCCTAGCCAAGACCATAAATTCCTCCGTCCCCTATATATCCATAGCGATACACGAGATTGGCGATTCCCGCATCATCCGGATGCTTCTGCGCCACCGCTTCCAAGCTCGACAACGCCTGCGCCCGTTTCTCCGCATCTTCGGTATCGAAGGCTGCGAGCGCTTCGCTCAGCAGATCGCGATCTTGAGGAGGGAAGCCGGGGGCAGGTTCAAACAGATCGACCGGCGTCGCGCGTCCGCGCAGGCGGACGCGCCCCATCGGTCGCCACCAGTCCAGGCCCGATCGCTCCATCGCCTCCCGCGAAACCAGCACCGACGTTTCGAGCGGCTTGTTCGCCGCCTCCAGCCGCGCCGCCGTGTTCATGCTGTCGCCGAGCGCTGTATATTGGATGCGGCCCTCGCCACCGAAATTGCCGACGATTGCATCCCCATGGTGCAGCCCGACGCGCGTGCGCCCGATCGGCGGCACGCCGGGTGGCAGATCCTGCCGGAACCGCTCGCCCGCCTCCCACATCGCATAGGCGGCGAGCGCAGCGTTGCGCCCGTCATCCGCCCGCGCGATCGGCGCGCCCCAGAAAGCGACGACAGCATCGCCGACGAACTTGTCGATCGTCCCGCCATGGGCCAGCACCACGTCGCTCAACATGTCGAGATAGCGGTTGAGCAGCTGAGCGACCATTTCCGGCGCGATCGCATGGCTGAGCTTGGTGAAGCCCTCAAGGTCGGTGAACAGGGTGAAGATCGGCCGCTTTTCGCCGTGGAGCGCCAGCTTCTCGGGCTCTGCGAGGATTTGCGCGGCGATGTCGCGGGGGAGATATTTGCCGAGCGCGGCTTGGGCGAACCGGCGCTGCTGCGAATTCACCGCTCGCGCGGCGGCGCTGACGGCGGCGAAGGCGATCATCCAGCCGAGTGCCCAGCCCGCTGCGGGCAGCCCCTTTGTGTCCCAGCCGCTGGCCTGCAACCATAATGGCACGCCAGCGATCGCGCCCGCTTGGAGGCCGAGCGCGGGCACAAGCCAGAACCATCGCAGATCGGCTAGGCTGGTCATCGCTGCGGCCAGCACGATCAGCGCCGCCGCGATCCACAGCGCCCAACCGGGCACCGCGGGCAACAGGGCGTCGTCGAGCAGCTGCGCCAGCATCGTCGCGTGCACTTCCAGCCCGATCATGGTCGACTTCGCCTGCCGCCCGGACAGCGGGGTTTCGAACTGGTCGATGTCGACGACGTCGCCACCGATCAATATGTGACGGCCGCGCACCATCGGCGCCAGCGCAGCGGCCATGGTGGGATCGGCAAGCAGGTCGATCTGCAGGCTGGGGATCACTGGTTCTTCGGCCCCGTCCGCCTGCGCGCGCGGCATGCGGAAGTGGATGGCGCCGCGATATCGGGCGAAGGCTTGCGACGGCTGCATCGCCAGCGACAGCAGGGGAGGTTGCCCGGGGACCGGCTTTGGCCAGCTGCGCGCGACATTGTCGCTGTCCGTTTCCAGGCGGATGCTGGCGGGCCTGACATGATCGGTCCGCGCCTGCCCGATGAAACGGTCGAGATATTGCTGTTGTTCGAAGATGATCTGTTCGCGATTATCGCCGAAATTGGCATAGCCGATCCAGACCGGCGTGCGCATGGCCCGTAGCGCCGAGAGCAACTGCGCATCCTCGTCCTGCGGCTGATCGAACAGGATATCGATGCCGATCGACTTGGCGCCCATGCGGTCCATGTTGCGCAGCGCACGGGCCAGCAGGCCGCGATCGAGCGGAGACCGCTTTCGCGTGGCGATCAATGTCTGGTCGTCATAGACGACCATCAGGACGCGCTTGTCCTGTTCTACTCGCGGGGCGAAGGCGGCCGCGCGCCAGTCATAGAGACCGCGTTCGGCGTCTGCGGTGGGAATCTCGCGCTGCGACCCGGCTCCGCCTAACGGCTTGCTCCAGTCCCAACCCGCGACGAAGAGGGCGAGCAGCAGCAGCAGCGCGGTTCCGGCAAGCCGCCACCGCCCCGCGTCCTTCATCACGCGCCCACCCCGGCGCAACAGGCCTTGCGCGGCCATGCCGGTCAGGGCCGGGCAATCAGGGGACGCGCACCATCGCCGATGATGGCAAAGCCCGACCAGTAAAAGGGATGCGAGGTTTCAGCGTCGTCCATCAGGCGAAGCTGGGCCCGGCGCAGCGCTTGCGCGACGGGCTCGTCAGGAGCCGCAGCGAACAGCCCTGACATCAGCCTCTCGGTCGCTCGATATTCCTCGGGAGCAGGCCAATGGCTCGCAATCACCGACCGGCTACCGGCCCCAATGAAGGCGCGCACCAGCCCGTCGAGCGCGCCTCCGCTGCCCGAAAGCCCGGCGGCACGGGTCGTTTCAGCGCCTGCTGCGCCCGCCGTGTCGCAGGCCGACAGAATGACCATATCGGCGTTCAGGCGCAGGTCGAAAATCTCGCCAAATTGCAGCAGCCCGTCCGACCCGGCCTTTGGCGCGAAGCTGGTCAGCAAGGCGGGCCGGGCCGGGCATCCGGCACGCGGCGGCGTCACCAGGCCATGGGTTGCGAAATGCAGGATGCGGAAATGGTCGAGGTCGCCGCGTGCTTTGACCGCATCATCGGTGAAAGCCGCGCCCGTCACGAGTTCGCTGCCCGATATTCCGGCTGCCTGCGCTGCCTGGCGCAGCTCGTCCGCCGGGATCGGGTGGTTCCACTGGGCGGGCGACCAGCTGCAATCTTCAGCCCCGCCGGGCAACGCGCCACGGGTCAGCGCGGCAAGTCTTGGCCCGGCAAGCGGCGCATTGTCGCCAAAACCGATATAGCTTTGTCGTGCGCCCGATGGCGGCGTCAGCCGCGCGTCGCGGAAGGCGCGCGCCGACAAGGCCGTGCTCACCGCATGATCGCGGCCGAGCCAATCGACACCGCGAAAGTCGAACTCGTCGCCTCCCTTCGCCAGACGCGCTGCATAGGCGTCGACGCCCGGCTGACTGGCGACCAGCAGGTTGACCGGCAGTTGCAGCATCGCACCGTCGGGCTCGAAGATGAGATGCTGGGCAGCCTTCAACCGAGCATCGATCGGGCCGAACAGGTCCATATAGAGGCTGCGCGCCACCGGCAGGTCGAGCGCATAGGTGGATTGCACCCCGGCCACATCGATCGAGATCGTATCGCGCAAAGCCGCGACCTTGCGTGCCACCTCGCTTGCGCTGGCGGAGAGGCGGAAACCAGTGGCGCCCTGCGCATCGATCCACAAGGCGTAGAGCGCATCGCCAAGCTGCGCGAGCTTGTAATAGCCCTCTCCAGCCTTCAACGTGCCGCGCATTTCGCCAAGGGTCAGCGCCTGCGGACTGACGGCGCGATATTGGGGATAGGCGGCCAGGGCGGTCAGCGTTGCCGCCTGGTCAGTGGCCAGCGCATCGATCTCGCCCTGTCGCCGCGCAATCTCTTCCTGGGTGGTGCTGTCGTCCTTGCCCGCTTCGCGCAGCTGGGCGATCGCGATGCGACCACGCTCCATGTCGCGGGACAGGGATATGGACTGGCGGAATAGGCGCGCGGCTTCTCCATCGCCTGCCGACAATTCACGGCTGAGCAGTTCCAGCGTCTCGGCCGCACCAGGCCGGACCAGCAATTGCGACGCTTCGAACAGATCGGCGGCGAGTTCAGGCCGTCGGGGCATTTTGGAGGTGAGCAGCGTAAAATAGGGCTGCAACTGGTTCGCCATCGCCGTCAGCGTGCCACGGTTGGCGATGGTCGACGCCATGATCGCGCGATAGGTCTTCAGCGCCTCGTCAGTGCGCCCGCGCCGCACCAGAAATGCGCCAAGCCGTGCGCGCGCGCCGTTAAGGGCCATGGTTTCGGGATATTGCGATGCGATCAAGTTGACGGCCTGATTGAGCCGCGCCTCCGCGCTGCCATAATTGCGTTCGGCCTCATCGGTCAGGGCGATCTCACCCAGCAGCTGCGCGCGCAGGCGAGTGATCGATGTCACTCGGCCATCGCGAACCCGCTGTACGCCGTCAAGCGCCTGAGCCAGGACGGCGCGCGCCTCCAGAGGCTTGCCGGACAGGCGCAGGATCGTTCCGCGCAATTGCTGTGCCTGCGCGTCGAGGATGGCCGCGCGCTCGCCGGGCGTGAGCGCCGTATCCTGACGCACGCCAAGCGCGCGCGTTTCGGGCGCGCCGCTGCTGAGTTCCGCCGCCACGTCGCTGGGCAGCGTCACCGCGCCGTCAGCGCCGGTAGCGAGCGTTGCGCTCCCTTCCGCCGACCGGTCAAGCAGGGCCAGCGCACCCTGAAGGTCCTGCTGATTAAGGTGATGCACCGCCTCGAAATTGCGGCGCAGGCGCAGCTGGACGGCATCGGCCGTCGCTATGCCCCGCGCCTGACCAAAGGCTGCGCCAGCTTGGTCGAACAGGCCAAGATTGGACAATTGCAGACCGTGATTGACGAGATATTCGTGCCGCCGGTTGGCCTGCTCCGCGGGGCTGAGCGCCCGCGCTTCCGGGTCACGGGCCAGGCGGTCGGTGAGGCTATCGAAAAATTCGGCCGCTTCGGCATAGTTGCCCGATGCGTTGCGGCGATACCCCTCCGCCATTACCGTCTGCGGATCGAGGGTCGCAGCCTGCATCCTGGCGAAGGCTGCTGCGTTGCTGCCGCCGGTGGTGACGATGTCGATCTTTCCGGGCACGCTGCGTCCCAGGATGACGGTGCGCAGGCCAAGGTCCAGGACAGTATCGTAGGGCGTGAAACCCTGGGTCACGTAGAGCGTCTTGCCGCGCTCAGCTGACAGGATGCGGTAGGCACCCGATTGGCTGGAGCAGTTGCGGACTGTCACCGCACCGACATCGGGCAAGGTCATGCCGCCCGGTGCGCTGCAGTTTACAGAAGCGCGGCGTGAAGCCGCCAGCCGTTCGAGCAGGGCCGCTTCATTGTCCGCCTCGCTCCGCCGAAAGGCATAGATGCGGCCTATCGGGCGCGCGGCGTCGCGGCAAACGACAGCCCAGGCGCGATCGAACATGGTGCGGTTCGCCGGATCGCCGTTGACGCTTTGCGCCTGACAGAGCGCTCCACCACCACTGCCGATGCGAAAACTGTCCTGCAGCAGCGGCCGGTCAAGATCCGGCTGCGCAGCCAGCGCCGATGAAAGGCCCAGAGCACCAAGCCCGGCCAATATCCGACACAAATTCCCTATAGCGCCCAAGGCTTTCCCCCCAGCCTCGCCGGATCTGTCCGTGCAAGCCCCCCATGGCGCGACCCAGCGCGCTCTTCATAGCGCTGCGCGAGCTTGCCGCAAGGTAAAAGAGGGGTGAAGCGTTACGGGCGCTTCGTTCGCGCTACTCCTTTTCCTTGTCGCTGTCGGGCTCGGCGAGCTTGCGATGGAACTGCGCCATCAGGCTGGGAGGAGCAACATGGGCGGCGGCCACCTGCACCTTGTTCTTCCAGCCCGAAACGATATGCGCCTTGCCCGCGATCATCGCATCCCAGCCGTCGCGTGCGACCTTGGCGGGGTCATCCTTCTTCATCTCGCCGACATTGGTGTCATTCATGTCGGCTCGGTCGAAAAATTCGGTGTCGGTGGCGCCCGGCATCAGGTTGGTGATGGTGACGCCATCGCTGTCCTTGATCTCGTTGCGGATCGCCTCGACGAAATTGTCGATGAAGGCTTTCGTCCCGTTATAGACGGCGTGGAAGGCGCCCGGAATGAAGCCCGCTATCGACCCGGTAACGAGTATCTTGCCCTCATGGCGTGGCACCATCCGCCTTAGCACCTGCTGCACCAGATAGAGGGTGCCGGTGATGTTGGTGTCGATCACCCTGCGCCAATCGGCCACATCCTGATCCAGGAAGCTGTGGCCGACGCCGCGTCCGGCATTGGCGCACAGGATGTCGATCTGACGCCCGCCAGCCGCCGCGATCAGCCGGTCGACGCCTTGGGTGGTCGAGAGGTCGGCTTCGACAGCTTCGACATGCGTGCCATGTTGAGCGAAATCCCTCGCCGCTGCTTCAATGAGCGGCTCGTCAGCCACGACGATAAGATCGCAGCCCTCCTTCGCCGCGACATGCGCGAGTTCAAAGCCGATGCCGGTCGATGCGCCGGTGACGATCGCCAATTTACGTGTGGACATGGGGCTCTCCATTTCAGGCTGCCTGCGCCTGATCCATGCCGGGCTTCAGCACGATCTTGGTCACTTCATTCTGCTTGTCATGGAACATGCGATAGCCCTCGGCTGCCTGTTCGAGCGGCAGGCGGTGGCTGATGAGGAAGGTTGTATCGACCTTGCCTTCCATGATCGCGTTGAGCAGCGCGGGCATATAATGTTGCACATGGGTCTGGCCGGTCTTCAGCGTCAGCCCCTTCTGCATGAAGGCGCCAAGCGGGAATTTGTCGACAAAGCCGCCATAGACCGCAGGCATCGACACGCGCCCGCCCTTGCGGCAGGCGATGATCGCCTGGCGGATGGAATGCGCACGGTCGGTGCCCATGAAGGTCGATACCTTGATCTGGTCGATGACATTGTCGGCGAACAGGCCGTGGGCTTCCAAACCGACAGAGTCGATACAAGCGTCGGGACCGATGCCGCCGGTCATCTCCATCAAGGCCTCGTAGGTCTTGCTTTCCTCATAGTTGATCGTCTCGGCTCCGAACTTGCGCGCGAGTTCCAGGCGGCGCGGGAAGTGGTCGATGGCGATCACCCGCTCCGCGCCCATCAGAAATGCCGACTGCACCGCGAACAGGCCGACAGGACCGCAGCCCCAGACGGCGACCGTATCGCCCGGCTCAATTTCCGCATTTTCCGCAGCCATCCAGCCGGTGGGCAGAATGTCGGACAGGAACAGAACCTTGTCGTCATCGACTCCATCGGGGATCACGATCGGCCCGACATCGGAAAAGGGCACGCGCACATATTCCGCCTGACCGCCTGCATAGCCGCCGGTCATGTGGCTGTAGCCAAACAGTCCAGCCATCGGATGGCCGTAGAGCGTCTGCGCTATTTCCTGATTTTCGGCAGGCAGGCTGTTTTCGCAGGCGGAATATTGATGCTTCTCGCAATGGAAGCAGCCGCCGCAACTGATTGTGAAGGGCACGACGACACGCTGGCCCTTTTGCAGGGTCGATTTGGGACCAGTCTCGACAACTTCGCCCATGAACTCGTGGCCTAAAATGTCGCCCTTCTGCATCGTCGGGATGAAGCCGTCATAGAGGTGCAGGTCGGACCCGCAGATCGCGGTCGAGGTGATCTTGATGATGGCGTCGCGCGGATTGATGATCTCGGGATCATCGACAGTGTCTACACGGACGTCATGCTTGCCATGCCAGGTGAGCGCGCGCATCAGTTCTGCTCCTCCTCATATTGTGCCCGGGTCCAGGACGCGGTGGCGATTTCGCCGGTTTCCATCAGTTGCTTCAAGCGCCGCAGGTCGCGGCGTGCCTGAATGTGGGGTTCGCGCTGGAACATCTTGGCGATGACCTTGCCGATGATGCCTGCGGGCGGATCGTAGAGAATGGTGGCTGTGACCCAGGTGCCGCGATCTCCGGGAGCGTCGCGAAACTCGATCCGGCCGCTATTGGGCACGTCGGCATCCTCTTCCGAGGTCCAGGCAATGAGTTCGCCGGGGCGGTCATCGGTCACCAGCGAAGTCCAGCTGACCGTGCCGCCGCCCGGCGCCTTCACCGTCCAATGGGACCGCCGGTCATCCACCTTCTCGACCGACACGACATTGTCCATCACCTGCGGCAAGTTGGAAAAGTTGCGCCAGAAGTCGTAAATTTCCTGCCGGGGGCGGTTGATCGTCACCGTCTTGCCGGTGACGTCGCTGCCCGTCGCTTCGGGCAATCCGGCTGCCGCGGCAGCGCGGTCATCCTTGTCCTTCGCGGTCAGGGGCGGGGCGTCGTCCTGCTGGCCCGGCGTCATGTCTGCCATGCTGCGCTCCTTTCGATTTTCGGTGTCTGCTGATCCCTCGCTAACCAGCCTCGCCGTGCGCCGTTCCCTTCCCGCCAGCTAAAATCGCGCCTCGCTAACCTGCGTTAGACGCTTTCTTTTGTGGCCTTCCGCCGGTGGAACGGCGGGGCCCAAGGGCCGTTGTCCGACCATTCAGGCAGATGGAGGATCATCATGGGCGCACATGCACCCCTTCACCGTTTCACCCATGGTTCTAGCCGCGAAGCGCTGATTGGCGCGGGCATCGGCGCAGGTCTCGCGCTGCTCGGAGCAGCCGGGCGGAAGCTCGCCGTGCAAGCGCCGACCGCACTCGCCGGCGATTGGGACAAGGCATTGGCGCTGGAGCATAAGATGACGCTCGCGCTGTTCGACAAGCTGCGGGACTTAGGTCCCGACGCCAATGGCAAACGCAGCATGTTGCTGACCCAGCTCAAACATGCGCTCGGCAAGCATGCGATGGAGGAGGAAAACGCCATTTACGCCGCCATGCGGCAGGCGGGCATGCGAGAGGAAGCCGATGCGCTCAACAGCGACCATGGCTATGTGAAGCAATATCTTTACGAGCTCACCGACCTGACGCGCGACCATACGGCTTTCCAGGCGAAGCTCGCCCAATTCCGCCGCGATATCGAAGAGCATATCCGGCGCGAGGAGCAGGAGCTTTTCCCGCGCCTCAAGCAGGCGTTGAGCGAGAAGGAGAGCGGAACGCTGACGCGCCGCATGAACCAGGAAGGGCTGAAGCTCGCCTGAGCTTCAGCCGGGAGACAAGATATGACCGACCCCGCTCGCAGCAAGCGCGATGTGCCGACGCAACAGACGCGCAATCCCAACATCTCGACGGAGAACCAGCCGCCGGGCGCGGCACGGCGGCCCAGCGCTACGCTCGACCGGGAACCGGAGCGTGATCCGGTGAGCGGTGGAAGCATACCGTCAAACTACAATCCTGAAACCATGACGCGGCGCGGCGAGGAGCAGGACAGCCGCGCCGGGCAGGAGGGCGCGGGTGAAAAGTCGCGCCGGTCGGATGGATAAGGACAAACATTCGCCAGACCTCCCGCCCATCTACCAAGGGGATGAGGACGCGAATATCAGGGCGGACAAGCCCCTCCCTCTTTCCACCGGCCGCGAAGATAATCGCGGCCACCGGGCGCGCGAGGGTTCAGGCGTCGTCGAGGGAAGCGGCGCCGCGGCAGGCGGCGGCGGCAATCCGGAAGATTATGACAGCGATCCCGTCTCTGGCGGGTCCGCTCAGCAAGGACAGGATGACGATGATGACGATGGAAAATCAAAATCGCAGTGAAGGCCGCGACGACGCGGACCTGCATGATGATCCGCCCGCTCCCGGCCAGGGCAGTGCGGCAGGCGGAAGCCTCGCCCGGGATGTCGGATCGCGTGACGAGGAGAAGTCAGCGCGCGGCAGTGATCCCGAACCCACGCGAGTAACGAAGCAGGACAAGGTGCAGCCGCAGACCGGCACGCAATCCGATCATGAAGGCGCACAGCGCTGATCATGCCTGGCGCAGCGCTCAGACCAGCATCTCATTGGTCGTGAGCGCCGCCGCATCGCGCAAGGATGCAAGGTCGGGGATGCGCAGCCATTTGGATTGCAATTCAACCAGCCCGCGGGCGCGCATGGTCTGAAGCGTCCGGTTTACATGCACCGGCGTCAGCCCGGTGATATCCGCGATTTCCATTTGGGTGAGCGGCATCGCGCATTGCTGGCCATAAGTCAGGCCGGACGCCCGCATCCGTTCGAATAACTCCAGCAGCAGATGGGCAAGCCGCTCCAGCGCGGTCTTGCGGCCCAGGGTGACGAGCCAATTGGTCTGTCGCTCTATGACTTCGGCAAGGCTTTTCCAGCAGGCCTGCTGTGTTTCCGCCGGGAAGGAGCCCTGCGAGGTGCATGAGAGGCGCGCCGCACGCACATTGGTAAGCGCGACGATTGGCTGGGACGGGCGCTTGCCCAGCGCCCAATGCGGCTCGCAAATGTCACCGGGCAGGTAAAGGCCGGTGATTTGACGGCGGCCGTCAGGCAGCAAACGGTAACGGCAGGCCCACCCTTCATCGATACGAAAGATCGATTCAGGTTGCTCATCCTCCCGGGCGAGAAACTGATGCGGGCGGAAATGGCAATGGGATTCGTTAACCGCAACTTGGCCTAACATGGGCGATTCCCCTGTTGAGCCCCCATGAAGACCATAGCCTAAATAGGTCAGCGACCCTTTACCCATGTTGGAGTCATTAAGTTGTTGCGGTGAGGTGGTGCGGACGGACGACCAGCCGTCCGCACCATTAAGTTTGGCTTCACGGCGATGGTGGCGTGGCGGCGGCTTGCGCAGCGAGGAACCCTGCCGCATCGAGATCGACCTTGAACTCGCGATCCCAGAGCCGGACTTGCGCGCAGAGCGTCAGGAAAGGTTCAACATCCTCAGGCCCTTCCAGCCGCACATAGCCGTCGTCCATGTCCGCCGGGAGGATGCCTGCGCGCTCGATGAGGGGCAGTGCATCATCGACATATGCGATGAACTTGCAATGCGCATGGGCGTCGCTGACGAAATCCTTCGCCGCCTTGTCCATGGTGAGTTGCGCCGCTCCATCGGCTGACAGGATCAAGGCAACGGCGTCATACAGGACGGACGGCCCGCCATCGATCTTCTGCTTGGCTTCGGCGATCGTGCCATCGTCAAGCAACGCGCCTGCGGTTTTCGGCGCGATGATCTCGTAAACGGCGCCCAGGCGCTTGATCTCCTTGGTCAGCGCCTTGACCAGCGCCACGGGTGCGCCGTCGCTGACCAATATGCCAAGCTTACGCCCGGCAAAGCTTTCCGGGCCGTTCTTGACGATGCTGAGCGCCTCGGATGGCGGCAGGTCCGTGCGCGGCGTGGCGGCGGCCGGAGCGGGATCGGGCAGCTTGGGCAAGCCCAGCCCGCCCGCCACGACGGTCGCGAGCGTTTCATCGATGTTGCGCAGGTGCGCGACCATCTTTTGCCTGATATCCACACGCTCGCACTTCGACAGCTCGAACACCAGCGCGTCACCGATATGCTTTTGTTCGATCGGCGTCTGGCTGATGAAGAACTGACGCGCCTGGCTATAATGATCGTTGAAGCTGGGTGAGCGGATCTGGAGCTTGGGCCCGGCCTCCCCCGCGGCGAAGTGGCGGTAGCCGCGATCGGGGGACTCGCGCGGGCCGCCCCAGCTGTTGGGCTCATAATTCACCCGGCCCTTGGGGTTGTTCATCGCCATATGGCCGTCCTGCTGGAAATTATGGACGGGGCAGCCGCGCGGCTGATTGATCGGGATGTGGGTGAAGTTGGGCGAACCAAGCCGCTTCAGTTGCGTGTCGAGATAGGAGAAATTGCGTCCCTGGAGCAGCGGATCGTTGGAAAAGCCGATGCCCGGCACGACATTTTGCGTGCAGAATGCGACCTGTTCCGTTTCCGCGAAGAAATTGTCGACATGATTGTCGAGGACGAAACTGCCGATGCGGCGGACCGGGATCTGCTCCTCCGGGATGATCTTGGTCGGGTCGAGGACGTCGAATTCGAACTGATCGGCGAAATCATCGTCGAAAATCTGGACGCCCAAGTCCCACTCAGGCGGATTGCCGAGGTCGATCGCGTCCCACAGGTCGCGGCGGTGGAAATCGGGGTCGGCGCCATTGATCTTCAGCGCTTCGTTCCACAGCACCGATTGCAGGCCCTGCTTGGGCTTGAAGTGGAACTTAACGAAGGTCCCCTTCCCTTCCGCATTGATCAGCCGGAAGCTGTGGACGCCAAACCCTTCCATGAAACGGAAGGAACGCGGAATGGCGCGGTCGGACATCGTCCACATGATCATGTGCATGGACTCAGGCGTCAGGGTGATGAAGTCCCAGAAATTGTCGTGCGCCGTCTGCGCCTGTGGAAAGCCCCGATCGGGCGCGGGCTTCGCGGCGTGGACGAGATCGGGGAATTTTATGGCATCCTGAATGAAGAAGACCGGGATATTGTTGGCGACAATGTCCCAATTACCTTCCTTGGTATAGAATTTGGCCGCAAAGCCGCGCACGTCGCGGGCGAGGTCGAACGAGCCCTTGCTGCCCGCCACGGTCGAGAAGCGCACGAACATCGGCGTCTGCTCGCCCACTTCGGTCAGCACCTTGGCGGTGGTGAACTCCTCAAGGCTCTCATTGAGGGTGAAGGTGCCATGGACGCCAAAGCCGCGCGCATGGACGACGCGCTCGGGAATGCGTTCATGGTCGAAGTGGAAGATCTTTTCGCGGAAATGGGAGTCTTCCAGCAGCGTCGGGCCGCGCTCGCCGACCTTCAGGCTGTTCTGGTCGTCGGCAACGGGAACACCTTGCTGCGTGGTCAGGACATCGCCTGACGATCCCGCAATCTGATGCAGCTCCCCGCCTGCCCCAATCTTTGTCTCAAATTCGCGAGCGGCGCTCTTCGCGCCTTTGTCCTCACCGATCTTCCGGGCCATGCGGCGCTCTCCTGATGCAGATGGTTGCAGCTTGGGGAAGGTCTTCCCCGCTCCCTGCCCCAGACCCGCAAGCAGCCGCGTTGTTCCGCCCTCATCCGTCCAATGGGCATGAATTCAGCCCCGCATAATGCAGGTTATCAACTTTGCGAGGCGGCTCTGGAACATGATCCGCCGGCACTCGCTCTAATGCCAAGAGGAGTAGCCCATGACAGCAAGAACACCGATGATGGTCGCTGCATTGTTCGCAGCCCTGCCCGCCGCCGCCCTTGCACAGACGCCATCGGCCTATGTGGCGGCGGCAGGGGCGAGCGACCTGTTCGAACAAACGTCGAGCAAGCTGGTTCTTCGCACCACCCGCGATGCAAAGGTGCGGTCGTTCGCCACGATGATGGTGCAGGATCATGCCAAGAGCACGGGCATGGTGAAGGCCGCGGCCGCGAAGTCCGGCGTCAAGCCAGCGCCGCCGCAGATGTCACCTGATCAAAGGACCAAGATCGAATCGCTTACCAAGGCAATGGGCGCAGCGCGCGACCAGCTATATTGGGAACAGCAGAAGGCGGCTCACAGCGCCGCGCTGAAATTGCACCAAAGCTATGCCGCGAGCGGATCGGCCGCGCCCCTGAAAGCCGCAGCCGCGCAGATCGTCCCCGTCGTGCAGCATCATATCGACATGCTCGACGGCAAGGCCATGCACGCACATTGATTATCCAGGACAGATAGATCGCCATGCCTACTATCGAATTACACCCAGCCGCTCAGGGCAAAGGCCCGCCGATACCTCGCGATCTGAAGCATGTGTCGTTGAACGAGGATCTGGAGGTGCAATATTGGTCGCAACGCTTTTCGGCATCGCGGCGGCAACTGGAAGATGCGGTGGAGAAGGTGGGGCACAGCGTCAATGCGGTGGCCGACTATATCGACCGCAATCGATGACCTGCCATGAACCGGATCGATCCACCGCCCCCGTTTAGAGCAGGGCGGGCAGCGGTGCTGATCGTCCTGATCATCGCCGTCATCATCGCGATCCTCTTCATCGGCCGCAATGTGTGGCATGGAGAGGAATTGCAGGACAATCAGGAAGCCGGCAACAATGTCGCGGCCAATTATCAGGGACAGTCCAACTACTGACCCACCCTAGAAGCGCGCGGGAGTGGTCCTGATCGGCACTGGATCGGGCAATCGCCGCCAGCCGAGGTCCGCGATAACATCATTGCTCTGCACAGGCTCGCGGCCTCGCGAACGGTCCAGCGACCAGGTGATGTGAAAGGTGCCGCCATCGGGTCGTCCGCTATGGCCGCCAACGACGACGATCAGGGCTTGCAACCCTTCCCCGTCACTGATGCTGCCGACAATCTCGGCCTGCTGCGGTTCGGGCAGTGGCGCGTCCTCCGCCACGCCGGACTCCAGCGTTATGTGGTCAGCGATGACGTCCGGCCATAACGGCGCGAAGCGATCGAGCAGCGACGAGCGCTCCGCCTCATCCAGTTTCCATCCGACAGCGGGCATATCCTGCTCCTCAGATCCTTATTGGCTTAACGTTTCAACGGCCCATTGGTCGCACGGCGGCACGGCATGGATTCAGCTTTCCAGCATCTCGCGAATGCGGGCGGAGAGCATTTCGATCTGGAACGGCTTGGTGATCATCTGCATGTTGTCCGACAGGAATCCGCCCCGCACCGCCGCACCTTCGGCATAGCCGGTGACGAACAGCACCGGCAGGTCGGGCAGATGTTCCCGGGCGATTTCCGCCAATTGCCGCCCGTTCATTCCGGGAAGGCCGACATCCGAGATCATTAGGTCGAACCGACGGCCGGATTCGAGGATGCGGACCGCCTGCTGCCCGTCGGCGGCTTCGGTCGCCTTGTATCCAAGCTCCTCCAACACATCTCGGACAAGCAGTCGGACCGATTCATCATCTTCGACCAGCAGCACCGATTGCCCATCGCCATGGTGGATCGCGGCACTTTCGGCGGGCTCTTCATGCGGCTGCAGATCAGCGACGGGGAGGAATATCGTGACTTTGGTCCCCTCCCCCACCTGAGAGTCGATGCGAACAAGGCCGTTGGACTGCTTGGCGAAACCATAGACCATCGACAGGCCAAGGCCGGTCCCCTGCCCGATCGGCTTGGTGGTAAAGAAGGGGTCGAACACCTTGTCCAGCGTGTCGCCATCGATGCCGACGCCTGTGTCCGACACGCCGACCATGATGTACCGGCCCGGCGAAATACCGGGATTGCGGGCGAAACATTCCTCGTCCAGCTCCACTTCCTCGCAGGACAGCGTCAGGCGGCCGCCATGGGGCATGGCATCGCGAGCGTTGATGGCAAGATTGATGATGGCGCTTTCGAGCTGGTTGGCGTCCACCAGCGCCGGGCTCAAGGGGGAAGAGGAGAGGATTTCGACCTCGATCGATTCACTCATGGTGCGGCGGAGCAGGTCCTCCAGCGAGTGGATCAGCTTGCCGACATCGGTGGGGCGGCTGTCGAGCGATTGCCGCCTGGAAAAGGCGAGCAGCCGGGCCGTCAGCCCCGCCGCCCGCTGCGCCGACGTGCTGGCGGCGTCCATGAAGCGGTCAAGATCGTCCAACCGGCCAGTGGCGATCCGGCGTTTCAATATGTCGATCGCGCCGATGATGCCGGTCAGCATATTGTTGAAATCATGCGCGATGCCGCCGGTCAGCTGGCCGACCGCCTCCATCTTCTGCGCCTGGCGCAACGCTTCCTCAGCGCGAGCCCGCTCTTCGGCTTCGGCCTCCAGCCGCGCCAGCGCCTCGCGCAATTCGCGCGTGCGGGCGTCGACCTCCTGCTCGAGCTTCTGGGCGGCTTGCGCCAGCGCCTCCTGGCTCCGCTTCTGTTCGTCGATGTCGACAATGACGGAGATGGAGCCGGTCACGCGCGAACTGCCGGGGTTGCGCAGCGGCACACCGCTGACCCGCGTCCATACCGATGGGCCCCGCGCCGGGTGGTGGAGAAACTCCAAGCCCGGCACATGCTCCCCGCGAAGAGCGCGCATGGTTACGAAGCGGTCGCGGGTGATCCGGCTGCCATCCTCTTCATACCCTTCCCACATTTCCTCGGCATTGGGCAGCCGTGCGGGGATGTCTCCACTGGGCAGGAAGCGGCGAAATGCGGGATTGGACAGCAGCGTGCTGCCATCGGCGTTCACGAATGCGACGCCGACGGGCAGATTTTCCAGCAGCGTGTTCAACCGGCTGCGTTCTGCATCGATCGCCGCGAACTGGTCACGGATCAGCAATTGCTTCTGTCGCGCCCGGATGCCTGAGGCGACAGCGCTGACCAGAGATTCTCCGCTGATCGGCCTTTCCAGCAGGATGACGCTCAGCGCATTGTCGGGCAGGCGCCGCCTGACTGATTCACTGGATGCAAAGCGGCCAGCCTGCCGCCCTGCGAGCAGGACAAAGGGCACGTCCGACCAGGCGGGCTGTGCGTCCAGGGCCAGCCGTAGCGGCTCCAGGTTCGCCAACAATGCTTCTTCGGTGACAAGCGCCACGCCGGTCTGCTCGTCGATAGCTTTCGCCACATCATCAAGCGTCGGGCAGATCTGGACGGCATGCCCTTCGTTCTGCAAGAGGCGCGCGACGCTTTCGGCGTCGCTGCCATAAGGTGCGCTGACAAGGACCCGCAAGGATGTGGATGCGGCCTTATGCACGGCCGGGCCGGTCCTCCATCAAGGGCGAGGAAGCGCCCTTATATTCCGGCGTTCCAGTCAGTACGCCCCGGAAATTGGATAGCGGTTCGCCGACGCGGACACCATGGCTGTCGATCCGGAATTCGCGGATGGAATCTTCATGCGCGCCGCTGCGATGCTTGACGACCGACAGCGCCTTGCGGATCCGCCCTTCCGCCTCGAAGAAACGCAGCAGGATGACGATGTCGGCGATGTAGGACACGTTAATCTCATCCGCGCTCATCGATCCGAAGAAGCCCTGTTGCGGGTTCACCATGAAGGTCACGACGCCCCGGTGGCTCAGATAGGAGAGAAGCTCATGCAATTGCAGGATCAGCTGCTGTTCCTGCGGCATGGCGGCAAGATAGCCGTTGAGGCTATCGATCAGGATCATCCGGGCATCATTCTCCTCCACCTCTCGCCGGACCATCGCGGCGAATTCGCCGGGCGCGACCTCCGCCGGGTCAATCTGGCGGATGACGAGCCTGCCCTCATCCATCAAAGCCTGAAGGTCGGTGCCGAACAGTCTGGCGCGGCTGATCAGCGTGCCGATCCGTTCATCAAATTCGTAGATGACGGCATTTTCGCCGCGATCGCAGGCAGCTATGACATATTGCAGCGCAAGCGTGGTCTTTCCAGCGCCCGCCGGGCCGGTGATGAGCGTGCTGGTGCCGCGCTGGGGACCTCCGCCCAATATGGCATCCAGTTCGGCAATCTTGCTCGGCACCGGTTCACCGACGAACGGTGTATGATGATCGGACGCGATCAAGCGGGGAAAGATGTCGATGCCGCCCTTGCGGATGATCATGTCGTGATAGCCAGCGACAAAAGCGACCCCGCGCATCTTCTGTATCTGCATCCGTCGCCGCGCCGCGCCGAAATCGAGCGTCAGCCGCTCCAGCGTGATGACGCCATGGCAAAGGCTGTGCAGGTGATTGTCGCGGATGCCCGCGCCGCCGGTCAGATCGTCCACCAGCAGGACCGTGGTATCGATCTGGGCGAAGAATTGCTTCAGGAACAGCAGCTGGCGGCGGTAACGAAGCGCGTCCTGCGCAAGCAGCCGCAATTCGGAAAGGCTGTCGAAGACGATGCGCCGGGGCTTTAGCCGCTGCACTTCTTCGCGGATCAGGTCGATCGTGCCGCCCAGTTCCATTTCCCAACTGTGCAGGATGGATTGGTCGCGTCCTATGCCCAGCACCGAATCCGCTGAAGCAAGTTCGAACAGGTCGACATTGTCCAGGCTCCAGCCGTGGGACGCTGCGACCACGGCCAGTTCTTCGCTGGTTTCGGACAGGGTGATGTAAAGCACCCGCTCACCTGCCCTCACCCCTTCCAGCAGGAACTGCAGGGCAAGCGTAGTCTTGCCCGAGCCAGGGGCACCTTCGACCAGATACAGCCGCTGGGCGGGGAGGCCTCCGCCGAGCACCAGGTCAAGCCCGGCATTGCCGGTGGAAACACGATCGAAAATTCCGGTCATTCAGCCATGCCTCCTCAGCACGGCCGCCACCATATCGATAGACGTGAGAAAATCCATTGCATCCCGCCAAAGCGAGGAACGTGCCGTACCACTCATGCGGGCAATAACGCCGCGTCGGGCAGGCAGTTGCATCCCTGCCGTTGCGGTTTACCGACCTGGCGGATCGTGCGGTGCCGGCGCGGTGACAGGGCGCAGGCTCTCCCGGTCTTCGGGCGGCACGGGGGCGGTGGGATCGGGGCGGTAATGGTCCTCCGCCCTGACGGTGCCGTCGGGATGGCTGTCGCCCATCAAATCGGCGGGAACATGGCCCGTGGACGCGGCAGAGGATGCCTCGGGCGCGCGCGACTGCGCCGTGGTCGAACCCGACCCCGCTGCCGGCTGAGCATCGGGATGGGATCGGTCGAGCAGTTTCTTGGCTATGAAGCCGACACCGGCGAGAAGGGCGAGTTTGCGGATCATGATGTCTGTTTCCCCGTCAATGGTGAGTCACTTCAGGCGCGCGGACGAAAGGCATATCCTCCGGCTCGATCGTGGTAGGATGATGGTCAGGGTGATGGAGTTGGCGGCCAGACCTGCGCGCGTCCTCCACCGGGCGGGATGCTCCGCGAGCGGGAAAGGCCTTGCCGGTTTTCTGGTCGAGAGCCCGCGCCACGAGCGCATCAACGATGGTGGCTCCCGCGACGAAGGCGATCGCTCCCCATACGCCGCGGTGGCGCGGCGCCTGACGAGCGGCGAGGCCAAGGGCGGCGAGATCCATCGCATCGCCTGCCACCCGGTTCCAGACGAGCGTCGAATGGGCGGGCGCGGCAAGCAGCCCTGCCCCGGCCAGCATCTCTCGTGCGCCGAACGCCTTCAACGTGGCGCGGCCCACGCGATGATCAGTGCCCAAAGCACGGGCGATACGGCGCGTGGCAGCTATTTCCGCCACGCCCAGAGCAATGGAAAAAATCCCCAGGCCAAGGCTGATACGCCGGGCATCCATGGTCGGCCTCCTATCCTGTATCTCCTGGCGCTAACGGCTTGCGTGGAGGGGTGTTCCCATTGGCCCGGCACGCGCGGAGAGGCAGCGCCGAAACGACGGGAAAGAACGGCGGCCGGTTTCCCTCTCTTCCATTCTTGCGGCGCCATGGGCGCTCATTCATAGCGGGTGACCACAGCCTGTCTGACTGGAGTGATGCGTGACCCAATCCTGCGACCTTGCGATCCGGATGCGGCGGGCGGACTTCAACCGCGCGCTAGCTGACATGGACCTGAGCGCGATCGGGCCACTGCTCGCGCCCGCCGCCATATTGGTGACCGGCAGCGACAGCGGCGTCATCAACGGCCGCAAGGCGCAACTGATGGCATGGAAGCGGGAGTTCGCGTCGCCGGGGCGCATTATCTATGTGCGGATGCCCACCAGCATCACGGTCTCTCCGACGGAACCGATTGCGATGGAGCAGGGCGAATGGAAAGGCGTGGCGGCGAATACGGAGGAACCGGTCGCATCCGGCATCTACAGCGCCAAATGGCGAAAACTGCGGGGTGAGTGGCTGATCGAGGCGGAGATCTTCGTGACGCTCGCCTGATGTGCGCTGGCCCGACTGATGAGGCCGGACCAGCCGATCGCTACCATGGAAGATCGTGCTTCACCCTTTTTCGATCCGTTCGGGCTGAGCCTGTCGAAGCCTTCTTCTTCTCGTTTGAAAGAATTAGAGCCCTTCGACAGGCTCAGGGCGAACGGCCGAAAGGGTGCGGACTGCGCTCAGCCCAAAGCCTTCGCCATGATCCGGCCGAGCCGTTCGGCAAAGGCGCGCGGATCGGTGGGGAGTTCGCCATCGGCGATCCGCGCTTCGTCCAGCAGCAGCCAGGCGGCATCCTCGCGCAGGCTCTCGCTGTCCTGAAGGCCGCTTAGCCTGACGATGAGGCTGTGGCGCGGGTTTAGTTCCAGCACAGGCGCCGACGCGCCACCGCCGCGACCGGCGGCGGCGAGCAGCTTTTCCAGCTGCCTGTCCATGCCATGTTCGGCGGCCACGAGGCAGACGGGGCTCTCGGTCAGCCGTTCGGACACGCGGACGTCCGACACCTGATCCTTGAGCAGCCCCTTGGCGAAGTCGATGAAGCTGGTCACCTCCTCCGACGCGGGGGGTGCCGCCGCCTCGCCCTCGGGAAGGGGAATGAGGCTGAGGTCGGCGAGGCCCTGCGTCACCGACTTGAAGGGCTTGCCATCATAGTCGATGCCAGCGGTGACCCAGAAGCTGTCCACCTGATCCGTCAGCAGCAGCACCTCAATGCCGCGGGCACGGAACCCTTCCAGCTGCGGCGATGACAGCAGGCGGTCGAGATCGGACCCGGTCGCATAATAGATCGCCGTCTGGTTCTCCTTCATGCCATCGGCATAGTCCTTGAGCGAACGCCAGTTGTCGCCCGACGCGGTGGACTTGAAGCGGGCAAGGCCGAGCAGCTGCTCGCGGCGGGCGAAGTCCTCGTAGAGCCCTTCCTTCAGCACCGCGCCGAAATTATTCCAGAATTTGATGTAGCCCTCGCCATCATTGGCGGAGAGCTTTTCCAGCTCGCTAAGGACGCGGTTGCTGACGCCTTTCTGGATCGCCGCGAGGACGGGGCTCTGCTGGATCATTTCGCGCGACACGTTGAGCGGCAGGTCGCTGGAATCGACCAAACCGCGCACGAAGCGCAGGTAGCGCGGCAGTATCTCCGCTTCGTCGGTGATGAAGACGCGGCGGACATAGAGCTTCATGCGGCCGGTACGGTCGGGATCGAACAGGTCGAACGGCTTCATTTCGGGAATGAAAGCGAGCACCGAATATTCGTGCAGGCCCTCGGCCCGATAATGCAGCGTCAGCGCGGGCTGGTCGAACTGACCAGCGACGCTGCGGTAGAAATCGGTATATTCCTCCGCGCTGATCTCGCTCTTGGGCTTGGTCCAGAGCGCTGCGCCATCGGCGATCTGCTCGACTTCGGCATCCGGCTTTTCCTTGAGGAAGATCGGCACCGGGACATGGCCGGACTGGTCTTTGATGATCTGCTGGACGCGGTATCGTTCCGTGTAGGACGTCGCATCTTCCTTCAGGTGCAGGACGACGCGGGTGCCATGTTCCGGCGCTTCGGCCGTTTCGGCGGGCTGGACCGTATAGGTGCCCAGCCCATCGGACGACCAGCGCGCCGCCTGATCGGAGCTCGCGCGGCGGGACAGGACGTCGACGCGATCGGCGACCATGAACGCGGAATAGAAGCCGACGCCGAACTGGCCGATCAGCTGCGTGCCCTCCGCATCCTTGGCGCTGGCGACGCGCTCCATGAACGCCTTCGTCCCCGACCGCGCGATCGTGCCGAGCGCTTCGACAAGCTCGGCCTCGCTCATGCCGATGCCATTATCCTCGATCATGATCTGGCGCGCGTCGGGGTCGAGAGTCACCGTCACTTGCGGGCTGCCGCCAGCGGCGAGCGCGGGGTCGCTCAAGCTTTCGTAGCGCAGCTTTTCGCAGGCGTCGGCGGCATTGGAGATGAGCTCGCGCAGGAACACATCCTTGTCCGAATAGACCGAGTGCACCATCAGGTGCAGCAATTTGGCTACGTCAGCCTCGAAGGAACGGGTTTCAGGAGCAACGTCGGTCGAGTTCGTCATGGCGTTTCTTTCATGCCCTCCAATGAATTTGGCCGCCGGACAGATGGCGCGGGGCGGCCCATGTTTCAAGCGCGAGAAGAATGAGAGCGGCAGATGGATCGAGATTGGCTGCTCGGCGCTTTCACACTCCGACATTGAGGAGGCGCGCGTGCAGGTCGAAACCTATTTGCTGGCGGAACATGATTGGGTGCCGAACAATGGCCGCTTGCCGGTCATCCTTTATCGGCGCGCTCTCGCCCCTGCATCTTGCGAGGAAACTGCGCAGGCCTTTGAAGCGGCGTTCGCGCAGCATGGCTGGCCCGCGCAATGGCGGGACGGCATCTATGATTATCATCATTATCATTCGACCGCGCACGAGGTTCTGGGGATCGCGGCGGGCACGGCTCTACTGATGATCGGGGGTCCGGGTGGCCGCGAAATTGAAGTAGGCGCGGGCGACGCGCTGCTGCTGCCCACTGGCACAGGGCATTGCTCCTTGAAAAGCAGCGAAGAGTTTCTGGTCGTTGGCGGCTACCCCGAAGGGCAGCGCTGGGACATTTGCCGGGACGCGCCGGACGATGAGGCGCGGGCGCGGATGGCTACCCTCCCCTTTCCTGCGTCAGATCCGCTCGAAGGACCGGGCGGGACGCTCAACGATCATTGGAAGGCGGCGCTTTAGAAGGGACTCAGCGCCGCAACTTGACATACCAGCCGATGTTGAAGCGCCACCCGCGCTCACCACCCGGATAAGCCTGGTCGATCACCCGCGCCCCTTCCAGACTGAGCGAGGCATGGGGATTATAGACGATCCGCACCCCGCCGCCCGCCGAAGCCAGGTCATAATCGGCGGCGGGCATGATCGCGCGTTCCAGCACCCGGATCTTGGCGCCGTCGACAAAGCCATAGACTTCGCTGTCCTTGAGCTTCGCGGCGACGTCCGGACGCCATGCAAGCTCCAGCGATCCCGCCGCGCCCCGATCACCGCTCAGCACCGCCGTGTCGAACGCGCGGCCGAATTCAGGACCGCCGATGGCGAAGCGCTCATTCCCCGAGAGCCGGTCCTTGCTATATTGCCCCGCGAGGCGCAGCCGCCCGACGAAGCGCTTGCCCAGCATCCGGTCATAGCCAAGGCGTCCGGTCAGCTTGGCAAAGACGGGGTCGGTAAAGCCCGGCGTCCCGCGAGCGCCGAAAATGCCGAGCCCGCGGCTAAGGTTCAGTGATGCACTGAAGGCGCTCTTTTCATTGATGGCCGAATAACCCACTGCCCCACGGGCAGCACGGATATGGTCGGAGGACAAGACGGAACCCAGCAGCGCGGCATCGCTGTTAAGGCCGTCCAGACCGGCGCTGACCGTGAGGTTGCGCTTATAGCCGCGAATGATGGGGTAGCTGAGTGAGGCGCCAAGCGTCCAGGCTTCGCCGGTAATGGGGAAATCCTTCAGCCGGGTGTCGAGGTGGGAAGCGGCAAGGCCGAAGGTCAGACCATCCGATCCAATCGGCGTCTGGTGACTAAGTCCTGCATAGCGGTAGCGTTTGAGGTCGGTCGCGGCGAGCAAGGTGATGTCGGTACGGTCGCCATCCCGCAGCAGGCTGAACAATTGTCCGGTGGCGCGGATCTGGCCAGTGCCCAAACCCGCTTGCGTGCGGTTGTCGATGCCGAAGCTGAAATTGCTATATTTGCGCTCTGGCATGACGGACAGTTGGACCGCTCCCGCTTCCTTGCCCCTGTTCAATCCTACATCGACTTTCGCTCCGGGAATGTCGCGCATGAGGGACAGATAGCGCTCCAGCGAGCGGCGGCTCAGCGGCTTTTCGACGCGCAGTCTGTCGGCATAGGCGCGGATGAGGGGACTGGCGCCCTTGGGGTAGACGATGTCCTCGACAAAGCCCTCCGCCAGCAGCAGCTTCACCCGGCCATTCGAAAGATCCTGCTGCGGAATGGCGGCCGTGTAGAGCGCGATGCCGCTTTTGCCATAGGCCTTGGACACCGCTTGGGCGAGCGCCTTCAAATTGTCTCCCGATGCGGTCTTGCCGAGATAGGCTTGTGCAGCTTTGGCCACGCGTTCGGGTGCCTTCACGCCAACAAAGTCGATGGCCTTGATGACGGTGCTGTCGTCGCCTGCCTGCACGGCCACGCGGCCGGATGTTGGCGGCGGCTTCTGCTGCCCCGGTCTTTCGTCGGGCCGCGGCTGGGTTGTCTGTTCGATAAGCGGGGGAGCAAGCAAGGTAGGGGAAGTTTGGGCAGCCAGCAGCCAGGGCGCCGCAGCCGAAAGGAGCGCAGCCATCATAGGGGAATGTCCTGGAAGAAGGGGCCGGAGGCGCGGCAAGCAGCGCGCCTCCGGAGAGAAGATCAGGGCCGAGTTAGGTTAAGGCCGCTGGTCAGGCTGTTGAGTGTGCCTGACACTGTACCGGTGACCGGCGCAAGGAGGCCCCCTGGCGATGCCGTCGCGCCTGCTCCGGCCGTGGCTCCGCCCGTCGTCGCGCCTGCCGCCACGCCAATGGGCGCAAGTGCTTCGCCCGCAACCTGTTGCACGCTCGACGTGAGACCTGACGTGGTGGAGGTGACGCCATTCACGACCGATGTCACCGGCGCGAGCAATCCGCCAGTGCCGCCCGTACCAGCAGTAGGCAGTCCGCCCGGCAGCACATTCGCTTCGATGACGGCAGGGCTTCCATTACCCAGCAACTGATTGCCGCCGAGCGCTACATTGAGCAGGTTCGACGCAACGCCGCCGGTGGGCGAGGTGATGTTTGTGACTCGCACATCGGCTATGCCATTCACGTCAGCCAGCACCGCGTTGCCCGCGTTCAGCACGCCAACGGTCGCCACGGTGCCCACCGGCTGCGTATTGCCAAGCACGCCTACGCCGATCGCGCCAGTCGAGCCATTCAGCCCTTCGATAACCGTCCGGCCGCCCACATCGATGCTGACAAGGTCGCCTACGACGCCTTGGGCACCCTGCAACAACAGCGTCCGGCCTTCACCCGCATCGACCAGCACCGTGCCCGTGTCGGTGAGAACGCGGGTGATCGTGCCGGTCACTGGCTGCAACAGGGGAACGGCGGTGGCGACCGGCGTCGTCACGCTGCCCTGCCCGTCCGACACGCCGAGTACGGCATTGCCTGCGGTCACCAATACAGGCGAAAGCTGGCCGAGGGCAGCGCCGAGCGTGCCGCCGGAGCCCGTTCCTCCTGATCCCGAGCCGCCGCCTGACCCGGTTCCGCCCCCGGTTCCTGATCCACCGGTGCCGCCGCCAGTGCCGGTGCCTCCACCCGTTCCGGAGCCACCGTCGGTTCCTGTGCCTGATCCTCCGCCCGTACCGCCGCCGCCACTGCCCGACCCGCCGCCGGAGCCTGAGCCGGGATTGCCTGCTCCGACCGTGGCGATGCGGGTGCCGCCGCTGCTTTCGCAGGCGCTCAGTACCAGCATCAGCGCGGAACATGCGGTCAGGGTCGCAAATGCGCTTCGGCGCGCCGTTCGATCGCTATATAATCCGTGTGCCACAAACCTTCTCCTGTCTGATCCAGCGATGCTTGCGGACGCAGACGAGGCCACGCGAACGGGTCGAACAGTTGTGAGGCGTGCAGATGCGCTGCCCTGTTATATCTATGGGTGACGGCGAATATGCACTGATAACCTGAACCTCGGCTCCTTCGGCAGCCCCGCTACCTTGCTTGCAAGGCCGGAAACTTTGCGTCCCGATGTCACCATCGGTTTGCCTTTTTCGGGATCGATCCTTCAACGGAAACTCCGAAGCCGTGAGATGGTTCAGCGGCGGAACGAAAAAATCGGTTTTTTATGGTTAATTATCATGGAGATGGAATTTCTGAACCGTTTCGCTATTCAGGAAGTGGACGGGCGACGCTGGACTTTTCGTGATAGCCGGTCAGCCAGGCGCGAAAAAGCGCCTACAACCAACATGGCAGTTTAGTTGTACGCCATAGCCTGCTAAAGCCCAGAAATGCTGGATTTTCCATCTTCTTCGGGACAGGCTTTGCTATTGCTGGGAAGACTGGATGGGCGGCTCGCCAACAGTCCTGCCACGGACATCTGGCTTGCGCGTGCAAGGCTGACGGGGGCAGCGGCTCTTGCCAGCGCTGCGTCGGTGCCGATCTCGGTAAAGGATCTTCAGGATTGGATCTGCGGGCGCACGCCGCCTCCGCGGTATAGCGAAGGGCTGAACGACCCGCTGTCGATCGCAGCACTGGTTCATTTCGCCCTGTCGGCGAGCGAGAGCCAGCGTGATCCGATTGCGCGGGCGACGCTCAATATATCCCGTCAGCTGCTGGATGACAGGAAGGAAGCCGAAATCTGGGCACAGGATGATCTCGTTCGCTTTGGTCCGGCGTGGCGAGCGGTTCAGACGGCCGTGGAGGCGACCTACCCTATGCCGAGCGTTTCGGCCGTGGCGGAGCGGCTGATCGCTGCAAGGGAAGACTTGTCCGGGCCTGTCAGCGGCGGTCAGTTGCTGACGACGGCTGACGGACGGCAATTGCAGATCGATCAGCGCCACACAGATGTTGGATGGGTTGTCGCGGCGCATATTCCGGCTGCACTCGAAGCATCGGGGCTGACTTTGCGGCGCTTGCCCTCCTTTGTCGACCTTCCCCGCTTCCCGAGCATGGATGTGCCGACCTTGGCGGATCAGTTGTTAGACATGATCGGGCGCCAAGCGGCGCGAGGACTCGCTGATCTGAGCCGACTTGAAGCAAGGCTGAAGAAGCTGCCCGACGAGCTCCGCGTGACCAAGCGGAGCAAGGCGCCTTTGCTGCTGCGGCTGGAATTGGCTTACCCCGGACTGAGCAGGACGGCGGTTGCTCGTCTGCTCGGCATTTCTCACCAAGGGGCGACGAAGTTGGTGTCGCAGCTTTCCACTCATCTGTCTTCTAAAACCTAGAACAATCTCCTTTCAGTTATAGGGTTTATAGGAAAGTTAGAGAGTTAAAGGGCCGCAGCAAGGCGCAGGAATCGCGGAATATGCGCGAGTCGGACAACGGGTGTTGTTCCTGAAAGGTCGGCCTTGCGTTCCTGGAGTGTCGAGCTTGCTGTTCCTGAAGTGTCGGGAATATGTTCCTGAAGGACCGTGGAGCGTTCCTGGAATGTCGATGGCGGCCGATCAGTAGGCCGTTCGCGTCCCTGATTGAATCAGTTGCGGGATGCGGTTGTGAAATGTCGTTCAAAAGCTGTGGATGAAACCGTGTGGGTGATGCGTCAGCAAATCCGGGGTCGGGACGTGGCAGCGGTTACCGACACTTCGGGAACGGCTTGATTAAAAGTCGGCAATTAGCGTGTGGCGGCGGGCTTGCAGTGACCCGTTAGAGGGTGTGCCGGTTCTTTTCGTGAAAGCGGCGTACAAAGCCTATAAAGGCTTTTTGATAATTCACCGGGGTGCGCGTGGGGTCGGCATCAAGCCAATTGCGGAAATCCTGATGGAGCGACTGATAATCCCAGCCTGGGCAATCCGCCCGCAGCGTCGCCAATGTCGCGTCCGTTAATTCACCAGAGGTAGCGCGAGAAGAAAGCCCAGCGACGGTGCGGCGGATCACGTCGGAGGCGTCAAATACAGGCTCGGCTTGGGCTCTTGGGGATGTGAGCGACGCAGACCTTGCTGGGCTTGCAGCAGCAACAGCTTTCGCAGTGGGAGCTTTTACAGGCGCTTTCGCTTTCATGGTCGCAGGTTCCGCAACCCGGCGGCTCATACGCAGCGAGGGTTCGCGTTTGCCTTGCGGTTGCTCGAGCGACAGGCTGTAGCCGGGCAGCGGGTCGCGCTCGGCGATCTTGGCTATTTCGAACTTGAAACGCCGATAGGCCCCTTCGGCTCCGGACTTCTCGAACAGAGTGGGCATGGATATGGAGAAGCCCCCCTCCCCTGCCCCACCGGCATGTTTGCGCGCGACCTTGTAGAGCCAGCGTTCGCGGCCGCCGGTCAGATCGAAATAGGCACGGTCGATCGACAGGACGCCGCCCTGCATGAGCACGCCTTCATAAAACCAGTTGCTGAGCTCGATCGTCATGCCGCGTGATCGTTCGGTGCGTTCGTCGACGAGCTGGGTCCAGCCATCGAGCCAACTGAAGGTGGCTTCCCGGCGATTTTCCGCGCGAATATTGGTCTTGATCGTCGTGGAAACGAGACGGTCCAGAGACTGACCGAGCAATTCATAGGCGCGGCCCGTTGTCGGCCTGTGAATGGCGCGCAGCAAATCATAAGGCATGAGATGCAGCTTGCGCGGAACGTCATTGATGCCGCGACGGGCCATGTCGGCCAGAACGGATGCGCAGTAGATGAGAATGTCGGCGTCCCAGATAGTGGCCATGCCATAATCGGGATTGGCCGAGACATGGACCCATGCCTTGCCGTCAGGAGATGTGTAGTCGATCGGTTTGACGCGCTTCGACTTGGCAAGACTGAAGAAGGGGCGCTCCATCATCTCGCGCTGATCGCGCAGCGGCATGTCCGCGATATAGGGGAGGAACAGCTCGAACTGATCGGTGACCTGGGCTTTGCCGGTGCGTGTCATGAGCGTTCCCTCGGCAAGGTCAGAGTGAGCATGGTGTTTCCCCGGGGAAACCATGAAGGAATTAGCGAGAAAAAACGGTTTCGGCGGAGAGGATAGGGGAGGGTGCCTTGCAACGAGGAAAACTGTTTCCCCGGGGAAACACAGCAGGGCGAATGGGCGGGAATGAAGTCCCGCGCCACCACCATCCTCCTGCTGAGCCCCCCCGAGCCTGTCACTGCTGCAAACCCATTCCCTGCCGCTCAAGATGTTCGAGCGTGTCGCGAAGCGCCATCGCCAAAGTTTCCATGTCCGCGCCTGAACCCGCATGGAAGCGGATGGTAACGCCTTGCCGGTTCACCGACTGAACGGTGAGGGCAGGGCGCCCGTAGCGCGTGGTCCAAGTGAAAGGGTCCTCCTTCGGCTGCGACACGGCGACGCGCGGTGCGTCGAGCAGGCGCTTGAGAACCTCCGCAGCGGGAATCGGTGGCGCACCAGCGGCGCGGCGTTCCCGTTGTGTCGTGTTGAGGCGGGAGGCTTCCGCGTGGATCGCGCTCGCGGCGGCGGGATCGTCCAGCGCCTGCGCGAGCGGATAGGCGGGCTTCAACTGAACATCACCGGGCGAGGCGAAAGCGTCGAGAATCTCGTCGGGAATGCCCGCGACCTTGATCATCTTGCTCAGCCAGCCCTTCGACACCTTCAGCCGTTCGGCCATGCGCGTCAAATGGCTGCCATAGTGCGTGCCAAGCGCCTCGGCATAGTTGCGTGCGCGCTCGATGTCCGTCACGTCCTTGCGAGCGCGGTTCTCTAGGTCGGCAAGCCGGAACGCGGCTTCATCGTCGAGCTGGGCCACCTGGGCCACGAACATCATTTCGGGGTAGCTGTGTGCCCGCAGCCAGCTGATCGAGAAATGGCGGCGCGTGCCTGCGATCACCTCATAGTCATGATCCGGATCGCCTTCCACACGACGGACCACGGCGGGCACTTTCTGGCCACCCTCCGCGATGATGGAGTCGACCAGCTCGCGGCAGTTCTCCTCGGTCAGATGAGAATAGAGCCGGGCATTGCCGCGCCAGATCCGGACCTTGGCCGGATCGAGCAGCAATTGTGTGACCTGCCGCACTTCGCCAGACGCAAGGCGAGCAAGCGCGGTTTCGCGCCCGAGCAGGGTCGCACCGCGCGCGCGTTCCGGGCGCGGCGGGGCAGGGGAGGGGGGCGGCTCGGCCTCAGCCACCGGCGCGTTGTCGGCCGCTGGCGCGGGGGCGAGTGCTTCCGCCTCGTCGGACAAAAGCGCTGCCAGATAGTCCGATTGCTTACGCGCCATGAGCTTGTCCTCCGATTCGCCGGGAACATATGGTGAACATATTTGTGTAGGACAGCGTTGATTTTGGTTCACGCGGAGACGCGGAGGCGCGGAGGGTCGTTGCGGCGCAGGCGTCGCGCGCAAGATGCGGGTGGCGGCTTATACGACGGAGGTGGAGAGGAGACTGGCTGCGCCGCTCGAACACTCTCTCCGCGTCTCCGCGCCTCCGCGTGCATGAGAAATCAGGCCGCATTGACGATGTCCTCCTCACGCGCAGGAGCGACGCGGCCCCAGCCCTGGCGGACCAGCGCCTCGATCTGGCCCATGGCCTCGTCGAGATTGGCGCGGCAGCGCTTGTGGGTGCGGGGGGTGCCGATCGGCTTTTCCAGCTCGTAAACCGTCATCATGCGCAGCGCTGCATGGCTGATTTCCGCGCTGTCGAGGATGGGAACGGGGAGGAGGGCAGGGCCGAAGCTCTGCTCCATGATCGCGCGGACCATCGAATGGCTGGGATCATTGCTGTCAAATTTCGAGCAGAGCAGGCGAACGAACTGATAATCGACCTCTATGCCAGCGGTCTGCAGCTGATTGATCACCTGATCCATCATCGAGAGGAACTGGACGGTCGAGCAGAAGTCGGGCGTCGTCGCGGCGAGCGGCACCAGCAGCGCATTGGCCGCCTGCATCACCGCAAGGCTGATCGTTCCCAAGGCTGGCGGCGGGTCGAGCAGCACCACGTCATAATGACGCGCCAGATCCATCAGGCCCTGCTTCAGCTTGCGAAAACGCGCCGCGAGAACGGAGCCGCCGTCGCTGCCCGCCGCCGCCAGCTCATATTCCACATCGAACAGCTCCAAGTTCGACGGGATCAGATCAACATTGGGCCAGGCGGTATGCTTGACCGCATAGAGAAGGTCGACCTGCGTCGGATCGATCGACAGATAGGGGTACAGCGTCTCTTCCCGCTGAATATTGAAGTGCGGGTTGAAGCCGAACAGGGTGGTCGTGGTCGCCTGGCTGTCGCAATCGACGACCAGCACGCGGTAACCCTGCACCGCGAAATAATGGGCAAGATGGGTCGTTACAGTCGATTTGCCGACGCCGCCCTTGAAGTTCTGCACGGCGATGATTGCGGGAATGTCGAGCGGGGCGCGTTCGGGCGAGGCGCCCAGCACCTGCCGCATGTTCAGCAGTTCCTCGACCTTGTAACCCGGCCTGCGACCATTTTCCGTCGGCGGGGCAGGGGGAAGGCGGCCATCTTCCTCCGCCATGCGAATCCGATTCGTGGAGCAGCCGAGCAATTGGGCGGCCTCCGCTATGCCGAAGCGGACATTGAGTTCCTTGCGGCTGTCAGGCAGAAAAGCCTTGCGGCGCAGCCTTTCGACCATCTTTTCGCCGGCCTCGGCCAGATCACCAATCTGGCTTACTACTGCGTTCATTTCCATCCCCGCACGGCAAGTTGAAGCTCAATCGGGAATGCTATCGCAGAAATCCTTCAAATTCGCAATCTGTGCTGAATTTTGATGCGTCCCGTTGAAATCGCGGCTCCGGAGATCAAAGTAGCGCCTGCAACGTCATACTCGCCGCTGAGGCAAAGAGGGCGGAACGACAGCGTCTAAGGGGATTGTTTCATGCCATCGATTTTGCCGACCCGCCAGTTGGGACCGCTGACCGTGTCGGCGATGGGCCTGGGCTGCATGAACCTAAGCCACGGATATCTGCCGCGTCCCGATGTGGCGCAGGCGGAGCGCTTGCTGCTGCATGCGCTCGATTCGGGTGTCGCCTTCTTCGACACGGCGGCAATCTATGGCTTCGGCCGGAACGAGGAATTGCTCGGGCGGACGTTGATGCACCGGCGGCATGAATTCACGCTGGCCAGCAAATGCGTGCTTGGCGAGATCAATGGCGAGCGGGGGCTGGACGGATCGCCCGAAGCGATCACCCAGGTGCTGGAGCAAGCATTGCGACGTCTGCGCGTGGAGCAGATCGATCTCTATTATATGCATAGGCTTGATCCCAAGGTGCCGGTCGAAGAATCGATGGGCGCTTTGGTGCGGGCCGTCGAGGCGGGGAAGATCCGGGCGATCGGCCTATCTGAAATGTCGGCGGCGACGATCAGGCGCGCCCATGCGGTCCATCCTGTTGCCGCGGTTCAGACCGAATATTCGCCCTGGACGCGCAATCCGGAAATCGCGGTGCTGGATGTCTGTGCGGAGCTGGGCATCGGCTTTGTCGCCTTTTCCCCTGTCGGACGCGGCCTGCTCGCCGGGCGGATCGGCAGGGATGGGGTGGAGGAGGGCGATCTGCGCACCGCGATGCCGCGCTTTCAGCCGCCCCATCTTGGAAATAATCTCGATCTTTATGACAAGCTGCGCGGGGTGGCGACGGATGCGGGGTGCAGTGCGGCGCAGCTGTGCCTCGCCTGGCTGCTGTCCAAGGGCGACTATATCGTGCCGATTCCCGGCACTACCAGCCTCGCGCATCTGGATGAGGATCTGGCGGCGCTTCACCTGGATCTGCCGCACGATGTGCTGGCGGCGGTGGATGCGCTGTTTCCCCCTGGGGCAGCATCAGGCGGACGATATAATGCGCAGGGCCAGGCGCAGGTGGGGACGGAGACATGGCCGGGCGAACTGGCGCAATAGCCTCGGAAGTCCGGCTTTCCGGCGGCTCAGAGCCTCAGGGAAAAGAAAAATCGCCCGCTTTGTTTTTTCCTGTTGACCGACTCAGATGACGCGCCTAGATGCCACTCCACCGACGCGGTGAGCGCCACTGGTTCTCGCTTCGATCGGTCGCCAACATAGTAGGACACCAGTCCCCCGGAACGTAAGGATCGGGGAACATCGGTTGTCCGCTTCAATGTTTGGTCGGCTCTTTGACATTGTTAGTATGATGAAGGGACATGTGGGCGGCGGCCCTGGGTTCTGACGGCTTCTAGGCGTCGGGTACTCAGTTAAATTAGCCATCCTCACAATGTCCTTACACACCATGTAAGATTTGTGCAGGAATGGCTC
>CBIHNV010000007.1:0-116280 GCA_966211835.1 uncultured Sphingobium sp.
TTCTGAATCACGCAAACCGACAATCCTCAAGGCGTTTTATGAGTTTACGACCTAGTGCCGGTCGAGCTTGTCGAGCAGATCGAGCATATCGGAGGGCAGGCTGTCTCGTCCTGCGCGAAAGGTGGAGCGCAGTGCATTGCCGATGCCTTCATAGGGTTGCGGCACGCCTACTGTCAGAAAGCTGCGATCAGCGCTTGCTCGCATATTGCCAGACCGGCTCATAGTTTTGCGCTGCATTTCCATGTTCATACAACGGGCATGTACGGGAAAAGTTTCTGGCTTTCAGTACCGGGTCGGGCGATAGCTTTGTCATGATTGGAGAAGATGCGTGACGGACTGGACGGCGGCAATGGAGCGGATGCGGGCGCATTCGCCTTTTCTTGCCAGGCAGTTAGACCGATTCCCGGAAATCACTGGCTTGCTGGTTACCGGCGACGTCGAGGCTGCGCTTGATGCTGTCCGAACTGTGTCTGGTCCGGATGAGGGCATTGCGAGGTCGCTAAGGCGGCGCAAGGGCGCGTTATCTCTGGTGACGGCTGCTGCTGACCTGTCGGGTGCCTGGGATCTCGATCGCGTCACGCGGACCCTTTCCGATTTCGCTGACCAGGCGTTGGAGGAAGCGCTGCTTGCGACCTTTGCCGAGCGTTATCCGGGCGCAGAGCCGAAGGGCTTCGTCGTGCTGGCGCTGGGCAAGCATGGGAGCCGTGAGCTCAATTATTCCTCCGATATTGATCCGATCCTGCTCTACGATCCGGCAATCCTGCCACATGGCGAGCGGGAGGACCCGGCTGACGCGGCGGTGCGGATCGGCCGGCGGGTTAGCGAGCTGCTGAACGCCAGGGATGGCGACGGCTATGTGTTTCGCGTGGATTTGCGATTGCGGCCTTCGCCTGAAGCTACCCCCATCGCGCTGCCGGTGGAGGCGGCGATCGGCTATTATGAATCGATGGCGATGGGGTGGGAGCAGTCGGCTTTCATCCGGGCCCGTCCTGCCGCTGGCGACCTGGCGCTGGGCGATTATTTCATGCAGCAGATCCGCCCATTCGTATGGCGGCGGAGCTTGGATTTCGGGGCGATCGATGCGATTACCGATATCTCGCGGCGGATCCGCGACCATTATGCGCAGGGTCAGGCGTTCGGGCCGGGCTATGACCTGAAGCGCGGGCGGGGCGGCATAAGGGAGGTCGAGTTCTTCGCGCAGACGCACCAGCTGATTCACGGCGGACGCGACCCTGCGCTGCGGTCCGGGAACACGCGGGAGGCGCTGCGCGCCCTGGCGGCGGCGGGTGTCTTTGACCCCGAGGTGTCGCGGAGGCTCGATGAGGCTTATGTGCTGTTTCGCACCATCGAGCACAGGTTGCAGATGGTCGAGGACAGGCAGACGCATGAGCTGCCCAAAAGCGCTGAAGCACTGGACAATGTGGCGCGGCTGCACGGGCTGGCGGATGGCGGGGCGTTGATCGCGCTGTTGCGGCCCCAGGTCGAGTGGGTCGGGGCCAATTATGATCAGCTGACCCCTAGCGAAAAGGCGGAGTCGCTCTCGCATGACGAAGGGCGGTTGGCGGCCCAGCTGGTCGAGATGGGGTTTGCTGATCCGGAGGCTCCGGTCGCGCGGATCGCGCGATGGCGCACGGGCAGCATCAGGGCGTTGCGCAGCACGGCGTCGCGCGAGGCGCTGGAAGACCTGCTGCCCAACCTGATGCGGACGCTTGCCGCCGCCCCTGATCCGGTGCGGGCGCTTAATCGGTTGGACGACCTGATCGGGCGATTGCCGAGCGCGATCAACTTTTTCAAGTTGCTCGCCGCACGGCCCGGTCTGGCGGAATTGATGGCGGAGCTGCTGAGCCACGCGCCGACCTTGGCAGACGCCTTGGGACGGCGGGCTGAGTTGCTGGACGGGCTGATCGATACATCGGCGTTTGATCCGCCGCCTGCGGTGGAGCAACTTGCCGCCCAGTTCGCGCAGCTGGAACAGGGTGAGGATTATCAGGCGCTGCTCGACCGGGTGCGGCAGCGGGTCAATGACCGGCGATTTGCGCTGGGAGCGCAGATCATTCGCGGGGGCGATCCGCTGGAGGCTGGGCGCGGATATTCGCGGGTGGCGGAAGGCGCGATAGAGGCGCTTACGAGGGCGACCATCGAAGAATTCGAGGTGGTGCATGGAAAGGTGCCGGGGGGCGAGATGCTGATCCTGGCGCTGGGCAGATTGGGCGGCGGCGTTTTGACGCATGCTTCGGACCTGGATCTGGTCTATCTTTTTTCCGGCGATTTCATGAAGGAATCCGATGGAAAAAAGCCTTTGGGGGCGACGCAATATTTCAACCGGCTGGGGCAACGCATAACCAATGCGTTATCGGTTCAGACGGCGGCCGGGCCGCTTTACGAGGTGGATACGCGATTGCGGCCTTCAGGCGCGCAGGGTTTGCTGGCAGTCAGTCTGGACAGTTTCGCCAAATATCAGCGCGAGGAAGCCTGGACCTGGGAGCATCTCGCGCTCACTCGGGCGCGGCCGGTTTTCGGTTCGGATAGTGGGCGGGCGGCGCTCAGCGCCATATTGGCCGAGACATTGGAGCGTCCGCGCGATTTTCCGGAGCTGGCGCGGCAGGCGGTGAAGATGCGGCGCGACATCGCCAAGCATAAGCCGCCCGCCAGCGAACTGGACGTGAAGCTGGTGCCCGGCGGCCTGGTCGATCTGGAATTCCTGATCCATGTGTCGCAGTTCAAGCATGGAGTGGCGTTCAATCCTGATCTGCGCGCGGCGTTGGATGAACTGGTCGCGGCGGGGCATCTGCCAGCGGACCTTGTCGAGGCGCATGACCTGATCACGCGTTTCCTGATCGTATCGCGGCTGGTGTCGCCCAAATCCACCGAACCGCCCGGGGCCACCCGGCCGCTGGTCGCGCGCGCGTGCGGGGTGGAAAGCTGGGACGCCCTGCTTGAAAGCTATGCGCAGGCTCGGCAAAGGGTGAGCGATGCCTGGGCCGCGCTGTCGGCACCCTATTGGGAGGAAGAAGATGCTGGAAGCCGGTGATGCGTTGCCGAACGTGACGTTGAAGGACGCCGATGGCGCGGACTTCACATTGGAGCGGTTCAGGGGCAAGCCGGTCGTCGTCTATTTCTACCCCAAGGCAGACACGGCCGGCTGCACGAATGAGGCCAAGGATTTTACCGGACTGGCGGACGACTATGCGGCGCTGGGCGTGCCGGTGGTCGGCATTTCCAAGGACAAGCCCGCCAAGCTCAAGAAGTTTGCCGACAAATACGGCCTCGACGTCACGCTCGCTTCCGACGAACCGGGCGAGGCATGCGAGGCGTTCGGCACCTGGGTTGAAAAGTCGCTCTACGGCCGCAAATATATGGGGATCGAGCGGGCAACATTCCTGGCTGATGGGTCGGGCAAGATCGTGCGGGTCTGGCCCAAGGTGAAGGTAAAAGGTCATGCCGACGAAGTGCTGGAGGCCGTGAAAGCGCTTTGATCCTGCCGGTCGAGATTGAAAGCGTTGGGCAGGCCTGCGCTCATGTGCTGGGGACTGCGGAGCCGCGAGCCAAGCTGATGGCGGCGCGCGCGGCGGCCCGTGCCTGGAGGCAGGGGCGGTTGACGCACGGTTTCGACGTGCCGATGCCGGACACGCCTGCTCGGCCAGATGCGCCAATCCTGCTGCCCGCCAATCAAATGCCCAAGCGCGGCAAGATCGGGTCCGACCGATCACGGATCGCGATGCTGCATGCGCTGGCGCATATCGAGTTCGTCGCGATCGACCTGGCGTTCGATTTGATCGGTCGCTTTGGCCGAGAGTTCCCGGCAGCTTTTGTCGATGATTGGATGCAGGTGGGCGCAGAAGAGGCGATGCATTTCGCCTTGCTCGACCGGCGGCTAAGGCAGCTGGGCAGCTTCTATGGCCAGCTGCCCGCTCATGACGGACTGTGGCAGGCGGCGAGCGAAACAGCGCAGGACGCGATGGCGCGGCTGGCGGTCGTGCCGATGGTGCTGGAAGCGCGCGCGCTGGATATCACCCCGGCGACGATCGAGCGGTTCGAAGGCATAGGCGATGGTCCATCCGCGCGCATGTTGCGCCGCATTATGACAGACGAGATTCGTCACGTCGCCGCCGGGACAAAATGGTTCGGCTATGCGGCGAAGCGAGCCGAGCTGAGCCCCGCAAATCATTACCAAATCCTTGTAAAACGCCATTTTCGCGGGTCGTTGAAACCTCCGTTCAACGACTCAGCGCGTCGGCAAGCCGGTTTAACGCTGGATTTTTACGGCGCGCTTGCACAATGAGACGGGAAATGTCCTTTTGGCGATGCGGGTGGCGATCTAGGTCGCAATTTGGTCAACACGGGGAGCGCCGAGAGGCTTAAATAGCCTCCGGAGGATAAGTCGGGGTCGGCATGTTGTTTCTTCGGTCAATGAATGCGCGTGGCGCGCGATGGTTCCTGTCTGCGTGCAAGTCTGTTGGAGTGGTGAGTGTAGCGGGCGTGTTGTGCGCCGCCGCACCGGTCCAGGCAAAATCTGTCGGCGATGATCCCTATGGCGACGCGTCGGAAATCAACGGCAGCGCTCTTGGCCCGGCCGATATCGGTTTTTCCAACCTCTTTTCCAGCATGCAGCGGCTTGATGGTGGCGTAAAGGCCAGCAACAACAATATCCCGACGGGACGCCCGGTGCTGAAGCTGTCGCTCACCTCCAATTTCGGCGTCCGTTCCGACCCGTTCAACGGCGGCGCGCGGATGCACAAGGGGATCGATATTCCCGGTCCGGTCGGCACCCCGATCTATGCGACCGCCGATGGCATCGTGAGCCGCGCCGGTTGGGCGAGCGGCTATGGCAATCTGGTCCAGATCACCCATGGCGGCGGTCTGGAAACCCGTTATGGCCATATGTCGAAGCTGATCGCGTCGCCCAACAGCTATGTCCGTCGTGGCCAGTTGATCGGCCTGATGGGCTCGACCGGCCGCTCGACCGGCAGCCACCTTCATTATGAAGTCCGGGTGGATGGTCAGGCGATCAATCCCATGCCGTTCGTCACTGGCCCCGATGTCCTGGTGGCGATGAACACCAAGCCGCCGGTTGCCATGGGCGGCCCGACCAAGGCGCAGGAAAAGGACGCCGATTAATCGGCAAAGCTGCTTATGCATTCAAAGGCTCGGCACCGATGGGTTGCCGGGCCTTTTGCTTGATCTTATCTAAGCCCCATGTCCGACATTGACCTTACCCCTTCCGCCGCTGCCCGCGTGGCCGCGATTGCCGCCAAGCAGGGCAAGCCAGCGATCCTGCGGCTTGCCGTGGAGGGTGGCGGATGTTCGGGCTTTCAGTACCGCTTTGGCCTGGCCGATGCGGTGGAGGCGGACGATCTGGCCGTCGAGCGGGACGGCGTGACGCTGGTCGTGGACGATGTCAGTCTGGACCTGGTGCGGGGTGCGGCGGTGGATTTCGTGTCGGACCTTGGCGGATCGTCCTTCAAGGTGACGAACCCCAATGCGACCGCTGGTTGTGGATGTGGGTCGAGTTTTTCGATTTAGTTGCCGGTTATGTTTTTGCTAGGGGCTGCATGCAATTTGAAAAGGCCTCAGTTGGATCGTGTTCGATTAAGCGGGGTCTGTTGATCTCGATCACTTGATCCGTTCGGGCTGAGCTTGTCGAAGTCCTCTTCTTGCTAGAAAGAAAGTAGAGCCGTTGGCTTCGCCGGCCTTCGGCTCGACAAGCTCAGGGCGAGCGGTGTTAGAAGATGATGCCGGATTGAGTGCGAAGCTAGCTTTGGTTTTTGCGCATTTTTCCACGCCCGCAGACCATACCACCGGCCTCCAAAATGTTTTAGGGATGCGCGGGAGGAGAACAGCCCTATGCGCATCGCGACATTCAACATCAACGGCATCAAGGCACGATTGCCGCGCCTGCTGGAATGGCTGAACGAGACGCAGCCCGATGTCGCCTGCCTGCAGGAGATCAAGACTTCGGACGAGACATTCCCGCTGAAGGACATCGAGGATGTCGGTTATGGCGCAATCTGGCACGGGCAGAAGGGCTTTAACGGCGTTGCCATCCTGGCGCGCGGCGAGACGCCAGTTGAGGTGCGACGCGGTCTGGAAGGCGAGCCTGAGGATGAGCATAGCCGCTATATCGAAGCCGATGTGAAGGGCGTGCGGGTCGCCAGCATCTACCTGCCCAACGGCAATCCGCAGCCGGGGCCGAAATTCGATTACAAGTTGCGCTGGATGAAGCGGCTGCGCGACCGAGCGACGGAAATCTGGGCGGAGGAAGTGCCTGCTGTCCTCGCGGGCGACTATAATGTCATTCCGCGCGACCGGGACGTGTATTCGGTCCAGGCGATGGCGGACGACGCGCTGATGCAGCCGGAAAGCCGGGCCGCTTACCGGCGTCTTCTGGGCGATGGCTGGACCGATGCGATTGCGAGCCGCCATCCGGCGGGCGGCGTGTGGACCTATTGGGATTATCAGATGAACGCCTGGCCGCGCGATGCCGGTTTTCGAATCGACCATTTACTGCTGAGCCCGGCTGCGGCCGACCGACTGGTCGATGCGCAGGTGGACAAGGATTTTCGCGGGCGCGAGAAGGCGAGCGACCACGCGCCGACCTGGGTTGAACTGAGCGAATAATTAGGCGCGGGCGGCCTGAGCCACGCGGACGCCGGGGCGAGCAGACGGGTCGTCCAGTTCATGCGCCTGCCATCCGGCGGCGTCCCGGCTATATTCCACATGGTGGCCGCGCTGGAAACTGGCGCCGTCCCAGACGATGACCTGCAGCTCGATCCGGTCGTTGCGGTGGACATGCAGCCAGTTGAAGCTTTGCGGTTCGGCGTTGCGCAGGCGGGTGGAGGTCGCGGTTCCTGCCTGAATGACCAGCGCGCCGCCTGCATCCGCCACCATCTTTTGCGCGGCCTCGGCATAGGTGCGGTGGAAATGGCCCGCGAGCGCGATGTGGATGCCCGCTTCTGCGGCCGCTTCGACCGCGTCGTCATGACGGCCGACGGCCTCGCTGAGTTCGCCGCCCTTGCCGATCGGCATGGCGAATAGCGGGTGATGGGTGACAAGGATGCGCGTTTTTTCCGGGGGCACCGGGGCGAAGCGCTTCCTGATCATGTCCATCTGGTCATGATTGATGCGCCCGTCCTTGATGGTCAGCGAGCGGGCCGTGTTGATGCCGAGGATCGCGACCTTCTCATCCTCATACCAGGGGCAAAGTTCATTGCTGATATAGCGCTTGTAGCGGCGTAGCGGGGCGGCGAAGCGGCGGAAGACGTCGTAGAGCGGCACGTCATGGTTGCCGGGAATGACGAGCAGGCGCATGCCCGCCGCGCGCAGCCGATTGAGCCAGGCAGATGCGGCGCGGAATTGTTCGACGCGGGCGCGCTGCGTGAAATCACCGCTGATGATGACGAGGTCGGGCTGGTTATTCTCCAGCCAGGCTTCGGTGGCGGACACGATCTTGGCATCATTGGCGCCAAAATGAACGTCGGAAAGATGAGCGATGCGAGCCATGGTCTTCCAACGACTGTTCGGGCGGATTTGTTGCGGGCAGGAGCCGATCGGTACTTGGCGAGTTGTTGGGGCATGGAAACGAACGCCCTGCCGCGCGAAGCGGCGCTGATCGTCAATGTCCACAGCCGCAAGGGGGAGGCGCTCTTCGAACAGGCGCGCGAGAAGTTGGAGGCAGCGGGGGTGCGCCTGGTCGCGGCGCATGCCGTGCGCGATCCGGAGCGTTTGCAGGATACGGTGCGGGATGCTGTGCAGTCGGGTGCGCCGATGGTCATCGTAGGCGGCGGCGATGGTTCGCTCTCCGGGACGGTCGATGAGCTGGTGGGCAAGGATTGCGTGTTCGGCGTGCTGCCGCTGGGCACGGCGAACAGCTTTGCGCGGACGCTCGGCATACCGCTGGACCTGGACGGGGCGGTGCAGGTCATCGCGCAGGGGGGGCGGCGGCGCATCGACCTTGGCATGATCGACCATGATTATTTCGTGAATGCGGCCTCGCTCGGCCTGTCGCCGATGATTGGGAAGACGGTTCCGCATAAGCTGAAGCGCTATTTGGGGCGGATCGGCTATCTACTTTGGGCGGTGAAATGCTCGGTGGGGTTCCGCGCGTTTCGCTTGATGATCGATGACGGCAAGGCGCAGCGGCGCATGTGGTCGACCGAGGTGCGGATCCTGAACGGGCCCTATCATGGCGGGGTCGAGTTGTCTGACCGTGCCGATGTGGACAGCGGCGAGATCGTGGTGCAAGTGGTGGTGGGGCGCAGCCATGCGCGGCTGGCGTGGGACTGGTACGCCAAATTCTTCAAGCTGCGCGACCGGGATGCGCAGACGGAGGAGTTTCGGGGCCAGTCTTTCCGGATCGAGACGCGGCCACGGCAGCGCATCTCAGTCGATGGCGAGGTGGTGGCGAGGACGCCCGCGACGGTCAAGATTGCCGCGGGCGCTATCGATGTAGCGGTGCCGCGTTGACGTTCAGCCGAGATCCTTTTCGTAGATCTGGTAGACCTTGTTCACCTTGCTATTGATGGCGTCGGCGATGGCGTTCATGCCCTGATTGTCGTCCAGCACCCAGCCGATTTCGCCCCGCGTTGCGCCGTAGCGACTGATGGCATTGAGGCGGATAGTTTCGATCATCATAAAGGCGAGTTGGCTGGCGAGGCGGGAGGATTGCAGCCGCTGAACGACGCCCATCAGCGGCACGCGCATGGTGCGGACCTGCGGCTTGCGCAGCCACCAGAGGAGCTTTGCCCAGCCGAAGGGAAGCAGCGAGCCGTTGAGCGGGCCCGTCGCTTCATTGAAGTCGGGCAGCGTCATCATGAAGGCGACGGGTTCGCCATCCAGTTCGGCGATCATGATGAGATCTTCGAACACCAGCGGCTTCAGCTTCTTCCCGATGAAGGCGATCTCATCGTCCGTGATCGGCACGAAGCCCCAATTCTTGCCCCAAGCATCGTTGAGGATGTGGAGGATGATCGCCGCTTCCGCATCGAATTTCGACTTATCGACCTTGCGCACGCGGATGCGGTCGCTCTTTTCGCCGGAGGAGACGATGCGCTGGATGAGGGGAGGGAAGGGCCTGGTGATGTCGAGCTCATAGGTTTTGAGCTGCTTGACGGGCTGATAGCCTGCCCCCTCGATCATCGCCTGATAGGCGGGGCTGTTGTGGCCCATCATGACCGTGGGCGGATGGTCGTGGCCCTCGATCAGCAAGCCGGGTTCTTCCCAGATCGACAGGGAAATGGGGCCGAGGACACGGGTCATGCCCTTGGCGCGGAGCCATGCTTCCGCCGCTTCGATCAGCGCCTTGCCGGTTTCCGCGTCCTCCGCTTCGAAAAAGCCGAAATTGCCGGTGCCGGGCCCCATGCCCTGTTCGACAGGCTGGGCGAGGGCGAGATGATCGATATGGGCGGAGATGCGGCCGACGACACGCCCATCACGGCGGGCGAGGAAATATTGCGCCTCTGCATGGCCGAAAAAAGGGTTCTTGCCGGGCTCTATGACGCCGTAGACTTCGCTTTTGAGTGGCGGCACCCAGTTGGGATCATTGGCGTACAGCCGCCATGGCAGGTCCACAAAGGCCTTTTTGTCGGCCTTGGAAATGACGGGGGTGATGACCAGATTGGGATGAGCCACGGCAGAGCTTTCGCTAAAGGACCGCAGCAGTTCGGCGCTTGTTGCAGGATTGTCAATGCAGCGCGTGCCTGATGACGCACCAAGGCGAAAAGGTCATGCGGTTGCCACGATTTCAGCGCATTTACCCTTTAGGAGCGCGTGCATGACTGTGCATGATCCCATCATAGCGGGCGCGGCCGTCAAGCGCGTCGCCATTGCCGATGACGCCGCGATGCTGCGCGCCGCAGCGGAATTGTCGCGCGAATTTGCGGTGGCGAACCCACGGATTTACTGGCCGGATCTGCTGGCTTCGGCGCTGATCGGCTATGCCGCGTTGGCGAGCGCGATCCTGGTGAGTAACGTCGCGCTGGCGGTGGTTTGCGGTCTGGTCGCGATGCTGGCGCTCTATCGTGCGGCGAGCTTCATTCATGAGCTGACGCATATTCGGAAGGACGCGCTGCCCGGATTCCGGCTGGTCTGGAATTTGCTGGTTGGCATTCCGCTGATGATCCCGTCCTTCATGTATGAGGAAGTGCATACCCAGCATCATGCGCGCACGCGCTATGGCACGGCGAATGACCCGGAATATCTGCCGCTGGCGTTGATGAAGCCATGGTCGCTGCCTTTGTTTATCCTGATCGCGTCGCTTGCGCCTGTGGGCCTGATTTTGCGCTATGGCGTGCTGGCGCCGATGAGCCTGTTCGTGCCTGCATTGCGGCGGAAGGTGGTTGCCGAGTTTTCGGCGCTGTCGATCAATCCCGCTTATCGTCGCCGTGCGCCGGAAGGGGAGTTCCGCCGCCGGTGGCTGTGGCAGGAAGCCGGAGCATCGCTGTTCGCGCTTGCCCTGATCGGCAGCGTGTTCGCGTTCGGATGGAAGCCGCTGCTTGTCTATATGGCCGTGCATTCGGCGATGACGGTTATCAACCAGCTGCGCACGCTGGTCGCGCACCTGTGGGAGAATGAGGGCGACGCGATGACCGTGACGGCGCAATATCTAGATTCGGTGAATGTGCCGCCGCCTTCGCCGCTGGCTGCCATCTGGGCTCCAGTGGGATTGCGTTACCATGCATTGCACCATCTGCTGCCGAGCGTGCCTTATCATGCGCTGGGCAAGGCGCATGCGCGGTTGATCGCGGCGGTCGGTGAGGAGTCTCCCTACCATCGCGGCAATTATGCTGGCATGTGGCCGCTGGTCGGGAAGATTGCGCGGAGTACGATGGTTCGGCGTTGATTTTTGGTTCACGCGGAGGCGCGGAGGCGCGGAGGAGTTGCGCCTCGCCGGAGGCTCTCAAAATCAACGAGGCACGGCTGACTGGGCCGGCCATGGTCCGAATATTTTCTCCGCGGCTCCGCGTGAACATCTCTTCTCACGCAGAGGTGCGGAGAGCGCAGAAGATTATGGATGCCGCCTTCGGCCATCTGTTTAGTGCTAGCGCAGCCTTTGGAAAGATCCGTGCACTCTGCGCGAAATTAGACCCTATTCTTCTGTTCTGAACAGCACCGTTTCGCCCACGAGCAGGAACAGGAAGAAGGGCGCCCAAGCCGCGAGGATCGGCGGGTAGGCGCCGAGATTGCCCATGGCGAGCGAGAAGTTGTCGGCGACGAAATAGGCAAAGCCCAGCGCCATGCCGATGACGGCGCGAACAAAGAGCTGGCCGGAGCGCGCTAGGCCGAAAGCGGCGACCGATCCCAAAATGGGCATCAGCAGCGCCGAAAGCGGCCCCGACAGCTTGTGCCAGAGGCTGCCTTCCAGCTCTGCCGTTGGACGGCCCGCATCGCGCAGGTCTCCGATCGCGGCCTGCAATTCGGAGAAGGTCATGGCGTCGGGATCGACCTTGGCCAGCGTGAACTGGTCGGGACGGATCGCATGGCCGAAGCGGACGGTGCCGATCTGCCGTTCGGTGCCGCGCGCCACGTCGAACTGCCGAGCGCCCTCCAGCACCCAGCTCTTGCTGGCGGCATCATAATGGCCGCGAGGTGCCTGAATGATCGTCGTGAGGCTGTTGTTCACGCGGTTGAAGATCTCGACCTTGCGGAGCTGAACGGCATTGCCACGGCCAGCGACGATCGCGGCTGTGACGAGATTGTTGCCGTCCCGCACCCAAGGGTTGGATTTAACGCCGCTGTCGGTGGGAACTGGGCCATACTCGACCGCCTGCCATGCGCTGAGCGACGCCGTAGCGCGGGCGACGACGCGTTCGTTGAAGGCATAGCTGATGACGGCGACCCCTAGCGCTGTTGCGATCAGCGGGGCCAATATCTGGTGCGCGGACAGGCCCGCCGCCTTCATCGAGATGATTTCGCTATTCTGGTTCATGCCTGCGAGCATGATCAGCGTGCCGAGCAGAACCGAGAAGGGCAGGAAGCGCGCAATGATCTGCGGCACGCGCAGGCCGACATAATGCCACAGTTGCGCGTCGCCATTGCCTGCATAAGACAGGATGTCGCCGGATTCGCCGAGCAGGTCGAGCGTTTGCAGCACAACCACCAGCAGCGCGAGCACCGCAAAGGTGCGCGTCAGGAACAGCCGCGCCATGTACCAGCTGATCTGGCGCGAGGGGAAGAAGTCGAACTGCATGGGTCAGGCTGCTCCCTGCACAGCGGTCGTCCGCTTTCGCCCGAAGCGAAGCAGCTTTGCGACCTGCTTGCCGAGCTTGGCGAAGGCATATTCCAGCGCGCCGATGGGCTGGCCGCCGGGCCGGTGCGCGACGACATGATACATCCACAGGATCAGGGCGGCGGTGAACAGGAAGGGCGTCCACAGCGCGATGATCGGGTCGATCTTGCCCAATGCGCCGACGCCTTGGCCATATTCGTTGAGCTTGTGATAGGTCACGATGAATACGATCGAGAGGAAGACGCCGAGCGCCGAGGTCGAACGCTTGGGCGGGATCGCGAAGGCAAGCGCAGCAAGCGGCAAGAGCAGCATCATCGCTACCTCCACGAGGCGGAAGTGGAAATTGGCGCGGATTTCGTTGCGCAGCTTTTCCGGTGTCGCGGGGTCATGGCCCATCACGGCCAGCTCGGGGATAGTCTTTTCCCGGTCCACGCTACGCCCACGGAAACGCTCGATCTGCGGCAGGTCTATCGGCAGGTCATGGCTGGAGAAGGAGAGGATGCGCGGCGACTTATATTTGGGCGCATCATTGACTAATACGCCATCGCGCAGGCGGAAGATGATGGTGTCGGGATCGTCCGTCGCCAGGAAGCTGCCCTGCGCGGCGGTGACGGCGACGGTCTGGCCGTCCTTGCCAGCGGCGCGCACGAAAATGCCTTGAAGATTGCGGCCTTCGTCCAGGCTGCGTTCGATGCGCAGGGTCATGCGCTTGCCAAGGCTGGTGAACTCGCCGACCTTGATCGATGCCCCTAGAGCACCGGAACGTAGCTCGAAGCGGAGCGCTTCATAGGCGTGGCGGGAGAGTGGCTGGACGAAGCCGACGATGCCGAAGTTGAGCAACGCGAGCGCGATCGCATACATATAGGGCACGCGCAGCAGGCGGCCGTAAGACAGGCCGACCGCCCGCATCACGTCCAGCTCCGACGACAAGGCGAGCTTGCGGAATGCCAGCAATATGCCGAGCATCAGGCCGATCGGGATGCCGAGCGAGAGATATTCCGGCATCATATTGGCGAGCATGCGCCACACGACGCTGACTGGTCCCCCCTCCGCCGCCACGAAGTCGAACAGGCTGAGCATCTTGTCGAGCACGAGCAGCATCGCGGAAATGACCAGCGTGCCGAGCATCGGCAGTGCAATCAGGCGGGCGAGATATCGGTCGGTGGCGGTCAGCATTCTCTATGTGGTCGTCCCATCACCATGATTTGGCCGCAAACCCCGCCCATAGCAGAGTCACGGAAATGAAGTTCGCGGGGGCGAACAGGGGCTCGCCGTCCGGTTTCATCGGGCGGCTATAGCTTCACGGAGTTGGATGGTCATGTTCAAAGTTGCGATGGGTCTTCTGCCGGTGGCGGCCATATTTGCGGCTGTTCCGGCGCTGGCTCACAGCGAGGTGATTGCAAACAACCTGGATCGTTGTAGCGAATCTGCCAAGGGTCCGGCGCTGCTGGTCGATGTCCGGGGTTTCGCGGCGGCGACGGGCAAGGTTCGCGTGCAATCCTATCCCGCGACTAAAAATGCCTGGTTGGCCAAGGGCGCCTGGCTCAACCGGATCGACATGGTCGTGCGCCCGAGCAATGGCGGGATGCGCTTCTGCATGCCGGTGCCGGAGCCCGGCCGATATGCGATCGCGGTGCGTCATGACCGCGACGGTGACGGCAAGACCAGCATTTCGCGCGATGGCGGCGGCTTTTCCAACAATCCGTCCATCAGCATCTTCAACCTGGGCAAGCCCTCGGTTGACAAGGCCGCGGTCAAGGTCGGTCCGGGTGTGACGCGGATCACCATTAAACTTCAATATATGTGAGTTCCGATGGTCCGGGTCGCGCTCCTGTCCAATCCTAAATCGACGGGCAACCGGCAGACGCTGCCGCGCGTGCGCAGCTATTGCGCCAACAACCCGGACATCTTCCATTATGAGGTCGAGCATGTCGACCAGATCGGTCGCGCGTTGCAGACGATCGCGCGCGTCGATCCGGTGGTTATCGTCATCAATGGCGGCGATGGCACGGTTCAGGCGGCCCTGACGGAGCTTTATCAGGGCGAGCATTTCACGGGGCGCGTTCCGCCGATCGCGGTGCTGCCCAATGGCAAGACCAACTTGATCGCGCTCGACCTTGGCATCCATGGTGACCCGATCAAGGCGCTGGAGCGGATCGTGCAGATCGCCAAGGCGGGCGTCGACGATCATGTCGTAGCGCGCGAGCTGATCGCTTTGTCCGACGGGCAAGCGGAATCGCGGCCGGTTCTGGGCATGTTCCTGGGCGGCGCTGGGTTGGCCGACTATATGCTCTATTGCCGCAACCAGATTTATCCGCTGGGCCTGTCCAACGGCATCAGCCATTTCCTGACGGTGATCGCGGTGTTGGTGTCCTTGATCTTCGGCATTCGGGCGCGGTTCCTGCCGCAATCCAGTCATCCTGTGCGAATCTCGCTGATCCGCGAGGGACAGTTGGCGGGGCGCTTCGCGGTGCTGATCGTGACCACGCTCGACCGGCTGTTGCTGGGCGTGCAGGCGGGGGATAGCCGCCGCGGGAACATGAAGCTGATGGCGGTGGATCAGAGCCTGGCCGCGCTCTTGCGATTGGCCTGGGCGAGCATCACCCGGCGCGTCGGCAAGTCGCAGGTGCAGGGCGTGCATCTGGAGCAGGGCGACGTCATCCGTATCGAGGGCGATCGCAGCAGCGTTATCCTGGATGGGGAACTGTTCGAGGCTTCGGAGGGCAAGCCGATCGTGCTGCGGTCGACGGAGCCGGTGCCTTTCCTGCGGTTGGCGGCTTGAGGGCCGCGACGGGCTAACGAGTTTTCTATCACCGTTCGCCCTGAGCTTGTCGAGCCGAAGGCCGGCGAAGCCAACGGCTTCTCTTCACTTCTTAAAGAAGAAAAGGGCTTCGACAGGCTCAGCCCGAACGGAGTTGAGGGACCTAAAAGAGGTCGGTGAGAGGCTATCCCTTCCGCTTCAGTGCATCGGCCAGCGATACCGTCGCGCTGCCTCGCCGCGCTGGTTTGGCCTGGCTCGCGTCTGGTTTCCACCCGTTCAGATACAGGATCGCCATATCCTCAGCCGTGCGGCCGTCAGCGTCTGCGGCGGCGGCGAAATGCTGGCTTGCTCCGATCAGGACGTCCCGGCGCAGGGCAGGGGGATGGGACGCCAGCATATTGCCCGCGCCCATGCCGCGCAGGTCATGCATCAGCCGCAGGATATCGCCATAGCGCACGGTCAAAGTCTCGCTGTCCGCCACGGGCATGGCGAAGCCCGCGCGGCTGAGCAGATCGCCTGCCGCGCGCACGTCAACCTGCGGATGGATATGCTGGGCGGGGCGATCGCCTTCGCCCGCCATCAGGGCAGCGCGCAGGCGCGGCAGGGAGCCCGCGCCGGTGAAGGCCGCGAGGAGCAAGCCATCGGGCCGCAATATCCGCCGCATGAGGATCAGCGCGCCGGGCAAGTCGTTGACGCTGTCGAGCGTGCCGCACGCGATAATGAGGTCGAAACTGTCGTCGGCGAAGGGAAGCGCATCCTCTTCCGCCTGCACGCCGCCTTGGGCGCGGGCTGCAGCGAAGCCGGGATCGGCGCACGTCACCTTCTTTCTCATGGCCTCCAGCGCGGCGCGGGCGCTATCGTCCGGGCAGCCGATGACGAGGACCTCGGGCAAGTCACGCTGCACATCGGCGAGCCGGTCGAGCAATTCGTCCAGCATCGCGCGATAGAGAAAGTCATGCTCGGCAAAGCGCGGCATCATCCGGTCCCGCCGCCTGGCGCGCAATCTGCGGTCGAAGATGTCGGGCTGGGTCATGGCGGGCCTTGTGCATCGGTGCCGGAGCGGGAACAAGGGAGATCATGCACCTCGCCTCCATTCTCAAGGGCGCCGTCCGCCCGGCGCTCGATTATGCTTTGCCGCCGCGTTGTCCCGGGTGCGGTGTCATTGTCGAGGCTGACGACGCCTTCTGCCTGACATGCTGGAGCGGGATGCGCTTCCTGGGCGAGCCATGCTGCGCGCGGTGCGGCGTCCCGTTCGAGCATGAAAGGGGTGGGGAGGCGGCATGCGGCGCGTGCCTGGCCGATCCGCCGCCATTCGACAGCGCGCGGGCTGTGCTGGCCTATGGCGACATTGCGCGGAAGGTTGCGCTGAAGCTCAAATATGGGCGGCGCGTCGGTCTTGCCCGGCTGGTTGCGCGGCATATGGCGCGGCGCTTGCCTGCCCTTGATGCGCCGCCGTTGATCGTGCCGGTGCCGCTGCATCGCTGGCGCTTGTGGTGGCGGGGCTTCAACCAGTCGGCGTTGATCGCGGATCATCTCGGCAAGGCTAGCGGGCTCACAGTGGACAAGCATGCGCTGCTTCGTGTTCGGGCGACGCAGCCGCTGCGGAGCATGCAGGCGCGGCAGCGGGCGAAAGCGGTCGCGGGCGCCTTTGCGCTGGCGAAGGGGCATGGGGTGAAGGGCAGGGCGGTGCTGCTGATCGATGACGTCCATACCAGTGGCGCGACGGCGGCCGCTTGTGCGCGCGCGTTGAAACGGGGCGGCGCGTCCAGCGTTCACCTGTTGTGTTGGGCGCGTGCCTTGCCGGAAGGTGCGGAAGGCTCTGATTGACAAAGGCTCGCCCAGCCACAATTTCAGCGCGCAAGGAGTATTAGATGGCGAAGGTCGAAATCTACACAAAGGCATGGTGCGGATATTGCGCGCGGGCAAAGGCGCTGCTGGAGGGCAAGGGCATCGCTTTTGACGAATATGACATCACCATGGGCGGCCCGAAGCGCAGCGAAATGCTGGACCGCGCCAATGGCGGGAGCACCGTGCCGCAGATTTTCATCGACGGCAGGCACATCGGCGGCAGTGACGACATGGCGGCGCTGGATCGTCAGGGTAAGCTCGATCCGCTGCTGGGATTGTAAGCATCATGCGCGCCGCAATCCTGCAGATGACCAGCGGGATCGATCCCGCAGCAAATGCGGCGGCGATTGTCGAGGCCGTGGAGCAAGCGGCCGAACAAGGTGCGGACATGCTGTTCACGCCGGAGATGGCGGGCTATCTGGATCGTAACCGCGCCCGGGCTGCAGAAACCTTGCGCAGCGAGGCGGATGATCCGGTGCTGGCTGCGGTGCGCGAGGCGGCGGTCCGGCACGGGCTGTGGGTGCATCTCGGCTCTTTGCCGCTCAAGGAAGAGGGTGGCGATGGCCGCTGGGTCAATCGCAGCTTCGTGATCGACGGCAAGGGTGAGATCCGCGCCCGCTATGACAAGATTCACCTGTTCGACGTCGATCTGGCGACGGGTGAAAGCTGGCGCGAGTCTGCGGTTTACCGGCCAGGCGAAAAGGTGGCGGCGGTTGAGACGCCATGGGGCCGGATGGGCCTGTCGGTCTGTTACGACCTGCGTTTCCCGGACTTGTATCGTGCCCTTACCAATGCGGGCGCGACGATGTTGCTCGTGCCTGCCGCCTTCACCGTGCCGACCGGCGAGGCGCATTGGCACGTCCTGCTCCGTGCGCGCGCGATCGAGGCTGGCTGCTTCGTAATCGCCCCGGCGCAGACCGGCCGCCATGAGGATGGGCGTGAGACTTATGGCCATAGCCTGGTCATCGATCCCTGGGGCGAAGTCTTGCTCGACATGGGCGAGGAGGCGGGACTGGCTCTTGCCGACATCGACCTGTCGCGCGTAGAGGACGTGCGCGGGCGCGTGCCTGCGATCGCCAACCGGCGCGATATTCCAGTGGACGTGACGCTTTCGTGATTGTTTTCGACCTTAAATGTAGTTCCCATGGGCATGTGTTCGAAGCCTGGTTCGGATCGAGCGCGGACTATGAGGATCAGTTGGCGCGCGGATTGCTGGCCTGCCCGATGTGCGGCGACCCGGAGGTGTCCAAGGCATTGATGGCGCCCGCCGTGGCTGCCAAGGGGAACAGCAAGAAATCCGAGATTGTGCCTGCAAATGCGCCCACCGCTCCCGTCGCAATGGCAGGTGACGAGGCCCGGATGCGCGAAATGGTGCAGGCGCTGGCTCAGGCGCAGGCGAAGGTCCTGGAAGATTCCACTTGGGTCGGCCGGGGCTTTGCCGAACATGCCCGCGCCATGCATTATGGCGAAAAGGAGCGGTCGAGCATCCACGGCGAAGTCGCCCCGGATGAGGCCCGCGCGCTGGTGTCCGAAGGCGTGGAGGTCGCGCCGCTGCTCTTTCCCGTCGTCCCGCCCGAAGCGAAGAATTGACCGCGCAGCATCAGCAGCATAGAGCCTGTCGCGGGCGCCCATAGCTCAGCAGGATAGAGCGTCGGATTCCTAATCCGAAGGCCACAGGTTCGAATCCTGTTGGGCGCACCACTCCTTTCCCATGCCGTTGCCGGGACGATCAGGAGATCGTCACCACCCGCGCAGGGCCCGTTCGGTCGAGCGGCTTTACCACCACCTTGTCATCCATCCGGTCGAAGGCGATGTCGACCGACGCATTGCCGACGCGCAAACCGTAGAGCCTCAGCTCATCAAGGAACCGGGGCAGGGCAGGTTCGCGCAGGGAGATTTCCGGCCCTGCCACATCGAAGCCGATGCCGAGGCTCGACTGGATAAGGGAGAGGGGAGCTGCCGCGGACCACGCCTGCGGGCTGCAGGCGACGGGGTAAAAGGTCGGTCCTTGCGCACGGCGGCGGGGAAATCCGCAGAATAGCTCGGGCAAGCGCATAAGATCGACATAGGTGGCCGCCGCGAACAGTCCTTCGAAGATTTGCGCCGCCTCCCGCTTGTAGCCGTAGCGCGAGAAGCCCGCTGCGATGAGGGCGTTGTCGTGCGGCCAGATCGAGCCATTATGGTAGCTCATCGGATTGTAGCGCGCTTCGGTAGAGGCGATGGTGCGCACCCCCCATCCGGAGAAGGAGGCCGGGGCCATCAAAGTTCGGACGACGGATTCTACGCGCTCTTCCTTCGCAAGGCCGGTGAAAAGGACATGCCCGGCGTTGGATGAACGCACACGGCATGGCCGCTTTTCCCCGTCGAGCGCCAATACATAGGTGCCGAGCTGCGTGTCGAAAAAGGCTTCATCGAAATGGTCGCGCAGGCGGTCCGCCCTCGACCCATAATCCAGCCCGCGCGCCGCATCGCCAAGAGCAACATAGATGGCTTCGGCCGCTTTCCAGGCGCCGTAGACATAGGCCTGCACCTCGGCCAGAGCGATCGGGCCGCGCGCGATGGAGCCGTCTTCGTGGAAGACGGAGTCATGGCTGTCTTTCCAACCCTGATTGGTGAGGCCCTGGTCCGTCAGGCGGCCATATTCGACAAAGCCATCCTTGTCCCGGTCGCCATGCTCGTCGATCCAAAGCAGCGCCGCTTCTAGGTGGGGCAAAAGGCCCGTGACGAAGGACAGGTCCCCGGTGCGCTCCAGATAAGCACCCGCAAGCATGATGAACAAGGGCGTGGAGTCGATGCTGCCATAATAGTGGCGGAAGGGCACTTCGCCGAGCTCCGCCATCTCGCCATGGCGCACCTCATGCAGGATCTTTCCAGGTTCGGCGTCGGCGGCTGGATCGAACTTGGTCGCCTGATGCTTTGCCAGATAGCCGAGCACCCCGCGGCTGATCGCCGGGTCGAGCCAGAGTGTTTCCAGCGCGGTGATGATCGCATCGCGGCCGAATACGGTGCTGAACCATGGGATACCCGCATAGGGGTAGGGGCCAAATTCCGTATCGGTGGACAGCATGGTGATGTCCGCCACCGATCGGCGCGTGACTTCATCGAAGAGCGCGTTGGATGAGCGCACCGTCGCCCCGCGTGCGCGTGCCTGCTTCAGCGACTGCATGGACTCACGCAGGGCTTTGAGGAACTGGCGCGAGAAAGGCTCGGATGTCAGTTCGACCCGTTCGCAGGCGATCCGCATGTACAAGGTGCGGCGTTCTCCGGCAGGCACGACGACTTCGAAGGCGGCGTGGCTTTCGGTCAGTTCCTGGGGCTGCGGTTCGAAGCTGATATGGGTTTCGCGCGTCATTTCGTCGCGACCTTCATAGGCCAGCAGCACGTCTGCCGGGCCGATCACCGGCGGCTTCATCGATCCTTTGCGCAACCGTGTCATGCCGCGTATCTCGAATAGGTCGGCGAAGTCGGCGGCAAAGCCGATGTCGATCCGCACGGTGCGTGCGTCGGTATCGAAGTTGCGGATCGTGATCCGCTCATGGATCGCGGACTCCCAAAGGAAGCGGGTGCGGCGAAAGTGGATCAGGTCATGTTCCACCGCCACCCGGCCATCATCGCCCGCGAAATCGGGATTGGTGAGGTCGCAGGTCAGGATGGCGTTGTCGTCGCGCAACGCCGAGCTCAGCAGGATCGGCCGCTGCCCGTTGATCGTCAGGTACAGGTGCGACAGGTGACGGGTGTCGCGATGGTATAGCCCTTCCGGACTGCCCGGCCCTGCAATCGCATCGCCGCTATGGTCGAAAACAGCAAAACTGTCGCCATGCTTCAACGTCCGCGGCCGCCGCTCGTGCAGGGAAGCGGTGGCCGGGATGAAGAATTGGGTCTGCTGCTGGGACAGGGACTTTGCCGGTTCGACTGCCAAGGCTTCTGGCTGCAACTGGCTCACTGTCATGCAACGCTCCTTATCCGACTGCCTGCAAATGGAGTTCCGCTTCATCCCCGCGCTCGCGGCGGAGCCGTGCGGCATCGGTTCGCGCACCGGGAAGCGCACGATAAAGCGAGACATAATCCGCTGCCATCCGGTCTGCCGTGAAGCGTGCGTCAAAGGCGGCGCGCACCCCATTGCGATCAAGCTCGCCTAGCCGTGACACGGCTTCGACCGCCTGGTCTTCAGTATCGACAATAAAGCCGGAGACGCCATGGTCGATGATTTCCGGCACCGAGCCGCAGCGAAAGGCAATGACGGGCGTGGCGCAGGCCATCGCTTCGATCATGACGAGGCCGAATGGCTCCGGCCAATCGATCGGGAACAGGAGCGCGCTGGCGCCGCCAAGAAATTCGGCCTTTTGGGTTTCGTTGATCTCGCCGATGAACTCGATATTGGGATAGAGGCTGAGCAGCGGGGCGATCTCCGCTTCCCAATAGCCCTTGTCCACATTGTCGATCTTCGCGGCGATCTTGAGCGGTTTGCCCGCACGCGCGGCGATGCGGATCGCGCGGTCAGGGCGCTTTTCCGGCGAGATGCGGCCAAGGAAAGCGAGATAGCCATCCTCGCCAGCGATCTTGGGCGACAGCAGGTCGGCGGGCAGGCCATGATAAACTGTGCCTGCCCAATTCACCGGAGGCATCGGCAGCCGCTGGTGATCGGAAATGGAAACCAGGCTGTGGTTGGGAAAGGCCTGGTAGAAAGGGATCAGGTCCGGAAGGTCCAGCCGCCCGTGCAAGGTGGTGATGCACCGGCCGATGATGTCCTGAAAGAGCGGCATGTGGATGAGGTCGATATGGAAATGGAGCGCGTCGAACTCATCTGCGCGCTGTCGCACTGCCTCAAGCAGCATTACATGATAGGGTATGGGGTCGCGCACATTGGGGTTTAGCCGCAATGCGATGTCTGTGACCGGCACCAGTTCCGCGCGTGTGACGGAGTCCCCGCTGGCAAACAGCGTCACGTCATGACCCTGATCGATCAAGGCTTCAGTCAGGTAGGAAACGATCCGCTCGGTTCCGCCGTAAAGCTTCGGCGGCACGCTTTCAGCCAGTGGAGCAATTTGCGCGATTTTCATTCGGTGAATCCCATCATTGGACATGAAAGCTGCCGAGGCGGCCGACGCTGTTGACGGGGGTTAAAAACCTAAACGCTGTTTCGGTTGCATAGGTTAGGACCGGGTGCCCGGGGCTCCAGCCGGGGTGAGCCAGCGGACAAGGCACGGCAGGTCAGCAATGCGGCAGCCTTCGACAAAGCGCTTCAGCAATAATTTGTAACATTCGGCAAATTTCGGAGACATTTGTACCGCCTATGCGTGCGCGAATGGCCTTTTGCCGACGGGAGTTGCCTTCAGATGTTTTCGCCATCGAGCGAGCAGCAGCCGCATTTCAGAGCTTGTTAGTGAAGGGTGGATGACGTCTCCTCTTATCCTGATCGCCGAAGAAAAGCCGGACCTGCGCCAGCAGGTGCGTGAATATCTGGAACAGAGCGGCTTTCGCGCCCTGCCTGTTGGATCGGCTGCGGACATCTTCAACGCCATCAAGACCGTGCCCGTGGGTGCGCTGGTGCTGCACGCAGCGCTGCGTGGTCCCGATGGCCTCGACCTTTGCCGCGACGTTCGTGAACGGAGCGAGATACCGATCATCCTGGTAGGTGCGGGCGGCAGCGAAGTGGATCGCGTCGTCGGACTGGAATTGGGCGCCGATGACTATATGGTCAAACCCTATTCGAACCGCGAGCTTGCTGCCCGACTGCGCGCCGTATTGCGCCGCAGCAAGAAGGACAGGCTGATCGGTTTGCGCGCCAGCACGCTAGCTCAATTCGACGGGTGGCAAGTGGACTTCGCCCGCCGCGAGGTGAGGAACGAGGATGGCGCGTCGATCGTGCTTACCGCCGCTGAATTTGCGTTGCTCCAAGTGTTGCTGGATCATCCGCAGACTGTCATCCCCCGTGCCAGGTTGATGGAATTGGCTGGAGTTCGGGACGCCCCTTCATCCGACCGGAGCATCGACGTGCTGGTCAGCCGCGTGCGCCGAAAGCTCAGCGTTGGCAGCAGGCCAGCGCCGATCGTCACCGTCAGGGGCGCGGGATATATGCTGAGCGCGGCGGTTGAACGCCAGTGATGGCGAAAAATCCAGTCAGACATACTATTTAACAAAAGCGCTGCGACGCAGCAAAGGGCTGTTCCTATCCTTCAATCTGCGCCGGTCCGCCCCCTGACCGGCAACAGTAATGAAGGATGGAAGCGATGAACGAGCTTATCGGTCGCGTCTTCAGTTTCGAAAGCAAGGTCTTTCCGAACAAGAGCGCGCTCTACAACCAGCTTGCCAATCATGGGCAAAGCCCCAAGGCGCTGATGATTTCCTGCGCCGACTCCCGCATCGTGCCGGAACATATCATGCAGGCTGATCCGGGCGACCTGTTCGTGTGCCGCAACGCTGGCAACATCGTGCCCCCGCATGCCAGCCAGTTGGGCGGCGTCACCGCGACGGTCGAATATGCCGTCATGGTGCTGGGCGTGCGTGACATCATCGTGTGCGGTCACAGCGACTGCGGCGCGATGAAGGCGTTGGCGACGGACGCCGACTTGACGTCGATGCCCAATGTCGCCGCATGGCTGCGCCATTCACATGCCGCGCAGAAGGTATGCCGTGAAAATTATCCGACCGACCTCAGCGACGCGGAAAAGCTGCGCAACATGGCGCTGGAAAATGTCGTGGTGCAGCTGAACCATCTGCGCACGCATCCGTCGGTGGCGTCGGGCGTGGCGCGCGGCGAGATCGCGCTGCACGGCTGGTATGTCGACATTCATGCGGGCCAAGTGCTGGGCCTTGATGGCGAGACCGGGCGGTTTGTCGCCATGCGCGAAGGACATCCGCTTCCCGTCGCACAGGCGCAGGCGCGCCGCCTTGCTGGCGATACCAGCATCGCCGTGGCCGCGGAGTAACCCATGTTGAAAGCTCTTTCCGGCGGCACCTTGAGCCGCGACTTGACTGCTTCCATCGTCGTGTTCCTGGTGGCGATGCCGCTCTGCATGGGCATTGCGGTCGCATCCGGCGTGCCACCGGAAAAGGGCCTGATCACCGGCATCATCGGCGGTATCGTCGTCGGTCTGCTGGCCGGCTCCCCGCTACAGGTCAGTGGCCCTGCGGCGGGTCTTGCCGTGATCGTGTTCGAAATCGTGCGCGAGCAGGGGCTGTCCGCGCTTGGGCCGATCCTGATCCTTGCAGGCGCGATCCAGGTCATCGCCGGCCTGTTGCGTGTCGGCGGATGGTTTCGCGCCATTTCGCCAGCGGTCGTGCACGGCATGCTGGCGGGCATCGGTGTCCTGATCGTCGTTGGCCAGTTCCACGTCCTTTTCGACGACAAGCCCTTGTCGAGCGGCCTTGCGAACCTGGTCGCCATGCCGGGCCAGATCTTCGGCCTCAGCAATCAGGACGCAGCGACCGCCTTTGCCGTGGGCGTTGTCACCATCGGCGGCATGCTGGGTTGGGAAAAGATCCGCCCCGCTTCGCTGAAGTTGCTGCCTGGCGCCTTGGTCGGCGTCGTGCTCGCGACGCTCGTCGCCTTCTTGTTCAGCCTGCCGGTGGCGCGTGTCGTGGTGCCGGAATCCATCGTCGCAGCCGTGACGTTGCCGGGCGAGGGGCTGCTTGCGCAGTTGATGAACCCGACCGTCATCACAACCGCCGTCGCCATCGCCTTCATCGCCAGCGCCGAGACACTGCTGTCGGCCGCCGCGGTGGACCGGATGCACAATGGCGTGCGGACCAACTATAACAGGGAACTGAGCGCCCAGGGTGTCGGCAACCTGCTGTGCGGCATGGCTGGTGCCTTGCCGATGACCGGCGTTATCGTGCGCAGCTCCGCCAACGTTCAGGCTGGCGCGAAGACTCGCCTGTCCGCGATCCTGCACGGCATCTGGATCCTCGGCTTCGTCGCGTTGCTGCCTTGGCTGCTGCGCGAGATCCCGATGGCTGCGCTTGCAGGCATATTGGTCGTAACGGGCGTCCGGCTGGTCAGCCTGGACCATGCCAAGCACCTGCTGCACCGCTATGGTCCGCTGCCGGTGGTCGTGTGGGCCGCGACGCTGATCATGGTCGTGGCTACCGACCTGCTGACCGGCGTTCTCGTCGGCATCGGCCTGTCACTTCTTGAACTGCTGCCCCATGCCCGCCGCTTGCGGCTGGGCGTCGATGATGAGCAGCGCGGCGATGCGCATGAGCTTGCCTTGCACGGCACCGCGACATTCCTGACCTTGCCGAAACTCTCGGCGAAGCTGGAAGCTGTCCCCGCCGAACGCCCGGTCATCCTCAATGTCGAGCGACTGCTGCACATCGACCATACCTGCGCCGAAATGGTGCGGGAGTGGATGGATCGCCGCCGTGGTGCTGGCGCCAGTGTCGAACTGGCGGGTGCTGCGGGCCGCCTGCGTAATCTCGCCGCCTGAACCGTCACCCCCCGTCAGGCGACGTGACCGCCGCGCCCCTTCCGAGGCGCGGCGGTCTTTTTGTATGCGGATGCACGATAGAAATGAAATAGACACATATAGACGTGGTATGGAAAATAACCGTGCTCTTGGCGACACGCTTTCGCCTTTCCCTTCGCACTTGCGGTAAAAGAGCATTCCGCTTTCGGCTCGACCATCATAGCCTGCAGTCATTCCGCCGGTAATCGAGGGCAAAAAGACCTTCCGAACCAGTGCGGACGCAGGACGGAACATTCTTACCGAAAAAGGGGAATGTTCATGAAAATCGCCAAATTGCAGATCGCCTGTGCGGCTCTCGCGTTGATGTCGAGTGCTCCGGCTTTCGCTCAGGAAGAAGCTGAAGGCCCCGTGACGGTGTCGGGCAGCGTCGCGCTGGTTTCCGACTATCGGTTCCGTGGCGTGTCGCAAACCGACCAGGGCATGGCCATTCAGGGCGGCATCACCGCCACGCACGAAAGCGGCGCCTATGTCGGCACATGGGCTTCGAACCTTGCTGGCTGGGGCCAGTTCGGCGGCGCCAACATGGAACTGGACCTGTTCGCAGGCTACGCCATTCCGCTTGGCGGCGCGACGCTGGACGTGGGTTTGACTTGGTACATGTACCCGTCGGGCGCGGACAAGACCGACTTCGCTGAGCCTTATGTGAAGCTTTCGAGCCAGCTCGGCCCGGTCAAGGGCCTGCTCGGCGTCGCCTATGCACCCAAGCAGCAGGCTCTGGGCAACTGGTGCAGCGACGCGGCCTGCACGGTCGCGAACCCGGGTGACAAGGAAGACAATCTCTACATCTGGGGCGACATCAGCGGTTCCATCCCTGAAACCCCGCTGACGCTGAAGGCGCATCTGGGCTATTCCGACGGTAACCCCGGCCTTGGTCCGAACGGCACGTCGATCGCGCCCACGGGCAAGTATCTCGACTGGTTGATCGGCGCGGACCTCGCCATCCCCGGCACGCCGCTGACGCTGGGCGTCGCCTATGTCGACACCGACATCAAGCGCTCGGAAGAAAATTACATCCGCCCGAACTTCATGGTTCAGGACGGTGACAATTTCGGCAAGTCGATCGCCCGTAGCCAGGTGGTCTTCTCCCTCTCGGCCGCCTTCTGATGTCATCATGCCGGGCCCATTTGTCGGGCCCGGCATGACAATCTGCCAAGGGGAAAAATGTCCCCGAGGTGACAAAATATTGCTGAACCCGTTTCCAAGGGTTTCCGGGGCAAGCATCGGTTGACCCCCTCGGCAGCGCTCTCTATCCCCAGGCCCATGAGCCGTTTTCGTTGCGCACCCTTTCCGGCATGACCGCTCCCACGATCATCCTTGTCGAAGACGATCCGCCGCTGCGCACACTGACCGCGCGGGCGTTGCAGGAACATGGCTATCAGGTACGACCGGCCTCGTCGGGCCCCGAAATGTGGGTCGCCTTTGATGCTGGGCCAGTTGATCTGGTCGTCCTTGACGTCATGCTGCCCGGCACCAATGGCATCGATCTTTGCCGCCAGATCCGGCGCAAGAGCGATGTCCCCATCATCTTCATCAGCGCCAAGGGCAGCGAGACCGATCGCATCGTCGGCCTGGAACTGGGCGCGGACGATTATCTGCCCAAGCCCTTCGGCACCCGCGAGCTGATCGCGCGGATCAGGGCGATCCTGCGCCGCGTAGGCGTCGAGCGGGGACCCGATGAACATCGCGAAAATGAGGCGCGCTTCGACGGCTGGGTAGTCAATTTCCCCCGGCGCGAATTGCGGTCGCCCACAGGCGCGATCGTCGACCTGACCGGCGCTGAATTCGACCTTCTCGGATCATTTCTCAGCCACCCGCAGCGCGTCATCGCGCGCGAGCGGCTGATCGAATTGTCGCGCACCCGCATGGGCGACAGTTCCGACCGGAGCATTGATGTGCTCGTCAGCCGGTTGCGACGCAAGCTGTCCACCGAAGGCGCAGCCGCGCCCATCACGACGGTGCGGGGCGTCGGCTATATGTTCAACGCGGAAGTCAGTAGGGCTTGAGACTGCATGTGAGGCGGTCAGTTGGCCTGGTCGGACGGCTTCTGGCGATCCTGCTGCTGGCACTGACGCTCGAATTCGCGGTCGGAACGTTGATTTACGAGCGGGCGGGTCATCTGTCCCTGCAGGATGACGAGGCGCGGCGGCTGGCCGAGCATCTGGTGATCGCGCGCAAGCTGGTGACGGAGCAGCCGCCGGGCGAACGGCACGCCATGGCGATCCAGCTCACCACTGATCGCTACGACGTGCACTGGACGCCCGCATCCCCGCCGCCGCCAGCCCTTGCCCCGGAGCTGGAGCGCATGCGCCGCCAGATCGTCGCGTGGGAACCGAGTTTGGAACAGTCGAGCCTGTGGCTCCGCCTCGCCTCACCCGGACGAATGTCGCAGATCAATGGGGGCTTGCAGCTTCCCGATCGTAGCTGGCTCTATTTCGGCATGCGTCATACTGGCGGTCAGTGGACGTTCACCATTGGCCGCATGGGGCTGGCGCTCATTCCGCTCGTCGCGCTGATGCTGGCCGGTGCGATGCTGATCCGGCGGACGCTCGCACCGCTCAAGGACCTTACCAAGGCGACCGAGCATATCGGCCTTAGCGACGAAGTCGTCGTCGAGGAAGGCGGCACCAGCGATGTGCGCGACCTGATCCGCGCGTTCAACGCTATGCAGAAGCGTATCCATCGCCTGATCACCGAACGCACCGAGACCTTGGCGGCGGTCGGGCATGATCTGCGCACCCCGCTCGCCCGCTTGCAACTGCGGCTGGAGGCCATCCGTGACGACGAGGCACGCGATGCGATGGCGCAAGATCTGGCGGAAATGGGGGCGATGATCGAATCGCTGCTCGCGTTCCTCGGCGGGGAGAAGAATGGCGAGGCTCCAGTCCGGGCGGATGTCGCCGTGGCCGTGGCAACGGTGGTCGACGCCTTCCAGGATCAGGGCGCAGATGTCAGCTATGAGGGCCCTGACCATCTGGAGATGGACGTTCGCCCGCTCCCACTGCGCCGCGCGGTCATGAATCTGGTGGAAAACGCGCTCCACTATGGGCAGCGCGCCTATGTCAGTGTTGAGCGCCGCGCTGATGCTGTGTCGATCCGGGTGGAAGATGACGGACCCGGCATCCCGGAAGACAAGATGGCCGAGGTGCTCAAGCCCTTTGCCAGGCTGGATGAGGCGCGAGGCCGCAACACGCGAGGCCTTGGCCTCGGCCTCGCCATCGTCGCGAAGGCGGTTGAGGAGGAGGGCGGCGACCTGGTCCTGGCGAACCGTCCGGGGGGCGGGTTGAGCGTCGAAATTCGCTTGCCCTGGGCGGGGGCATCGCCCGTCCGCTGACGTGCGCCCAAGCCTCTGCCGAAAAGAGAAGCTTCGGGGGTGCAAGCAAAACTCGTTTATCGATCAGCCTTCGCGCGGTCTATGCCAGCCCTGTTGAACAAGAGGCGTATATGACGGCAGAAGGCGAAGAAGATCAGGTCCTGGAAGGCTATTGGGACCTTGACCGGCTTGTGAACGATCTCGGCGCGGTGCGTACCCGCTGGCGTGAGGCGCAGCAGCATCATGCCGAATATGGGGCGGAAGGATTCCCCTCGCGCGCCAATCTCGCCAAGATCATGAGTTCGCTCTGCGGCGCGTTGTTCCCGCTCCGCCTGGGGCCGAGCTTCATCCGTATTCACAATGAAGACGCCTTCGTGGCGCAGACCTTGCAAACGGCGCTCAGCCGCCTTTACGGCCAGATCCGCCTTGAGCTGATCTACGCCATGCACGGCAGTCCGGCGGACGCGATCGACAGCGCAGCATCCCAGATCATCGGCAACTTCGCGCAGAGCTTGCCGGGCTTGCGCGAATTGCTCGACACCGATGTGGAAGCGGCGTTCCTGGGCGATCCTGCCGCGCGCAGCGTTGACGAGGTGCTGATCTGCTACCCGTCGATGCTGGCCATCATCCATCACCGGCTCGCCCATCGCCTCTATGATCTGGGCGCGCCGCTGGTAGCCCGCATCATCTCCGAAATCGCCCATTCCCGCACCGGGATCGACATTCATCCCGGCGCGAAGATCGGCCGCAGCTTCTTCATCGATCATGGCACTGGCGTCGTGATTGGCGAGACGGCGATCGTGGGGGACCGGGTACGCCTCTATCAGGGCGTGACGCTTGGCGCGCGCAGCTTCCCCGCTGACGAAAGGGGCGCACTGGCCAAGGCCTTGCCCCGGCACCCGATCATCGAGGATGACGTGGTGATCTATGCGGGCGCGACGATCCTCGGCCGCATCATCATCGGCAGCCGATCGGTGATCGGCGGCAATGTCTGGCTGACCGACAGCGTGCCCGCCAACAGCAATGTCCGGCAGGCGAAGGCGCAATATGAAGTGACCAGCCGGGTCGAAGTTTCCGCCCCGCACCGCGTCCATGCTTTGGTCGACGCGGAGCGGGACGGCTTTGCGGAAAATATCTGACCTTATCTAGCGGGGCAGCTGTCCCCGGCACCTGCGATCAGGTCGAGGCAGCGTCCGTCGATCTCGTCCCGACGCACGGGCAGGCCGATGAGCGCGGCGAGCGTCGGCATGATGTCCGCCGTTTCGACGCCCAGCGGCTGTTCGAAGGGGCGTATGCCCTTGCGCCAGAACAGGATCGGCACTCGGCGATCCGTGTCCCAAGGCGAGCCGTGCGTCGCGACAGAGCCACGCGACGGGTTGGAGATCGGCGTTATCCGCGGCTTCAGCAGCAACAGCAGGTCGCCAGAACGCTCAGGATCGAAGCTGGCGCGCGCTTCCTGCATCAGGCTCCAGCTTTCCGGCGGCCCTGAGGGCGAAGGCGTGGCGGCAAGCTGCGCCTTGGTGAATACTGCCTCCACTTGAGGATGCGCGCGGAGCAGGGTGAGCGTGGCCGTTTCGACCTTGGCGCGCTGAGCCGGAGTGAGCGCATGGTTGAAGTAAAGATCGCCGGAAGGCCCGTCGCCCAGGATCAGCCCTTTTGCAGCCATGCCGGTGCGCGCGGCCACTGCCTCTGAAAGGGCGGAGGGCATCAACGCCCGGTCGACCCGCTGCTCCATCGGCATGGCATTTTGCTGATGGCGCTCAGGCAGATCATGCCCGCCATGATCCGCCGTCAGGACCACGACATAGTCGATGCCCTGGCTGTCGAGCCGGTTGAAGAAAGCGCCCAGTTCGCGGTCCAGCCGATCGACCTGGATGCAGCTTTCCGTCCCTTCCGTGCCGTAGGCATGACCGATGACGTCGGTCGCGGACAGGCCGATGGAGATGATGTCGGTCTGGGCCTGCTTGCCCAAACCCATATTCTCGATCGCCGCCGCTGCGAAAGCCAGCGTCATCGCGTCCTGTTCAGGCGAGGCGCGGAATGCATCATAGCGGCCGCCGGGCCTTTCGAAACGGCCAGTGCCCACCGTGCGGTCGGGGCTCACGCGCACGGGAAAGTCCTTGGCAGTGCATTGTGGAGGCAGTTCAAACCCCGCATTGGCTTCAGCCAGACGCTGTTGGAAGATGTCGTTGACCCGCCCGACCAGCGGCGGCGTCACGACACCGGGATAGCTGACATAGCCTTTCGGACTAAGCCACCAGACCTGGTCTGCCTTCGCGCCACCCATCATGATGGCGGCGCGATCCTTGCCCGCAATGGAGACGCTGCGCGTGGCCGGATTGGCAGCCTTCATTCGCTCGCCAAGCGTGGGTACGCGCAGATGCAGGGGTGAAGCTACGTAGTTGGAACTGCTCCTGCCGGGCTGGCTCTCATCCTCCGCGCAATAGATCGTCTTGTCAGTCCGATTAATCCCCTGATCAATCCAGCTGTTGGCGATGATCCCGGTGCGGGAAGGGCGGCTGCCAGTCAGGATGGTGCTGTGGCCGGGGCAGGTTTCGGTCGCGGCATGGCTTTGATAGCCGCGCGGGAATACAGCGCCCTGGCTCAGCCGCTTGAGGCCGCCTTCATAATAAGGCCGGTACTCGCTGAAGAGATCGGCGGAAAACTGATCGACCGAGATGGCGATGATCAACCGGGGCGGCGTGGCGGAACCCGCTGGCATTGCCGGTTGGGCAAGCGCGGGCAGGGGTGCCAGCAGCAGGAGGGTATGAATCACTTTCCTGAACATCTTTTCAATTCCTTCTGGTGCCTTGACGGCGCAACCCTGCGGACCTAGCCCGCTCTGATCTACGCGAACAGAGGCCCGATGCGGATTTTCCATGTCCTCTTGATGACGCTGGCGCTGTTTGTCGCGCCGGTCGCCAGCGCCCAGGGCGCATTCGGATCGGGCGCGCCGCACATAGGCTTGCAGCTTGTGGCCGAAAGCCCGGAGCCCGCCCCGGGATCGACGACCAACATCGCCTTCGCCATGACGCCGGAAGCGGGCTGGCACGGCTATTGGCAAAATCCGGGCGACGCGGGGCTGGGCATGACCGTCAAATGGTCTCTCCCCAAAGGCGTGAGCGTCGGCCCGCTACGCTATCCCGTGCCTGAGACACTGTTGATTTCCGGCCTCATGAACCATGTCTATGAAGGGCCCTATGCGATCCTTGCGCCACTGCGCCTTGGACCGGGGATGGAGAGGGGAACGCGGCTGCCGATCCGTGGAAAGGCGGAATGGCTGGCCTGCACGGACAAGATCTGCGTGCCTGAAAGCGCTGACATCGCGCTTGATCTGGTGGTTGGGGAGGGCGTGGTGCCGCCCTCCACCCAATCCCAGTTCGATGCCTGGCGCGCGCGCCTGCCGCGCCCACTCGGAAGCGAGGCGATTTACGCGGTTGCGGACGGCAAGCTCCGGCTCTCCATCCCGTTTCCGGTAGAAGCTGCGGCTGCTGACGTGCATCTGTTTCCGCTGGTGGACGGCCTCGTCCGCTATGCCGCGCCACAAATGGTTGAGCGGCAGGGCGATCGCCTATTGATCGAAACCGAGACGGGACAGGGTTTCAAGGGCGGCGCGGTGGAAGCGGTTCTGCGCACTGCGGATCATACCGGATTCCTGCTGACAGCACGGCCCGGTGAGGTCGCGAAGCCTGGTTCAGCGCTGCTGCCCAGCGCCATCCTGGCATTGGGCGGAGCGATATTGGGTGGGTTAATGCTTAACATCATGCCCTGCGTCTTCCCCATATTGGGGTTGAAGGCGCTCAAGCTGGCGCGCGCAGGGCGTGATGAGGCTGTGGTTCGCCGGGAGGCGCTCGCCTATGCCGGGGGCGTCATCCTGACCTGCCTGGCGCTGGGCGGGTTGCTGCTGGCGATCCGTGCGGCCGGGGTGGCGGCGGGCTGGGCATTCCAGTTGCAGGACCCGCGCATCATATTGCTGCTGTTGCTGCTCGTGACGGCCATCGCGTTCAACCTTGCGGGATTGTTCGAGCTCAGCGCCTTTGGCGGCGGCGGGACGCTGGCGGGGAAGGGGGGCGTCGCCGGGTCATTCTGGACCGGCGTGCTGGTTGCCTTTGTCGCAACGCCCTGCACGGGGCCGTTCATGGGCGTCGCCATGGGCGCGGCGCTGGTACTTCCGCTGGCGGCAGCGCTGGCGGTTTTTGCTGGATTGGGACTTGGGCTTGCCCTGCCATTCCTGCTGCTCGCCTATGTGCCAGCCCTACGGGAACGCCTGCCCCGGCCGGGCGCGTGGATGCGCACTTTCCAGAGGATTCTGTCAGTCCCGATGTTCCTGACCGCGCTCGGGCTGGCCTGGCTGCTCGGGCAGCAACGGGGCGTGCCCGGCATGACGATCGGCCTCGGCACGGCATTGTTGCTATCGTTGTTCCTGTGGTGGCTGGGTGAGCGCCAGCATCACGGCAAGCGCGGCGGCTTGGTGGTGGCGGCTGCAACCCTGCTGCTGTTGGGCGCAGGCGCGGTGGCTCTGCCCGCGCGGTCCAATGGAGTTGCGCAGGCGGGCGGCGGCAGCGTCGCTTTCGATGAAGCACGTCTCGCCAGCCTGCGCGCCTCGGGCAAGCCGGTGTTCCTCTACTTCACCGCCGATTGGTGCCTGACCTGCAAGGCCAATGAGGCTGCGGCCATCGATCGGACCGACACGCGGGAGGCCTTCGCCAAGGCGGGCGTGACGGTGATGGTCGGCGACTGGACCAATGCCGATCCTGCGATCTCCCGCTTTCTCGAGGCGCAGGGCCGCTCGGGCGTGCCGCTCTACCTCTGGTATGCTCCGGGTCAGCCGGGCCGGACCTTGCCGCAATTGCTGACCGTCTCGACTTTGACGGATCTGGTGCGCTGATGGCGAAGCTGCGCGCCGACCAGTTGCTTGTCGATCGCGGCTTGGCGGAAAGCCGCGCGCGGGCGCAGGCGCTCATCCTCGCCGGGCTAGTCTTCCTGGGCGATCGGAAGATCGACAAGGCGGGCCAGCAGGTTGCGGAAGACGCGGCGCTGGAGGTGAAGGGGCGCGACCACCCCTGGGTCTCGCGCGGGGGCATCAAGCTCGCCCATGCCATCGAGCATTTCGCGCTGGACGTGCGCGGCATGATCGCCATCGATGTCGGCAGCTCGACGGGTGGCTTTACCGACGTGCTGCTGACCAACGGCGCCGCGCGCGTCTATGCCGTGGACAGCGGCACGAACCAGCTTGCCTGGAAACTGAGGTCCGATCCGCGCGTCATCGTGCATGAACAGACCAGCGCTCGCATCCTGACCGCGGACCATATCCCGGAGCCCATCGACATCATCGTGTGCGATGCGAGCTTCATCTCGCTCGCCAAGGTGCTGGAGAGGCCGTTGAGTTTCGCGCGGACGGGCGCCTATCTCGCGGCACTCATCAAGCCGCAATTCGAAGCGGGACGGGAAGAAGTCGGCAAGGGCGGCGTGGTCCGCGATCCCGCAATCCACGCCCGCGTCTGCGAGGAAGTGAGCCAATGGCTGACGAGCAAAGGATGGACCGTGCTGGGCGTAACGGCGAGCCCGATCACCGGCCCGCAGGGTAATGTCGAATTCCTGATCTGCGCCCGGCTCGAAGAATAATCGGGGCCATGCGTTTGATTTTGTGACAGGTGCGGGCAACCCGCCCTTCATTCGCGGGTTGCGGGATGAAGTGTTTCACCGCAAACCATCCACGTCCGGCTTGACAGCGTTTTGAAGGATTCGCTGGGGGCCGCCAAAGAGGATGAGTGGAGCAGCGCCGACGATGAACGAAATCGCGTCCCCGGGTCAGTTGCGCCTGGCCTATCTGCGCTGGGCGCTGGTCACCGTGCCTGCGATCGTGTTCCTCGGCTTTCTATCGGGCAAGCTTGCCAATAGCGGCTATGGCAATCGCTGGTTCGATGCACTGATAAAGCCGAGCTTCATGCCGCCGGGCTGGGCCTTTGGCGTGGCCTGGACCATCCTCTATATCCTGATGGGCCTGGCCCTCGCCATCGTCCTCCATGCCCGGGGCGCGCGGGGCAGGGGGCTGGCGATCATCCTGTTCCTCGTCCAGTTGGCGCTCAACCTGATCTGGTCGCCGCTCTTCTTCCGCGCGCATCAGGTCGACAATGCGCTGGCGCTCATCATCGTGCTGGTCGTTCTGGTCGCCGCCACGGCATGGCTGTTCTGGCGCATCCGGCGCCTCGCAGGATTGCTCCTGCTCCCTTATCTGGCGTGGCTGGCCTTTGCCTCTGCGCTGAATTATGAGATCGGCCGCTTGAACCCTGGCGCAGAGACCCTTGTCGCCCCGGCGCTCAAGACCCAGATATGATTTTGTGACGCACTGACGCGTCACCAAACAAGGACATTCAGATCATGCAGAGCGAAAACCGCTTTTTCGACGACCTTGCCAAGCTGGTGAACGGCGCCGCGGGAACGGTCGCTGGCATGAGCCGCGAGTTTGAGACCAACGCCCGCGAAAAGGCGAAGCAGTTTATCGGCGGCATGGACTTCGTCAGCCGCGATGAATTTGACGCGGTAAAGGCGCTTGCCGCCGCTGCCCGCGAAGAAATCGAACTGCTGAAAGCACGGATCGATGCTCTGGAAGGCCGGTCGTCCGAGCCTGTCACAAAGACCGTCCGCTCCCCAAAGGCAAAGCCGGGCGACGCGGAATAAGCAAGCTTCGCCGCCTGTCCGTTGGATTTGGGCAACGATCCCTTATTTTGATGCGTTTCCGTCAGTCGGTGGTTTCCTTGCCGCCGGGAAATGCTCTATGGCCAGCCTATGATGGACAGCGACGAATTTGAAAATGGCGGCCAGGAAGCCGCGCCGATCGACATGCTGGCCGCCTATTTTGAAGCGAATGGGTGGAGTTTCGATCAGGTTGGTGAGGATGAAATCGTCGCCAGCACCCAGGGAAGCTGGGCGCAATATGAGCTGCGCGGCATCTGGCGCGATGAGGATCAGGTGCTGCAACTGCTGGCCCTGCCCGACATTCGTGTCACCGATGAGAAGCGCGCGTCCATCTATGAAACGCTTGGCCTGATAAACGAGCAGCTGTGGCTCGGCCATTTCGAGCTATGGTCGTCGAGCGGCATCATCCTGTTCCGCCACGGTGCTTTGCTGGGCGCGGGGGGAGTGCTGACGCTCGACCAGGCGCAGCTGTTGGTCGAAACGGCCATCGATGAATGCGAGCGCTTCTATCCGGTGTTCCAGTTCGTCCTCTGGGGCGGCAAGAGCCCGACCGAGGCGATTTCCGCCAGCTTGATCGAGACGCGCGGCGAAGCCTGAAGGATCGGTCATGACACACGCTTGGCCCGCGCACCTGTTCCCTGCGCACCTGTTCATGGTCGGCTGCGGCAATATGGCAGGCCAGATGCTTGCCCGATGGCTGGCATGCGGGCTGGATCCCGCTCGCGTCACCGTGTTGCGCCCCAGCGGCCGTCCAGTGGCCGACGGGGTTCAAGTGGTCACCACCTATCCTGCGTCGCTGCCCGCACAGGCAACGGTGTTGTTGGGGATGAAGCCCTATCAGCTCGACGACGTAGCGGCCTCGCTTGCGCCGCTTTGCGCAGCCGACACGCGGATTGTCTCGATCTTGGCCGGAACCCCGGTCGCTGACTTGCGGCAGCGTTTCCCAGCTGCGCAGGACATCATCCGCGCCATGCCCAACCTTCCTGTGGCCTTGGGGCAGGGTGTGACGGGCCTCTACGCCGACGATGAGGTCTCGCAGGCGGGACGAGTGGCGATCGACGCTCTGATCAAGCCACTGGGCGCGGCCGAGTGGATCGAAGACGAAGGGCAATTCAACGCACTGACCGCCTTGTCCGGCTGCGGGCCTGCTTTCTTGTTCCGCTTCATCGATGCCTTCGCACGCGCAGGAGAAGCGATCGGTCTGTCGGCCGATCAGGCCGCGAGGATGGCGCTTGCTACTGTCCAAGGGTCAGCCAGCCTTGCAGCGCAGGCACATGAAAGCCCCGCCGTTCTGGCTGACCGCGTTGCGAGCCCCGGCGGTATGACGCGGGAGGGCTTGAACGTCCTCGATGCGGACGAGCGGTTGCTCACGCTCCTTATCGACACACTGACGGCGACCCGCGACCGGGGCGAGGAAATCGCCCGCGCGCGCTGATCCGCGGTTCCGATGCAGGTGGAAGGCGTCTACAAAGTTTCGATGATGCCTTGAGTTGCGGAGCGAGCCATGCTGCCTGCCGATACGCCGATCCTGGTTCTCACCACCGGCGGGACGATCGACAAAATCTATTTCGACGCGCTGTCGGATTACCAGGTTGGCGAAAGCGTCGTTGCCAAGCTGTTGCAGATTGGCGGAGTGAGACGGCCTTTTCGCATAGAAGAGGTGACGCGCAAGGATAGCTTGGAGTTGGAGGACCGCGATCGCGCTCTGATCCGCGAGCGGGTGGTGGCCGCGCCGGAAAGTCATATTGTCATCACCCATGGTACGGACACGATGACCGATACCGCTAGTGCGCTGGAAGGCATCACCGGCAAGACGATCGTACTTGTCGGTGCGCTCGCCCCGGCGCGTTTCGGTGAAAGCGACGCCAGCTTCAACCTCGGGATGGCCTTTGCCACCGCCCAGATTGCAGGGCCGGGCGTCTACATCAGCATGAGCGGGTCAGTGTTCCGTGCCGACCAGGTCGTCAAGGACAGGGCAAAAGGCGCGTTCGTTCCGCGATAGGGCGCACATCTGCGTGAGTGCGGCGTGCCTTTTGCGAGGATCGCGGAAAGCGCTGCGCTGCTCACTTCGTCGCCCACCTCGAGCATCGGTCAGGAACTGCCTCCGCCATTGCGCATTATTCGTGCGGGTGGCGTAACGATGAGGAGGAATTCATGGCCGATTATCAGGAGCGTCCAACAACGACGACCACGGTGATTGAAAAGCGCAGCGGCGGCACGGCGATCGCGGTGTTGCTGCTGGTAGTGGTGGTAGCAATCGCCGCCTTTTTCCTGATCAGCAGCCAAACCCGCAAGGATAGCGCGGTCGAGAGCGCTGCCACGCAGGTCGGCCAGGCGGCGAGCGATGTTGGAAGCGCTGCAAAGGATGCGGCAGGCAGTGCGCAGGGCGAGTGATTGCGCAGAGTTTCTTTCAACGCCGAGAGAGCGTGGCTAGGGCGAGTTATCGTCACCCCGGACTTGATCCGGGGTCGCGCTTTTCATGTGGCGCGGCCAAGCAGCGGGACCCCGGGTCGAGCCCGGGGTGACGTGATGCAGGGCGCTTTCGCGTCAGACGATCACGCCCAATCCGAACCTTGCCGACATAAAAAAGGGCGCCCCGATCGGAGCGCCCTTTTCCATTCATACACCTGCCGTCGTCGGCTCGGTTAAATACAGTTCAGCCTTCCACCTTTGCATATTTGGGGGCGGCTTCATTGAGGATGCGCAGGATCTTCTTGAGCGCACTCGGCTCGTCGGTCTCTTCCATCGCCGCCAATTCACGGGCGAGGCGGCTGGACGCAGCTTCGAAAATCTGGCGTTCGGAATAGCTCTGCTCGGGCTGATCGTCGGCGCGGAACAGGTCGCGGGTCACCTCGGCGATCGACACGAGGTCGCCGGAGTTGATCTTCGCTTCATATTCCTGGGCGCGGCGCGACCACATGGTGCGCTTGACCTTCGGCTTGCCCTTCAGCGTTTCGATCGCTTCTTCGAGCGTCTTGTTCGACGACAGCTTGCGCATGCCGACGCCTTCGGCCTTGTTCGTCGGCACGCGAAGCGTCATGCGCTCCTTTTCGAACCGGAGCACATACAGCTCCAATTCCATGCCCGCGATCTGCTCCTTCTGCAGTTCCACGACACGGCCAACGCCATGCTTGGGGTAAACGACATAATCACCAACGTCAAAGGACAGCGCCTTGGCAGCCATTTGAAACCTTTCTAATTCTACCGGAGACGAGCAACCGCCGGGTCGCAGATGCGCGGATGAGGCGCAACCGGGGATTCCACGGCGTCACCGTCAGGACATGAGCAAATACTCCAGGACGGATGCGACCATTTCCGCCTCTTGCCGTTCATTTAGCAGATTCGTAACAAAATTGCCACCCCCAGACGCAAAATCCGGGAGCGTGGACATGGGCGAGACGCTAGGGCTAGTTATCCGCTACTACGCGGCGGCCAAATTCAGGGGGCAAAGGACGCGGTCTTGAACGGGCAAGTGCGCCGATGCCACGCCTTGATTTTTAGCTGCCGGAGCCGGGCTCGGGGGAGAAGAACTTCTCCAGCTTGTTTTCCACGCCCTTCATCTCGTCGGCATCGGCAGGCGCGTCGCCCTTGACCGTGATGTTGGGCCATTCAGCCGAGAATTTCGTGTTGAGTTCCAGCCACTTTTCCAGGCCATTTTCCGTATCCGGCAAAATGGCTTCGGCAGGGCATTCCGGCTCGCACACGCCGCAATCGATGCACTCATTGGGATTGATGACCAGCATGTTTTCGCCCTCGTAGAAACAATCGACGGGGCAGACCTCGACGCAATCCATATATTTGCAGCGGATGCAGTTGTCGGTCACGACATAGGTCATGGATCAGCACTCAATAGGGGTTTCGACAGCGGCGGCCCTGCTATGCCGCGCGCGCGCGAACGTCAATGAGGATATTGTTGCGGCCCTAATCGCCTAGCTTCAGTTCCTCATAACAGCTTTGCGCTTCAGGAGCCGGGCCCCGGCGGCCAGGGAGTTGCACCACCCGCACGACGCGCACGCCATGATGATGAGGAAAGGTGATGAGGTCGCCCGTGCGCACCGGCGAATGGGCGCGTTCGATGCGGCGACCGTTCAGGCGGATATGGCCATCCTCGGCCATTTTCTGCGCGACGGACCGACTTTTCGCGAGCCGCACGAACCACAGGAACTTGTCGATGCGCAGGCTCGGCCCGTGATTGCCGACAGGTGCGCTCTCAGCCATTGCGGCCCAGCAACTCCGCCAATCCTGCAAAGGCGTGATTGCTGCTCGCCGGTGCAGCGCTGGCAGCAGCCGGGCGGGGCGGTGCACCGCGCGCGGGCGCGCCGCGCCGATTCGGTCCGCGTCCCTGCTGCTGGTCAGGCCGGGCCTTTTGCCGCCCACGGAACGTCCAGTTCACGCCGCCCTCCGCCGCTGGCTCGATCGGGCGGAACCCGGCCAGGCGCATCAATTGCAGGAAGGACGCTTCGTTCAGGCCCAGCGAGACGATCTGCGGGCTCAGCGCCGTGAAGGCTTCGCCCTTGGCAATCGCTTCATGCGCAGCTCGCGCCATGCGCTCTGCCATGTCGATCCGCAGCATCTGGGCATCGAAACCCCTGAAACCGGCGATGCGGGCGCCCATCTGTTCTGCCTTTTCGCCCGCCGGGATCAGCGTCAAGCCGGGGAGAGGGAGGGGAAGGCAGGGCTTGGCGATGCGCGCCGCGAGCAAAGCCGACCGCCACCGCGCGGCGCCTGGCTTCAACAGGCCGGGATGATAGATGGCGAGCACGCCAATATCGATGCCAGCCCGGCGCAGCAGGTGGCGCTGGTCCTTGTCGAGATGGTTGAGCGCCGCGTCGAGATCAGTCCGCGCCATCACCCCGCCAGCGTCGGCCAGCTGCGCGAACACTGCGCGCACCACGGCGGGAACAGCGGGATCGGCGGCGCTGGCGGCCATTTTGACGAGGGGCAGCAGATGCTTTTCCTTCTGCACCTCCACCCATGCGGCAAGGCGCGCAGCGACCTGCTTCTGCACATCCGGCCCCAGCGCGGCCAGGCCACGATCCAACCGTATTTCGGGCGCGAGCAGTGATGACCCTGTAAGCAGCGCCGCGATCGCATTGCCCTGCCAGCCGATGCCAGGCGCCTGTCCCGGCTCGTCCATCAGCACGAAATCAGTATCGGGCGCGCCCAGCAATTCGTCAGCCTTCACTCGCAATATCCTTCCAAGACGGCGTTCCGCCGCCGCCAGCAGCATCTTCCTATCCTGATGCCGCGTAGCCGGATCGACCGAGAAACGAAATCCGTCAAGTCGCCCGATCATCTCACCATCGACGCAGACCGTCCCGTCTGGCTCGACATCGACCGGCAGATTGCTCGCATCTTGCCCCATGTCGCGCAACAGGACAGAGGTGCGCCGGTCCACGAAACGCTGGGTTAGCGCGGTGTGCAGCGCGTCGGAAAGCCGCTCTTCCAAAGCGCGCGTCCGCTCTGCCATTTCCGCCGGATGCGCCAGCCAGTCGGGCCGATGCGCGATGTAGGACCATGTCCGCGCGGCCGCGATCCGAGCCGACAAGGTGTCGATGTCACCCTGGACCGAATCGAGTCGCGCCAGCTGCTGGGCGAACCAATCGCGCGGGATGTGGCCGTTACCCTCCGACAGAAAGCGCCAGATCCGGTTCACCGTGCGCGCATGATGGTCCGCGCCTAGTTTCTGGAAATCGGGAAGGCCGCATGCCGCCCAGAGCCGTTCGACGGCCTTCTTTCCCTTCACCCGCTCGATAACCAGCGGATCATCCGACAGCCGCCGCAGCACCGCCAGGTCCACCGCTTCGGGCGCCGCACGCAGCTCATCCCGGTCGGGCCGCGTCTCCAGCTCCATGATGAGGCGGTTGACGCTATCCATGCGCGGCTTCCCCTCGCGCCAGAACAGCTGCTCGACAGGCGGGAAATGATGATCCTCGATCGCCTCTATTTCTTCGGGCGTGAAGGCCGCGTCGCCATCTTCATGGCCAAGGCTCCCGAAGGTGCCGTCCTTATGATGCCTTCCCGCACGGCCAGCGATCTGTGCCATCTCCGCCACGGTAAGCCGCCGCGTCCGCCGCCCGTCAAACTTGCGCAGCGAAGCAAAAGCGACATGCGCCACGTCCAGGTTCAGCCCCATGCCGATCGCGTCGGTGGCGACCAGATAATCAACCTCGCCATTCAGGAACATCTGCACCTGCGCATTGCGCGTGCGCGGGGAGAGGGCCCCCATGACCACGGCAGCACCCCCGCGAAAGCGGCGCAGCATCTCGGCGACGGCATAGACTTCCTCTGCCGAGAAGGCGACGACCGCCGATCGCTTGGGCAGCCGCGACAATTTCTTCGCGCCCCCATAGGATAATGTCGAAAAGCGCGGCCGACTGATGATCTCCACCTCGGGCACCAGCGCCTTAACCACCCGGCTGATGCTGGCCGAGCCCAGGATCATCGTCTCTTCCCGTCCACGCGCGCGCAGTAGCCGGTCGGTAAACACATGCCCACGTTCCGGATCGGAACCCAGTTGCGCCTCGTCCAGCGCAACGAACGCGAAATCGCCGTCGACCGGCATCGATTCAGCGGTGCATAGATAATAGAGCGCGCCAGGCGGGAGTATCTTTTCCTCGCCCGTAATCAGTGCGACCTGATGCGCGCCCTTGATCGCGACGACCCGGTCATAGACTTCGCGCGCCAGCAAGCGGAGAGGAAACCCCATCATGCCGCTGGAATGACCGCACATGCGCTCGACGGCCAAATGCGTCTTGCCGGTATTGGTGGGACCCAGCACGGCTGTGACGGGCGATCGGGCAAATGGGGCCATGATCCTCTCTATGTCGGGGATGAGCGCGGGGAGGGCAAGGGGAAGGTAGCGATTCTCCTCGGGAGCGATGCAGCTTCTGTTGTTCGACGGCCGAAGGCCACGTTTCGTCGCGTGAACAAGGTTAAAAAATCCGTCTTTATTTGACTTTAACCCTATGCATTCACAACACTGCCCATGAACGCGCGGCGGGGGTCGGGCGAATTTGCAGCCCGTGGGGGGCTTTTTCCAAGTGTTTCACGGCAGTCAACTTAACCCTCAACATGGGGGTGCATCCGCTTCCCTCTGGGTGACTGAGGGCATGGGCAGGCGTCCTGTCTTGACTGCCGACAACCGGGACTGGCGCACGCGCCTGCGCGAATGGGCCGATGACGTTGAGCTGGTGCCGGACCTGGGCCAGCGCGTCGGCAGCCGCATCTGGTTCCGCGGCCTTGCTACCTGTTTTGGCCTCTGTGCCTCCGCACTCTATCTGTCGCCGGGCTTCCAGCCGCTGCCGGGCGCACCCCAGCCGCTGCTCGCCCAACCGCAGTTCGAGGAAGTGCGTAGCCAGATGATCACGCCGCTCGCCATGGGCGCGGACAGCGGACGGCGCATGGGGCCGACCGATGCCGTCCAGCCCCTGCGCGAGACGCCCGAACGCCCGCAAATCGAATTACGAGCCCAGATCGGCGGCAGCGATTCGCTCGGGCGTGCCTTGTCACGGGCAGGCGTCAGCAATGCCGATGCCTCTCAGGTCATGGCGCTCGCCAGCGGCGACATTGCCAAGGGCCTGAAACCCGGCACCCCGCTCGACATCGTGCTCGGCCGCCGCGCCAGCCGCGACATGCCACGCCCGCTGGATCATCTCGCCTTCCGTGCTCGGCTCGACCTTGCGCTTGAGATCAACCGGGTGGGCGGGCTGCTGCAGGTGAAGCGCACGGCCATCCATGTCGATAACACACCGCTGCGCATTCAGGGCGTGATCGGCGACAGCATCTATCAATCCGCACGCGCTGCCGGTGCCCCGCCCAAGGCGATCCAGAGCTTCCTGCGCGTCATCGCGCAACAGGTTGACCTGGGCTCGATCCACAGCGGCGATCGCTACGACATCATCACCGAATATCGTCGCGCCGAAACCGGAGACGTCGAAGTCGGCGACCTCCTGTTCGCCGGTCTGCATCGCGCCAGCGGCCGGGGCATCGACATGCTCAAATGGACGAGCGACGGCCGCAGCCAGTGGTTCGAGGCATCGGGGGTCGGTGAACGGCGCGGCGTGCTTTCCGCGCCGGTGCAGGGCCGTATGTCCTCCGGCTTTGGCATGCGCCGTCACCCGATCCTTGGTTATACGCGCATGCATGCGGGCATCGACTTCGCCGCCGCTTATGGATCGCCCATCTATGCGGCGACCGATGGGGTGGTGTCCTATTCGGGCCGTCATGGCGGCCACGGCAATTATGTCCGGCTGGAACATGGCAACGGCCTCGCCACCGGCTACGCGCATATGAGCCGCATCGCCGCCCGATATGGTCAGCGCGTCCGTCAGGGGCAAGTCATCGGCTATGTCGGCTCCAGCGGCCTTTCGACTGGTCCGCACCTTCATTATGAGCTGTATCGCAGCGGCCGCACGGTGAACCCGCTTTCGGTCAAGTTCACGACCACGGCGCAGCTTTCAGGCCGGGATCTTGCCGCTTTCCGTGAGCGGCTGCGGCAGCTCAAGAGCCTGCGGACGGGCCCGCCGGTCACGATCGCGCAGACCAAGCCGCAGGCCGTCACGCCCGCGACCTAGAGCAATTAAGCCGCTTCCCGTCCCCGGGCGGCTTCGCTAACCCGCCTCCATGACCCAGATCACTGCCCTGCTGCTCGCCGGATCGCGCCCCGGTTCCGATCCTCTGGCGCAAGCGGCCGAGGTCGCGGTCAAGCCGCTGGCTCCGGTGGGCGGCGAGCCGATGATCAACTATCCCGCCCGGGCGCTCCTCGCGCATCCAGCGGTCGCGAAGTTGGTGATCCTGACCCAGACGCCAGAACTATATCACGCCGACGCCGCCACCGCCTGGCTCGGCAAAGACCCGCGCGTTCGCTTCGAACGAAGCGGCAGCGGGATAGCATCCACATTGCTGGGCCTCCTGGAGCGGCCCGATCTCCCTTTCCCGCTGCTCGTCACCACGGCGGATCATGTGCTGCTCGACGGCGATATGATCGACCAGTTCACCGGTGAGGCAGACGGCGCCGACATTGCAGTGGCCATGGTCGAACGAGCGACCTTGCTCGCGCGCTATCCCACCTCGCGCCGAACCTGGCTCAAATTCCGGGATGGCTGGTGGTCGGGCGCCAACCTCTTCTGGTTCGGCAGCGCAAGGGCGCGCTCGGTCATCGCCCTGTGGCAGGAAGTGGAGCAGGATCGGAAGAAGGGCTGGAAAATCCTCTCCGCCTTCGGTCCAGTCGCTTTGCTCGGCGCCTTGCTGCGCCTCTCAACCTTGCGGGGCGGCATAGCGCGCATCGGCCGCCGCTTTGGCCTCGTCGCCCGGCTGGTGCCGATGCGCAAGGCGGAAGCCTGTATCGACGCGGATAAGGTGGAGGATGTCATCCTCATCGAACGGATCCTGAACGGCCGCCGTTAGTGCTTGGCGCTATTTGATCGCACACGACCCGACCCCCGTTCGCCCGACCGGATGGGGTGATTGAGATTGAGCGCCGCCTGTCCAAGCTTTTGCTGCTTTGATGGGTAGCAAATGGCGGAACGAGGCGCTAAGGGCCTCATGCGCGCGCCCCCATGATGATTATCGGCGCGGACGGAGGACATCTTAAACCATGGCCGAATTCACCCTGCCCAAGAACAGCAAGATTTCCGGTAAGGGCGTGACCCACAAGGCTCCCGACGGCGCAAGCAACGTCAAGAGCTTCAAGGTCTATCGCTACGATCCCGACTCGGGCCAGAATCCGCGCTATGACACGTTTGAGATCGACCTCGACAATTGCGGTCCGATGGTTCTCGACGCGCTGCTGAAGATCAAGAATGAATATGATCCGACGCTGACCTTCCGCCGTTCGTGCCGCGAAGGCATTTGCGGCTCCTGTTCGATGAACATGGACGGCAAGAACGGCCTCGCCTGCACCACCGCGATCGAGGATTGCGCGGGCAAGGAAGTGCGCATCACGCCGCTGCCGCACATGGACGTGATCAAGGACCTGGTTCCCGATTTCACGCATTTCTACGCGCAGTACAGCTCGATCAAGCCGTGGCTGCAAACTGTCAGCCCCGCGCCCAGCGGCAAGGAGCGGCTTCAGTCGCCCGCCGACCGCGAAAAGCTGGATGGCCTTTACGAGTGCATCCTCTGTGCCTGCTGCTCGACCAGCTGCCCCAGCTACTGGTGGAACTCCGACAAATTCCTTGGCCCGGCGATCCTGCTTCAAGCCTATCGCTGGCTGGCCGACAGCCGTGACGAATATACGGGCGAGCGCCTGGATGAGCTGGAAGATCCCTTCCGCCTCTATCGCTGCCACACCATCATGAACTGCGCGAATGTCTGCCCCAAGGGCCTCAGCCCTGCCAAGGCGATCGCGGAGACCAAGAAGATGATGGTCGAACGGCAGCTTTGATGCAGTGAGCGGTGATGCTGGCCCTGTAAGCCTGGTGCTGGAAGGCCCTTGGGCTGACTGGCTACGCTGGAGTGATCCGGTTCCGGACACATTCCTCGGCACATCGGTCGGACCCAGCTATTCGCAAGGCGATGGCGATCGCCGTGCCACGGTGATGCTGGAAACCCGCCCGTCGCACGCCAATCGCAACGGCGCGCTGCATGGCGGTTTTCTCGCGGCCTTTGCTGACCATGCCTATTTCGCGGCGTTGGCGGCCATGGGGCGTCCCGAGCAGGCGGCAGCCGTCACTGTTGATCTTTCCATGCAATATTGCGGCGCCGGCAAAGTCGGCCAGCCGCTGCGCGCCGACGTCGAGGTTTTGCAGGAAACCGGTCGGCTGTTTTTCATGCGGCTGACGCTGCATCAGGGCGACGGGCTCGTCGCATCCTCGACTGCTACCGTGCGCAAGGTGCCGGTCCCCAAATGAGCAGCGTGATCGAGCGTTATCACGCGCTCGTCGCGGCCGGGGAATTGCGCCCCGATCCTGATCAGCAGGCCGCCGCAGTGCGGCTGAATGGGCTTCAGCAGGAGTTGGAAGCAGCCCCGCCACGCGGATCGACCCTGTGGAAGTTGCTGCGGAAAGCGCCCGAACCGCCGCGCGGCCTCTACATGTGGGGAGGGGTCGGCCGGGGCAAGTCGATGCTGATGGACCTGTTCTTCGACACCGTTCAGGTCAAGCGCAAGAAGCGCGCCCACTTCCATGAATTCATGCTCGACGTCCATGCGCGGCTCGCGGAGGTGCGCAAGGCGGAAAAGGGCGATCCCATCCCGCCCTTGGTGGACTCGCTCGCCGAAGAGGCGCGGCTGCTCTGCTTTGACGAGATGGTCGTGAACAACATGGCCGACGCTGCCATCATGTCGCGCCTGTTCACCGGCCTGCTCGACCGGCGCGTGACGGTCGTCACGACCTCCAACCGTGCGCCGGATGAACTCTACAAGGACGGCCTCAATCGCCAGCTATTCCTGCCGTTCATCGACCTGATCAAGGATCGGCTGGATGTCCTGACGCTGGACGGGCCCACCGACTATCGCCTGGACCGGTTGGGCGATGCGCAGCTTTGGCATTCGCCCAACGGTCCTGACGCGACCAAGGCCCTGTCCGACGCCTTCTTCCGCCTCACCGACTACCCCGTGGAAAACCGGGCGAAGGTTCCTGCAGAGGACATAGTGGTGCAGGGTGGCCGCACCTTGCATGTGCCCAAGAGCCTGAAGGGGGTGGCGGTCTTTTCCTTCAAGCGCCTGTGCGCAGAGGCGCGGGGCGCACCTGATTATCTGGCGATCGCGCGGCGCTTTCATACCGTGATCATCGTCGGCATCCCGCTATTGGGGCCGGAGAACCGCAATGAAGCCGCACGCTTCGTCACGCTGATCGACGCGCTCTACGAATATAAGGTCAAGTTGCTCGCATCGGCTGATGCGGAGCCCGCGCAGCTCTACCCCAGTGGCGATGGCGCGTTCGAATTCGAACGCACGGTTTCGCGGCTGATGGAAATGCAGTCGGACGATTATCTCGCCCTCGGCCACGGCCCGAAATAGCGCCGCTCGGCGCGTCGCAACACTCATTCATCGCATGGGAAATGGCCCGGACGCTTCCTTCTGAAAGGAAGCGTCCGGCAGGTGGCCGCTGCGGGACAAGTCAGCGCCAGGGTAGAAGCGCGTAACAAACAGGGGCGAAAACGCTATTAATGCAACTGCGAATTAATTGCAAAGATAAATCCGCCAGAGCCCGTTTAGTTGGTTGAATCATTAATGAGATCGGCCTAAGCGGGCGGGCAATTCCAATTTTCCATGCTTGGAGGATGATTGCATATGGCCCGTAAGAAGATCGCGCTCATCGGCGCTGGCAATATCGGCGGTACGCTCGCGCATCTCGCAGCCTTGAAGGGTTTGGGCGACGTCGTCCTCTTCGACGTGGTCGAAGGCGTGCCCCAGGGCAAGGCGCTTGACCTGTCGCAGTGCGGCCCGGTCGAAGGCTTCGATGCCAAGATCACCGGCACGAACGACTATGCGGACATCAAGGACGCCGACGTCATCATCGTCACCGCCGGTGTCGCTCGCAAGCCGGGCATGAGCCGCGACGATCTTCTGGGCATCAACCTCAAGGTCATGAAGGCCGTGGGCGAGGGCATCAAGAACAACGCCCCCAACGCCTTTGTCATCTGCATCACCAACCCGCTCGACGCGATGGTGTGGGCGCTGCGTGAATTCTCCGGCCTGCCGCACAACAAGGTCGTCGGCATGGCGGGCGTCCTCGACTCCGCGCGCTTCAGCCACTTCCTGGCTGAAGAGTTCCAGGTGTCAGTGAAGGAAGTAAACAGCTTCGTGCTCGGCGGCCACGGCGACACCATGGTTCCGGTCGTCCAGTATTCGACTGTCGCAGGTATCCCGATCCCCGACCTCATCAAGCAGGGCCGTTCCACCAAGGAGCGCATCGACGCCATCGTCCAGCGCACCCGTTCGGGCGGCGGCGAGATCGTCGGCCTGCTCAAGACCGGCTCGGCCTTCTATGCGCCTGCGACCAGCGGCATCGCCATGGCTGAAGCCTATCTGTTCGACCAGAAGCGTCTGCTGCCCTGCGCCGCGAACCTGACCGGCCAATATGGTGTCGACAATCTCTATGTCGGTGTGCCCGTGATCATCGGCAAGGACGGCGTCGAGCAGGTCATCGAGATCGAGCTGGATGACGAAAGCAAGGCGAACCTCCAGGTGTCGGTCGACGCGGTCAAGGAACTGCTCGACGCCTGCAAGGGCATCGATAGCAGCCTCGCATGATCCGTCGCGCATATATGGGGACAGCGGCGGGAGCAGTCGTGCTACTGGCGGGTCCTGCGGCCGCGCTTTCAGAGGACATGCGTCCTATCGCGAACTATGTTTTGCTCTCGAATGACTATGGCGGCAGAACCTACATCGGTCTGCCACTGGTCGGTAGGGAGACGCCGAGCGAGCCAATCGAGGCGTTCCCCGCGAAAGCGCAATCTGGCAATGAGATTGCCGCTCTGTTCAACAAGCTTTGTTTGACGAAACCGTTCGATAGACAATCCTTCGATGCTTCCGCGAGCGCGGCAGGTTTTTCCTCATTTCAGAGAGATCTGCCAGACTTCTCAGCGCCGAGGCCTCTTTTAGGCGTCGACAAAGTTCCCGGTACTCAGATCGTTCAGTCGGAAGCGGCTAATGGCATTGCAAGTCTGTGGCTCGGGGATGGTGTGGAGGGGCTCGCTAAGCGGCAGTATCTGCGATATTCGGGCAGCTTGGTGATTATTGGTCCGGTGAAAGCCCAGGATTTTTACGCCCCGCAGTGCAACTTGACCGTCCGGGTTTCCGGACTGAATGCCTCCAACGTTTTGCTTGATGCTGTTCAAGAAACTGCTGTTGGGTTCGACGTTATTAAGCGGGTCGATAAGCCTAAATATGGCTACGCGATTTGGACCCGGAGCGGTGATGACGGCAGGGCTGTCCGCATCAGGGTCGATGCTGACGACCTCAACAAATCTCAACAGACCGTGCATCTGACTGTCCAGAAATTACCCCTAGGCAAAGTCAAGTAGCGATCTCGTTATCAGGGAAATCATAGCACATGTCCATCCTCGTCAACAAGAACACCAAGGTCATCACCCAAGGTATGACCGGCGCCACCGGCACCTTCCACACCGAACAGGCGCTGGCCTATGGCACGCAGATGGTCGCGGGCGTCACGCCGGGCAAGGGTGGCACGAGCCATATCGGCCTGCCGATGTACGACACCGTCGCGGAAGCCAAGTCGAAGACTGGTGCCGACGCTTCGGTCATCTACGTGCCGCCGCCGTTCGCGGCTGACTCGATCCTGGAAGCGATCGACGCGGAAATCCCACTGATCGTCTGCATTACCGAGGGTATTCCGGTGCTCGACATGGTTCGCGTGAAGCGCGCCCTGTCCGGCAGCAAGTCGCGCCTGATCGGCCCGAACTGCCCCGGCGTCCTGACCCCCAATGAATGCAAGATCGGCATCATGCCCGGTTCGATCTTCTCCAAGGGTTCGGTCGGCGTCGTGTCGCGCTCCGGTACGCTCACTTATGAAGCCGTGTTCCAGACCACCAATGCGGGCCTGGGCCAGACCACCGCGGTCGGCATCGGCGGCGATCCGGTCAACGGCACCAACTTCATCGACGTGCTGGAACTGTTCCTGGCTGACGACGCGACCGAATCGATCATCATGATCGGTGAAATCGGCGGCGACGCGGAAGAGCAGGCGGCTCAATTCCTGATCGACGAAGCCAAGCGCGGCCGCAAGAAGCCGATGGCTGGTTTCATCGCTGGCCGCACGGCGCCTCCGGGCCGCCGCATGGGCCATGCCGGTGCGATCGTATCGGGCGGCAAGGGCGACGCGGAAAGCAAGATTGCGGCGATGGAAGCGGCCGGGATCAAGGTTGCGGCCAGCCCGTCCGAACTGGGTTCGACGCTCGTCGAAGTCCTGAAGGGCTAAGGCAGAACGGACAAGGCGGTCGGGCTGCACCCCGGCCGCTTGTTACCCCGCTCCGCGACTGCACGCGGTCGGCATGGGACTTGAAGACATGGGTTACGAGAACCAGGACTTTGAAACGGAACGCGGGCCGAGCTGGGCGCGTCCCAATTGGCCGCTGTCGGACACCGATGACCTGACTGGTGCGCTCGACCCGACGCAGATGCAGGTGGCGGTGAAGGCTGCTGCCAAATCTGCTGGCAAGCCTGTCTCGGACGCCGATGCGGTCAGCGCGGCAGACGACGCGATTCGTGCGCAACTGCTGATCCGTACCTATCGCGTGCGTGGCCATCTCGCGGCCAATCTCGATCCCTTGGGCCTCGTGCAACGCGAACTGCCTGCCGATCTGACGCCGGAATATCACGGCCTCAACGATCTGCAGAAGAAGATCTATCTGGGCGGTTCCTTGGGGCTGCAATATGCGACGGTCGCTGAGATCGTCGCGATCCTGCGCGCCAATTATTGTGGCAGCGTCGGCCTTGAATATATGCACATCGCCGATGTCGAGGAGCGCGTCTTCCTCCAGGAGCGGCTGGAGGGCAAGAATAAGGAAATCCACTTCACGCCCGAGGGCAAAAAGGCGATCTTGGCGAAGGTCATTCACGCCGAGCAATATGAGAAGTTCCTGGGCCGCAAGTATGTAGGCACGAAGCGCTTCGGCCTCGACGGCGGCGAATCCATGATCCCGGCGCTTGAGGCCATCATCAAGCATGGCGGCGCGAGCGGTATCCGTGAGATCGTCTATGGCATGGCCCATCGCGGCCGCCTGAACGTGCTCGCCAATGTGATGGCCAAGGGCTTCCGGGTCATCTTTCACGAATTTTCCGGCGGTACCGCGAACCCTGAAGATGTGGGCGGATCAGGCGACGTCAAATATCACCTTGGCACATCGACCGATCGCGAGTTTGACGGCGTAAAGGTCCACATGTCGCTGGTGCCGAACCCGTCGCACCTTGAAACGGTTGACCCGGTCGTCCTGGGCAAGGTGCGCGCGCAGCAGACTTTCCGCGATGACCTGGTCAAGCATGAGCAGGTGCTGCCCGTGCTGATCCACGGCGACGCGGCCTTTGCTGGGCAGGGGATCGTGTGGGAGTGCTTCGGCTTCTCCGGCGTGTCGGGCTATAACACCGGCGGCTGCATTCACTTCATCGTGAACAACCAGATCGGCTTCACGACCAGCCCGCAATTCTCGCGCGGATCGCCTTATCCGAGTGACGTGGCGAAGGGTGTCCAGGCGCCCATCCTGCACGTCAACGGCGATGATCCGGAAGCAGTGACCTTCGCGTGCAAGCTGGCGATCGAATATCGCCAGACCTTCCATCGCGACATCGTGATCGACATGTGGTGCTACCGCCGCTTCGGCCACAATGAAGGCGACGAGCCGAGCTTCACCCAGCCGCAGATGTACGCGAAGATCCGCCAGCACGCGCCGGTCAGCGACGTTTATTCGGCGCGGCTGAAGGCGGAAGGCGTGGTCGATGATGATTTCGTCAGCAAGGTGACGGGAGACTTCGTCAACCATCTGGAAGAAGAGTTCGAAGCCGCAAAGAGCTACAAGGCCAACAAGGCGGACTGGTTCGCAGGCCGCTGGTCGGGCCTTCACAAGCCCGCCGATGCCGAGACTGCGCGGCAGAATGTGGAAAGCGCGATCAGCCAGAAGCTGTTCGACAGCCTTGGCAAGACGCTGACCACCGTTCCTGAAGGGCTGAACGTCCACAAGACGCTGAAGCGCGTGATCGAGGCCAAGGCCGAGATGTTCAAGAACGGTGTGAACTTCGACTGGGCGACCGGCGAAGCGCTCGCTTTTGGCTCGCTGCTCTCTGAAGGCTATGGCGTTCGCTTGTCGGGCCAGGACTCAGGGCGCGGCACGTTCAGCCAGCGTCATGCGGTCTGGGTCGATCAGGACAGTGAGCAGAAATATATCCCGCTGTCGACCGTTCCGCACGGCCGGTTCGAAGTGCTGGATTCGCCTCTGTCCGAATATGGCGTGCTGGGCTTTGAATATGGCTATGCGCTGGCCGACCCCAAGAGCCTGGTGCTTTGGGAAGCGCAGTTTGGCGACTTCGCCAATGGCGCCCAGATCGTGTTCGACCAGTATATCGCTTCGTCGGAAACGAAGTGGCTGCGGTCGAACGGCCTCGTCTGCCTGCTGCCGCACGGCTATGAAGGGCAGGGGCCGGAACATAGCTCGGCCCGCCTCGAGCGCTTCCTCCAGCTTTGCGCGGAGGGGAACATCCAGGTCGCGAACATCACGACCCCGGCCAACTATTTCCACTTGCTGCGGCGTCAGATGCTGCGTCCGTTCCGCAAGCCGCTCATCATCATGACGCCCAAGTCGCTGCTGCGGCACAAGCTGGCGGTGAGCAAAGCTGAGGACTTTGTTGGCGAGACGCACTTCAAGCGCATCCTGTCCGACCCCAATGCCGCGGCCGATGCCGATACCAAGCGGTTGGTGCTGTGCTCGGGCAAGGTGTTCTACGACCTTATGGAAGCGCGCGATGCCGCCGGGGATACGGACGTGCAGATCCTGCGCATCGAGCAAATCTATCCCTTCGCCACCGAGGCACTCGCCACGCGCATCAAGCGCATGACGAAGCTGGAAGAGGTCGTCTGGTGCCAGGAAGAGCCGCGTAACAATGGTGCGTGGTTCTTCGTTGAGCCCTATGTCGAGGAAGCCCTGGCCCAGGCAGGCAAGGCCCCGATGCGTGCGCGTTATGCGGGGCGCAAGGCTGCTGCGTCGCCTGCAACCGGCCTCGCCAAGCGCCACGTCGCCGAACAGGGCGCCCTTGTCGCCGATGCGCTGGGTCACAGCGTTCGTGAAGAAATCCGCCGCCAGAAGAAAGGCTGACACAGCTCATGGCAACTGAAGTCAAAGTCCCCACGCTGGGCGAATCCGTTACCGAAGCGACCGTTGGCCAGTGGCTGAAGAAGCCTGGAGACGCGGTGAAAGCCGACGAGCCGATCGTCAGCCTGGAAACCGACAAAGTCGCCGTGGACGTGCCTGCGCCGGTTGGCGGAACCCTGGGCGACATCATCGCCAAGGAAGGCGACACGGTGAATGTCGGCGCGCTGCTAGCGATGATCAACGAGGGTGCAGCGGCCGCAGCAGCACCGGCGCCTTCGGCCTCACCGGCTCCAGCGCCTGCTGCCAAGGCAGAGGCAGCGACGCCCGCGCCTGCCGCTTCGGCTCCGGCGGATGAAGAAGAGGGCGGCAATCTGACGCTGTCTCCTGCCGTTCGCCGCCTGGTGCTGGAGCATGGGCTCGACCCGAGCAAGATCAAGGGCACCGGCAAGGACGGTCGCCTGACCAAGGACGACGTCATGGCCGCCGTGGCCGCAGGCACTGCGAAGGCGACGGCTTCGGCTCCCGCCGCCGCGCCTGCTGCTGACGCGCCCGCCGCTGGTCCCAGCCGCCGCCAGGAACGCGTCAAGATGACGCGCCTGCGGCAGACTGTCGCCAAGCGTCTGAAGGAAGCGCAAAACACCGCTGCGCTCCTCACCACCTACAATGACGTCGACATGACCAACGTTATTGAGGCGCGCGCCAAGTATAAGGACCTGTTCGAGAAGAAGCATGGCGTCCGCTTGGGCTTCATGGGCTTCTTTACCAAGGCCGTCTGCATGGCGCTCCGCGACATTCCGGGCGTCAACGCACAGATCGAAGGCGACGAGATCGTCTACAATGACTTCGCCGATATCTCGGTTGCGGTCTCGGCTCCGAATGGCTTGGTCGTGCCGGTGATCCGGAATGCGGAGTCCTTGAGCGTTGCCGATATCGAAAAGACGATCGGCGGCTTTGGCAAGAAGGCCAAGGAAGGCACGCTGACCATGGACGATATGAAGGGCGGCACCTTCACCATCTCCAATGGCGGCGTGTTCGGATCGCTGCTGTCGAGCCCGATCATCAACCCGCCTCAGTCGGCAGTGCTCGGCCTCCACCGGATCGAAGACCGCCCGGTCGTGCGCGACGGGCAGATCGTAATCCGCCCAATGATGTATCTGGCGCTCAGCTACGATCATCGCCTGATCGACGGGCGTGAAGCGGTGACGTTCCTTGTCGCGGTGAAGAACGCGATCGAGGACCCGACCCGACTGCTGATCGATCTGTAACACTCACAACCAATCGTCACCCCAGCGCAGGCTGGGGTCTCCCTCGTTCTTTCCGGAGGCGAGCGAGATGCCAGCCTCCGTTGGCATGACGGGAAAAGGAAAAGCTCATGTCCGACTTCGATTATGACGTCCTGGTGATCGGCGCGGGTCCGGGTGGCTATGTCGCTGCGATCCGCGCAGCGCAGCTTGGCCTCAAGACCGCCTGCGCAGAGAGCCGCGGGACGCTGGGCGGGACGTGCCTGAACGTCGGCTGCATTCCGTCCAAGGCGTTGCTCCACGCGTCGGAACTATATGAAGAAGCCGCTGGGGGGGCGCTCGCGAAGCTGGGCGTCAAGATCGACAAGATGAGCCTCGATCTCGACACGATGCAGGGCCAGCGCAAGGATGCCGTGAAGGGCCTGACGGGTGGCATCGAGTTCCTGTTCAAGAAGAACAAGGTCGATTGGCTGAAAGGCCGGGCGAGCTTCACTGGCGCCAACACGGTCGAGGTCAGCGGTCAGACGGTAACGGCGAAGAATATCGTCATTGCAACCGGTTCCTCCGTGACGCCGCTGCCGGGCGTTGAGGTCGATAATGACAAGGGCGTGATCGTCGATTCCACGGGCGCTCTGGAACTGGACAAGGTGCCGGATCATATGGTCGTCGTCGGTGGAGGTGTGATCGGGCTGGAGCTTGGTTCGGTGTGGCGCCGCCTGGGATCGAAGGTGACAGTCGTCGAATTTCTCGACCAGATCCTGCCGGGCATGGACGGCGAAGTTCGCAAGGAAGCGAACAAGATCTTCAAGAAGCAGGGCTTCGAATATAAGCTCGGCACCAAGGTCACCGGCGCTGAGGCTCACAAGAAGGGCGTCCGCCTGACGGTCGAGCCTGCTGCGGGCGGGGCTTCTGAAACGATCGACGCCGATGTTGTTCTGGTATCGATCGGTCGTCGTCCCAATACGGACGGGCTGGGTCTCGATAAGATCGGCCTGGAACTCAACGCGCGCGGGCAGATCGAAACCGATCATGACTTCGCGACCAAGGTGCCCGGTGTTTGGGCGATCGGTGACGTTATCTCCGGCCCGATGCTGGCGCACAAGGCTGAGGACGAAGGCATTGCCGTCGCCGAGAATATCGCAGGCCTGACCGGGATCGTGAACCATGCGGTCATCCCGTCGGTTGTCTATACCAAGCCCGAGATCGCAGGCGTTGGCTTGACCGAGGAAGCCGCCAAGGAACGCGGCGGGATCAAGGTCGGCAAGTTCCCGATGCTGGCCAACAGCCGCGCCAAGACCAATCATGAGCCCGATGGCTTTGTGAAGGTGATCGCCGATGCCGAGACCGATCGCGTGCTTGGCGTTTGGATCATTGCGACCGTCGCTGGAACGATGATCGCTCAGGCGGCACAGGCCATGGAGTTCGGCGCTTCGAGCGAGGACATCGCCTATACCTGCCACGCCCACCCCACGCATAGCGAAGCGATCAAGGAAGCGGCGATGGCGGTGATGGGCAAGCCGATCCACATGTGATCAGCACCGTTGAGCCAAGTTAGAGAAGGGCCGCCACCGTGCGGCCCTTTTTTCTTACGTTCGGCCTGCCAAGACGTGACTCAACAGGAAAAGCTCGACGGTCAGGCCTGCCAGTTCTGAAGGAGTGGCAGTAGCTCATCGAAATGATCGATGATCTCATCTGCGCCCAGTGCTTCGATGGGACCATCCAGGAAACCGAAGCTTACAGCGACGCTCGGAATGCCAGCGTTCCTGGCACCTGCGATGTCGTTGATCGTGTCGCCCAGAAAGATGGTCCGGCCGCCGCCCGCACGATTGATCATCTCCTGGATGGGCGCAGGATCAGGCTTGGCAACCCCAATCGTATCGCCGCCGACGACACTGGCAAAACGGTCGGAAAGGCCGATCTGGTGGAGCAGGGGGATGGTGAAGCGTTCCGCCTTGTTGGTGCAGATCGCCAGCTTCACGCCCGCTTCTTCCAGCGCGTCCATCGCGGCCATCAGCCCGGGATAAGGCACGGAGTGGATCGCCAGATTCTGCTCATAATAATCGAGCAACACCGGCAGCATGCGCGCCAGCAAGGCTTCGTCATAGCCGCCTGAAGCTGACAGCGCGCGTTCCAGCATCACCTTCGCCCCTTTTCCGACGAAAGGCCGGATCGCATCGACGGCAAAGGGTGGACGCCCATCCGTCGCGATCGCGTAGTTGACCGCTGCGGCAAGGTCACCGCTGGTGTCGAGCAAGGTGCCGTCTAGATCGAAGCCGACAATATCGAAAGCTATGCTGGTCATCGGCGGCTCATGGAGCCTCTGCGGTGGCAAAGGCAAGGCAAACGTGGCAGAGAGCGATGAGATTCATAGACCTTCCTGCAAAAGAGGACGCGTTCCGCCGTGACCGCCACCCGCCCACTCGCCGTTATCATCCTTGCCGCTGGGCAGGGCACGCGCATGAAGTCCGCAAAGCACAAGGTGCTGCACCCGGTCGCGGGCAGGCCGATGCTGCTGCACCTGTTGGCAAGCGTTGCTGAACTGAGGCCCGAGCGGCAGGTCGTGGTTGTCGGCGCAGGCCGCGAACAGGTCGAGGCGGCGGTCGGCGGAACGGGCGCGGTCATCGCTGTTCAGCAGCAGCAATTGGGGACAGGACATGCCGTCGCGCAGGCGCATGACGCGCTTGCCGGGTTCGCGGGCGACATTTTGATCCTCTACGGCGATGTGCCGCTGGTGCGGGCGGAGACCATGCGGGCCATGCTCGACCGGTTGAACCTGGGTGATGAACTGCGCGCGGTGGTCCTGGGGTTCCGGCCCGAAGATGCGGGTGCCTATGGGCGGATCGTCACCGATGGGAACGGCATCATCGCCAAGATGGTGGAATATAAGGACGCCGACGCCGGTGAGCGAGCGGTAACGCTGTGCAACTCCGGCCTCATGGCGGTGCGCTCGACCGATCTCTTCGTCCTGCTGGACAAGATCGGCAACGACAATGCCGCAGGGGAATATTATCTGCCCGACATCGTCATGCTGCCCGGAGCACAGAGCGCGGTTATCGAAACAGAGGCCTGGGAAGTGGCTGGGGTGAACAGCCGTCAGGAACAGGCGGCGATCGAGGCGGCCTGGCAGGACAGGCGGCGCAGCGAGGCGATGCGAGATGGCGTGACGCTGATCGCGCCGGAAACTGTCTTCTTCGCCTATGACACGCAAGTCGGGCGTGATGTCGTGATCGAGCCAAATGTCGTGTTCGGACCCGGCGTGACGGTGGCCGATGATGTCGTGATCCGGGCCTTCTCCCATCTTGAAGGGGCAAGCGTCGGCAAGGGTGCCGAGGTCGGCCCTTATGCGCGCCTGCGTCCGGGCGCCAACATCGGGGCACAGGCGAAAATCGGCAACTTTGTCGAAATCAAGAAGGCTGAAATCAGCGAAGGCGCAAAGGTCAACCACCTGTCCTATATCGGCGATGCCAGCATCGGAGCGGGCGCCAACATCGGGGCGGGCACGATCACTTGCAATTATGACGGCTTCTTCAAATATCGGACTGAGATCGGCGCAGGCGCCTTCATTGGATCGAACAGCGCGCTGGTGGCGCCGGTGAAGATCGGCGCAGGAGCGATCGTGGGCGCAGGAAGCGTGGTGACGAAGGATGTCGAGGCGGACGCGCTCTGCCTCGTCCGTCCCGCGCAGGAGGGCAAGTCCGGCTGGGCCGCGCGGTTCCGCACCGGGATGCAGGCGCGTAAAGCAGCCAAGTGAAATCTCGTTCTCGCCGTCGGGGGTGCTTGAGGGCGCTGCTGCTGCTTGTCCTGATTGCCTTAGGCGCCTGTCTTTGGCTTTTCAGCAATGCTCGGGCGATGCCCATCGTGCGGCGGATGGAAATCGCGTTGCCCTTTCCCAAGGATGCGCCTCGTAAGCCCGTAACCATTGCCTTGCTCACCGATACCCATATGTCGGGACCGGACAACGGCCCCGAAAGAATGGCCCGGATAGTGCGACAGGTGAATGGCCTGAAACCTGACCTTGTGCTCCTGGGCGGAGATTATATCGGCGATCACAAGGGCGGCGCCGTCTACGGCCCCGCGGCGAGCATCGCGGCCTTTGCAGGCCTTCGCGCGCGGATGGGGGTGGTCGCGGTGCTGGGCAATCATGACTCACGCCGCCATGCCATGATCGGCCGAAGCGAGTGGCGCGCGCTGTTTCAGCGTGTCGGCGTAACACTGCTCTCCGACCAGGCCGTGCGTCGGGGACCGTTGGTGATAGGAGGGCTGCGCGACATCTACACCGACCGGCCGGATATTGACCGCGTCGCTCAGCAAATGACGGATTTGGGCGGAGCGCAGGTGCTTCTGTCGCACGGTCCGGATGTCTTCCCCGCGCTGCCTGACAGGCCGCTCCTGGCTTTGACCGGGCACACCCATTGTGGACAAGTGGCGTTCCCAATCGCCGGGATCGTTTATGTGCCGTCGCGCTATGGCACCCGCTATGCTTGCGGTTCGTTTCGAGAGGGCGCGAAGGCCATGATCGTGTCGGCGGGAATCGGGACCAGCGGCCTTCCGATCAGGCTGCTCTCGCCACCCGATATTTGGCTGGTTACAATTCGTCCACAATGACTCTCTACCCTGTCGCGGCCATTCCGATCATGGCATAGGTGGCGCGAGGCAGGACCAGCGGTTTCTTCGTATAGCTTTGGGGCTCAGGATTCATGTGCGGTATCATTGGTATCATCGGTAAGGACGATGTGGCGGAGCGGCTTGTCGAAGGGCTGCGGCGCCTGGAATATCGCGGCTATGACAGCGCGGGCGTGGCGACGGTCTTCGAGGGCTCGATCGAACGGCGGCGGGCGGAGGGGAAACTCGCCAATCTGGTGAAGGAATTGGCGAATAATCCGTTGCCGGGAACGACGGGGATCGCGCACACCCGCTGGGCGACGCATGGGGCGCCGACGACCAGCAATGCGCATCCGCATGCCACGAGGGAAGTGGCGCTGGTGCACAATGGGATCATTGAAAATTTCAAGCCGCTGCGGGAGGAACTGACCAGTCGCGGTCGCCGTTTCGATAGCGAAACGGATACCGAGGTTGTCGCCCATCTGGTGAGCGAACTGGTGGAGCAGGGCGCGTCGCCGAAGGACGCGGTGGCGCAAGTGCTGCCGCGCCTCCATGGCGCCTTTGCGCTCGCCATCCTGTTCCGTAGCCATCCCGGCATGCTGATCGGCGCGCGGCTGGGTTCGCCGCTGGTGGTTGGCTATGGCGAGGGCGAGACCTATTTGGGCTCCGACGCGCTGGCGCTGGCGCCGCTGACCCAGCGCATCGCGTATCTGGAAGAGGGCGATTGGGTCGTCATCACCGCGGAAGGCGCGGAGATTTTCGACAAGGACAACAATCCTGTCGAGCGACCGATCACCATTTCCGGTGTGACGGGCGAGCTCATCTCCAAGGGCAATCACCGCCACTATATGCTCAAGGAGATTTATGAGCAGCCGGTCGTCGTCGCCCAGACGCTGAAATCCTATCTCCAGCGGATGGACGACCGGGTTTCGCTGCCCATTCCGGATTTTGACCTGGGTGCGATCCGCCGCGTGACGATCGTCGCGTGCGGAACCAGCTATTATGCCGGGATGGTCGCCAAATATTGGGTCGAGCAATTCGCCCGCGTGCCCGTAGACATCGATGTTGCCAGCGAGTTCCGTTACCGCGCGCCGGTCATGGAGGATGGCGGGTTGATGATCGTCATCAGCCAGTCGGGCGAAACCGCCGACACGCTCGCCGCGCTGCGCCACGCCCGCGCTGAGGGGCAGAAGATCGCCGCAGTCGTGAACGTCCCCACCAGCACCATGGCGCGCGAGGCGGACCTGCTGCTGCCGACCCATGCGGGGCCTGAAATCGGCGTGGCGTCGACCAAGGCTTTCACCTGCCAGCTTGCCGTGCTGGCGGCGTTCGCGGCGAACCTTGCGCGGGCCAAGGGGCGGTTGGATGAAAAGGCGGAGAAGGAACTTGTCCGTCACCTCGCCGAAGCACCGGCGGCGCTGAATGGGGCGCTGGCTTATGACGAGTCGATCGAGGGCATGGCGCACCTGATCGCGGGTGCGCGGGACGTGCTGTATCTGGGCCGGGGGCCGGACTATCCGCTGGCGCTGGAGGGGGCGCTCAAGCTCAAGGAAATCAGCTATATCCATGCCGAAGGTTATGCGGCCGGCGAGATGAAGCATGGGCCGATCGCGCTGATCGACGACAAGGTGCCGGTGATCGTGCTGGCTCCCAGCGGTCCGCTGTTCGAGAAGACCGTCAGCAACATGCAGGAAGTGCAGGCGCGGGGCGGCAAGGTCGTGCTGGTGTCAGACTATGACGGGGTCCAGGCAGCGGGCGAGGGGTGCATCGCGACGATCACCATGCCCAAGGTCCACCCGCTGATTGCGCCGATGGTCTATGCCGTGCCGGTGCAGCTGCTCGCCTATCATGTGGCGGTGGCGAAGGGGACGGATGTGGATCAGCCAAGGAATTTGGCGAAATCCGTCACTGTCGAGTGAAGCGATAACGATCGCGGATGTGTTGGTTGAAGAAGCTGCCTTTCGATGAAGCTTTGGTCATGTCTGCAACCAGCTTTTCCGGCACATCGAAATAGCTGTAGCGCCTTCCGCTGACAAACTGGATGTTCAGCCGATGCTCGGCCGCGTGATAATCGAACGCGCGGATGGCCGTGGAGGGCATAAGGCAATAATGAACGGCGGCTGGTGAAGTTGCGGCCTGGGCTGCGATTGACCGCCCTTTTTTGCGCAACTTGGCATTTACGCAATGTGGTTAATGCCTTGGAGGAAAGGCTGGCTAATCAGTCTTATATCCAATTTCATAGTTTGATTTGTGCGCGTTGACGCTCATGTACGCTGCTTCGCGATCCTGCCTTAGCCGATCGCGTCCTGGCAGGGAGGGTGCGTTGCTGGGGAATGGTGAGAGACGGCGTGTGTCCGGCCGCGTGATACATCACGCGACCCCCGCGATTGTTTTTCTGGATTCCTCGCGACTGTTCCCGGGGGCGTTGGCACGCCAATTTTATAACGGCGCTCGTGCCGTTGTGGTTCAGGGCGATGAATGGATCAGGCCGCTTTGGGAGGCGCTAAGGGCCGAGGATGCAGAAATGCCTTGGCATGCGCCTCTCTATGACCTCGCACAGAATCTGGTTCCGCATGAGCAACTGACGGAAGCGTTGGGGGATGTCTATTTCTTCAAACCCGGCCGACATTCCTACATCGCGCGCAAGATGGAGATCCAGTCGGAAGGCGAAACGCTAATAGCCACGCCACCCGCCTTTCGAACGCCGCATGGCGAGTGGAAAATGGATCAGCAGATGCGGGAACGATGCTGGCACTTTTCTCAAAAGATCATGCGTGCGCTCGCTCCGCCTGAAATGGATGAACTTCCTGTTGGCATGCGGGCAGTGGTCCAATTCCTGCGTTACCATGACAGTACGGACGGCCAGAAGTTGCTTTCAGCGATGACGCGCAACTCCCTGGGCTCTTGGGCGCGCATCGGTTATGAACTGGATCGCCGAAGAGAGGAAATGAAGGGGCCATTGGGTCGCCGCGGTGTCTGCGACGCCTTGGCTTTGCTTTCCAAGATCGCCCCGCTGCGCCCCGGCGTCAGGGGCCTCAATCATCTGGCGGGACGCTTCGACAAGCTTTCCGCAATCCCCGAAGGTTTCGAGATCTTGTCAAAGGCGCATTGTGACTCCCGCTATTTTTCGGCGCTGAGCGGTTCGCGCTGCAATCTTCGAACCGAGATTTTTGTCGATGGCGCCTGGATCCCGCTGCCGATCAACAGCACGGACGTGGTGGTGCTCCCCGGATATTGTTCGAAGCGAGCCTTCGGGATCACGCCCACGCTGCACCGCGTCCTTCAGGCCAAAGACAGCCCGCTTCCCGATGCCGCGACCGTCAATGCTACCATCATCCTGGGAGCAAAGTGATCGTTCAAGGAACTCTTACCCGCCCCCAGGTGCATTGTGGCCACCCGCTGGCACCGGGCCGCCGCTGGGCGCATGGGCATGGTCCGGGCTGCTGTCCCAATCGATATGGTAGAGGTCGAACCGCCGGTCGCGCAGGTTGCGTACCGTGCCCTCCGCGCGTGCCCAGCTAAGATCGGCGAGGTTGACGTCGGCCATGGTCAGCGTTTCGACATTCTCGGTCGATTCCGCAGCGATGCCATCGCGGGCAAACGGCAGGTCGCACGGCGTCAGGATGGCGCTCTGGGCATATTGGATGTCCATATTGTCGACGTTTGGCAGATTGCCGACATTGCCGGACATGACGACATAGCATTGGTTCTCGATCGCCCGTGCCTGCGCGCAATAGCGGACGCGCATATAACCAAGGCGCGAGTCGGTGCAGAAGGGGACGAAGATGATGCGCGCGCCCTGATCCACCAGCCGTCGCGCAAGTTCGGGGAATTCGCTGTCGTAGCAGATAAGGACGCCGATCGGGCCACAGTCGGTCTGGATCACGTCCAGCGAATCGCCGCCCTTGATGTTCCACCAGAAAGCTTCGTTGGGCGTTGGGTGGATCTTTTCTTGGGTATGCACCGATCCGTCGCGCAGGGCGACATAAGCGATATTCTGGATGTCGCCATCGTCCGCGCGGGTCGGGTGGGAGCCGCCGATGATGTTGATATTATATTCGAGCGCCATCCGCGTCAGTTCCTTGGTCAGGCGCGGCGTGTAGGCGGTGAGCTTGTCGATTGCTTCAAGCGGGGAGAGCTTCTTCGTCTCGAAGGACAGGAGCGGCAGGGTGAACAGTTCCGGGAAGATGATGAAGTCGGAACGATAATCTGCTGCAACATCAACGAAATATTCGATGTTGCGGATAAATTCGTCGAAGCCGGCGACGGCTCGCGCCTGAAGCTGGCAGGTGGCGAGGCGGACGCTTTCGACGCCACGCGGGACCCGCATTTCCGGTGCTTCGTCGGGATCGACATAGGGATTGCGCCAGACGAGATGGGCGGCGTGTCCGTCGGACTGCTTGTCCTCGGGTAGGTAGTTTTCAAGGACGCCGAGCGGCTCGAACTGGTTCTTGAGCTGGAAGCTGATCACCTGATCGCGCAATCTGCCCTGCACGACCTTGTCGAGATAATCGGTGGGACCATCGACCCGGCGCTTGGCGCGGGCGTATCCGGGCATCCGGCCAGCGATGACGATGCCATGGAGGTCGAGTTGCTCGGCCAGTTCCTTGCGCTCGTCATAGAGGCGCTGGCCGATACGCAGGCCGCGCAACTTGGGATCGACCGCCATTTCATAGCCGTAGAGCCATTCACCGGCCGCGCTATGCCGTGTGCCGAAGCCGTTGGCGGTGATTTCTTCCCAATCATGGAAGGAGAAGGCCATCGATCGGCTGACCCGCATGGTGGCGCAATAGCCGACGACCTTGTTGTCGTAGAGGGCGACGAAACAGCCATCTGGGAAATTGTTGATCTGGCCGCGAATGGTGGCGAGCGAATAGTTGGGCATGCCAGGATAGACGCGCGCGATCAGCCGCTGAATGCCGCGCACATCGGATGGCACCGCGGTGCGGACCTCCAGCCGTTTGCGTGTTGCTGTCGTCATCGCCGATCTCCCGCCATGGAAAAGGCGGCGCCGTTGGACGACACCGCCTTATTCCGTTTCCGTACTGAATGCCTAGAAGGCTGGATCAGTTCCGAGAAATCAGTTCCATTGGCCCATGGCGGTTTCGAGGTTCGCGCGGATCGCCTCGAAGAACTGCTCTGTGGTCATCCATGCCTGATCCGGACCAATCAGCAGGGCGAGATCCTTGGTCATCGCGCCGCCTTCGACGGTTTCGATGCAGACCTTTTCCAGCGTCTCGGCGAACTTGGTGACATCCGGAGTATCGTCGAACTTGCCGCGATAAGCGAGGCCCTGCGTCCAGGCAAAGATCGACGCGATCGGGTTGGTCGACGTCTGCTTGCCCTGCTGGTGCTGGCGGTAGTGGCGGGTGACGGTGCCGTGCGCCGCTTCGGCTTCGACGGTCTTGCCGTCGGGCGACAGCAGGACGGAGGTCATGAGGCCAAGCGAGCCGAAGCCCTGCGCCACGGTGTCGGACTGCACGTCGCCGTCGTAGTTCTTGCATGCCCAGACGAAATTGCCGTTCCACTTGAGGGCGGACGCGACCATGTCGTCGATCAGGCGGTGTTCGTAGACGATGCCAGCCGCCTTGAACTTGTCGGCGAATTCAGCATCGAACACTTCCTGGAACAGGTCCTTGAAGCGGCCATCATAGGCCTTGAGGATCGTGTTTTTCGTCGACAGGTAGACCGGCCAGCCACGGTTCAGGCCGTAGTTGAAGCTGGCCTTGGCGAAATCGCGGATGGATTCGTCGAGATTGTACATGCCCATCGCGACGCCCGCGCTGGGGAAATTGAACACTTCATGCTCGAACTCGGTGCCGTCTTCGCCGACGAACTTCATCGTCAGGCGGCCAGCGCCGGGAACCAAGAAGTCAGTGGCGCGATACTGGTCACCGAAGGCGTGACGGCCGATGACGATCGGGTCGGTCCAGCCGGGAACCAGGCGGGGCACGTTCTGGATCACGATCGGCTCGCGGAAGACGACGCCGCCCAGGATGTTGCGGATGGTGCCGTTGGGGGACTTCCACATCTTCTTGAGGCTGAATTCCTCGACGCGCGCTTCGTCCGGGGTGATGGTGGCGCACTTCACGCCGACGCCATATTGCTTGATCGCATTGGCGCAGTCGATGGTGACCTGGTCTTCGGTCGCGTCGCGGTTCTCGACCGAGAGGTCATAATATTTCAGATCAACGTCGAGATAGGGGAGGATGAGGCGCTCACGGATCCACTGCCAGATGATCCGCGTCATTTCGTCGCCGTCGATCTCCACGACAGGGTTTTTGACCTTGATCTTCGCCATGCGCCTCTTCGCCTTCTTCATTTGGATGGAATTGCGACACGCCCTAGGCAAAGCGGCGGCAATGTTCAACTGCGCAATGGCGGTGGCCGGGCATCTGACCTTGCGGTGCGTTGGCGCAGCATCGGGCGTTGTCACTGCAAGTGACTGTGCCTAAAGACAGGTGCCATGGAAAATGACGAAATCACCGTCGCCTTGGGCGGCAATGTGAAGTGGCGCTTCCCTTCGGTGCATCCGGAGGGAATGAAATTCGGCCTTATCGCCGCTGCAATTACGGCAGTGCTGTTCCTGGTCGGCTGGACGATACCCGGCTGGCTGATGGTGATGGTGACGATCTGGGTGTTCGCCTTCTTTCGCGATCCGGTGCGCGCCGTGCCGCAGGATGAACGGGCGATCGTCGCCCCCGCAGACGGCCTGGTGACGCTGATCCAGCGCGTCCCGCCACCGCGTGAGATGGCCGGAGTGGATGGTCTCGGCGATCAGCCGATGATCCGCGTGTCGATCTTCATGAGCGTGTTCGACGTCCATATCAATCGCACGCCGATCGGCGGCACGGTGAAGTCGGTTGTCTATATCTCGGGCAAGTTCCTGAACGCCGACCTCGACAAGGCGAGCGAGGATAATGAGCGGCAGCATATATTGGTGGAGCGGCATGACGGCTTGCGCGTCGGCTTTACCCAGATTGCGGGTCTGGTCGCACGGCGGATCGTGCCGTTCGTGAAGCCCGGCGACATGATCGCGGCGGGGCAGCGGATCGGGCTCATCCGCTTTGGCAGCCGTGTAGACGTCTATCTGCCCGCGGGCACCGCGCCGCGCGTGGTGCTGGGGCAGAGGACCGTTGCAGGCGAGACCATCCTCGGCCAGATTGGCGACATGCGGGTCATTTCGGGTATCCAGCAATGAGGCAGCGGCGCGCTATCCCCCGTGGGCTTCGCCGGGGCATCACGCTGCGGATGGTCGCGCCCAACGCTGTCACCGCGATGGCGCTATGCTTCGGCCTGACCGGCGTCCGCTACGGCATCTCCGGAGAGTGGGAGCGCGCGGTCCTCTCCATCCTGATCGCAGGAGTGCTGGACGGCCTCGACGGACGCATCGCCCGGCTGTTGCGCGGTGAGAGCCGATTCGGGGCGGAGCTGGATTCGCTTTCGGACTCCATCGCCTTCGGCGTCGCGCCAGCCTTGATTCTTTATCTCTGGTCGCTGCATGCCATGCCGAAATTCGGCTGGATCTTCGCGCTGGCGCACGCGCTGTCCTGTGCGCTGCGGCTTGCACGCTTCAACGCCAATATCGACGCGGACATACAGCCGCATAAATCGGCCGGGTTCCTGACCGGCGTGCCTGCGCCTGCCGGAGCAGGGCTGGCGTTCGTGCCGCTCTATCTGTGGCTGGTGACAGGCGAAGAAACGTTCCGGGCCTGGTATGTGGTGGCGCCCTGGACCGCCTTTACAGCCTTCCTGATGATTTCCAGCATCGCGACCTACAGCTGGTCTGCGTTACGTCTGCGCAAGCGGATCAGGCTGGAGGCGATCGCGGTCGCCGGGTTGCTCGCCGCGCTGCTGCTCACTGACCCGTGGCTGACGCTGCTGGTGCTCTGCGCGATTTACCTGGCGACGATCCCGTTCGGCATGATGTCCTATGCCCGCGTCCGGCGGCAGCAAGTCGCCGCCGCGTCCTGATTTAGCTCAGGCGGCGAAAGCGCCGGGCCGTCCCACCGGTGCCAGTGAACGGTCAGGGTTCACCCGGCGGCGGCTGATCCGCAGATGATAGACCGGCGGCGCTTGAGGAATGGGTTCGAACAGCAAGGCGGCCGCCATCTTTTGATGATAGAGCGCGAACATGCCGACGATGACGCCTGCGGCCAGAAGGAACGCCGCGAAAAATACCGTAGCTGCAACAATGGTGAACATGAGACCGCTCACTCTTCCTGTCCTAAGAACCATGGGTTCTGATTGAAGGAGCAAACCGGCCAAGGCTTCGTTTGGTTCCCATGTTCACTATATGTTCTAGTTTCGAGCGCCCGTCAAGTCTTGCGTTGCTGCTCGCCACCCGTTAAGGGCCGCGCCATTCCACATGGGAATCGCACATATCCGGTGCTGATGGCGTGATGCTGCCAGTTCCTGATTCCTAGAGGTCAAACCGGAAGGAGATAAGATTATGGCGGCACCTGTCGTCACCATGCACCAATTGATCGAGGCTGGCGCCCACTTCGGACACCAGACCCACCGTTGGAACCCGCGCATGAAGCCGTACATTTTCGGCGAGCGCAACGGCATCCACATCCTCGACCTGTCGCAGACCGTGCCGCTGTTCGGCCGCGCGCTCGACTTCGTGTCGGCGACTGTCGCTGCTGGCGGCAAGGTGCTGTTCGTCGGCACCAAGCGCCAGGCGCAGGACCCTATAGCTGAAGCTGCCCGCAAGTCGGGCCAGCACTTCGTCAACCACCGCTGGCTGGGCGGCATGCTCACCAACTGGAAGACGATTTCGGGTTCGATCAAGCGTCTGAAGACCCTTGAAGAGAAGCTGTCGGGCGACACCCACGGCTTCACCAAGAAGGAAGTCCTTCAGATGACCCGCGAGCGCGAGAAGCTCGAACTGTCGCTGGGCGGCATCCGCGACATGAACGGCATCCCCGATGTCATGTTCGTGATCGACGCCAACAAGGAAGAACTGGCGATCAAGGAAGCCAACACGCTCGGCATCCCGGTGGTCGCGATCCTCGATTCGAACGTCTCGCCCGACGGCATCGCTTTCCCGGTTCCGGCGAATGACGACGCCAGCCGCGCGATCCGCCTCTATTGTGACGCCATCGCCGCCGCCGCCACCAAGGGCAACCGTGGTGCGCAGCAGGCTTCGGGCGTTGACATCGGCGCGCTGGACGAGCCGGAAGCCGAAGAGGTCGCCGTCCAGGCCTGATCCCGCGGTCTTTGAACTGCAAGATTGACAGGCTAGGGCGCGCTCCACCGGACCGCGCCCTAGTCCATATTTGAACCATTAAACTTTTAGGAGCCGAAACATGGCCGAGATTACCGCCGCCGCCGTCAAGGAACTGCGCGACCGTTCGGGCGCGGGCATGATGGACTGCAAGAAGGCGCTCGCCGAAGCCAATGGCGACATGGAAGCCGCCGTCGACTGGCTGCGCGCCAAGGGTCTTGCCGCTGCGCAGAAGAAGTCGAGCCGCACCGCCGCTGAAGGTCTGGTCGGCGTTGCCGTCGCTGGCACCAAGGGCGTTGCCGTCGAAGTGAACAGCGAAACCGACTTCGTCGCCAAGAACGACCAGTTCCAGGATTTCGTCCGCACCGTGGCCCAAGTTGCTCTGCAGAGCGGCGCGACCGATGCCGAGACGCTCTCGTCGCAGGCTCACCCGGCCGGTGGCACGATTTCCGAAAAGCTGGTGTCGAACATCGCCACCATCGGTGAGAACCAGACGCTGCGCCGCGTCGGTCAGCTGGAAGTGAGCCAGGGCGTCGTCGTGCCCTACGTTCACAACGCAGCTGCTCCTGGCCTTGGCAAGATCGGCGTGCTGGTCGCGCTGGAAGGTGATGCGCCTGCCGACGTTCTGGAGCCGCTGGGCAAGCAGATCGCGATGCATATCGCCGCCGCCTTCCCGCTGGCCCTGTCGGCTGCCGACATCGATCCGGCCCTGCTGGAGCGTGAGCGCGCGATTGCCGCTGAGAAGGCTGCCGAATCGGGCAAGCCTGCCGAGATCGTCGCCAAGATGGTTGACGGTTCGGTCGCGAAGTACGCCAAGGAGAATGCGCTGCTCAGCCAGCTGTTCGTGATGGACAACAAGACGCCGATCGCCGACGTCGTTGCCAAGGCAGCGAAGGACGCAGGCAAGTCGATCACGCTGAAGAATTATGTCCGCTTCCAGCTCGGTGAGGGCATCGAGAAGGAAACGAGCGACTTCGCGGCTGAAGTTGCTGCGGCTGCGGGCGTCTGATCCCGGCCTGACCTGATAGAGCGTTCAGTTCGGGCGGCGCGTGGGAAGCAACGCTTCTCGACAAGCGGCTCGAACACGCTAAGGACTTCACAGAATGGCGCGCGCTGCCTAAGGTGCGCGCCATTCCTGTGTCTGCTCGAATAAATGGAATTTTGCCCCGCATGACTCGTCCGCCGTTCAAGCGCATATTGCTGAAACTCTCGGGCGAAGTGCTGATGGGGCAGGGGCAGTTCGGCATCGAGCCGGAGACGGTGAACCGCGTTGCGACGGAAATCGCGGCGGCCAAGGACGCAGGCTTTGAAATTTGCGTCGTGGTCGGCGGGGGTAATATCTTCCGGGGCCTGGCAGGCGCGGCCAAGGGCTTCGACCGCACCAGCGCCGATTATATGGGCATGCTCGCGACCGTGATGAACGCATTGGCGGTGCAGAACGCGCTGGAAAAGATCGGCTATGACACGCGCGTGCAGTCGGCGATCCCGATGGCGTCGGTGTGCGAGCCTTATATCCGGCGCAAGGCCGTGCGGCACATGGAAAAGGGCCGGATCGTCATCTTCGCGGCGGGTACGGGCAGCCCCTTCTTCACCACGGATACCACGGCGGCGCTGCGGGCGGCCGAGATGAACTGCGACGCGCTGTTCAAGGGCACCAGCGTCGATGGCATTTATAATGCGGACCCCAAGAAGGTTCCGGACGCGGCGCGCTATGATCAGATCAGCTTCGACAAGGTGCTGAACGACAATCTCAAGGTGATGGATGCGAGCGCCATTGCCCTGTGCCGCGAAAACAATATCCCCATCGTCGTTTTCAACATCCGCGAAACCGGCAATCTTGCAAAGGTGCTGGCCGGTGACGGGGTTGCGACGATCGTGCAAAATCAGGAGCGCTGAAAGACCATGGCTCAATATGACAAGGCCGACCTCGAACGCCGCATGCACGGCGCTGTCGAATCGCTGAAGGGTGATCTGGCGGGCCTGCGCACCGGCCGGGCCAATATCCAGTTGCTCGATCCGGTGACGGTCGAGGTCTATGGCGCACATATGCCGCTGAACCAGGTCGCGACCGTCTCTGCTCCCGAGCCGCGCATGCTGTCGGTGCAGGTGTGGGACAAGAGCAATGTCGGACCCTGCGATAAGGCGATCCGCTCGGCGGGCCTTGGCCTCAACCCGATCGTTGACGGCCAGACGCTGCGCCTGCCGATCCCCGACCTGACGGAGGAACGGCGCAAGGAGCTGGCCAAGCTCGCCAGCAAATATGCCGAAGGCGCTCGCGTAGCCGCCCGCAACGTCCGCCGCGATGGCATGGACAGCTTGAAGACCGACGAGAAGAAGGGCGAGATCAGCGAGGACGAGCGCAAGCGCCTGGAGACCGAGGTGCAGAAGCTGACCGACAGCACCATCGCCGACATCGATGCGGCGGCGGCGGCCAAGGAGAAGGAAATTCTCGGCCACTGAGCCGGGGTCCTTCGCCCGTGTCCACCAGGCTCCGAAACTTCTGATGGCGACCCAAGCCAAATCCGATTTCGCTCATGACGGTGCGTCCGGCCATGGTGCGCGGCATGTCGCCATCATCATGGACGGCAATGGCCGCTGGGCCAAGAAGCGGTTCCTGCCGCGCATTGCCGGGCATCGGGCCGGGGTGGACGCCGTGCGCAAGGTGGCGAGGGCCGCGCGAGACCTGGGGCTGGAATGCCTGACGCTCTACGCTTTTTCGTCGGAAAACTGGAAGCGTCCGGCGGGCGAGGTTGCGGACCTCATGGGGCTGCTGCGGCGCTTCATCGAATCCGACCTCGATGAATTTCATGCCAATGGCGTGCGCTTGCGGGTCATCGGCAATTATCGTGCGCTTGACCCCTCATTGGTCGAGATGATCGACGCCGCGGTTGCTCGCACGGCGGGAAATAGCGGCCCGATCATTGCGATCGCGCTCAACTATGGCGCGCAGGACGAACTGGTGCGGGCGGCACAGAATATTGCCCTTCGCGTGCGGGCCGGGGAGGTTGATCCGGCCGCCATCACATTGGCCGATGTCGAGGCCGGGTTGGACACGGCGGACCTGCCGCCGCTGGACCTGTTGATCCGCACGTCCGGAGAGCAGCGGCTGAGTAATTTCATGCTGTGGCAGGCTGCCTATGCGGAGCTTTACTTCACCGACAAGCTGTGGCCCGATTTCGATGGGCGCGCGCTTGCCGAGGCGCTGGATGCCTTCCGCTTGAGGGACCGCCGTTTCGGCGGGCTTTGATCAATGTCCAATGAGCTTCGCATCCGGGCGGTCGTTGGCCTGCTTCTGATCGTGCTGGCGTCTGCCGCCCTCTATTTCGGGGGTTTCTTCTTCTGGCTGCTGCTGGTCGTCGCTGGCGTGCTGATGCAGGGGGAGTGGGCAGACCTGGCGCGCGTTTCACCTGAGCATCGGCGGCTTTCGATGTTTGCGGTGTCCGTGCCGTTGGCGCTGCTCTGCCCATTGGCGGCGGGGCTTTCGTGGACGGCATTCACCCTTGCGGTCGCGGCCTTCTTCTTCGTGATCCTCGTCACGCGATCGGGCAGGCTGGCGGTGGGCGTGCCCTATGTTTTCGTGCCGGTGGCGGCGTTGATTTTCCTGCGTGAACAGCAGCCGGGGGGCCTGCTGCTTGCATTCTGGGCATTGTCGCTGGTGTGGGCGACGGACATCGGCGCCTATTTCGCGGGCCGGGCGATCGGCGGGCCCAAGCTCGCGCCACGGGTCAGCCCGTCCAAGACCTGGGCAGGGCTGGGCGGTGGCGTGTTGGCCGCCCTGGTCCTTGGTTTTGTCCTCCACCGCTTCGCCGGATTGCCGATCCAGCTTGCCGCTGCCAGCGGGCTGCTGGCGGTGGCGGCGCAGCTTGGCGACCTTCTCGAAAGCGCGATGAAGCGTCGGGCGGGGGTCAAGGACAGTGGGAGCCTGCTGCCCGGCCATGGCGGCGTGATGGATCGGCTGGACGGCGTTGTCGCCGCCGCGCCGATCGCCTCTCTCCTTTATCTTTTTCTGGTGTTCCCATGACGCGCAAAGTTTCCATCTTCGGCGCGACGGGCTCTGTCGGCATGTCCACGCTCGACCTCATCCGGCGTGACCGCGATGCCTTTGAGGTCATTGCCCTAACCGCGCATAGCGATGTCGATGGCCTCGCCAAGGTGGCGCGCGAATGTAATGCGCAGATCGCGGTGATCGGCGATCCCGCCCGCTATGACTCGCTGAAAGCCGCGTTGGCGGGTTCTGGCGTCGAAGCGGCTGCGGGCGAAGCTGCTCTGGTCGAAGCCGCGGAAGCAGGTGCCGACTGGACCATGGCGGCGATCGTCGGCTGCGCGGGCCTGCGCCCCACAATGGCGGCGCTGAAAGCGGGCGGCACGGTAGCGCTCGCCAACAAGGAGTCGCTCGTTTCGGCAGGCGCCCTGATGATGGAAGCAGCGGCTCATTCAGGCGCCACGCTGCTCCCGGTCGACAGCGAACATAATGCGATTTTCCAATGCCTTGCCGGTAGCCGCTTGGACGACGTGGCAAGGATCATCCTGACCGCCAGCGGAGGTCCGTTTCGTACCCGCAGCCGGGACGAGATGCGCGAGATCACGCCAGCGCAGGCGGTTGCTCATCCCAACTGGTCGATGGGCGCAAAGATCAGTGTCGATAGCGCCACGATGATGAACAAGGGCCTGGAACTGATCGAGGCGGCGCACTTGTTCCCGATAGGGCTGGATCGGATCGAGATATTGGTCCATCCCCAATCGATCATTCATTCGATGGTTGAATATCGCGATCGCTCGACCCTGGCGCAGCTTGGATCGCCGGACATGCGCATCCCCATCGCGAGCGCGCTGGCGTGGCCCAACCGGATGGAGACTCCTTGCAAGCCGCTCAACCTCGCGGAAGCCGGACGGCTTGATTTCGAAGCGCCCGACGACGTCCGCTTCCCCGCCCTCCGCCTTGCCCGTCACGCGGCGGAGCAGGGCGGCCTCGCACCCGCGATCCTGAACGCCGCCAATGAAGTGGCAGTGGCGGCCTTTCTTGATAAGGCCATCGGCTTCCTTGATATCGCCATGATTGTGGAGGACGTTCTGAACCGCTATAGCGCGCCAGTGCCAAGCGGGATCGACGATGTGCTCGAAGCGGATGCACAGGCGCGACGCATGGCGGGCCAAGTGATGGAAAGATTGACTGCTTGATCCAAAATCCCGGGTTCCTGCTGACGGTCCTCGCCTTTGTAGCGGTCATCGGGCCGTTGGTGTTCGTGCACGAACTCGGCCACTATCTCGTCGGCCGCTGGTTCGGCGTTAAGGCAGAGGCCTTTTCGATCGGCTTCGGCCCGGAATTGGCGGCATGGGTGGACAAGCGCGGTACGCGGTGGCGCATCGGCGCATTTCCGCTGGGCGGCTATGTCCGCTTCAAGGGCGACATGAACGCCGCCAGCCAGACGGACCCGGCATGGCTTCAGCTTCCCGCGAGCGAACGCGCTGAAAGCTTCCCGGCTAGGCCATTGTGGCAGAAGGCGGCGATCGTGGCGGCGGGGCCCTTCGTCAACTTCCTCTTCGCCATCCTCATCCTGTCCACATTCGCATTCGTATATGGCGAGAGCCGGACACCCGCCGTCGCGGGGAAGGTGCAGGTTGGCAGCGCGGCAGCTGCGGCAGGGATACTGCCGGGCGATCGCATCGTCTCGCTCAACGGTCGGGAGATGACGACCTTCGACGACCTTCGTCTTTACGCGCAGATCCGTCCAGGCGAACCGGTGACGATCGTCATCAAACGGTCCGGCAAGACGATCGAGAAACCGGGCCGTGTCGGCGCTGTTCAGGAGCAGGACGGCTTTGGCAACAAGTTCAAGGTCGGGCGCCTTGGCATTGCGCCTGCGCAGCCGATAATTGAACCTGTCCCGTTCTGGCGCGCGCCTGCGGTGGCGTTCAAGCAGACCGGGCAGATCATCCGCACGATGGTCGAGACCCTGGGGCAAATTTTGGGCGGTGGCCGTTCGGTGAAGGAGCTGGGCGGGCCGCTCAAGATCGCCGAGGTTTCGGGTCAGGCGGCGACCCTTGGACCGGAGAGCTTCGTATTCTTCATGGCCCTCATCTCGATTAACTTGGGGTTCATCAACCTATTGCCAATCCCGATGCTGGATGGTGGCCATCTGCTGTTCTACGGGGTGGAGGCGATACAGCGTCGACCGGTCAGCCAGCGGGTGCAGGAATGGGCGTATCGATCGGGTCTGGCAGTCCTTTTGGCCATGATGATGCTGGTGACTTTCAACGATTTATCTTCTTTCGGGCTCTGGGAACGTCTGTCCGGCTTGATCGGCTAAGCCGTATCGGGCAGGGAGGCGCGATTTAGCGCCGTGTTTCCCGGCGTGAACGAACATATGCTTTTTTGTAAAAGGGTAGAGCGGGTGACAGCGATGATGAGCAGCAAGAGACAGCGCCCGGTTGTCGCGGCCCTTCTGGCAACGACGATGATCGGCGGCCTGTCCGCGGTTCCCGTGCTGGCGCAGGACGCACCACAGCCTGCCGCTCCTGTCCCGGCCGTCGCACCCGCAGCCGGAACGGTCCGCAGCATCAGCGTCGTGGGCCAGCAGCGGCTCGAGCCCGACACAGTGCTGTCCTACACCAAGCTGCGTATCGGCCAGCCCTTCACCCAGGAATCGCTCGATCAGGCGCTGCGCGATCTTTACGAGACCGAACTGTTCGCCGATGTCCAGATCCGTAACGACAATGGCGCGCTGACCGTCGAGGTGAAGGAAAATCCGGTCATCAACCGCATCGTGCTGGAAGGCAACAAGCGGCTGAAGGAAGACAAGATCCGTCCGGAGATCAAGCTCGCCCCGCGCCAGATCTACACCCGGTCGAAGGTTCGCGCCGACGTTGCCCGCATCATCGAACTCTATCGTCGTCAGGGCCGCTTCGCCGCTACGGTCGAGCCCAAGATGGTGCAGCTCGACCAGAACCGCGTCGATATCGTCTTTGAAATCTCGGAAGGGCCCAAGTCGAAGGTCCGCCAGATCAACGTCATCGGCAACGACAAGTTCAGCGACGGCGAACTGCGCAGCCAGATGGTGACGAAGCAGTCGCGCTGGTTCCGCGTCTTTTCCTCCGGCACCAGCTATGATCCGGATCGCCTGGCCTATGACCAGCAGAAGCTGCGCCAATTCTACTTGACCGAAGGCTATGCCGATTTCCGCGTGATTTCGGCCGTCGCGGAACTGACGCCCGACAAGCAGGACTTCATCATCACCTATGTGGTCGAGGAAGGGAAGCGCTACAAATTCGGCGACGTGAAGGTCGAATCCGACATTCGCGACCTGTCGGGTACGTCGCTCACCAAGACGCTGCCGATGAAGAAGGGCGACTGGTATAATGCCAAGCAGGTCGAGGATACTGTCGACACGCTGAGCGAGACGGCCGGTCTGTTCGGCTATGCCTTTGCCGACGTCCAGCCGGACTTCAACCGCGACAAGGACAGCCTGACGATGGGGATCAACTTCCGCATCGCTAACGCCCCGCGTGTCTATGTCGAGCGGGTGGACATCAACGGCAACACGCTGACGCAGGACAAGGTGGTTCGCCGCGAATTTCGTCTGGCCGAAGGCGACGCGTTCAACAGCTTCCTCGTTAAGCGTTCGAAGGACCGCATCAACTCGCTCGGCTTCTTCCAGGAAAAGCTGGATATCGAGCAGAAGCCGGGCTCCGCGCCCGACCGCATCGTGCTGGAAACCAATGTCCAGGAAAAATCGACGGGTGAGCTGTCGCTGTCGGCAGGCTTCTCCTCGCTGGAGCGCTTCATCGTCGCGGCGTCGATCACGCAGCGCAACTTCCGCGGCAAGGGCCAGGAACTGCGCACCAGCGTCAATTATTCGAGCTATTCGAAGTCGGTCGAGGTTGGCTTTACCGAGCCTTACTTCATGGACAAGAATATCGCGCTGGGCGGCGATATCTATCGTCGCGACCTGAATAGCTTCCGCTATCTCAACAACAATGATCGCGACACAACCTATAAGCAGACCACGACCGGTTTCCAGATCCGTGCGGGTGTTCCGATTACCGAATATATGTCGTTGGCGCTGCGCTACAGCCTCAATCTGGACGATGTGAGTCTCGATGAGGACACATATTACACCAACGGCGTTTGCGACCCGATCCTTGCTGGCCGTTATCTCTGCGACGCCATTGGCAAGCGGACGACGTCTTCGCTCGGCTACTCGCTAATCTACGACAACCGCGACAACCGCATCCGTCCAACGCGCGGGCATAATGTCGTGCTGAGCCAGGATTTCGCGGGGCTTGGCGGCAGCGTCAAATATGTCCGGACACGCTTCAACGGGTCGAAGTTCTGGCCGTTGGGAGGCGGGTTCATCTTCTCACTCTCGGCTGAAGGCGGATATATCCATTCGCTTGAAGGCGAGCGGCGCGACGCTTCCGGAGCGTTGGTTGATAAGGTTCGCCTGACCGACCGCTTCTTTTTGGGCAATCCGCAAATTCGCGGCTTTGATATTCGCGGTATCGGGCCGCGTATCAAGCGTTACTCCCTGATTGAAGATCCGGATAATCCGGGTTCGTTCATCCGCAATTCGGGCAACAACAACACACGTGACGACGCGCTTGGCGGCAAGATCTATTACCTCGCCCGTGCAGAGGTGGAAATTCCGCTGGGCTCCGGCGCTCGCGAAATGGGCCTCCGCCCATCGATCTTTGTGGATGCTGGTGCGGTCGCCGGACTCCGTGACCCTGTGCCTACCAATTTCCCAGGCTTCTGTTCGCTGACGCCGGTTACGGGTTCAAATAATCCCGGCCGTGCGCCTGAGCGAGCGGCTGGTTTGGGCAATTGCTCCAATGTGTCGGCGCCTGGTTATACCGTGGACTATCTCGACGGCACCGGATTTGAAGAAGTTTATCTTGGCGACACGCTTAAGCCGCGTGTTTCCGTGGGCTTTGGCGTCAACTGGAACTCGCCGTTCGGGCCGTTCCGCATCGACATCGCCAAGGCCCTGCTCAAGGAACCAGGGGACGACACTCAGCTCATCAGCTTCAACGTAGGGACTCAATTCTAATGAATAAGATGCTCAAGGCCGCGGCGCTTGCTCTTGCGCCCATGACTGCCATCGCGCTGACCAGCGTGCCTGCCGCAGCTCAGTCGAAGACCGGGATTGCCGTTGCGGACCTGCAGCGGGCGGTCGCCACCAGCTCGGCCTACACCACGGCTCGTTCGCAGATCCAGACGACCTACAAGGCTCAGATTGACAGCTTCACTGCGCGCAAGAATGCGATCGACGCTGACCTCAAGTCCAAGGGCACGGCTCTCGAAGCGGCGATGAAGGCTGCGGGCAACAAGCCGACGCCTGCCATCCAGACGCAGTACGAAGCCTATCAGAAGGCTGGGCAGAACGGCCAGGCCGAACTGCAGCGCCTGGGCCAGCCGATCGCGCTCGCGAACGCCTATGTCGAAGAGCAGATTTCGGCCAAGCTGTCGGACGCGCTCAAGTCGGCCATGACGAAGGCGAAGGTGGACCTGATCCTCGCGCCCGACGCGACTGTTTCCTATCAGCCGACCGTGGATATCACGCAGCAGGTCGTCACTGAGCTTAATGCGCTGGTGCCGAGCGCCGGCATCACGCCGCCCGCAGGCTGGCAGCCGGGCGGTGCGCGTGGTCAGGCTCCGACGCCTGCCGCCGCAGCTCCCGCCAACCCGTCGCAGCAGCCGACCTCGCGCTGATATCAGCCGATGACGGGGGAAGTTGAAGCGGCACCGGCCGCCATGAACGCCATCGATATTCGTGGCATCATGGCGGCGCTGCCGCACCGCTATCCGATGCTGCTCGTTGACCGCGTGGTCAATCTCGTGCCCAACGAGAAGATCCACGCGGTCAAGGCCGTCTCGATGAACGAATCATTCTTCCAGGGGCATTTCCCTGGCCGCCCAATCATGCCGGGCGTGTTGATCGTTGAGGCGATGGCCCAGGCGGCGGGCGTGCTGACGGTTGAGACGCTTGGCCTGCGCGGCTCGGGCAAGCTTGTTTATTTCATGAGTATCGACGGCGCGAAGTTCCGCAATCCTGTGGAGCCGGGCTGCCTGCTCGATCTGCATGTCGAAATGCTCCAGATGCGGGGCCGCGTGTGCAAATTCGTGGGCAAGGCGATGGTGGACGGCAAGCTGTGCGCCGAGGCCAACTTCGTCGCCATGATCGCCGATGCGCCGGAAGACTAGAGTACGCTGGGCTAAATCGGAGCACGACGCGCGCTCGGTTATATGTTGTCGCATCGTTTTGCTGAAGTCGGTTCCCAACCCCCTGACGGGCGCAGGACTGCCTTTTGCGCACGATGCTCTAGAGGCCGCCAGGGGTTGCCTTTACGGCCGATCCCATGTAACCGCGCGCCTTCGCAAGAATTCGCATCCATGGCCGGTCGGAAACCGGCCCATTGACGGAGCACACCCATGAAGGCCAATACGCACCCCGATTACCACCTGATCACCGTCCAGATGACCGATGGCACCACCTTCCAGACCCGCTCGACCTGGGGCAAGGAAGGCGACACGCTGGCGCTCGACATCGATCCCAAGTCTCATCCGGCCTGGACGGGCGGCAACCGCCAGCTGGACACCGGCGGCCAGGTGGCTCGCTTCAACAAGCGCTTTGGCGGCCTGACGCTAAAGAAGTAATCGCTTCCTTTTGGGAAGGAATGGAGAGGGCGCCTTATGGGCGCCCTTTTTGTTGTGCGTCGTTTTAGCAGATATTCCCTTCCCGCAGGCGGGAGGGGTTGAACAGAGGCACGTGACTCTGTTCAAGGGTAGGCGCGAGCGGAGCGAGCTTCTGCTCTGGCCTTTTAGCGGAAGGCGACGTTGCGCAGGCCCACCCCCGACCCCTCCCGCTTGCGGGAGGGGAGTGGTGTGGCACTCCGGGCTAGGCCGACCTCAAATGCGCGCGCGATCCTCATCGAGGAACGCCGCCACATCATCCAACACGACATCCTTCGACAGGAACGTCTTCCCAATTTCCCGCGCAAGCAGGAAGGGGAGCGTCCCCGCCGCCATTTTCTTGTCGTGCAACATATGCGCCACCAAAGCAGCGCCATCGGCCTTCACATGTGCGCTGGCAAGATCGTGCGGCAATCCGACGGACTTCAAATGCGCCGTCACCCGGTCGGCATCCTCTGCCGGGCATAGCCCGAGCCTCGCGGAATAGCGGAAGGCGAGCGCCATGCCCGCCGCGACGCCTTCGCCATGCAGCAGCAGATCGGAAAAGCCCGTATCTGCCTCCAGCGCATGCCCGAAAGTATGGCCAAGGTTCAGCAGCGCGCGGCGACCGGATGTCTCCCGCTCGTCATCCGCGACGATAGCAGCCTTCGCTCGAACGCTTCGTTCGATTGCGAATTCGCGTGCGTCGCGGTCGCCTGCCAGCAGCTTCTGACCCTCGGCTTCACACCATGCGAAGAAATCCGGGTCATCTATCAGCCCATATTTCACGACCTCGGCATAGCCCGCGCGGGTCTCGCGCGCGGGCAGGCTGTCGAGCGTCGATGGGTCGATAAGGACAAGGCTGGGCTGATAGAAGCTGCCGATCAGGTTCTTGCCCGCGCTCGCGTTGATCGCGGTTTTGCCGCCCACGGAGCTATCCACCTGGGCGAGCAGCGTCGTTGGCACCTGGATAAAGTGGCAGCCGCGCTTAAGGATGGACGCAGCGAATCCGACGAGATCACCGATCACCCCGCCGCCAAGCGCCACGACATGATCGCCGCGTTCCACTTCCAGGGCCAGCAATTGATCGAGCAATTGCTCAAGGTGTCGCCAGCTTTTCGTCTGCTCGCCTGCTGGCAGGATGATGGGTTCGACGGCGATACCGGCGCCGCGCAGGCTGGTTTCGAGCCGGGGCAGCTGCGCCTTTGCGACATTGACGTCCGTCACGACGATGAGCCGACCGCTGCGAGCGTAGGGCGCAAGATGATCGGCCGCCCGGTCCAGCGCGCCTTGTTCGATCACGATATCGTAACTGCGCGCATCCAGCGCGACGCGAACTATTGCCATGCGGCCAGTTTCTCCAGGATGCGCTCGACCGCCACTTCGTGCGGGGCGGCGATGCTCTTCACATGAATGGGCGCGAGGGCGTAGACAGGATTGCGCACCGCTGCCAGTTCGGTCAGCACGACGCGAGGATCCTTGCCCTTCAGGAGAGGACGTCCTTCGCGGCGCGACACTCGATCGACCAAAGTGTCGATGTCGGCGTCGAGCCATATGGCAGTCCCCTGATCGAGGATAAGCGCGCGTGTCTCTTCCTGCATGAACGCGCCGCCGCCTGTTGCGATCACCTTTGGCTCGTCGTCCAGCAACCGGGCGATCACCCGCCGTTCGCCATCGCGAAAATATCCTTCGCCATAGCGTTCGAACATTTCCGAAATCGTCATGCCAGCGGCCTTTTCGATCTCTTCGTCCGCATCCACGAAGGCAAGGCCAAGCCGCGCCGCCAACCGGCGCCCCACCGTCGATTTGCCGACGCCCATCATCCCGATGAGGACGATGGAACCGCGCTTTGACTGCGGGGGGACGGATTTGCTGTTTCGCTGCATTGCGGAGGGGGCTATACATCCCCCCGTCGCAGAGGCAAATCGCAACTTTCCTCAATGAAACGGCTAGGCCGCACAAGGATCCATGAGAAGCAATCGTTCCTTCAGCACCTTTGAAAGCAGCTCACGCCGTCGCGGGACGCGCCTGCCTATCATCCCCATTGTTTTGATCGTCCTGCTTGTGGGTCTGGTCGCGCTGCTCTGGTCGCGCGGCGGAGAACAGCCGCAGCAGCGGGTGGAAAAGACGATCCCCGCCGAAAAGCTGGGCAAATAAGTTCATGCGCCAAAGCCGGGTGAATGCGAAATGGGCGCTGGGGACGCTCGCGCTCGCTCTCGCGCTGCCGGTGATTGCGCAGGAGACGCCTGAATCGCTGCTGCCGCCGGGCTTTGGCGATGCGCCGTCACCGCCGCCAGCGTCCGCGCCGCAACCTGCGCGTCCGACTACCCCAGCGGCCCCTGTGCCGATGGTCCAGCCTTTGCCGCCCGGCAGTGACGCTGCGCCTTCGGACAACGCTATCGCGGATCAAGCAGTTGACGAGCTGTCCGAGGAAGAACTGGCGGCGCAGAAGCAGAAATATGACCTGCCTGCGGGAGCGCAGCGGTCGCTGGACCGTATCGGGCCGATGACGCCCGAACGGCTTGGCCTCGCTCCGGATGCCTTTGGCGGGCAGTCCGGCCAGTTTCTCGCGACATTGATGAAGGAAACGCGCGCGCCGATCACGTCGCGCTGGGCGTCCATTCTGCTGCGGCGCGCGCTGCTTTCGGCAACCGACACGCCGCGCGACATCAACGGCGCGGACTGGGTCGCTGAACGCGCTTGGCTGCTGCTGCGCATGGGGGAGGCGGACAGCGCGCGATTGCTGGTGCAGAGCGTTGATTCCGACAAATTCACGCCGCGCCTCTACGCCGTTGCGATGCAGACCTATCTGGCGACAGCTGACCCGGCGGGGCTTTGTCCGCTTTCCAGTGGCGCGCTGCGCTACAGCAAGGAACCGGGATGGGACATGACGCGGGCGATTTGCCCTGCGCTGTCTGGTGATCAGGGGTCGGCGAGCGCCGCGCTTAATCAGGCTCAGCGCCGGGGCGTCGTGCGTGGCGTCGATTATCGGCTGGCAGAAAAGGTCGTCGGCACCGGCTTTAACGCGCGCCGTTCGGTGAAGATCGAATGGGATGGCGTGGATGGGCTGACCGCATGGCGCTTTGGCCTCGCAACCGCGCTCAACGTCGAAATTCCAGATTCCCTCTACGCCAACGCCGGGCGGCATGTGCGGGCATGGGAAGCGCGCGCGCCTGCGCTCAGTGCAGTGCGCCGCCTGCCGGGATCTGAAGCAGCAGCGCAACTGGGGGTATTTTCAAGCCAAGCTTTGGTAAGCTTCTACAGCCAGTTGGCCGCTGATGGCGACGCGACCCCTGAAGTCGCTGACAAGGTGGATGCGCTGCGCACAGCCTATCGTGGGGGCTCGTCCGAAGAGCGCGTCCAGGCCATGCGAACGCTCTGGCGTGACAATGGCAAGCCAGACTATGTCGGCCTGATCGCGACGGCAAAGGCGGCGGCTGCTCTGCCCGTTGCCGCAATTGACGCGCGGGAGGCGGCCAACCTGGTCGCCGCGATGCTCACCGCGGGCTATGATCGCAGCGCCGCGCGATGGAGCGCTGTTGCGCGGCAAGCGGAAGGCGACGGTGCTGGGGACCTCTGGGCATTGCTCGCGGTCGGCGCGCCGAGCGTGGTGGTGGATATCAGCGAAGGGCGGGTTTCCTCCTTCGCCGATGACGCTGGCGCAGAAAAGGGCCGGATGCTGATCGCGGCGCTCGCTGGCTTGGCCCGGCTTGATTCGCGAACCAGTGCGTCGCTGGCGCAGGACAATGGCTTCAATCTCGCGGCAAATAGCCGTTGGGCCCGTGCGATCCATCAGGCAGCGGCACGGGGAGAGAGGGCCACCGTGGCGCTGCTGGCCGCCGTTGGCATGCAGACGGCGGATTGGGATCGCCTGCCGCCTGCCCATCTCTATCATATCGTCGCGGCTCTGCATCAGGTCGGGCTCGATCCCGAAGCGCGGATGATCGCGGCGGAGGCGATGACGCGGATCTGAGCCCATGGGAGAAGATGGGGCGCTGATCGGCCGTTTTCTGGAGATGATGGCGGCGGAACGGGGAGCCTCACGCAACACCTTGCTTGCTTATCGCGCAGATCTGGAGGGCGCCGCGAAAATCTTGGGCGGCCTTTCCGCGGCCAGCAAGGATGCCGTCGCAGGACTGGCCGCCGCCTGGGCAGACCTGTCAGCGTCCTCTGTGGCGCGAAAGGCATCGGCGCTGCGAGCCTTTTACAGCTTTCTGGAAGAAGAAGGTCTACGGGCCGACAATCCCTCCGCCGCCTTGCCCCGTCCCGTTACCCGGCGGCCCTTGCCCAAGATATTGTCGGCACAGGAGGTCGAATCGCTCTTCGCCCTGATCGAGGAGAAGCTCGTGGTCGCGCACGCTTCGCCCTTGGACCTTCGTCTCTCGGCATTGATCGAGCTGCTCTATGGGTCGGGTTTGCGGGCGACCGAGCTGGTCTCCTTGCCCCGCCGTGCGCTGGCGCCGGATCGGCCATTCCTGATCCTGAAAGGAAAAGGCGCCCGCGAGCGGCTGGTTCCAATCTCCGACCGCGCGAGGGCTGCTGTTTCCGCCTGGCTGCCGCATGTGCCCGCGGACAGTGGTTGGCTCTTTCCGTCGGGTAAAAGTCACCTTAGCCGCATCCGTCTCTATCAGCTGGTCAAGCAGTTGGCCGCAGCCGCTGGTATCGCGCCGCAGCGGGTGAGCCCCCACGTCCTGCGCCATGCCTTCGCCACGCATCTGCTGGAAGGGGGGGCAGACCTGCGCGCGCTACAGTCGATGCTGGGCCATGCCGATATCGGGACCACGCAGATCTATACGCATGTCGACAGCCGTCGCCTGGTCGAATTGGTGAATAGCCGCCATCCGCTGGCGACAATGCGCCATCGTTTCGTTGACGAAGAAGCGTCTGCCCCCTAACGCCGTCGGCCATGGTTAGCTTTCTGGAATTTGAAAAGCCTATCGCCGAGCTTGAGGCGCGCGTCATCGAATTGCGCGCGACGGCGAGTGCCGGTGATATCGACATCAGCGGCGAGATCGAGAAGCTGGAACAGCGCGCCGCCAAGATGCTGGTGGACACCTATGCCAAGCTGACGCCGTGGCAGAAGACGCAGGTGGCTCGTCACCCCGACCGCCCGCACTTCAAGGATTATGTCGCGGGCATGTTCGACAATTTCATGCCGCTCGCCGGGGACCGCGCGTTTTCGGACGATCAGGCGATTATTGGCGGCCTGGCGATGCTGGGTGATCGCCGGGTCATGGTCATCGGCCATGAGAAGGGCGACGACACCGCCAGCCGCGTCCGCCACAATTTTGGAATGGCAAAGCCTGAAGGCTATCGCAAAGCGATCCGCCTGATGCAGCTGGCTGACCGGTTCGGCCTGCCGGTCGTGACGCTGGTCGATACGTCGGGCGCTTTCCCCGGCGTTCAGGCGGAAGAGCGCGGCCAAGCCGAGGCAATCGCCCGTTCCACCGAGCAATGTCTTGCGCTGGGCGTGCCCATGGTTGCCGCTGTGGTGGGTGAGGGCGGCTCGGGCGGCGCGGTCGCGCTAGCTGCGGCCAACCGGGTGTTGATGTTCGAACATGCGGTCTATTCGGTCATTTCGCCCGAGGGCTGCGCATCCATCCTGTGGCGGACCGCTGACAAGGCGAGCGACGCCGCTACCGCGATGCAGGTGACAGCGCAGCACCTCAAGGGTCTTGGCGTCATCGATCGCATCATCGCGGAGCCGACCGGCGGCGCGCATCGTGAACCTGTGCAGGCGATCGCCAGCCTGGGCGCGGCGATCGGCGAAGAGTTGGATTCGCTTGCAGCGCTTGGTCCGCAGGAGCTGCGCACCGACCGCGCCGACAAATTCCTTGCCATAGGCGCTTGATCTCTCCCTTCGCGAAGGAACATGCGTCCGGGAACCTCGTTTCGTCCCGGTAACAGGTTCAGCATGTGGAGAAGCCATGAAAAGGGCATTGGCATGGACGTGCGGCGCGATGGGTATCGCTGCCGCCATCGCAGCACCGTCTGTCCTTGGGCAGCAGCGCGCGATCCGGACGGTGACGTCAATCAGTCCGCAGGACAAGGCGAGTGGCGCGAAGCAGCATCCGCAGCTTCTGAATGAATTTGGCGGCGCCTATAGCGGGCCCCAGGCGAAATATGTCGAGACAGTGGGCCGTCGCATCGCGGTTCAATCGGGACTCTCAAATGCGCAGGGTGATTTTACCGTTACTCTGCTGAATTCGCCGGTCAACAACGCCTTCGCCATTCCCGGCGGCTATGTTTATGTGACGCGGCAGTTGATGGCATTGGCCAATGACGAAGCTGAGCTGGCGGGCGTGCTTAGCCATGAAATCGGTCACGTCGCGGCCCAGCATGGCCAGCGGCGGCAGCAGGCGGCGCAGCGGAACGCGATTGGCGGGACATTGCTGCAAGTGCTGACCGGCGCACTACTTGGCGATTCGGCCTTCGCCGGCCTGTTGCAGAAGGGCATTGGTACGGGCAGCCAATTGCTGACGCTTAAATTCTCCCGCACCCAGGAATATGAGGCCGACGATCTTGGCATCCGTTACCTGGCGTCCGCTGGCTATGATCCGCGAGCGCTGTCTTCCATGCTGGCGTCGCTTGGCGCTCAGAGCAGCCTGGATGCGCGCGTCTCCGGTAGCGCGCGGTCGGTTCCCGAATGGGCCAGCACACACCCTGATCCCGCTTCTCGCGTGGGTCGCGCGGCTCGCAATGCCTCGGCGCGAAAAGGTGCCACGGGCGTGCGCAATCAGGACTCGTTCCTGAAAGCCTTGGATGGCGTTCTATATGGCGACGATCCTCGGCAAGGCGTGATCGAGGGTAGCCGTTTCCGCCATCCTACCCTGCGGCTGGCCTTCACCGCGCCCTCCGGTTTCGGCATGGAAAATAGTGCCAGCGCGGTTTCCATCACTGGTTCTGGCGGACAGGCGCAATTTGGAGGCGGCGCCTACTCCGGCAGTCTTGCCGCTTATGTAGATTCGGTTTTCGCGAAACTAGGTGGCAGCAATAGCCGCGTGCCGGAAGGGGAGGTGCGCCGTACCACCGTGAATGGCATCCCCGCTGCTTGGCGCACCATTCGCGCCAGCGCCAAGTCAACCCAAGTGGACGCGACCGTCTTCGCCTATGATTTCGGCGGTGGGAACACCTATCATTTCCTGCTGCTGGCACCTGCGGGTCAGGGGATTGGGCCGTTCACGCCGCTGGTGCAGTCAGTGACGCGACTCACCCCTCAAGAGGCGGCGGATATCAAGCCGCGCCGGGTGGATGTCGTTACTGTGAAGGCCGGAGATACCGTGCAGTCGCTCAGTCGGCGCATGGCTTATGCCGATCAACAGATAGAGCGTTTCCTAGTGCTCAACGCCTTGGACGCTCGCACGACGCTGAAGCTTGGCCAAAAGGTGAAGATCGTAGTGACGGGCTAGATTTTCAGGGCTGAACGAAAAAGGGGCGGCAGAACTGTGTTCGCCGCCCCATTTTTTCGGAAGCTCTAGAGAATTAGAGCTTGTTCGAAACGTTATTGAAGGTGTTGGTTAGCTTCGTACCAACAGTCGACATCGCCGTGATGGCGGCGACGGCGATCAGAGCTGCGATCAGACCGTATTCGATGGCGGTCGCACCCTTTTCATTCTTCATCATCTTGCGGATGAACTGCATTGCTATTCTCCTTGACTAAATTCCGTTCAACAACCCGGCCGCCCCGCTCGAAATTAGGTCAGCTATGGATTTTCTAACCTCGAAGAGTTGATAAAGATTTAACGACCATTTGTGGCATTGATGGTTAATGATTGACTACTTCTCTGGCGACGTTGTTCCACATGTTGATCGTCTTCGTTGCGACACTTGACATGGAGGAAACTACGGCGAGGGCGATCAGTGCAAGGATCAGTCCATATTCGATAGCCGTCGCACCACGATCGCAGCGCAGCAACGTCATGATTGACAGCTTTCCGATCAGTCCGCGCATGTGATTTCCCGAATATTGCAGACACGCCCGCGATAGCTTTAAAAGAGCAGGGTTAACAAACCTCTCTTATAGGACGAAGATGACATCGGCTTTTCCTCTGCTCGTGGTCGCTGCCGCACTTGTGGATGCTGACGGTCGCGTGCTGCTTCAGCAAAGGCCGCCGGGCAAAGCCATGGCGGGGCTGTGGGAGTTTCCCGGGGGTAAAGTGGAGGCAGGAGAAACGCCGGAAGCTGCGCTGATTCGCGAGCTCGAAGAAGAATTGGGCATCCGCACGCACGCAAGCTGCCTTGCCCCAGCTGCCTTCGCCAGCGAGGCGCTTGGCGACAAGCACTTGCTGCTTCTGCTCTATGTCTGCCGGAAATGGGAAGGCTTGCCCGAAGCGCGGCACGCGACGGAATTGACGTGGGTCAGGCCAAATCAAATGTATGCATTGGAGATGCCGCCAGCAGACCTGCCGCTGATCGGCTTGCTCGATTCGCTGCTGTGAAGGGGCGGGCAGGCATGCGGCGCCCGCCCGCGACGAATCAATCTTCCGCAGCCTTGCTCTGAAGCTGAATGTAGTTCTGAATGCCCATACGTTCGATCATTTCGAACTGGGTTTCCAGCGTATCGACATGCTCTTCCTCGCTCTCCAGGATCGATTGGAAGAGATCGCGGCTGACATAGTCGCGCACGGTCTCGCAATAGGCGATGGCGTCCTTCAGAACGGGAAGCGCTTCATATTCCAGTTCCAGATCGGCCTTCAGCACCTCTTCGACGGTTTCGCCGATTTTCAAGCGGCCGAGCAGCTGGAAATTGGGTAGGCCATCAAGGAACAGGATACGCTCCGCGACCTTGTCCGCATGTTTCATCTCGTCGATCGATTCTTCATATTCGAATTTCGCGAGCTTCTCGATGCCCCAATGATCGAGCATGCGGTAATGCAGGAAATATTGATTGATCGCGGTCAGCTCATTCTTGAGGACCTCGTTCAAATAGTCGATGACCTTGGAGTCACCCTTCATGGCGCTGTCCTCCGGCTGTTGGAAATGAAGGCGCGACTATAGGGCGAGGGTGTCGCTTTGTTAACCCGAAACCCCAGGAAAACAGCCATTTTTCTCGAGCGCTATTGCGTCGAGTTCTCGGTGAATTGGGAGGTTTTGCTGCGGATGATTTGCAATGCGGCTTAGGCGGTAGCGCGTTCGGCGGCGATCAAGGTGCGGGCAAAGGGCACGCACTGGCCGCATTTGGGGCGGCGGCCCAGCCGAGCGTAAGCGCTGCAAGGGGTGTCCGCGCCGCTGCGCACGGCTTCCTTCAAATCCTTCTCGCGAATGGCATTGCAGACACAGACGACCATGAGGCTCTCCCTGACTCGGGAATATCTCAGATGATAATGGGTCGCAATAGAATATTAGATGCTGTTGCGAATCTTTTGCGCTTTGCCGCGTGCCAAGCTCCGCCACAGCCATTCGAACGGGCCGATGTCGAATCGAGCGAGCCATGCCGTCGACCAAACCAGCATGAAAAGCCATCCGCAAATTACGACCAGAGGTAGCTCCGCAGGCCGCAAATACCCAAATAGCCCCAATCCCCAGCCGTAGAAGATCGCACACATGATGAAGCTGGTGCCGAGATAATTACTCAGCGCCAAGCGCCCCGTGCGCGCCACTGCCATGACCACGCGCCGCTCACCATGCCGGACGAATATCCACAGGATCAACGCAGCCCAGCCCACCGCAAGTGGAATCCGGAAAGGAAATGACCATGCGAGCGACGCGCCCAGCGAGGACAGGGCAGGGAAGCCGCGCAGCATCAACCAGGCTGCAAGCGCCGCCATCGGGACCAATCCGATCAGGAAGCAGTGCCGCGCCGTCCGCCAATATTGCTCCGCCTGCCATCGGCCGCTCACGAAGCCGCCTTTCAGCATCGCCATGCCCATCAGCATGAAGCCAAGCGTATCGAAGGCACTCAGGGATAGCGACCACCACCAATTGCCCAGATAGAGCTGCAGATGATGCGCGAAGATGGTTGAAAAGCCGCCGCGGTAGGTCGCGATCTCCTGGCGAATGGCGGGGTCGCCGGGATTGCTCAGGGACCCGACATAGCGGGTGAAGCTTTCCCGAAGGCTGGCGGTTGCATCCGGAGCAGCGGCGGCATCTGCCCATCCGTGGATGCTGACGACAAACGCCGTGCAAATCAGGAAATGAGCGAGGAAGAAGAGGAAAGCCCATTTGACGAGCGACAGCGGCTCGTTGCGGATGAACATCATCGCGACCAGACCGATCAGCGCATAGTTCATCAGGATGTCCCCGGCCCAAAGCAACAGATAATGCGCGAGGCCAAAGAGGAAGAGCCACACCGCCCGAATGATTTGCCCGCGCTGGCCATTGCGTCCCGTCATTTCCTCACGGTCGATCAGCAGCAGCATCGACGCGCCAAAGAGCATGGAGAAAAGCGCCCGCATCTTGCCGTCGAAGAACAGGAAACTGGTCAGCCAGAACAGCTTGTCGCCGGTCGAAAGCGGCCCGGCTACCGCAGGGTTGAAATAGGCCGTCTGCGGCAGGGCAAAGGCGCTGATGTTCATCCACAATATGCCCATCACCGCGCAGCCGCGCAGTACGTCCATGGCGGCTATCCGGGGTTGAGGGGCGGTCATGCGGCGAGGTTCCTTAAAGACGCTGGCAAAGGCGGCGTTGCTCTGCCATGCGACTAGCCATGAACAGCGGCCGCAAGCAACGGATAAGCGAGGCGTTCGGCGCAGCGGCGGATCATTATGAGGATCATGCCGGCCCGCAACGCGCGGCGGCGGTGCTGGTCGCTGACCTTGCCCAAAGGCAGAAGCCCGCCGGGGTCAATCGAATCCTTGAAATCGGTTGTGGAACGGGCCTGTTGACCCGCGACATTCAGCAGCGCTGGCCAGCGGCGGAGTTGTTCGTCACTGACCTGTCGCCCGAAATGCTCGCCCGCACGGCGACAGGCGCTTTCGTCGCGGGCACTTTCCTCGCGATGGATGGAGAAGCGCCCGCGTTCGAGGGAGAGTGGTTCGACCTCATCCTCTCCAGCTTGGCGTTCCAATGGTTCGATGATCTGGAAGAAGCGATTGCGCGGCTGGTAAACCTGCTGAAGCCGGGGGGCAGTCTCATTTTCTCGACAATGGGGGCAGGCAGCTTTGCGCGGTGGCGAGCTGCACATGAAGCGGGCGGACTAAAGCCCGGCATCCCCGACTATCCGTCAATTGGCGCGCTGTCTGCCATGCTCGCGCGCTATGACGACGCTTTCGCTTTCGAGGAGGACTGCCCCCTTGACTGCAACGGCGCGCGCGGCCTGATCGCACATCTCAAGGGCATCGGTGCCGTTGTATCGAGCGAGGGACGCAAGCCGCTTGCGCCCAGGGACCTTCGGAAGGTGATGGCAAGCTTCGACGCTGACGGCGGAGCAGATGTCTACCAACTGCTGTTCGGACGTGTGACGAGGCCAGCCTGACCTCGCCACCTCGTCCCGACTGGCCCTTAAAGCTCGGAGTCCATCAACTGAGGGAAGAAGCCCTCATGCGCTGAGCGCAGGTCTGCAAGGGCAACGCCTGCGACGTGGTCTCCGCCGACCGCGCCGATCTTCACCGCGCCCGGAATGTCCACGCCCGCTGCTGCCGTCACGACATAGCGACCCTGATCCTCGCCAAAGGCCGCTGCGGTTGTCAGTGCGACGCTGAGCTGCGCTCCAAGCCCGCTCGCCAGCGCCATTTCAGCAACAGCGACGAGCAGGCCGCCGTCCGAAATGTCATGTACCGCGCTGACCTTGCCTTCGGCGATCAGGGCGCGGACCGTTTCGGCATGGGCGCGCTCGGCGGCAAGATCGACCTTGGGCGCGTCGCCAGCCTCCCGGCCTGCGATTTCTCGCAGCCAGATGGATTGGCCAAGATGCGTACCTTCGCCGCCGATCAGCCAGATCGCATCGCCCTCATTCTTGAAAGCGACCGTCGCCATCATATCGACGTCCTTGAGCAGGCCGATGCCGCCGATAGCAGGCGTAGGCAGGATCGCTGATCCGCCGCCTGTTGCCTTCGATTCATTGTAGAGCGACACATTGCCCGACACGATCGGGAAGTCGAACGCGCGGCAGGCATCGCCCATGCCGTCGAGACAGCCGGTGAGCTGCGCCATGATTTCCGGTCGCTGCGGATTGGCGAAGTTCAGGCAGTTGGTGACGGCGAGCGGCGTCGCACCGACCGCGCTGATATTGCGATAGCATTCCGCAATGGCCTGCTTGCCGCCTTCATAAGGATCGGCGTAGCAGTAGCGTGGCGTACAATCGGTGCTGATCGCGATGCCCTTCTGCGACCCATGAACGCGAACCACTGCGGCATCACCGCCGGGCCGCTGCACCGTGTCGGCGCCGACCATATGGTCATATTGTTCCCAGATCCAGCGGCGCGACGCAATATCGGGCGAGCCCATCAGCTTGACCAGATCAGCGCCAATGTCGGCGCTCTCCGCGATTTCACCCAGCGGCTCGACCTTCGCCCACGCCTTATACTCGTCCTTCGGCATCGACGGACGGTCATAGAGCGGCGCGTCGTCGGCCAGCGGCGCGAGTGGAATGTCGCACACCGTCTCGCCCTTGTGGACGAGCACCATGCGGCCGGTGTCGGTCACATGGCCGATGACGGCGAAGTCCAGCTCCCACTTGCGGAAAATCGCTTCGGCAAACGCTTCCTTGCCCGGTTGGAGCACCATCAGCATGCGCTCCTGGCTTTCCGACAGCATCATTTCATAAGCCGTCATGCCGGTTTCGCGCTGCGGCACGTCGTCCATGTTGAGCTGGATGCCGACGCCGCCCTTCGACGCCATCTCGACCGATGAGGAGGTGAGGCCAGCCGCGCCCATGTCCTGGATCGCGACGATCGCGTCGGATGCCATCAGTTCAAGGCAGGCTTCGATCAGCAGCTTTTCGGTGAAGGGATCGCCGACCTGCACGGTCGGGCGCTTTGCGTCTGCGTCGTCGCCGAAATCCGCCGACGCCATGGTCGCGCCGTGGATGCCATCACGGCCGGTCTTCGATCCCACATAGACGATCGGATTGCCGATGCCGCTGGCGGCCGAATAGAAAATCTTGTCCGTTTCCGCGACGCCCACGGTCATCGCATTGACCAGGATATTGCCGTCATAGGCGGCATGGAAATTCACCTCGCCGCCGACGGTCGGCACGCCGACGCAATTGCCATAGCCGCCAATGCCATGCACCACGCCGCTGATGAGGTGCTTCATCTTCGGGTGATCAGGACGGCCAAAGCGCAGCGCGTTCATGTTGGCGACCGGCCGCGCGCCCATGGTGAACACGTCGCGCAGGATGCCGCCCACGCCCGTCGCCGCGCCCTGATAGGGTTCGATGTAGGACGGGTGGTTGTGGCTCTCCATCTTGAAGATCGCCGCCTGTCCATCGCCAATATCGACGACGCCCGCATTCTCACCGGGGCCGCAAATGACCTGCGGGCCTTCCGTCGGCAGCTTCTTCAGGTGGATGCGGCTCGACTTGTAGGAGCAATGCTCCGACCACATGACCGAGAAAATGCCTAGTTCCGTGAGGTTTGGCTCACGGCCGAGAGCGTTCAATACGCGGTCATATTCTTCCGGCGAAAGGCCATGTTCGGCGACGATTTCCGGGGTGATCTGAGTGGCTGCGGTCGACATGTGCGCGCCTTTAGCCGGGGAGGGGCGGATAGACAATCCTTGGTCAGCCCAACTGGGGAAAACATGCTATTTATGTGCGTTGGATGAAGGCCGGGAGGACGGAAAATGGAATGGATGTTGTTGCCGCTGCGTCGTTATGCCCGTTTTTCCGGACGTTCGCGGCCGAAGGAATATTGGATGTTCATCCTGTTCCTGGTCCTGTGCTTCATCGCCATCAGCATCGTAGAGGGGCTTCTTGGGCTCAGCACGACGGAGCATTGGGTGCGGCGCGGACCATGGTCCTTTAATACCGGCTACCAGACGCGCGGCGGCCCGCTTACCGGCCTGTTCGGCCTCGCCATGCTGATCCCCTGGCTGGCGGTGGCGGTGCGGCGCCTGCATGACACCGACCGGAGCGGCTTCTGGCTGCTGATCGTCTTCTTCCCGCTGATCGGCAGCATCATCCTGCTGATATTCTTCATCATGAGCGGGACGCGAGGCGCGAACCGCTTTGGCCCTGATCCGATAGAAGTCGGCGAGCCGGAATTGGCGGGTCAGCCCGGCAAATAAAAAGGCCGGGCAGAACGCCCGGCCTGTGAAGAAACGAAGGAAGCCCTGATCAGGCCTTGCAGCTGATGCCGCTCTTGCCCGGCAGGGTCGCAGTGATCTGCTTGCCGTTGCCTTCGACCGAATAGCCGCCTTCGGACGTGAAGGGCTTGCCCGGCTCAGCTGCGACCAGCTTCGTGGGCGCGCCGGTCTTCTCGGTGCGCAGGTTGGCCGTCTTGTCGTCGCTCAGGAAGTCGACGAAGATCAGGCTATTGTCCTTGCAGCGATACTGACGGCTCACCTTCACGGAAGGCGGCAGTTCGACAGGCGCGGCATTGGCAAGCTGTGCAGCCATCGGATCGGCAGGACCGCCGACGACTTCGGGTTCATCATTCTTGTTGCAAGCGGAAAGCAGGCTGAGAGCAACGGCGGAAATTAGGGGGAGATAATATTTCATAGCGGTCCTTCTATGTGCACTTGCTGACGCAAGCGTCAACGCAAAACTGCCAAGATTCCGCCAGTCTTTGCGGCTTATTTCATGACGCTTTCGTGACAAAGGGGATGGGAATCCCCGTCCTGGCGCGGTGCGGACTTGACCGGGCCCTTGGGGCTCGCCAATGCAGAGGTCATGGCCGAAGACAGCAAGACAGAGCCGGGCGATTTGTCCCAATTGTCATTCGAAGACGCGCTGCGTGCGCTCGAATCGATTGTCCGGCGGCTGGAAAGTGGCGATGTGCCGCTCGACGAGTCGATCTCCCTCTATGCGCAGGGTGAAGAGCTGCGCAAACGCTGCCTTGAGCGTCTGCAGGCGGCGGAGGCACGCATCCAGAAATTGACCATCGACCCCAGCGGCGCCGTCACGGGCGCCCAGCCGTTCGGCGCGGATTGAGCGCCGTGGTCGTGGAGGGGGTGGCCTCCGGCTCGTCCTTGCTGGCGGAGCGGGCGTCTGCCGTTGCAGCTGGTATAGATCGCGCGTTCGACCTCCTGCTCCCTGTCCCGCAAGACGCGCGCGCGCGTCTTTACGAAGCGATGCGCCACGCGGCCATTGGCGGGGGCAAGCGGTTGCGGCCGCTGCTGGTACAGGCCGCCGGCGAGCTGTTCAACATCTCACCGGATTCGCTGCTGCGCGTCGGCCTCGCGATCGAGTGCATCCATGTCTATTCGCTGGTGCATGACGATTTGCCCGCGATGGATGATGATGACCTGCGCCGGGGCAAGCCGACTATTCACAAGGCTTTCGATGAAGCGACGGCCATCCTCGCGGGTGATTGCCTGCACGACCTCGCCTTTGAAGTGCTGGCCGATGAGGAAACCCATCCCGATCCGTTCGTGCGAGTGGAGTTGGTAAAGGCGCTCGCGCTTTCTAGCGGCCCGGCTGGCATGGCTGGCGGGCAGATGATGGACCTGGAGGCGGACGGAACCAGCTTCGACCTCGCCACCGTTACGCGGCTGCAACAGCTGAAGACTGGCGCGCTCATCGGCTTTTGCGTGGACGCCGCCGCCATCATGGCGCGGATTCCGGCGGACGCCCGCACCAGCCTGCACGGCTATGCGCGCGACATTGGCCTCGCCTTCCAAATCGCCGACGATCTGCTGGACGTTGAAGGGGACGCTGACCTTGCGGGCAAGGCAGTGGGCAAGGACGCGGCGGCGGGCAAGGAAACCTTCGTCTCGCTGCTCGGGGTAGAGCGCGCGCGGGAGCAGGCGCGCCTGCTGGTCGATCAGGCCAAGGCGCATCTTCACGGCTTCGGGGCAGAGGCCGACCTGCTGCGCGCGATCGCTGACTATATCGTGGAAAGGGACCGGTAAGGCATGAGCAGGCAGCGGGTAGGGGTCTATCCCGGCACGTTCGACCCGATCACTCTGGGTCACATGGACATCATCCGCCGGGGCGCCAAGCTGGTCGACAAGCTGGTGATCGGCGTCACCACCAACATTTCCAAGTCGCCCATGTTTTCCGATGAGGAACGGCTTGAAATGGTGCGCCGCGAATGTGCGGGGATCGACACGGAAATCGTCGTGACCGGCTTTAATTCGTTGCTCATGGACTTTGCCGAATCGCAAGGGGCCAGCATCATCATTCGCGGCCTGCGCGCCGTTGCGGACTTCGAATATGAATATCAGATGGCGGGGATGAACCAGCAGATCAATCCGCGCGTCGAAACCGTCTTCCTCATGGCCGACGTCTCGCTTCAGCCGATCGCGTCGCGATTGGTCAAGGAAATCGCCCTTTACGGCGGCCCGATCCGCAAATTCGTCAGCCCAACCATATGCCAGCAGGTGGTGGAACGGGTCGGTGAGATCGGGAAGAAGGGCGACCAGTAAAAAGGCTGCTCAGCCTTCGTTCAGTTGCCAATCGCGAAGAGCGCGCTATCAGGGCAGCTTCGCCTCCAAGGTCCAAATCAGGGAAAGCTTATCCATGCGGTTCAGTTCGGCGTTCAAGACCGTGGCGATCACTGTCGCTCTCTATGCGTCGGGCGGCGTGGCGTTGGCCCAGGGCGGAGGCGCTCCCGGTGGCGGCAACGGCGAAGAAGCGAAGAGGGCGGAAGCCGCCGCGCGCGCAGAGCAGAACGCCAAGTCGATGGGTGAGGATGTGGCCGTCAAGCTGCCGCCCGCGATCGTGCCGGTGGACCCGGAGAATGTCTGGGATCTCGATTTGTCGAGCGGCGGCCGGGTGCGAATTCAACTGCGCCCCGACATCGCACCCCAGCATGTCGAGCGCATCAAGCAGCTGACCCGCCAGGGCTTCTACAATGGCCTCAAATTCCATCGCGTCATCCCCGGCTTCATGGCGCAGGGTGGCGATCCCAAGGGCGACGGCACCGGCGGTTCTTCGCTTCCCGACCTTCAGGCCGAATTCAACCCGATGCCCCACCTGCGCGGCACCGTATCGATGGCGCGCGCGGCGGATGATAACAGCGCGAACAGCCAGTTCTTCATCCTTTTCCTTCCGCGCATGCAGCTCGACAAGAAATATACGGTGTTCGGCCGCGTGATCGAAGGCATGCAATATGTCGACACCATCACGCCGGGCGAGCCGCCTGCCAATCCGTCGACCATCCTCCAGGCGTCGATCGAAAGCGATGGAAAGCCGCCGGTAGCAGCACCGCCGCCGCCCGCGGCTCCCTCTATCGTCGCGCCTGCACCGGCTCCGGCCAAGAAGGCTGCGCCGAAAAGGCGGTAAGGCAGAGGACAAGCGGATCATGCCGGGCCTGCTCCCGGCATGATGTACGCTTTAAGGACAGCGCCCGCATGCGCGTAGATCTTTTCGACTTCGACTTGCCCGCCGAGAACATCGCGCTCCGGCCAGCATCGCCGCGCGACGCTGCTCGCTTGCTGCTGGTCGATGGCGACAAACCGCTTCAGGATCGCATCGTGCTCGACCTGCCTGCCTTGTTGCGGGCGGGCGACATACTGGTCTTCAACGATACAAAGGTCATTCCCGCCCAGCTTGAGGGTCTTCGCGGCCAGGCCAGGATCGGGGCCACGCTCCACAAGCGGATAAGCCTTCGCCAATGGCAGGCCTTCCTCCGCAACGCCAAGCGGGTCCGTGAAGGTGACCGGATTGACTTCGGCGCAGGCGTCACAGCCCTTGCCGGGGCGCGCGATGAAGATGGCGGCGTGACGCTGACCTTCGAGGGCGAAGAGCCGGTGGAGGTGCTGCTGGAGCGGGCCGGGCGCATGCCGCTGCCGCCCTACATCGCCAGCAAGCGTCCAACCGATGCGCGCGACCGCAGCGACTATCAAACCATGTTCGCTCGGGAGGATGGGGCGGTAGCTGCGCCCACCGCCGCGCTGCACTTCACGCCTGATTTGATGGCGGGACTGGCAGAAGCAGGCATCGCGTCGGAAACGCTGACGCTCCATGTTGGTGCTGGTACTTTCCTGCCGGTGAAGGCCGAGGACACGGACGATCACCGCATGCATGCGGAATGGGGCCGGATCGATCAAGCCACCGCCGACCGGCTGAACGCTGCCCGCCAGGCTGGCGGCCGTCTCATCGCGGTTGGCACGACCAGCCTGCGCCTGCTTGAAAGCGCGTGCGGCGAAGATGGCATCATCCGTCCCTTCGCCGATGAAACCCGCATATTCATCACGCCCGGCTATCGTTTCCGGGCGGTGGATGGCCTGATGACCAATTTCCATCTGCCGCGGTCGACATTGTTCATGCTCGTGAGTGCCCTGATGGGCCGCGAGCGCATGCAGGCGGCCTACGCCCATGCGATCGAAAGCGGATACCGCTTCTATTCCTATGGAGATTCGTCGCTGCTTCTACCGTAACGGAGCAGCGCGTCAGGATCTGCCGACGAACAGAAAAGCGACCGCCGCCATGATGCACAGACATGCGGCCGCGTGCCGCCAGTGCAGCGGCTCACCCAGGAACGTTACCATGAACCCGCCAAATATGATCAGCGCGATCGCCTCCTGCGCGATCTTTAGCTGACCTGCGCCCCATCCATTAGCGAACCCGATCCGGTTGGCAGGCACGGCAAAGCAATATTCGACCAGCGCAACGCCCCAGCTGATCAGGATGACGAGCAGGATCGGCTTCTCCATCCCGCCTTTCAGATGCCAATACCAGGCAATGGTCATGAACAGGTTTGATACGACCAGCAGCAGGATGGTTGGCATGGACGGCCTCGACAGGGGTAGCAGATCGTCCTGTGCCACCGTGAACTGCCCGAAGGCAAGGGGGCGGCGACGGGCGCCCGCAAGTCGCCTACGCACAAGAAAAGGGCCCGGCAACGACGGGCCCTTACCAAAGATAAATGCCGATCCGCCAAAACGATCTGTGTCGCGAGAAGGGCTGGAACTACCGCTATTCCAGCTATTCTGGTCACGCCCTTCACCGAACATTGCGTTTTGCTCACGTTCGGTGCGCCATGCCTGCTGCGCTTGGTCTGCGGTCTTTTCTAGCGTCACGCGCTGTTCGTCCACTGACCTGATCCAGGATGAGGGGACGGAATGGTGCACGCCGCCCGCATCCTGATCGGTCTTGGTCAGGATGATGCGGTCGCCGCTCAGCTTGTCGACGGTGCCGACATGCTCGCCGTCGCTGCCGACCACTTCCATATGTTCACGGACCTGCTGAACCGCCTGCCGCTGTTCGGTGCGGCGCGTGCGCCAGGTGCCGAATTCATTGTTGAAGCGGTCACGATGCTCCCGCTGATATTCGGCATAGTCGCGGTCCAGTTCCTGGATCCGCTGCTGGCGCCAGGCATAATAGTTGGCGTCGTGATGCTCGCCATAGTCGTGCGTCGGGCCATATGAGCGGACGCGGTTGCCATGATCTTCGCTGCCAAATCCGCTGCGTTCGCCGGTATAGGGCGCGTAGCCCTTGTTCGGCATATACTGGCTGCTGCGCGCTGCCGACGCGAAGCCGATCCGGCTGCTCTCGTCGCGCGGATCGCCATAGGGGCGGTTATAATATTCATCATATTCGCGGCGGCGTTCAGCTTCCTCGTCGCCGAACCAGCTGCGGATTTCGTCGCCCGCCCGGTCAAAGAAGCCGCGTTCTTCCGGATCATAATGTTCAGGTGCGCGCCGGGTATCAACAGGCCCGCCGAACTGGCCGCGCGTGCCATAGCGATAGCTTCGGTCATCGCGCCAGTCCCGCTGCCCGCGATAGCGATCCGACCCGCGATCCCAGTCGCTGCGAGCGCTGTCATCGCCTCCATAGCGACGTCCGCCTTGATAGCCCATGGTACTTCTCCTTGGCTGCTGTTGCTACGGCCACAAAGCCGTTGCTTCACCAATGAGCATCAGGGCGCATCGTTCCGGCCGTTACGTGCGGGTAACATCCGCATTTGCTACCATGTCGGCGTGCGGGGCAGGTGCAAGAATGCGCGAAAAACCCCGTTGCAAGGGATTAGCGGCTCGCTTATAGGCAGCGCTCCTTGGGGCCGTAGCTCAGCTGGGAGAGCGCGTCGTTCGCAATGACGAGGTCAGGGGTTCGATCCCCCTCGGCTCCACCATCCTTTCTCAACGAAGGGATGCTCCTGAAGGACTTTACCGCCCGCCTTATGCGCGACTATGGCGGATTGCATGAGATCTATCAGCACGCAGGGCCGCTCGGCTGCAACGGCGGTCATCGTCCGTGATATGCCCGATGGCCCCCCACACATCCTCATGATGGAGCGGGCGGGGAGCATGGCTTTCGCGGCGGGCGCGTTGGTGTTTCCGGGCGGCGCGGTGGATGACGCAGACCGCGAGCTCGCACGCACCTTGGGCGGTGCGGCGGACGTGGAAGAAACTGCCGCGCGTCTGGCCGCGATTCGGGAAACGATCGAAGAAAGCGGCCTGGGCATCGGATTTGCGACCGCCTTGGACGCGGCGCAATCGGCCGAGATGCGGCGCGCTCTGGCAGGCGGCGAGAGTTTTGCGACCGTCGTTCAGGCCCAAGGAGCAGTGCTTGCACTGGGCCAATTAGTGCCGTTCAGCCGCTGGCATCCGGCGGACGCGGAAATGGCCTCGCGGATCTACGACACGCGTTTCTATCTGGCCCGAGCGCCCGAGGGGCAGGTCGCGACAGCGGACGCAACCGAAAATGTCCGCCTGTTCTGGATGAGCGCGCGCGACACGATTGCCCTGTGTGACGCGGGGCAGGGCCGCATCATCTTCCCGACGCGCCGCAATCTTGAGCGGCTGGCGCTGTTCGACAATTTCGCTGACATGGCCGCCCACGCCGCGTCCTTCCCGGTCCAGAAAGTAAGCCCCTGGCTGGAGGAAAGGGACGGCGTGCGTCACCTTTGCATTCCCGATCATCTTGGTTATCCGATTACGTCGGAACCGATGGAGCATGTGCAGCGTGGTTAGGGTATGCGCCAGCTTCACATCCTCCTGCGCAGGCTATTCCTGCTCGGCGCGCTCTGCGCCCTGGCGCTGATCAGTTACGCCTATTGGCGTCACCGGCCGCAGGATCTGCCATGGACCGATCTGGACCTGGCTCAGCCGATCGGCATGTTCACAGGCCGCAAGCTTGCCGCGTTGACCAGCGACGCTGACGCTTGCCGCGCTTTGCTCGATCGAGCGGGCATTCGCTACACTGCCATGAAGCCGTCCGGCATCGGCCAGTGCCGCCACAGCGATGCCGTCCGCTTGCAGCAGGAAAATGGCGCAGTAACGCTATCCCCGGCCTCAGTCGCGCCTTCCTGCCCCGTCGCCGCCGCGCTCAAGCTGTGGGAATGGCAGGTGGTGCAATCCGCCGCGGAGCAGATCCTGGGCAAGCCCGTAGCGACGATCCAGCATCTCGGCTCCTACAGTTGCCGCCGCATCTACGGCCGCGCAGAGGGCAATTTCAGCGAACATGCGACCGCCGACGCGATCGACATCAGCGGCTTCATCCTGGAAGGTGGCAAGCGCGTCAGCGTCGCGCGCGATTGGCGGGGTGAGGGCAAGGAGGCGATATTCTTGCGCGCGGTCCGGGACGGCGCCTGCCCGCTTTTCTCAACTACACTCTCACCCGATTATAACGCCGCGCATCATGATCATCTGCATCTGGATCAGGCAGAAAGGGGCAGGCTCGGTGGGCGGCTATGCCGTTAGCGTCGCTGTGGACTCACGCCGCGTACAGGCATAAATTTGTTCTTCACGCATGGAGGTGGTCATGCCGCAGTTCGTGATAGAAAGGGAAATGCCCGGCGCGGGAAGGCTTCGGGGTGATGAGCTCAAAGGTGCGTCGCAGGGTTCGTGCAATGTGCTGCGCGAGCTTGGACCCGATATCCAGTGGGTCCACAGCTATGTGACGGATGACAAGATTTACTGTCTCTATCGCGCGCCCAGCGAAGAGCTGATCCGGCAGCATGCCGAACTGGCGGGGCTTCCAGCCAACAGCATCGCCAGAGTGCGATCGACGATCGATCCCACGACGGCGGAATAGCTATTGGCCAAAGCCTGCCTGCCGGGCGAGATCGACGGCTTCCCGTGCTGCGGCGAGGAGCGCGCCGCTTTTCGCCTCGCATTCACGCTGTTCATATTCCGGCGTGGAGTCGGCGACGATGCCCGCGCCCGCCTGAACGTGCATGACGCCATCCTTCAGCACGGCGGTGCGCAGGACGATGCAGCTGTCCATATTGCCATCTGGTCCGAAATAGCCGACGCCACCTGCATAGGCACCGCGTGTCTCCGGCTCCAGTTCAGCGATGATCTCGCAGGCGCGGACCTTGGGCGCGCCAGAGACCGTGCCCGCCGGGAAGCCCGCGAAGAGGGCGTCCAGCGCGTCCTTGTCAGGCGACAGACGGCCGACGACATTCGACACAATGTGCATGACATGACTGTAAAATTCGACGCTATAGCTGTCGGTCACCGTCACTGATCCGGCAGTCGCAACCCGGCCGACATCATTGCGGCCAAGATCGAGCAGCATCAGATGTTCTGCCCGCTCCTTGGGATCGGCGAGCAGACTTTCGCGGTTGGCTGCATCCTCGACGGCGTTCTTGCCCCGTGGCCGCGTTCCGGCGATCGGACGGATGGTGACTTCACCATCGCGCGCCCGCACCAGGATTTCGGGGCTCGACCCGATCAGGGCAAAGCCAGGCAGATCGAGATAATAGAGGAAGGGCGAGGGGTTGATCCGCCGCAAAGCTCGGTAAAGGGAAATCGGGGGCAGGGTGAAGGGGCTGGTGAAGCGCTGGGCCAGCACAACTTGGAATATGTCCCCAGCGACGATATAGTCCTTGGCCCGCTCGACCATCGCCTCGTAGCGACCCGGCTCCAACGCGGGAGTCACTTCGACTTCGGCAATGTCCTGCGGGGCAGGGACAAGAGGCAAGGGGGCGGCCAGGCGTGCCGCCGTTGCATCGATCCGCTCCAGAGCCTGCGCGATCGCTGCGTCGGCATCGCTGAAGCTGCCCTTCCAGACCGGCGCGACGAGATACAACGCGTCGGCCAGCCGGTCGAAGATGAGAATGATCGTCGGCCGGACGAACAGCATGTCCGGCAGCTCAAGCGGATTGGGTGCCGGGCGCGGCAGCTTTTCGACAAGGCCCACCGTCTCGTAACCGAAATAGCCCACCAAGCAGGCGAGGGCAGCAGGCAGCGCCGGATCAAGCTCTGCCCGGCACTCCGCCACCAGCGCCCGCAGGGCATCGAGCGCGCCTGTCGACTCCGGCACAAACGCCTGCGCGTCAGTCGCCCATTGACGATTGATCTCCGCCACCTGACCGTGCGCGCGGAAGACAAGATCGGGCGCCAGGCCGATCAGGCTGTAGCGCCCGCGCACCGCGCCGCCCTCGACCGACTCCAGCAGAAAGTCGCCACGATCGGGCTCGAACAATTTGAGCGCGGCGGAAATCGGGGTGTCTGTGTCCGCGATCTGGCGGCGCCATACGAGCGCCGACTTGCCAGCCGCCAACGCGGCGCGCGCGGTCGCTATTCCGTCATTGCCTGCGCTGCCCACGCCCATCTTATTGAGCGCCGCCATTGGTGCTGGCCAGCGACCGCTGCACTGTGGCGACGGCGGAGGCGTTCCGCGTCACGCCGAGCTGCTTTTCGACCGCCCGCTCGAACTGCTGGCCATATTCCTGGCCGACCACATCGCTCAGCTGGCCCCGAACCTGGTTGAGGAGGGCAGGCTGGCCCCCCGCATCACCGGGCTTGATGCCGTTCAGCTGCACGACGAAATAGCCGCGATCCTGGCCTACCGGCAGCGTCTTGACGCTGTTCGTCGCCATGGAAAAGAGGATCGCGACTTCGGCCGGGGGACGCTGGCCTTCCCGCATGATGTCGGCGCGGCGACCACCCACCGTCTGCGGCGCGGGCAGGCGAACGCCAGCCTGGGCCACTGCATCGGCAAGCTTCATGCCTTTCGCAACCTTCGCCCGGATCTGCTCAGCGACTGCCTTCGCCTTGGCGTTGCCCTGCGACAGCTTGTACTGCGCCAGCACCAGCGGCTTCACCTTGTCGAGCGGCGGCGGCGCGGCGGCGCGGACCTCGGCGGGCGCGGCAAGGGCGTAGCGCTGGTCGGGCGTGATCGGCACGAGCTGCGCGTCATCGTCCTGGCTCATCTGGAACACAGGCGCCAGCAGCGGACGGACATCGGCCGGAGCCTGATAGGCCTGATCCTCGACCTGCTTGCCGTTGGCGATCAGGAAGGGCGTGGTTTCCAGCTTCAGGCCGTTATCCTTGACGACTTCCTCGAAGCTGCCGCCGTCGGCAATTTGATCCTCGACCTTGCCGGTGAACTCGCTGAGCAGCCGCTTCTGTCTTTGCGAGCGCAGCGTCGCCGCGATTTCCTCACGGACGGCTGCCAGAGGCCGGGCAGGGACGGTCTTGACGTTCGACACGCGCAGCAGGACCCAGCCGAGCGAACCCCGCAGCGGGCCAACCAACTCGCCCTGCTTGGCCGTAAAGCCCGCATTGGCGACAGCTGCCGATGAAGAAGCGGTGAGGCTTTCGCGGCTTTGATCCGTGAGCGTCGACGCTTCAAGCCCTGCGCCCTGTGCAGCAGCGGTAAGCGATTTCCCGCCCTTCACCTGCGCTGCGATCGTCTTTGCAGCAGCTTCGCTCGGCACGATCAGCTGTTCAAAGCTGCGGCTTTCCTTGGCGGCATAGCTCGCCTTGTTCTGATTATAGGATGCCGCGATTTCGGCGTCCGTAGGCTGCGCGGCCTGGGCGAAGCGCTCGCCATCGATCACGGCGTAGCGGATGCGGCGCTGTTCAGGGATCGAATAGCGAGCGGCATTCTGCTGATAATAAGTCGTAAGCTGCGCGTCCGTCGGGTCCTTGATGTCGGCAAAGGCAGCGGCGGGAACGGCGGCGATCGTTCCCTGGCGCGCCTCCAGCAGCAGCGAGGCATAGGGCAGGATGACGCTGTCGGGCAGCTTCACGCCAAGGCCGAGCGGCGCGAGCATCTGTCGCTCCAATATCTCGCGAGTGATGTCTTCGCGCAGAGCCTGCTCGGTAATCCGTTCGCGGATCAGCAACTGGCGGAAATTGTCCTGGCTGAAATTGCCCGCGGCGTCCTGAAATGCCGGGATCTGGGCAATCTGTGCGTCGACCAGCCGCTTGGAGATATGGACACCCTGATCCTTGGCATATTCCTTCAATGTCATCGCGGCGACGAGCTGGTCATAGATTTGGGCCACGGCACCCTGCGCCAGGAAATCGCCGATCTGAAGGCCCGGCGTCGCCCGGCGCGCATTTTCAAAGACGCGCTGAACCCGCTCCTGCAGGTCCGTCACACTCAGCCGCGCCCTGCCGGCTTTTGCCGCCGTTTCGCCACGCCCGCCCAAAGCCGAACCGAACTGCCCACTGGACAAATCGCCCATGATGAAGGCCGCCGCGATGATGCCGAGGAAAAGAAGCGCGAAAAGAGCGCCGAATTTCGAATGGATGAAGCGGCGAAAGACTGAAAGCATGGGGAGAAGTCCAACAAGGAAAGACTTTTAACAGGCGGCCCGCTTTAGGGGCGGATCGTCGCGGCGGCAAGTGCGGCTTGGCTGGACAAATGCCGTGCCTTTGTCCATCGGCCTGCGAAAGGGTCGGCCTGTCGGGGCTGGCGCATGGATGGATGACTTGAAAGGGGTACGGATCGATGGGCAGGCGCAAGCTGGTGGTCGGCAACTGGAAGATGAATGGCCTTCGTGCGCAGCTGCCGGAAGTGGAAGCCATTGGCGCGCTCGCGGCCGAGCGGCCGATCGTCGAAGTCGGCCTATGCGTGCCTGCGACGCTGATCGTTTCGGCGGAGCAGGTGAAGGGCGGCGCCTTCGTGGGCGCACAGGATTGCCACATGAAGGATAATGGCGCGCACACCGGCTGTCTGTCAGCGGCGATGCTCGCGGAAGCGGGCGCGAGCTGGACGATCGTTGGCCATAGCGAACGCCGTCAGGACCAGGGTGAAACGGACGCCGATGTCGCTGCCAAGGCGCTGGCTGCCAAGGCTGCGGGCTTGAACGTTATCCTCTGCGTCGGCGAAAGCCTGGATGTGCGCGACGCTGGTGGTGCCGAGGGCGTTGTGTCGGCGCAGCTGCTCGCTTCCTTGCCCGAAGGCGCGTCGGCCGATTGGCTGGCGATCGCCTATGAACCGATCTGGGCGATCGGCACTGGCCGCATTCCGACCATGGAAGCGGTGGAGACCATGCACAAGGCGCTGCGAGCCGCGCTCGCCAGCCGCATTGGCGAAGGCGAAGCAAACGCGATGCGCATCCTCTATGGCGGGTCGATGAATGGCGAAAATGCTGCCGAACTGATGGCGATCGAGGATGTCGACGGCGGCCTGGTAGGCGGCGCCAGCCTCACGGCAGCGAAATTCGCGCCGGTCATCGCAGCGGCGGGGTGAGGTAAGAAGGGAAGGCGGCTCTCGCGCTTCCCCACCACCTGATCAGCGGAGGCGGACTCCAGCGCTGGTTGCCCCGGCGGCGCTTCAACGCTATGGGCTCCCCAACGCACCCCATTCGGACAGATATTCTCGCATGTTCACCTTCATCCTCGTCGTGCAGGCCATCGTTGCGGCTTTGCTGGTCACCGTCATCCTGATGCAGAAGTCGGAAGGCGGCGGCCTGGGCGTGGGTGGCAGCCCGGCGGGGTTGATGTCGGCGCGGGGCGCGGCGGACTTTCTGACGCGTTCGACAACTGTCCTGGCGTCCATCTTCGTGCTGCTCTCGGTCGTCCTCGCGGTGATCGCCTCCGTTCAGCACGCACCGAGCGACATCGACACGTCGCTGGTGAAGCATGCTCCTGCGGCACCTACAGCACCCGCGCCCGCCACCGGCACTGCCGATCCGCTTGCCGGGGCAGCAGGTGCTGCGAGCAACGGCCAGGCCGCAAATGGCGCGGTTCCGCTCGCGAACTGACCTCTTCGTTTAAAATTCCGATCTTTTTTTGCTCGCGCGTGGATTCGCGCGCTTGCCCAACTTGTTTGTAAAAGGCTAAGCCTCCACTCCCATGGCGCGGTATATTTTCATCACCGGCGGCGTGGTCTCCTCGCTTGGTAAGGGCCTTATGGCCGCATCGCTCGCAGCACTGCTGCAGGCGCGAGGTTTCCGTGTGCGTATCCGGAAGTTCGATCCCTATCTCAACGTCGATCCGGGCACGATGAGCCCGTATCAGCATGGCGAAGTCTATGTGACCGACGACGGGGCGGAAACCGACCTCGACTTGGGCCATTATGAACGCTTCACCGGCGTGTCGGCGCGCCAGTCGGACAATGTGACGCAGGGCCGCGTCTATCAGACGATCATTCAGCGCGAACGGCGCGGCGATTATCTTGGTGCGACAGTGCAGGTGATCCCGCACGTCACGGACGAGATCAAGGCGTTCGCCACCGCCGACACCGACGACCTCGACTTTGTCCTGTGCGAAATCGGCGGCACGGTGGGCGACATCGAATCGCTGCCCTTCATGGAAGCGATCCGCCAGCTGCATAACGATCTCGATCGCGGCCAGTCGATCTTCGTCCATGTGACGCTTGTGCCCTACATCGCCGCTGCGGGCGAGCTGAAGACCAAGCCGACACAGCATAGCGTCCGCGAATTGACCTCGCTCGGCATCCAGCCGGACATATTGCTCTGCCGCTGCGAACATCCCCTGCCGGAAAGCGAGCGCCGGAAGATCGCCCTGTTCTGCAATGTCCGGCCCGAAGCAGTGATCCCCGCGCTCGACGCCAGCAGCATCTACGCGGTCCCCGCGCAATATCATGCCGAAGGTCTGGACGAGGAAGTGCTGCGCGCCTTCGGCATCCAGAACGCGGCCAAGCCGTCGCTCGACCGCTGGATCGACATCATGGACCGCCAGCAGAATCCGGAAGGCGAAGTGACGATCGGCGTCGTCGGCAAATATGTCGGCCTGCCAGACGCCTACAAGTCGCTTTACGAAGCGCTCACCCATGGCGGCTTCGCCAACCGGGTGAAGGTCAACATCAAGTGGATCGACGCGGAACTCTTTGAAAAGGGCGATGACGTTGCCGCCAGCCTTGAGCCGATGCATGGCATTCTGGTGCCCGGCGGCTTCGGCGTGCGCGGATCGGAAGGCAAGATCGCCTCGGTCAAGTTCGCCCGCGAACGCAATGTGCCTTTCTTCGGCATCTGCCTCGGCATGCAGATGGCATGCATCGAAGGCGCCCGGAATACCGCAGGCATCCCGGAAGCCTCGACCACCGAATTTGGCGAGACGTCAGAGCCGGTTGTCGGCCTCATAACCGAATGGATGAGCAGCGAAGGCTTGCAGAAGCGCACGGCTGAAACGGACCTCGGCGGCACGATGCGCCTCGGTGCCTATCCCGCCAAGCTCACCGGCAACAGCGTCGTTGCGGGCATCTACGGCACCGGCGATATCAGCGAACGCCACCGCCACCGCTACGAAGTCAACGCGGGCTATCGCGAGCCACTGGAAAAGGGCGGCCTCATCTTTTCAGGCATGTCCCCAGACGGCACGCTCCCGGAAATCGTCGAGCGCCCCGATCACCCCTGGTTCGTCGGCGTGCAGTTCCACCCGGAACTCAAGTCCAAGCCCTTTGACCCGCACCCGCTGTTCGCCAGCTTCATCGAAGCGGCGGTGAAGCAGAGTCGGCTGGTCTGATTCGCTCACTTTTGAGGGAAGCTCTGCCTCCGCCACCCCGGACTCGATCCGGGGTCCCGCTTTGTTGCCCGGGTTCAGCCGGTAATAGCTATATTGTCCCGGCTGAACTCAGATCGGCGTGAACCGCTCTAGGCAAATTCATCGCGAAGTCGAAGACCGACATATTGTTGATCAAGCCGGTTATTCGAAGCCGCTGCGCCGGGACGATCACGCCGATCGTTCCCGCAGCGCCCAACCAGCCGAACAGGCCTTTGAACCCGCCATGGTTGGCGATGCAGCCACCCGCGCCAAAGCCCGCGACTCCCGGAATGCCGATATATTCGCGCATGTTCACGCCGGGAGGTAACAGGTTCGAGATCCCGGCCGCCACCGCGTCGGGCGGCATGACTTCTGCCCGGCCTAAACGGCCTTCATTCGCTAACATCGCGAGAAAACGATCATAGTCATGGGCGGTCGAGATGAGACCCCCGCCGCCCGAAGGAAATGCGGGCTTGTTCAGGAATATCGAAGTGGGGCCTGCATCGACCTCGGTCAACTTGGCTCCCTTGCCGGTATAGCTTGTGACCAGACGCGCTTTCTTGCTCTCTGGCACATCGAAGAAGGTGTCATTCATGCCGAGAGGGGTGAAGAACCGCCGCTGCAGAAACTGTTCGAAGGGTATGCCCGCTACGATCTCGATGATGCGGCCGAGCAGGTCCAGCCCCACTGAATAGCTCCACGCCGTACCGGGGTCGGAAAGAAGGGGAGCCCCCGCCAGCCGCTCAGCAAATTGCTTGAGGCTTGATGGCGGGGCTTGTTCCAGCCGTTCGGAATGGCTGAGCAGGTTCTGTCTCAACCCCGATTGCTCATAAATTCCCTTGAGCGGCCCCTTGATCGAAGGACCGCCACCAAGACCGGCAGTGTGTGTCAGTAAGTGGCGTATTGTCATCACCGAAGCGGCGGGCCGCGTTTCCACGCCCTGGGCGGGATCGGTGAGAACGCGCATATTCGCGAAGCCGGGGATGAAATCGGCCACGGGCTGGTCGATCTTCATCCGGCCTTCTGCGATCAGCAGCATCGCCGCCATTCCCGTGACCGGCTTTGTCATCGAAAAGACGCGGAACAGCGTATGTTCGTTCACCCCACTGCGACTATCCAGTGCGATCGTGCCGCTGCTGATATAATCCGGCCGGTCCTTCCCTTTGCCGATCGCAACGATGGCGCCGGGAACGGCTCTGTCGTTTACGACCTCGTTCACCATCGCGCGGATGGCGGGAAAGCGTTTGGCGCCTGCACGCGCGCTCGCGGGCGCAGCGCCCATGATCCCCAGGCAAACTGCTCCCTTCAGCAGATCGCGACGCACAAATGCCGCATGTGACATGGCCATCCTCCCCCTCATTATCGCGCACCATCGTGTCGATTGTCATGATGGGGGTCAACGGCTGATACGGCGCGAGCGTCGCGCGAGGATCAGCCTATTCAGCAGGTGTCAGCTTCAACAACCGTCCCTGCGATCCCCGGCCGCCATCCTCCAGCAGCCACAGCGCCCCCTTCGGGTCCTGCTCGACCTCCCGGATGCGCGCGCCCATGTCCCACTGGTCCGCCTGGGCCGCATTCTCCCCGTCCAGCTTCACGCGCACCAACGCCTTGCTTGACAGCCCGCCGATAAACAGCGAATTTTTCCACTGCCGGAACAGATCACCTGAATAATAGAGCAGCCCGGCCGGTGAAATCACTGGGTTCCACCACACCTTGGGCGCTTCGAACCCATCATGCGCGCTATGGTCCGGGATCGGCTTGCCATCATAATGGTCGCCATTGGAAGCCTTGGGATAGCCATAGTTCAGCGCAGGCTTGATGAGGTTCACCTCGTCCCCGCCCTTGGGGCCCATCTCCTGCTCCCACAGCCGACCGTCCTTGTCGAACGCGATGCCCAGCAGGTTGCGGTGGCCATAGGACCAGACGGCCGGATGAAAACCTTTCGCCGCCAGCGGGTTGCCAGCGGCAGGCGTGCCATCCAGGTTCAGCCGCAACACCTTGCCCAGCGTCGCCTTCGGGTCCTGCGCCGGATCGAACTTCTGCCGTTCGCCATTGGTGAAGAACAGATATTTGCCGTCAGGCGAAAAGGCGATGCGCCCCGAATAGTGCCCGTCGCCCGCGACATAGGGTGTCGCGCGGAAGATGGTCTTCACCCCGTCTAGCTTCGTCGTGCCGTCGCTCGCCTGATTGAAGATGCCGGTTGCCAGCGCCACGCCCTTGCCGTCCGGGCCACTTTCCGAAAAACTGAAATAGATCTTCCGATCCTGCGCGAAATTGGGGGAGGGGACGACATCCATCAACGCCCCTTGGCCCGCGCTATCGACCTTCGGAATGCCCGCGATTGGAATCTTCGTCCCATTCTTCGGATCGAACAGGATCATCTCGCCCGCCTTCTCCGTGACGAGCGCGCGGCCGTCCGGCAGGAAGGTCATTGCCCAGGGCGAATCGAAGTCCGCGATTACCGATGTCTTGAACGGCCGTTCCGGACTGGCGGCGCTGTTCTGCCCCGTCGCATTGTCCGCCGAGCAGGCGATCAGAACCAGGGGCAGGGCGGCAAAAGCGAAGCTGCGCATTCTCGATCTTCCTTCGGAACCGGGTGGGAACGCTTCTAGAACATACGCCTAAGAATAATGTTGCAGCGTTTCCTCATCCCGCCTATATCGCCCTTGCTTCCTTACATCGTCAAACATGTCAGGGTCGCAGGCGAGGCGCTTGCGGCGGCGGGAGCGCATATATTCTGTTGGAGACTGCATGGCGGACATCGCCGAACTGACTGCGCTGATCGAACCGGAGGTGAAGGCCCTCGGCTTCGACCTCGTGCGCGTGAAGCTGTTCGGGTCGGGTGACGAATATACGCTGCAGATCATGGCGGAAAATCCCGCGACCAAGCAGCTGGTGATTGAGGATTGCGCCACCATCTCGCGCCGCCTCTCCGATGTGCTGGATGAAGTTGACCCGATCGAGGAAGCCTATCGCCTCGAAGTCAGCTCGCCCGGCATCGACCGCCCGCTCACGCGCCTGCACGACTTCCTGGAATGGGCCGGGCATGAGGCGAAGGTCGCGACCACTGAAACGGTCGCAGGGCGCAAGAGCTTCCGCGGCGTCCTGAAGGGTGTCGAGGGCGAAGATATTCAGTTCCAGGATAACAAGGCCGGGGATGTCGCCATCCCCTTCGCGCTGGTCGGCGAAGCCAAGCTGATACTGACCGACGCGCTCATTTCTGCTAGCATGCCGCTCTCCTCCGATGGGGCGGACGAGTTCGAAACCGAAGAGTAAGGGTTCACGACCATGGCCAACGCCATTTCCGCCAACAAGGCCGAGCTGCTCGCGATCGCGAACAGCGTCGCTTCCGAAAAGATGATCGACAAGGCGATCGTCATTGAAGCGATGGAAGACGCGATCCAGCGCGCCGCCCGCGCGCGCTATGGTGCGGAAAACGATATCCGCGCAAAGCTGGACCCGGAAAGCGGCGACCTGCGCTTGTGGCGTGTCGTCGAAGTGGTCGAGGCGGTGGACGACTATTTCAAGCAGGTCGACCTCAAGCAGGGGCAGAAGCTGAAGAAGGATGCCGTGATCGGCGACTTCATCGTCGACCCGCTGCCCCCTATCGACCTTGGTCGCATCGACGCGCAGTCGGCAAAGCAGGTGATCTTCCAGAAGGTCCGCGACGCCGAGCGCGAGCGCCAGCACGAAGAATTCAAGGACCGTGTGGGTGAGATCATCACCGGCGTCGTCAAGTCCGTCGAGTTCGGCCATGTCGTCGTCAACCTCGGCCGCGCCGAGGGCGTCATCCGCCGCGACCAGCAGATCCCGCGCGAAGTCGTCCGCGTCGGCGACCGCATCCGCTCGGTAATCCTGAACGTACGCCGCGAAAATCGCGGGCCGCAGATCTTCCTCAGCCGCGCGCACCCTGAATTCATGAAGAAGCTGTTCGCGCAGGAAGTGCCCGAAATCTATGACGGCGTGATCGAAATCAAGGCCGCTGCCCGCGATCCGGGCTCGCGCGCCAAGATCGGCGTCATCAGCCGTGATAGCAGCATTGACCCGGTCGGCGCCTGCGTCGGCATGAAGGGCAGCCGCGTGCAGGCTGTCGTGCAGGAAATGCAGGGCGAAAAGATCGACATTATCCCCTGGAGCGAAGATACGGCGACCTTCGTCGTCAACGCCCTCCAGCCTGCACAGGTCGCCCGCGTCGTCATCGACGAGGAAGAAGAGCGGATCGAAGTCGTCGTCCCGGATGATCAGCTGTCGCTCGCCATCGGTCGTCGTGGCCAGAATGTCCGTCTCGCCAGCCAGCTGACGGGCAAGGCGATCGACATCATGACCGAGGCCGACGCGTCGGAGAAGCGTCAGAAGGAATTCGTCGCCCGCTCCGAAATGTTCCAGAACGAACTAGACGTGGACGAGACGCTGTCGCAGCTGCTGGTAGCCGAAGGCTTTGGCGAGCTGGAAGAAGTGGCCTATGTCGCTGTCGAGGAACTGGCTTCGATCGAAGGCTTTGACGAAGACCTCGCTGCCGAGCTTCAGAGCCGCGCACAGGAAGCGCTGGAGCGCCGCGAAGCCGCTGCCCGTGAGGAACGTCAGGCGCTTGGCGTCGAGGATGCGCTGGCTGAAATGCCGCACCTCACCGAAGCCATGTTGGTGACGCTGGGCAAGGCGGGCGTGAAGACGCTCGATGATCTTGCCGACCTTGCGACCGACGAACTCGTCGCGAAGAAGCGTGTGGACCAGCGCCGCCGTCGTGAGAACAAGGACGAGGATAAGGGCGGCATTCTCGCCGAATATGGCCTCAGTGAAGAGCAGGGCAATGAGATCATCATGGCCGCCCGCGCGCACTGGTTCGAAGGTGAGGAAGCCTAAGCACTCATGCCCTTTGTCGACATCCGTCTGGCCGGAAACGCCACCCGTGAGCAGAAAGCGGCAATCGTCGCCGACGTCACCCAGTCGCTCGTCGAGCGGCTGGGCAAGGCGCCGTCTGCCGTGCAGGTGGTGATTTCCGAGATTTCGACGGAAAATTACGGCTCGGGTGGCATATTGATCGCCGACCGGCCCGCGCCTAAATCAGGGGAGGACGCCAATGCTGCGGTCACTTCCCGATGAGAGGCTAAGCCAACCTCATAGTGCTGCCTTCTTTGCCCCCCGCCCGCAAGCGGGAGGGGTTGAACGGAGTCACGTGCCTCCGTTCAAGGGTGGGCCCGATTGCGCAGCAATCGTCGACGCCGGTGACAGGGGAAAGGTGGGAACGCGCTTCGCGCGACCCACCCCAACCCCTCCCTTGAAAGGGAGGGGCTAAGATCATGACCGAACGCAAATGCATCCTTTCCGGCGATCGAGCCGACCCGGAAACGCTGATCCGCCTCGCCATCGGACCGGAAGGGCAAGTCCTACCCGACATCCGCGCCAAGGCCCCCGGCCGCGGCGCCTGGATCGGTGTGTCCCGCGCCGAATTGGAACAAGGCCTTACCAAGGGCAAGCTCAAGGGCGCACTCGCCCGCGCATTTAAGACGAGCGATCTACAAATTCCCGACACCTTGCCGGCCCTTATCGAAGACGGCCTGCGCAAGGCGTTGCTCGATCGGCTCGGGCTAGAGGCGCGCGCGTCCATGGTCCTCACCGGCTCCGAAAAAATCGACGTCGCCTGCCGCAAGGGTCAGGTGCAATTGCTGCTCCACGCCAGCGATGCGGCGGCGGACGGCAATCGCAAGCTCGATCAGGCGCTGCGTGTCGGACAGGAAGCGGAAGGCAGTGATTTGGCAGGCGTCGTCTTGCCTGTGGACCGGAACGCCCTATCTATGGCAATGGGGCGTGATAACGTCGTCCATATCGCAGTGACCGACTCGCGTGCCGCGTCGCGTCTGCGTGCGGCTATTGGCCGCTTGGAAAGCTATCTGGGTTGCGCTACCGGGGCGCCCGTGCATGGGGAGCATGACTCCGCCGATGCGCAGGGCGTCTAGGCTGCATGGAATGAAGGCGCCGACGGGCCTTGCCGGTCGGATGGTAAGTGAAGGGTACAGTTCAGTCGTATGAGTGACAGCAAGGAAGACAAGCCGGTTCTGGGCCGCAAGCCGCTGGGCATCAAGCGGACCGTCGAATCCGGCCAGGTGCAGCAGCAGTTCAGCCATGGCCGCAAGAATACGGTCGTGGTCGAGGTGAAGCGGCGCCGCATCCTAGGCAAGCCGGGCGAAGCCGGTGCGCCTGCGGCTGCGCCACAAGCTGATCCGACCCCCGCACCTGCAGCGGCCGCACCCCCGCCGCAGCAGCCGCAGGCTCGCGCGCCGCAGCCAGCCGCTCCCGCGCGCCCCGCGCCGCCGCAGAGCCTGATGTCGCGTCAGGAATTGCAGGCGAAGCTTCTGCGTGAGGCGGAAGAAGCGCGCATGACCGCGCTGGAAGACGCCCGCCGCCGCGAAGATGCGCAGCGTCTCGCCGCGACCGAGGACGAAAAGCGTCGCGCCGAGGAAAATCGCCTGGCCGCCGAAGCTGCCGAAACGGAAGCCGCACGCCGTGCCGAGGAAGAGGCGAAGGCTCCCGCTGCCGCCCCAGCCGCCGAAGCCGCGCCTGCGCCGGTCGAGGAACAGCCTGCCGCTGAAGCGCCCGAACAGCGCCCCAGCGCGGCTCCTGCTTCCGCCGCACCGCCTCCGCGTCGCTTCACGCCTGTCACTCCGATCAAGCGTCCCGAACCGGCCAAGCCCGATCGCACCAAGCGCGCGGGCGAAGATAATCGCCGCCAGTCGGGCAAGCTGACCGTCACCCGCGCTCTTGCCGACGACGACAGCGCCCGCGCTCGTTCGCTCGCCGCCCTCAAGCGTGCGCGTGAAAAGGAACGCCGTGCGCATTATGCCGGTGGCGCGCAGCAGCGTGAAAAGCAGGTGCGCGACGTGGTCGTGCCCGAAAGCATCACGGTGCAGGAACTCGCCAACCGCATGGCCGAAAAGGGCGCTGACCTGGTGAAGGCCCTGTTCAAGATGGGCACCGCCGTCACGCTTAATCAGCCGATCGATCAGGACACGGCGGAGCTGCTGGTCGAAGAATTCGGCCACCGCATCCAGCGCGTGTCGGACGCCGACGTCGAAATCGGCATGGAAGGCGAAGTCGACGCGCCCGAAACGCTGCAGTCGCGTCCGCCGGTCGTCACTATCATGGGCCATGTCGATCACGGCAAGACGTCGCTGCTCGACGCCCTGCGCGGCACCCATGTGGTCGCTGGCGAAAGCGGCGGCATCACCCAGCATATCGGCGCCTATCAGGTGAAGACCAAGGGCGGTGACATGATCACCTTCCTCGATACCCCGGGCCACGAAGCCTTCTCGGAAATGCGTGCGCGTGGCGCCAACGTCACCGACATCGTCATCCTCGTGGTGGCGGCCGACGATGGTCTGATGCCGCAGACGATCGAGGCGATCAACCATACCAAGGCCGCTGGCGTGCCGATGATCGTTGCGATCAACAAGTGCGACAAGCCCGAGGCCAATCCGCAGAAGGTGCGCGAGCGCCTGCTGAGCGAAGAAGTCGTCGTCGAGGATATGGGCGGCGACGTGCAGGACGTGGAGGTTTCGGCGCTCAAGAAGACCGGCCTCGACGAACTGATCGACAAGATCCTGCTCCAGGCCGAAGTCATGGAACTGACTGCCAACCCGGATCGCGCAGCCGAAGGCAATGTGATCGAGGCGCAGCTCGACAAGGGCCGTGGCGCCGTCGCCACCGTGCTGGTCCGCAAGGGCACGCTGAAGGTCGGCGACACCTTTGTCATCGGCGCCGAGAGCGGCAAGGTTCGCGCTCTCGTCAATGACAAGGGCCAGAATGTGAAGACCGCCGGTCCCTCGACTCCGGTCGAGGTTCTGGGTCTGTCCGGCGTGCCGATGGCGGGCGACCAGCTCACCGTTGTCGAAAATGAAGCCCGCGCCCGCGAAGTCGCCGCTTACCGTCAGGAACAGGCGACCAAGAAGCGGACCACGGCTGCCCCGACCAGCTTCGAGCATATGTTCTCGGCGCTCAACACCAAGGTCATCGAATATCCGGTGGTGGTGAAGGGCGACGTGCAGGGCTCGGTCGAAGCGATCGTGTCGTCCTTGAACCGCATCTCGACCGACGAGATCAAGGTCCGCATCCTGCATTCGGGTGTCGGCGCGATCACCGAGAGCGACGTCACGCTGGCCGCCGCCAGCCGCGCGCCGCTGATCGGCTTCAACGTCCGTCCCAATGCAAAGGCGCGTCAGCTTGCGGAACGCGAGAAAATCTCGCTGCGCTATTATGACGTGATCTACGACCTGCTCGAGGAAGTTCGCGGCGAAATGGCGGGCCAACTGGCTCCCGAACGCATCGAAACCATCGTCGGCCGCGCCGAGGTGCTTCAGGTGTTCCCGGCGGGCAAGAAGGACAAGGCCGCTGGTCTGCTCGTCCTCGACGGCATCATCCGCAAGGGCTTGGCCGCGCGCCTCACCCGCGACGATGTCATTGTGTCGCGCACCAACATCGCCTCGCTCCGTCGCTTCAAGGACGACGTTTCCGAAGTCCGCGCCGGCATGGAGTGCGGTGCGGTCCTTCAGGACACGAACGACATCAAGCCGGGCGACACGCTCGAACTGTTCGAGGTAGAGGAACGCGCCCGGACGTTGTGATATCAATTCCCTCTCCCCTTCAGGGGAGAGGGTTAGGGAGAGGGGTTCGACCTCTCGTCGGACGGGGATCTTGCCTTTGGCGCACTGGGGGGGCGGCCCCCCCCCCCACCCCCACCCCGCGCGGGGGGGTTTTTGTTGTTGAAAAAAAAAAAACCCACCACCCCCCCACCCCCCC
>CBIHNV010000008.1:0-112870 GCA_966211835.1 uncultured Sphingobium sp.
AACCGCTGACCTCCTGCATGCCATGCAGGCGCTCTCCCAGCTGAGCTAAGGCCCCGTTCCCAATGTTGGCGCTGTTTGGGTCCAGCGCCTCGGAGGTCGCTGCCATTAGGAGGCAGCAACTTCCTTGGCAAGCAGAAAATTACTTAATTATCGTCGTCGCCATCGTCGCCAGCAGCATCGACGCCGAGGTCGTCGTCACCGCCCAGATCGACATCATTGTCGGGCGAGTCGCCGTCATCATCAACGTCCAGATCAAGATCCAGATCGTCATCCGCCGACTCCAATTCGCCATCGGCAGTCTCGATGACCTTCTTGGGCGCTTCCTCATAAGGCAGAGGCTGCTTCGACTTAAGAACGGGCTCAGGTTCCCAGGCAGTGTTGCAGTTGATGCAGGTGACCGGGTCGTCCTTGCCCAGGTCATAGAAGCGCGTGGCGCATTTCGGGCAGGTACGCTTCGTGCCCCATTCAGCCTTGACCATGTCCGGCCTTGTCCTTCTCGCGAGTGCTTAAACGAATATCACGCGGCACGACCATGTCGTCCGCGAAGCGACGGGCGCCTTGCCATAGCAGGGCCGCGCTGTCAAAAGCCGGGCGCGATTTTTAGTTCCTGCAAAACGGATTACCCATTGACCGCTTCTTCCGATCGTCCGCTCCCGATGACTTTCACGAGCGCGCAGCCCCTCGCCGGCAGCGTGAAAGTGCCAGGTGACAAGAGCATTTCGCACCGCTCGCTCATGCTTTCCGCACTGGCTGTTGGAGAGAGCCGGGTCGAGGGATTGCTCGAAGGTGAAGATGTGCTCGCCACAGCCGCGGCCATGCGCGCGATGGGCGCGCAGATAGAGCGAGACAGCCATGGCATTTGGCATATCCGGGGTGTGGGCGTGGGCGGATTGCTGCAACCGCAATCCGCCTTGGACATGGGAAATAGTGGCACATCGACCCGCCTCCTCATGGGCCTGATCGCTAGCCATACGATCACCGCGACATTCACAGGTGATGCATCGCTCAGCAAGCGTCCAATGGGACGTGTGACGGAACCACTTTCCCGCATGGGTGCCAGCTTCACCGCCAGCCCAGGCAACCGATTGCCGCTGACCATGCGTGGCGCCTGCCCTGCCGTGCCGTTGGACTACCGTCTCCCGGTCGCATCCGCCCAAGTCAAGTCTGCGATTCTGCTCGCAGGCCTGAACACCCCGGGCATCACGCGTGTCGTTGAGCCCATCCCGACTCGCGATCACAGCGAACGCATGCTGAAAGGTTTCGGCGCTGAGCTGGAGGTAGAGGTTGACGCCGAGGGCGCGCGCATCATCACCTTGAAAGGTGAAGCTGAACTGCGCCCCCAAAGCATCACAGTGCCTGGCGATCCTTCCTCTGCAGCTTTTCCGATCGTCGCAGCTCTGCTCGTTCCCGGCTCCAAGATCACGATAGGCAATGTCGGGCTTAATGCCACTCGGGCCGGATTGATCGATCTCCTGCGGGAAATGGGCGGCAACATCGTCATCGATGATCCCCGCGAGGTTGGTGGCGAACCCGTGGGCGACATAGTCGTGACGGCGTCCGCGTTAAAAGGCGTCGAGCCAGATCCGGCTCGCGCCCCATCGATGATCGATGAGTATCCCGTCGCATTCATCGCGGCAGCTTTCGCCGAGGGGCGCAGCACGTTCCGCGGCCTTGAGGAATTGCGCGTCAAAGAGTCCGATCGCATCGCCACCATGGCCGAGGGTTTGCGCGCCATTGGCGTGACGGTGGACGAGCTGGAAGACGGCATTGTCATTGAGGGCACTGGCGGCGCGCCCCTGCCCGGCGGCGGCCCGATCGCGACCAAACTAGATCACCGGATCGCGATGAGCTTCGCCATCGCAGGGCTCGTGTCGAAGAACGGGGTGACCATCGATGATATGCGACCGGTCTCGACGAGCTTTCCCGGCTTTACATCGCTGCTGCAACAGCTGGGCGCCATAGCATGACCTTCGATCTCGCCAATATAGTGGGGCTGATCGGCAGTGGGTTGATGGTCATCGCCTATGCGTACAGCAATATGGCGAAAATATTGAACTTCACCCTTTTCAATCTGCTGAACCTGATTGGATCGCTGCTCCTCCTCTATTCGCTGACGATTCATTTCAACATGGCGTCGCTGGCGCTGGAAGTTGTGTGGGCGATCATCGCACTTGTCGGGCTCGCCAAGGCGCTGCGGAAAGGCAAAGCATCATGATCATCGCCGTCGATGGCCCAGCAGCTTCAGGCAAGGGCACCATCGCCAAGGCGTTGGGGCGCCACTATCGCTTGCCCGTGCTTGATACCGGACTGCTCTATCGGGCAGTTGGCCTTGCCGTTCTAAAAACAGGTGGCGATCCGGATCATGAAGCCGATGCGCTGGCGGCTTGCTCGTTCAACGACGGCGTCCTCGCTGATCCGGCTCTGCGGAGCGAAGCCGTCGGATCCCTCGCCTCCCGCGTGTCGATCCACCAAAGCGTCCGTCAAGCGCTGGTCAAGCGGCAGCGCGACTTCGCTACCCGCCCCGGAGGCGCGATCCTTGACGGCCGCGACATCGGCACCGTCATTGCGCCAGACGCGGATGCCAAGATCTTCGTTACGGCAAGCGTCCACGTCCGTGCCCAGCGCCGCTATGACGACGCCCTGTCCCACGGCGGCCGACCCGATATGGACAGCCTGATCGCGGACATTCAGGCTCGCGATACGCGAGACATGAGCAGGGATCACGCTCCGTTGCGAATGGCCGACGGCGCAGACTTGCTCGACACCAGCAATTTGACTATAGACGCGGCCGTCCGGCAGGCCATTGCACTGGTGGACGCCCAGTTGGAACGTCGGCAAAAGGCCTGACGCGATGACGGCGCTTGGGAATTCCAGGCGCCCTTTTCGCTTTTCCGCGAGGCGTTCCTCAACACGGCCCGAAGGATGTTCGTGCGGTATTCGGCCGTGCGGGCGGTTTGGCCTGAAAGACCACCGGATACAACCGGTAGGCCAGCAATGATGTGTGAAGGACTTTTTATGGCCTCTACGGCACTCCCCTCGCGCGACGATTTCGCCGCGCTTCTCAATGAATCACTCGGTGGTGAAGATGGCGGCTTTGAAGGCCGCGTCGTCAAGGGCACCGTAACCGGCATCGAAAACGACATGGCGCTGATCGACGTCGGCCTGAAGTCGGAAGGCCGCGTGCCGCTGCGTGAATTCGCCGCGCCGGGTCAGAAGGCTGATCTGAAGGTCGGCGACGAAGTCGAAGTCTATGTCGATCGCGTCGAAAACGCCCATGGCGAAGCCATGCTGTCGCGCGACCGCGCTCGCCGCGAAGCCGCATGGGACAAGCTCGAATCCGAATTCACCGAAAATGCCCGCGTCGAAGGCGTCATCTTTGGCCGCGTCAAGGGCGGCTTCACCGTCGATCTCGACGGCGCCGTGGCGTTCCTGCCCGGTTCTCAGGTCGATATCCGCCCCGTCCGCGACGTTACCCCGCTGATGGACATTCCGCAGCCCTTCCAGATCCTCAAGATGGATCGCCGCCGCGGCAATATCGTCGTGTCTCGCCGCGCCATTCTGGAAGAAACCCGCGCCGAACAGCGCAGCGGCCTCATCCAGACACTGGCCGAAGGTCAGATCATCGAGGGCGTCGTCAAGAACATCACCGACTATGGTGCGTTCGTTGACCTAGGCGGCATCGACGGCCTGCTGCACGTCACCGACCTCAGCTACAAGCGCATCAACCACCCGAACGAGATGATCAACATCGGCGACACCGTCCGTGTCCAGATCATCCGCATCAACCGCGACACCCAGCGCATCAGCCTTGGCATGAAGCAGCTGGAAAGCGATCCGTGGGAAGGCGCCGCCGCCAAGTACCCGGTCGGTGCGAAGCTGTCGGGCCGTGTCACGAACATCACCGAATATGGTGCGTTCGTCGAACTGGAGCCGGGCATCGAAGGTCTGGTCCACGTTTCGGAAATGTCCTGGACCAAGAAGAACGTCCACCCCGGCAAGATCGTTTCGACCAGCCAGGAAGTCGATGTCATCGTCCTGGAAGTCGATCCCGAGAAGCGCCGCATCAGCCTCGGCCTCAAGCAGGCCCAGAACAACCCCTGGGACAGCTTTGCCGAACGTCATCCGATTGGTTCGACCGTCGAAGGCGAAGTCAAGAATGCGACCGAGTTCGGCCTGTTCATCGGCCTGGACGGCGACGTCGATGGCATGGTCCACATGTCGGACATCGCCTGGGGCATCTCTGGCGAAGACGCGCTGGCCCTGCACCGCAAGGGCGAGACGGTTTCCGCCGTCGTTCTCGACATCGACGTCGAGAAGGAGCGCATCAGCCTTGGCATGAAGCAGCTTGAGCGTGGCGGCCCGGCCGCTGGCGGCACCACTGCTGCAGCAGCTGGTCTCAACAAGAACCAGACGATCACCGTCACGGTTCTGGAAGTTCGCGACGGCGGCCTGGAAGTCCAGGCTGGCGAAGATGGCGCCACCGGCTTCATCAAGCGCAGCGATCTTGGCCGCGACCGCGACGAGCAGCGTTCGGAGCGTTTCCAGATCGGTCAGAAGTTCGACGCCCTGGTGACCGGTTTCGATCGCGCCAAGAAGCCGACCTTCTCGATCAAGGCCCTGCAGATTGCAGAAGAGAAGCAGGCTGTTGCTCAATATGGTTCGTCCGACAGCGGCGCGTCGCTGGGCGACATCTTGGGTGAGGCACTCAAGGCCAAGAACGAAGGCTAATCCCTTCGGCATCTAACTAAAGTAATAGGCCCGCCGGGAACTTCATCCCGGCGGGCCTTTTTCATCCCAAAATGAGAAAATAACTACCGACATTGGATAATTGCATGTGAGGGGGGACTCACTATAACTAAACTGGGAACCAGAAGGGGGAGCTGGAGGACCAATGATACGTTCGGAATTAATTCAGACGCTCGCAGAAGAAAATCCAGATCTTGGCCTCCAGGAGGTCGAGAGGATTGTCGATCTCTTCTTTAAAGAGATTGTTGATCGCCTCTCCAGTGGTGGGCGGGTCGAGTTGCGCGGCTTTGGCGCTTTTACTACCCGTGCACGTGACGCGCGCACCGGACGAAATCCTCGCACTGGGGAGCAGGTGCCGGTTTCGGCCAAGCGCGTACCCTATTTCAAGCCTGGCAAGGAAATGCGAGAGCGGCTCAACACCAAGGCGCAGTGATCATCAGCACATCTTGACCTGCGCGCGCGGAACGGTCAGGGGAAGCGCCACGCGGACGTGGCGAAATCGGTAGACGCAGCGGACTTAAAATCCGCCTCCCCCTGGGAATGCGGGTTCAAGTCCCGCCGTCCGCACCAGGACACATCGCTCGTCGGCATGTGATTTTTCCTGCAAGGCTGGATATTCTCCTGCGCATCCCGCAATGATGGCGGATGGCCGGCGCGATCAATCCTCAAAGTTTCAGCGACTCCCTCGTCATCTTGGGGGCAGCAGGACTGGTGATCCCTGGTTTTGCGCGCTTCAGGATCAGTCCTGTCATCGGGTTTATTCTGGTGGGTCTGGCGGTGGGACCGTCGGGCCTGGGCGCATTGGTCGCCGAATATCCTTGGCTATACCATGTCACCATATCGAATAGAGAAGCCATAGAGCCCTTCGCTGAGCTGGGCGTCATATTATTGCTCTTCTCGATAGGGCTGGAACTTAGTTTTCGCCGCCTTTGGACCATGCGGGCCCAAGTCTTTGGAGTTGGCGCCGCTGAACTGCTTGGTGGCGCGACGCTGATTGCATTGGGTCTTTACTTTCTCGGCCAGCCTCCTGCAGGCGCAATCGGGCTTGGCCTCGCCCTAGCATTGTCCTCAACAGCCGTGGTGCTACCGATGGTGGGCACGCAAAGCGCTGTAGGGCGCTCCGCTTTCGCGATGCTGCTGTTCGAAGATCTGGCACTCGTCCCGATCATCTTCATGCTGGGCGCTCTCGCCCCTTCGGCAGCGTCTAGCGTCGACGGAGCGTGGGGCGAGTTGGCGGACACGCTATTGAAGGGCGGCATCACGATTGCGGTGATGCTTGTTCTCGGCCGCATCTTCCTTCCGCATATCTTCAGCCAGGCTGCGCGCACCAAAAGCCCCGAAGTCTTCCTTGCGGCCAGCCTGCTCGTCGTGATCGTTTCCAGCATCGCCACTTCGCTTGCTGGCCTATCCCCGATCGTAGGTGCGCTCTTGGCGGGCCTGCTGATTGCGGAGACAGAATATCACGGTGAGGTCGAAGTGATGACAGCGCCATTCAAGGGTCTCGCACTCGGCGTGTTCCTGATCACTGTCGGCATGAGCCTGGATGTCCGACTGATCCTGGCAAATTGGCCGAGCCTGATCCTTGCGGTGGCCGGCGTGGTCCTCACCAAGACGTTGGTCACGGCAGCGCTGCTCTACTTCTCGGGGGCTCGCAAGGGCGTTTCTCTTGAGGTCGGCCTGTTGATGGCAAGCCCCTCTGAAACCACCCTAATCGTGTTATCGACAGCGGCCGCCGCCAAACTCATCCTGCCCTCTACCGCAGCCTTTTGGCAGATCGTCACCGCGATCGGACTGACCATCACGCCGCTTCTGGCACGGATCGGGCACGATATTGCTCGCAGGCTAGAGATGGCGTTGGGTGAAGATGCGCCTGAACTGCAGCAGGAAAGCACCGAGGCTGCGGCTGTCGTCATCGGCTTCGGCCGTGTCGGACGGATGGTGTGCGACCTCCTGCGCGTCCACAACCAGCGCTTTACCGTTGTTGAGTCGGACCCAGATGTAGTCGCCGAAGGAAGGCGCGGTGGCTATCCGATCCTCTTTGGCGACGTTGCGCGGGCCGAAATGCTGGACAAGCTGCGGCTGGGCCATGCCCGCGCGCTGATCCTTACCATGGATGACCCGGTGCTTTCCGTGCGCGTCACGAAGCGCGTCAGGGGATGGGTGCCGGACCTGCCCATTATCGCCCGGGCCCGCGATACCGATCATGCGGCACAGCTCTACCAAGCCGGTGCGAGCGATGCTGTGCCCGAGACGCTGGAAAGCTCACTGCAACTCGCCGAAACCGCGCTAGTCGACCTAGGTGTTGCGATGGGGCCGGTGATCGCGTCGATCCATCAGACGCGCGAAGATCTGCGGTTGGGGATCAAGGACGCAGCCAAGATGGAGACGGCGCCCAAGCTCCGGCGACTGCGGCAGGATGAAATTCCGTAATCGGCCAGTGGAGGACGACGAGATGCAGAGTTCCGCGCGTCCGCCTTCACTAATTTATAGAGCCGGAAGGCGGATTATCCTAAAGATAGGGCTGTAGGACAGCCTTTTTCGCTGGTCCAGCGTAAGACGCTAACGCGCCGCTCACCGGCCGTATCGCTCCCCCTCCGCCGCCCGCCTCGCCAAAGCGCTATCGCTGGTGAGGAGGGAGAGCAACTAAACTATCAGGCAGGTACGCTCGCCAGAGCCGCCTTCACCGCGTCGATCGCCGCAGCAGCCTTGTCACCCTCAGGACCTCCGCCCTGCGCCATGTCAGGACGGCCGCCGCCGCCCTTTCCACCGAGCGCTTCGACGCCTGCGCGGACGAGATCGACGGCGCTGACCGAGCCAACCAGATCATCGGTTACGCCAACGGCAATGCTCGCGCGTCCATCGACCACGGCAAGCACGGCAGAGACGCCGCTCCCGAGAGTGGCTTTGTTCTGATCGACGATGCCGCGCAGTTCCTTGGCATCAAGTCCCTCGATCACCTGACCGATGAAGTCGATGTTGCCAACCTTTTCCGGACCTGCCGCTTGACCAGCATTGCCGCCGCCAAGAGCGAGCGCCTTCTTCGCTTCCGCCAGTTCGCGTTCAAGCTTCCGGCTCTGTTCCACAAGCGCGGCAATACGGGCCGGCACCTCTTCCGGCGTGGTTTTGAGCGCAGCGGCCGATTGGCGCAGGCGATCTTCGCGATCGGTCAGCCACAGACGCGCAGCTTCACCGGTCAATGCTTCGATCCGGCGAACCCCGGAGGAAACCGCGCTTTCCGATATGATCTTGAAGATCGCGATGTCGCCGGTCGCGTTGACGTGCGTGCCGCCGCATAGCTCTACCGAATAGCTGTTCGCATCGCCCTTCCCCATGGAAAGGACGCGGACTTCGTCGCCATATTTTTCGCCGAACAGGGCCATCGCCCCTGCCGCAATGGCATCATCCGGGGTCATAAGGCGGGTCGTGACCTGTTCATTGTGACGCACCTGCTCATTCACCAGGCTTTCGACCGATGCGATCTGGCTGTGGGTCAGCGCTTCAGGATGCGAGAAGTCGAAGCGCAAGCGCTCTGGCGCGACGAGGCTGCCTTTCTGCGTCACATGCGCACCCAGCGTGTTGCGGAGCGCGGCGTGAAGCAAATGGGTCGCACTGTGATTGGCGCGGATGCGGTCGCGGCGGTTCACGTCAACCGACAGATGAACGGTGTCGCCTACCTTGATGCTGCCTTGGCCGATCTTCGCCCGGTGGGCATGCAGGCGGCCAAGTGGCTTCGCGGTATCCTCGACATCGGCGACGAGGCCGGACAGCGACGTGATCGTACCCGCGTCGCCCATCTGGCCGCCGCTTTCGCCGTAAAAAGGCGTCTGATTCGTGACGATGGTGACAGTCTCACCGGCCGACGCGCTGTCGAAGTTCACACCGTCCTTGACGATCGCCAGTACCTCGCCCTCGCCCTCGGTCGAGCTGTAGCCGATGAACTCGGTATTGCCTGCTTTTTCGGCGATATCGAACCAGATTTCGTCCGACGCCTTTTCGCCTGAGCCCTTCCATGCGGCGCGCGCGGCGGCCTTCTGTTCGGCCATGGCGGAGTCGAAACCCTCGCGATCGACGGTCAGGCCGCGCGAGCGCAGAGCGTCTTCGGTCAGGTCATAGGGGAAGCCATAGGTATCGTAGAGCTTGAACGCAGTTTCACCCGGCAGCGTGCCGCCTTCGGCCAGGTCGCCGGTCGCTTCATCCAGCAGCTTCAGGCCCTTTTCCAGCGTCTGGCGGAAACGGGTTTCCTCACGCAGCAGCGTTTCCTCGATCAGCGGCTGGGCGCGGACCAGTTCCTGGTAGGCGCCACCCATTTCAGACACGAGGCTACCGACGAGGCGATGCATCAACGGCTCCTTCGCGCCGATGATGTGCGCGTGGCGCATGGCGCGGCGCATGATGCGGCGCAGGACATAGCCGCGGCCTTCGTTCGCGGGCAGCACGCCATCCGCGATCAGGAAGCTGGTCGAGCGGAGATGGTCGGCGATGACGCGATGGCTGGCCTTGAACTCGCCATCAATGGCAGTCTTCGTCAGCGCGCCCGATTCTTCGATCAGCGCCTTGAAGGTGTCGGTGTCGTAATTGTCGTGGACGCCCTGCAACACGGCAGCGACGCGCTCCAGGCCCATGCCGGTGTCGATGCTTGGCTTGGGCAGTTCCGAAACGATCTCGTTCGCTTCCTGCTCATATTGCATGAAGACGAGGTTCCAGATTTCGACGAAACGGTCGCCATCTTCCTCCGGCGATCCCGGAGGGCCGCCCCAGATATGATCGCCATGATCGTAGAAAATTTCCGAGCAGGGACCGCAGGGCCCGCTGTCACCCATCGCCCAGAAATTATCCTTGGTCGGGATGCGGATGATGCGTTCTTCGGAAAGGCCCGCAATCTTCTTCCAAAGATCGAAGGCTTCGTCGTCCGTGTGGTAGACGGTGGCGGTCAGCTTTTCCGCCGGAATGCCCCATTCCTTGGTCAGCAACGTCCAAGCGTGGGTGATCGCCTGTTCCTTGAAATAGTCGCCGAAGCTGAAATTGCCCAGCATTTCGAAGAAAGTATGGTGGCGTGCGGTATAACCCACATTGTCGAGGTCGTTATGCTTGCCCCCGGCGCGCACCGACTTTTGGCTGCTGGTCGCCGTGGTGTAGGGCCGTGTTTCCAAGCCCGTGAAGACATTCTTGAACGGCACCATGCCCGCATTGACGAACATCAGCGTAGGGTCGTTATGCGGCACCAGCGGCGCTGACGGAACGATGGTGTGGCCGTTCGCCCCGAAATAGTCGAGGAAGGAGCGGCGAATGTCGTTGGTCGATGTCATGCGCGCGATTTAGTGGGAAGCGCCCCGGCGCACAAGCGGGGCTTTTCATCGCAGCGGTCAAGTAGGTTCTCTTATCCGACAAGACACGCGAATCCGCCATTTACCGGCGCAGCGGCATTGCCCCTAACCCCAATCAAGAATAAGGCCGCGTCATATGGACGACAACACCCGCCGCGCAGCCCTGGATTATCATCGTCTTCCGCAACCCGGAAAGCTGCGGATCGAACCTACCAAGCGGATGGTGAACCAGCGCGACCTGGCATTGGCCTATTCGCCAGGCGTTGCGGCGCCCTGCCTTGAAATCGCTGAAGATCCTGACAAGGCGATGGATTACACCGCGCGCGGGAACCTGGTCGCAGTGATTTCAAACGGCACGGCGGTGCTGGGACTGGGATCGATCGGCGCCCTTGCGTCGAAGCCGGTGATGGAGGGCAAGGCGGTCCTCTTCAAGAAATTCGCCGACATCGATGTTTTCGACATCGAGGTGGACACGACCGACCCCGAGAAGTTCATCGAGGCCGTGGCATTGCTCGAACCCACCTTTGGCGGGATCAATCTGGAAGACATCAAGGCGCCGGAATGTTTCGCGATCGAGGCGGAACTCAAGAAGCGGATGAACATCCCCGTCTTCCATGACGACCAGCATGGCACTGCGATCGTCGTGGCGGCGGCCGTTCGCAACGCGCTGGTGCTGCAGGGAAAGACCTTGGCCGAGGCGAGGTTGGTGACTTCGGGCGCTGGCGCGGCGGCGCTGGCCTGCGTCGATCTGCTGGTGTCGATGGGCCTGCCGGTCGAGCATGTGACGCTGACGGACAAGGACGGCGTCATTCATTCGGGCCGCGAGGGCATGCTGCCCAACATGGCCCGCTACGCGCGCGACACCAACGCGCGGACGTTGCCGGAGGTCTTGCCGGGCGCGAACATATTCCTTGGGCTGTCGGCGCCGGGCGTATTGAAGCCAGAATGGCTTCCGCTGCTCGCCCCCAATCCGCTGATCTTCGCGCTGGCGAATCCGGAGCCGGAGATACGCCCGGAGGTCGCGCGCGAGGCACGGCCCGATGCGATCGTTGCGACCGGCCGCTCCGACTATCCCAATCAGGTGAACAACGTCCTGTGCTTCCCCTACATGTTCCGGGGCGCCTTGGACGCGCGAGCGACCGAAATCAACGAGGCGATGAAGGCTGCCGCCGCCGAGGCAATCGCCGCGCTGGCGCGGCTTCCCGCGCATGACAGCGTGGCGCAGGCCTATGGCGGGCGTCGGCTCGTGTTTGGCCCGGACTATATCATCCCGACGCCCTTCGACCCCCGGTTGATCGCCGAGATTGCGCCTGCCGTGGCAAAGGCCGCGATGGATAGCGGTGTAGCAAAGCGCTCGCTCGACATCGAAGCTTATCGCCGGTCGCTGGCGCAGCAGAACACGCGTTCAGCGCAACTGATGTTGCCCGTGTTCGAAGCGGCACGAGGCACCTGCCGCCGTATCGCCTATGGCGAAGGCGAGGACGAACGCGTGCTGCGCGCGATCCAGGATGGCCTGGATGAAGGGATTGTCCGCCCGGTCATCGTGGCGCGGCGGCGAATATTGGAGCAGAAGCTGCCCGGCCTTGGCCTGCGGTTCGAACTCGACCGCGATGTGGAGGTGGTCGATCCGGAGACCGACCATGAATTGCTTGCCGAATTGGTGGAGGCATATCGCGCCATCGCCGCGCGCAAGGGCGTCCCCACGGCCGAACTGCTGCGTCATGTCTATCGGCGGCCGACCGTCACGGCAGCGATGCTGCTGCGAACCGGGCGCGTCGATGCCGCGCTGGTTGGCGGGAACAGCGAATATTGGGGTCAGGTTGAACATGTCTTGCGGATCATTGATCGGCGGGCGGGGCATAGCCGGGTTTATGCGCTTTCTGGCCTGATCCTGGATGCGGGCGCGCTGTTTATTTCCGACACGCATATGGTGCCCGACCCGACACCCGAACAAGTTGCCGAAATGGCCATCGCAGGGGCGACAGAGCTTCGTCATTTCGGCCTGACACCGCGCGTTGCCCTGCTTTCGCACTCCAATTTCGGCGCGTCGCACAGCCCCAGCGCGCGAAAGATGCGGACGGCGCTGCAGTTGGTGCGCGCGCAGGCGCCGGACCTGCTGGTCGATGGTGAAATGCATGCCGATGCTGCGCTCAGCCAGTCGCTGCGCGAGCGGCTCGTCCCAGACACGCGATTTGAAGGGCCGGCGAACCTGCTGGTCATGCCCAATCTTGATTCGGCGAACATCACCCTGACGGCGCTGTCGGCCTCCTCCAGCTCGCCGACTGTAGGGCCGATGCTGATGGGGTTGGCCCAACCTATCCATGTGCTGACACCGGGTGTGACTGCTCGCGGCATCCTGAACCTCACTGCGATCGCCGCGGCCGAGGTCGATCGGGAAGGCTGAACTTAACCTTTTTCGTCCAACAGGGCGTGCATGGCGCGATTGTTTAGAAATATAGCGAAGCTTGCAGGTCCGAAGCTGCTGGCTGGCGGCGTTCTTGGCGCGGCCGCTCTGCTGGTGGGAAGCTATGTCGATCGGGGGCGCGATCTGCAACCGGCGCGGCAGGCTGCTCCCACAGCGAAGACGACGAGCGCTGCGCCAGTCGAGCGGAGCCGATCTCAACCCCTGCCAGTTGATCCTCATGCATTGGTGGTCAAGAGCGTCCTGCCGATTGAAGGGCCTTTCCGGCACGGCGACTATGTCTGGGACGACAGCAGGGCGCCCGGCACTGGCCCGGTCATCATAACGGTGGATCTGAAGGCGCAGACCCTGTCCGCCTTTCGGGATGGTCATGAGATCGGCGCGGCGGTGATCATTTATGGCGCAGACGACAAACCAAGCCCGCTTGGTGCTTTCCCGATCACGCAGAAGGACGCGGATCATGTGTCGACGCTGTACGACGCGCCTATGCCCTATATGCTGCGGCTGACCAATGATGGAGTGGCGATTCATGGCAGTGACGTCCAGTGGGGCAATGCGACCCATGGGTGCATCGGCGTGCCGACGGCCTTTGCCCGCAAGCTGTTCGCCGCGGTGAAACTGGGCGACTTGGTAATCATCACCCAAGGCAAGATGCTGGATACAAGCCGCGCCGAGAAGGCGGGCTGAGCTTCCCTAATCCTGTTCGCAGAGGGCGTTCCCCTCTCGATCTTTGGCGCGCAAGGCTGCACCTGCGTCGCTGGCCGAGCGCGGAAAGCTGACGCCCTCCAATGAGGCGCGGCCTTCGCACAGGTCGGCGCATTTCACATCCAGAACGCCAGGAAAGACAATCTGGTCGCCGTCATATTGAGCGACGGCGACACAGCGATCGCCACGATCGAAGCTGAGGATCAACTTGTCTCCCGCGCGTTTCGCGGTCCCCCTACCGTGGCAGTGCTGATCTTCGCCAAATACTGCTTCTGCGCCGAACCGGAAGTCACCCGACTGCGCCGGGATGATGCAGAGCATGTCGCTTCCGGCCTCATGCCGCCGCTGGAAGAGTCCGACCGGGGATGATCTGGAGGTGTCCGCGATGACGCCGCTTTCGATCGCCGCGCGCTCAAGACCTGACGCAGAGGCCATGTTGCCCGATGTCGCTGCCGACCGCCCACCGTCACCCTGACAGGCGACCAGCAGCGGCAGGATGGCGAGACTATTCCATCGTATCGACAGCAGTCAGTCCTTCCCCGCCGACACGTCGGAAAAAGCAGGACCGCGCACCGGTGTGGCAGGTGGGGCCTGCCGGAACCGCCTTCACCCAAACGGCGTCCTGATCGCAATCGATCCGGATGTCGCGCACCTCCAGCATGTTCCCGGAGGTCTCGCCCTTTTTCCAAAGCGACTGACGGCTGCGCGACCAGAAATGCGCCAATCCGGTTTCCACCGTCAGCGCCAGCGCCTGATCATTCATATGGGCCACCATCAGCACTTCGCCGCTCGCAACATCGGTAACCACCGCTGTGATCAGCCCGTCGCGATCATATTTCGGATTGAGGGTCAGCCCCTTGTCGCGTGCTTCGTCCATAGCCGGGCTATAGGACGGACGACGGCCGATGCGAAGCCCGGTTGACTACAAAAATGGGAGAAGATGGGGCGATCGACGGGATCCGAACCCGCGACCTCTGGTACCACAAACCAGCGCTCTAACCAACTGAGCTACGATCGCCACAGGGCCGTTTGGCCCAGGAGAGATGCGGCACATATGCGGCGACGGGATGGTCGTCAAGCTGGCAAATGCGCCTGTGATGCTGAAAAAGAAACGGGGCGCGAACCCGCCGGTCCGCGCCCCTCTTCCCTCTGTTCAGTACATCGGCGCAACGGGGCATTTTCCCCCTGTTGCAACTCTACTCTCCTAAACCATCAGGCCGCGATGCCGAACGTCCTAATATCTGGATCGGCGCCGCGAAAGACGCCATGCTCTGTCAGTTCACCGAATCCTTCAGGCCTTTGCCAGCCTTGAACTTGGGCTGGGCCGACGCCTTGATGGTCATCGTTTCGCCCGTGCGCGGGTTGCGGCCGGTCGAGGCCTTGCGCTGGGAAACGGAAAATGTGCCGAAGCCAACCAGGCGAACTTCATCGCCCTTCTTGAGCGCGGAAGAAATGGAATCGAACACGCCTTCAACAGCCTTGGTCGCGTCGCTCTTGCTGAGGCCGCTGCTTTCCGCAACAGCGCTGATCAAATCCTGCTTGTTCATACCTTTGGAACCCCCTTCTAGCTGTGTGAATACCTAAGGAATCGCGGCATAGGCGGCGCAATAAGGCGCAGCTTTGAACGGCTGTCAAAGGGAAAGCGACGAAGCCGCCACCTCCAATGAGATTTTCGGCTCTGGGCCGGAATCTCACTGAAAGTAGCGGTTAATTGCCGTTGTGCTTGCAATCAGTGGCGAAGCGTAGCGTCACCGTCCCGCCCAGCGGTCGGACTCGGCTGAGCCGCGAGATCATCCTCTTCGGTCCAGGCGATCGCTTCAGGGACGGAAACCAGGGCGCGCGAAAGTACCTCGTCCACATGCGACACGGGAACGATTTCCAGTCCTTCCCGGATATTCGCCGGGATTTCCGCCAGATCCTTTTCATTTTCTGCGGGGATCAGCACGGTCTTGATGCCGCCGCGTAGGGCCGCCAACAGCTTTTCCTTGAGGCCGCCGATCGGGAGCACTCGGCCCCGCAAGGTCACCTCGCCCGTCATCGCCACGTCCTTATGGACAGGGATGCCGGTCAAGGTCGACACAATGCTGGTCACCATGCCGATGCCTGCCGAAGGGCCATCCTTGGGCACCGCGCCTTCAGGCAAGTGGATGTGGATATCCTTGCGCGTGAAGATGCTGGGCTTGATGCCGTAACCGGGCGAGCGCGCCTTCACATAAGAGAAGGCCGCCTGCACGGATTCGTTCATCACTTCGCCAAGTTTGCCGGTCGTCCGGATCGCGCCCTTGCCGGGAACGGTGACGGCTTCGATGGTCAGCAATTCGCCGCCCACCTCGGTCCAGGCCAGCCCTGTAACCGCGCCGATCTGGTTCTCTTCCTCGCCAACGCCGTGACGGAATTTCCTGACGCCTGCATATTCGGAAAGATTTTCAGGCGTGATCGTGACCTTGTCGTAGACGCCTTCCAGGATCTTGCGGAGCGCCTTGCGTGCGAGCCGCGCCACTTCGCGCTCCAGCGTGCGGACGCCCGCTTCACGCGTATAATGGCGGATCAGGTCGCGGATGGCGGCTTCAGTGACTTCCAGCTCGCCTTCCTTGAGGCCGTGCGCGTCGATCTGCTTTTGCAGCAGGTGGCGCTGCGCGATCTCGACCTTTTCGTCCTCCGTGTAACCTTCGAGCCGGATGATCTCCATACGGTCGAGCAGCGGCTGCGGCAGGTTCAACGAGTTAGCCGTCGTGACGAACATCACATCTGACAGATCGACATCGATCTCCAGATAATGGTCCTGGAACTTGCTGTTCTGTTCAGGGTCCAGAACCTCCAGGAGCGCGGAGGCCGGATCGCCCCGGAAATCCTGGCCCAGCTTGTCGATCTCATCCAGCAGGAAGAGCGGGTTCATCGTCCCGGCCTTCTTGAGGTTGGTCACGATCTTGCCGGGCAGCGACCCAATATAGGTGCGGCGATGGCCACGGATTTCGGCTTCGTCGCGCACACCACCCAGCGACTGACGCACGAATTCGCGTCCCGTCGCCTTGGCGATCGAGCGGCCAAGCGAAGTCTTACCCACGCCCGGAGGGCCGACGAGGCAGAGGATCGGCCCCTTCAGCTTGTTGGTGCGCGCCTGTACCGCGAGATATTCGATGATCCGGTCCTTGACCTTCTCGAGCGCGAAATGATCCTCGTCCAGGATCGCCTGTGCGCGCTTGAGGTCGGTCTTGACTTTGCCCTTCTTGCCCCAGGGTAGGCCGAGCAGCACGTCGAGATAATTGCGCACGACCGTCGCTTCCGCCGACATGGGCTGCATGCCCTTGAGCTTCTTGAACTCGGCCGTCGCCTTCGCGCGCGCTTCCTTGCTGAGCTTGGTCTTGGCGATCTTCTCGGCGAGTTCGGCGAGTTCATCGCCCTCTTCGCCCTCGCCATTGCCGAGTTCGCGCTGGATAGCCTTCAGCTGCTCATTGAGGTAATATTCGCGCTGCGTCTTTTCCATCTGCCGCTTCACGCGGCCGCGGATCTTCTTTTCAACCTGAAGGACGCCAAGCTCACCCTCCATGAAGGCGAACACCATCTCCAGGCGCTTGACCGGATCGGCCTCGACCAGCAGCGACTGTTTGTCGGCCACCTTCACGTTGATGTTGGCGGCGACGGCGTCAGCAAGACGGCCCGCATCCTCGATCTCACGTAGCTGCACCGGAGTCTCAGCGGGCAGCTTCTTGTTGAGCTTCGCGTAATTTTCGAACTGTTCAGCGACAGATCGCATGAGCGCGGAAGCCTCGGGACCCTCTGCCGCGATCTCGTCGACCGGATCGACTTCCGCGATGAGATGGCTCTCAGCCGTGCTTATCGACTGCAATTGCGCGCGATGCTTTCCTTCGACCAGCACCCGGACGGTGCCGTCGGGCAGCTTCAGCAACTGAAGCACGATCGCGATTACACCGGTGTCGTAAAGCGAATCCCGGTTGGGATCATCCTCCGCAGGATCAAGCTGCGAGACGAGGAAAATCTCCTTGTCGCCCTCCATCGCCGATTCAAGAGCAGCAACGCTTTTGTCGCGTCCAACGAAGAGGGGAACGATCATCTGCGGGAACACGACAATGTCGCGCAGCGGAAGAAGAGGATATTGCGTAGTCATTCAATCTCCGGAGGGCCGCTCCATTCTTGGCTCTGCCATGCGGTTCATCGCTTTATGGGGGCAGTTAGCGCCTCATTCAATTGCTGCTGTCCTTTATCCGGAAGCAGAAACGGACTGCATCTTGGCTTCTTATCAGAAAGGAAGCTTGAAGCCGGGGGGCAGCGGGAGGCCGCTGGTCATCTTCGACATTTCGGTCGAACTGGCCTCATCCGCCTTCTTGCGCGCGTCATTGAAAGCCGCGGTGACCAGATCTTCCAACATCTGCTTCTCGCTGGGGGCCAGCAGGCTTTCGTCGATCGACACGCCCAGAATACGTCCCTTGGCCGAAGCACGGACCTTGACCAGACTACCACCGGCAGAGCCCTCAACCTCGATCTTGTCGAGATTTTCCTGCGCGCGTTGCAGTTCCTCCTGCACGCGGCTGGCCATGCCCAATATTTCGTTCAGATCCTTCATCGCTCTGCGCTCCATGGTTCGGTCCGATCAAGATCGGCATCGGGAAAAGCCGCAAGCACGGCCTTCACCACCGGGGTATCGAATATCTCGGCACGTTCCCGCACCTCTGTCTGTTGCTGCTGCTCCAGCAAGGAGGGGGCAGCACTGCCTTCACTTCGCCTGATCTGCCATGACGAACCCGTCGCCTTTTGTAGTTCGATGGCGAGGGTCCGGCAGAAATCTCCGTCAGTCCAATCCTGCGTCAGCTGCAATTCCATCTCTGGCGGATCGAAGCGGACGATGCGCACGCAATCATGAAGGAAGTCAGCGAGCCGACCCTTTTTTTGTTCCCATAGAAGATCGACGACTGCCTTCACGTCCCCCGGTAGCGAAGCAGCAGGGGCAGCTGAAGGCGTTGCAGCGGCACCTTGGGCAGATGGGGCAACGCCGTCCCGCAGGAGCCGAGCGATCTCACCGGGGTCCGGCATCGTCGCCGCATGCATGACGCGCAGCAGGGCCATTTCGCAGGCCTCGATCGGGAACGCAGCGCTTGCGACTTCGTCATGCCCCTTCAGCAGCAACTGCCACAGACGGTGAAGCGGGGCGAAGCCGATTTGCGACGCCCAGTCGGCGAGCGCGTCGCGTTCTTCCGCGGACTGGCCCGGTGTGGCGAGATCGCGACCGGCTTTGGTCAAGGTTACCGCATGGACCAGTTCGAGCAGGCCGCGGACCAGGGCAAGCGGTTCTACGCCAAGTGCATATTGCTCCCGAACGGCGGAAAGCAGAGCGGCGGTGTCACCCTCCAGCAGCTGGCCAAGCAGACGGCGAACGGCGCCGCGATCGGAGAGGCCAAGCATTTCCCGCACCTGAGCGGCGGTGACGAGCGGAGCGCCCTCCCCCATTTCCGCATGGGCGATCGCCTGATCGAGGATCGAAAGGCCATCGCGCGCGGAACCTTCAGCGGCCTGGGCAATCAGCGCGAGTGCGTCGGGTTCAGCAGCGACCTGCTCGGCCTCGACCACATGGGCAAAGTGCGCGGCCAGCATTTCGGCCGGGATTCGGCGGAGGTCGAAGCGTTGGCAACGGGAGAGGACCGTGATCGGGACCTTGTTCACCTCAGTCGTGGCGAACAGGAATTTGACGTGTGCGGGCGGCTCTTCCAGCGTCTTGAGGAGCGCGTTGAACGCGTTCTTCGAGAGCATGTGGACTTCGTCGATGATGTAGATCTTGTAGCGCGCGGACACGGCGGCGTAGCGCACCGCCTCGATGATCTCGCGCACGTCATCTACGCCGGTGTGGCTGGCCGCGTCCATTTCGACCACGTCGATGTGGCGACCCTCCGCAATTGCCTGGCAGGGTTCGCAGACGCCGCACGGGTCGATGGTGGGGCCGCCCTGCCCGTCTTCACCAACGCAGTTCAAGGCTTTGGCAATGAGGCGGGCCGTCGATGTCTTCCCGACGCCGCGCACCCCGGTCATGAGGAAAGCATGGGCCAGCCTGCCCCGCCGGATGGCATTGCCCAGCGTCTGGACCATGGCGTCCTGCCCGATCAGTTCGCGAAAGCTACGCGGCCGGTATTTGCGCGCGAGCACGCGATAGGGCTGAGATGAATCGGACATGGTAACAATCTAGCGGCTTGAGGAGCGGCTGTCGAAGCCGGAAAGCCGAATAAAGGTGGGAGCCGGAACGACCCGCGGCGAAATCGTTGTGGCTGCTTCCGTCAGGACCTGACCAAGTTGGCGACGACCACGTCCGCCCGACTCCCGGCGCGGCATATGGCGAAAGGCTGCCCCAATGGCAAGGGCCGGGTTACTCCAGCCCGGTCCGTTGGGCCTTCGACACGAAATCAAGCGCGGCGCGCGCGGTTTCCGCTATCGCTGCGTCTGCGCCCTTGCTGTCCACCGTCGGCCGGTCGAGATAGATGGCGAGCAGATATTCCTCACCCGAGGGCGCCTTCACCAGGGCGACATCATTATAGGCCGTGCCGCAGCTTCCCGTCTTGCTGCCCGAAGTCCAGCCTCTGGGCAGGCCGGCCTTGATGCGCTTGTCGCCCGTGCTGCTGCCGTTGAGCCAGGTGCGCAGACGCTCGGCGCTTTCCGGCTTCATGTCGCGGAAGATGAGGCGCGCCATGAGGGTGACCATTGCTGAGGGGCTGGTCGTGTCGCGCACATCGCCTTCGAGATTCTCGTTGAGAGAAGGTTCTGTCCGGTCCAGACGCGTGATCGTGTCACCGTGGGCGCGCATGAATGCGGTCAGGCCTTCCGGGCCGCCGATCATCGGCAGGAGCAGGTTCGCCGCGCTGTTGTCACTGACCTCCACGGCTGCCTCTGCCAACTCCGCCATGGTGAGGCGTCCGCGCTTGAGGTTTGCCTTCACCACTGGAGCGTGGTCGAGAATGTCCGCGTCGGTGAACGCGACCTGCCCTTCCAGGCCGAAGCGACCGGCATCAGCGCCCATCAGCACGGCGGCGGCAAGCGGCGCCTTGAACGTGGAGCACATGGCGAAGCGTTCATCCCGGTTGAAACCCAGGAGCAAGGCGCCCTTGCTGTCGACGAGGGCAACGCCAAGGCGGCCGCCGGTTTCTTTTTCAATTTCACGCGGATTGCGCACCGACTTTACCGCCGATTCGCTGACCATGTAGCGCGGCGCGGGTGGCAGGAGCGATGGCCGAGCGCTTTCCTGCTGCGCCGAGGCTGGGCTGGCCAGCGATATCATCGCCATGAGGGCGACACCGATGCACCGGCGCATATGCTACATGCCCTGCATATTGTGGGACTCACCCGGAATGTGGACCGTTAGGCCGTCCAGCTTTTCCTCCAACATGATCTGGCAGGAGAGGCGGCTGGTCCGCGTGGCCGCGGCAGCCAGGTCGAGCATATCCTCTTCCGCTTCGCTGGCGGGGGCAAGCTTTGAGAAATCATCCGCTTCCACGATCACATGGCAGGTGGAGCAGGCCATCTGGCCTTCGCACGTCCCTTCAAGCGGCTGGCCTGCCGCTTGCGCCACTTCGAGCAAAACCGACCCGGCAGCGGCATCGACCTCCCGCCGGTTTTCTCCGTCCGCGCTGACGAATGTGACCCTGACCATGATTGCGACTTCCCTTGTCTACGGCGCCGCTTGTACGGCTGCCGCCTCGTTCATCAACTTTGCGGCACTCTCCAGATCGGCCGGTGTCGTGTAGCGGCCAAAGCCGATCCGCACCGATCCACGCGCCTGCCGGTCCGACAATCCGATGGCGCGCAGGACATGGCTTGGCCGCCCCGAGCCGCTCGCGCAAGCACTTCCCAACGAAAATGCGACATTGCGGCAGTCCGAGAGCAGACAGGCTCCATCGATGTCGTCGCGGCGGATGTTGAGATTGCCATGATAGCGGGCGGAGGCGCTGCCGTTCAGGGTCCATCCGCTGAAAAGATCGAGGGCCTGATCCCAAAGCGCCTCGACATGGGCGCGGTCCTGCTGAGCTTTTTCGCGCATCAATTTGGCGGCGATGCCGAATCCGGCGCATAATGCAGGGGACAGCGTGCCAGAGCGCAAGCCTGCCTCCTGCCCGCCACCATGCATGATCGGGTCGAGCATCACCCCTTCGCGCAGCCACAGAGCGCCCACGCCTTTGGGGCCGTGGATCTTGTGCCCACTGATGGCAACCATGTCGCAATTGCCGGGAATGGGGACGCGGCCATAGCCTTGCACCGCGTCGCACAGCAACAAGGCGCCAGCACGATGGGCGAGATGGGCAAGTTCCTCGACGGGCTGGATGACGCCGATCTCGTTATTCACCAGCATCGCCGTGACCAGCTTCACGCCTGGTTTGATCGCGGCCTCCGCCACATTCAGGTCGACCAGCCCATCGCTGCCCACTGGCAGGACGGTACTAGAGCGCCCTACCGCGCCCACCGCCGCAATCGTGTCGAGAACCGCTGCATGCTCGGTGGCCAGGGTCACGATCTCGCCATCGGCTGTCCCGGAGATCGCCATGTTGAGCGCCTCGGTGGCACCTGAGGTGAAGACGAGCCGCCCGCCTTCGGGCAAGAGGCTGATGACCTGTTCGCGCGCCAGTTCGACTTGTGCCGCAGCGGCCCGGCCTAGACGATGCGCACTGTGCGGATTGGCGAACTGATCGCGCAGCAGCGGGACCATGGCGTCAAACGCTTCAGGCGCTAGCGGCGTCGTAGCCTGATAGTCGAGATAAATGGTCATGCCCGCTTGCTCGCCATCTTCATCCACTGCTCCAGGAAGCGATCGACATCAGCATCGCTGGTGGACGGGCCAAAGCTTACCCTTATGACTTCACCGGCCGCCGCGTCATCCCAGCCCATGGCATGGAGTACATGACTTGTCTTAAGTGACCCGGATGAGCAGGCGCTGCCCGCTGAGACGGATATCCCGGCAAGGTCGAACTGAATGAGCTGCGCGCGAGCAGAGACGCCAGGCATGCGATAGCTGGCGATGGCAGGGCTGCGACGGGCGCCGCGCGCGACCACTTCGCCACCTGCTTCCTCGATCGCTCGGTCGAGGCGATCCCGGAGTATCGCGGCAGCAGGCAACCAATCGGGCCGATGCTCCAAAGCCGCAACCATGGCGAGGATGGCCGGGAGATTTTCGGTGCCCGCCCGATAGCCCTGTTCCTGTCCACCACTGGGCTGCAGCAGTGCCAAGTCGCGCACCAACAGCGCGCCTGTGCCGGGTGATCCTCCAAATTTATGCGCGCTGATGGCGATCATGTCGGCGTCGGGCAAGGGTAGCTTGCCCGCGCTTTGGGCGCAGTCGGCGAAGAGGATCGCGCCATCGCGCTCAAGGCGATCGAGCGGCTGGATGACGCCGGTCTCGTTGTTGACGTGCTGGATGGCGAGGACGGTTCCGTCACCATAGCCCGCGCAGCCTGGCGCGACCATCCCATCCGGCGACACTTGCAGCCGTTCGGCTTCGGACGTGACGCGAAGCACCGAATCATGTTCAACCGGTGACGTGAGGATTCGCGCGGCTTTCGCCCGGGTCAGCCCTATGGCGATCGCCTCGCTTGCTCCTGAAGTGAACAGCACATGGCCGCCCCAGCCCAGAGCCGCAGCGATACGCGATCGGGCATCCTCCAGCGCGGCACGGGCGGCGCGTCCCTCGGCATGGGGGCTGGATGGGTTGGCCCATCGGTCCATCGCCTCCACCATGGCAGCTTTCGGCTGCGGCAACATTGGCGTCGTCGCTGCGTGGTCCAGATAAAGACGATCGAGGGCCACGAGGCGATGATACTCATTGATTGCGGAAATGGCGGCGACATCTATATAGGCGGTCTGCCGCGCAACGCCAGCACTGGCTTTCGCGCGCCCGCATCCAATCGCCGGCCTCCTTATCCGGGTGGCGGCCAGAACCATAACAGGTGCCATGCCCGACGTTATTTTCCCCGGACCCGAAGGCCGTCTCGAAGGCCGCTTCAGCCCTCCGCCGCGCCCCCGCGCACCGGTCGCGATGATCCTGCATCCGCATCCGCAAGGCGGTGGGACGATGAACGACCGCATCACGCAGGCGCTCTACAAGACTTTCGTGAAGCGCGGATTCGCCGTGCTGCGCTTCAATTTCCGTGGCGTTGGCCGAAGCCAGGGAACGTTCGACAATGGCATTGGCGAGCTGAGTGACGCCGCGGCGGCGCTGGATTGGGTCCAGAGCTTTCACCCCGAAGCGCAGACGACCTGGATTGCAGGTTTCTCCTTCGGCGCGTGGATCGGCATGCAGCTGTTGATGCGTCGTCCGGAAATCCGGGGCTTCATCTCGGTCGCTCCGCCCGCGAACATGTATGACTTCTCGTTCCTGGCCCCCTGCCCGGCTTCGGGGATCATCGTTCAGGGAACCGCCGATGAAGTGGTGACGGCGAGCGCTGTGCAAAAGCTAGTCGACAAGTTGCGCACGCAAAAGGGCATCACCATCCACCATGACGAAATCCGTGGCGCCAACCACTTTTTCGAGCATGAGCTGGACCAGCTGATGAAGTCGGTCGATAATTATCTCGACATGCGGCTGGCACCGGACTCGCCGATCCGCTGAGACAAGCTGCCATGTTCGTGCAAAGGGCTGCGTTGATAGCGCGGCCCTTTGTTGATTCTGGAGGCCCTAGGGATCGCGCGACTCCCCATCAAGAAAATATGTCTTGGCCTGCACCTTTGCCGCGACTAGCGGCGGCGAGCGATGAGTGAAGAGAAGAACAACAACGTTCGCCTGATCTGGAGCCGCTATTACAGCGCCTTCATACCCGCACCGGCTGGCCCGGGCTTTTTCGACCGGTTGAAGGCAGCGAGCGGAGCGATCGGCGGCATCGCGATTACCGGCCTGTTGTGCGGCCTGATGCTGGGGAACGGCATCGCGCATCCTTTGCTCGTAGCGCCGATGGGAGCTTCGGCTGTCCTGTTATTCGCGGTTCCCGCCAGCCCGCTGGCTCAACCTTGGTCCGTGTTCGGCGGCAATGTCGTGTCCGCCCTTATCGGGATAACAGTGGCGAAGCTGATCCCGGATCCAACTGTCGCTGCGGCGCTGGCGGTGGGCTGTGCGATAGCGGGCATGTCGCTGCTACGCTGCCTCCATCCTCCCGGCGGGGCAGTGGCTCTGTCCGCCGTGTTGGGCGCGGCGACCGGAGCGCCAAGCTATATGTTCGCCTTTGTGCCGGTGGGACTGAACACAGCCCTGCTGGTGACGATCGCAATCCTGTTCCATCGTGTCGCGGGACACAGCTATCCCCACGTTCCGCCCAAGGCGCCTAGCGCGCATGGCACGAGCGACCCGGCACCTTTGCTGAGGACGCCCCCTTCGGAACGGGATGTGGAAGAAGCCTTGCAAGCCTATGGCGATGTGCTCGACGTCGATGCGGCCGATCTGCAGGTCGTGCTTCACGATGCAGAGATACGTGCGGCGGAGCGCAGCCATGCCACGCTCACCTGCGGCGAGATCATGTCGCGGGACATCGTTTCGGTTCATGCCGGGCAGTCCGTCACTGAAGCGGCCGAACTGCTCAGGGAACGGCGCCTGCTATCCATGCCCGTGTTGGACGAAGTGGGACGGGTTCGAGGCGTGCTGGGCCTGCTTGATCTGGGGCGAACGGGAAAAACCGCTGGAGACATAGCATCGGACCCGCTGCTGGTATCGGAGCAGACGCCGGTATCACAATTGCTCCGCCCGTTGACGAGCGGATTGCGGCATGAGGCCATCGTCGTCGATCTGGACGGCAAGCTGCGCGGCATGGTCACCCAGACGGACCTTCTTGCCGCAATGGCGCTTCGCGCCTGATCAGTTGGATCGGCGTTCCAGCATCGGCACGTCGGGACCGGGGATCGCGGAAATCGCGACATTGGCGAACATCACAAGCCCAGCTATGATCATCAAGAAGCCGCGCTTGCGATCGCCCTTCTTCACCAACGCGTAGATGCCCCCGCCCGTCAGGAGCAATCCCGCGAGCATGAGGATGGATAATATCGTGCCTGCCATGAAGCAGGCCATAAGCGGACAGCTGGACTGTGGCAATTGGGCGGCTGTGCCCGTAAGAGGCGCGGGAAACGAATCACCTTTTGCGTGACAGGACCATTTCACCGTGAAAATCGCCATCGCTTCCGATCATGCCGCCGTTGATCTGAAGGCGGAACTTGCCGAATGGCTACGCGCCGAGGGTCATGAAGTTGACGATCTGGGCCCGGCAACGGCCGACCGGGTCGATTATCCCGATTTCGGCTACAAGCTTGCCAATGCCGTTGCTTCCGGTGCGGCTGAGCGAGGCATTGCGTTGTGCGGGTCCGGTATCGGGATCTCGATCGCGGTGAACCGCAATCCCGCATGCCGCTGCGCACTGGTTTCTGAACCTCTTTCCGCTGCGCTGAGCCGTGAACATAATGACGCGAACGTCCTTGCTCTTGGTGCGCGCCTGACCGGCGTCGATATGGCCAAGGCCTGTGTCACCGCTTTCCTTTCCACCGAATTCGGCGGAGGTCGCCATAGCGGCCGTGTCGAAAAACTCTCCCAGCCCGCGCTTTAAGGAGCCAGCCCTATGAGCACCGCACCCCTCGCCCAGCCCGACCTATCCGATATCCGCGCGGAAGGCTATTTCACGCGCAACCTGGCCGATGCCGATCCGGCGGTCTTCGCTGGCGTCACCAAGGAACTGAAGCGCGAGCAGAATCAGATCGAGCTGATTGCTTCGGAAAACATCGTATCGAAGGCAGTGCTGGAGGCGCAGGGTTCGGTCTTCACGAACAAATATGCCGAAGGCTATCCGGGCAAGCGCTACTATCAGGGCTGCGCGCCATCGGACGAGGTCGAGCAGCTGGCCATCGACCGCGCCAAGCAGATCTTCAACTGCGGCTTCGTCAATGTGCAGCCCCATTCGGGCGCGCAGGCGAATGGCGCTGTGATGCTGGCGCTGACGAAGCCGGGCGACACGATCATGGGCCTGTCGCTCGATGCTGGTGGTCACCTGACGCACGGCGCAAAGCCCGCGCTGTCGGGCAAGTGGTACAACGCCGTCCAATATGGCGTGCGGGAAGACACGCACCTCATCGACTATGACGCGCTCGAAGCGCAGGCGATCGAGGCGAAGCCGACGCTCATCATCGCGGGTGGTTCGGCCTATCCCCGCCACCTCGACTTCGCCCGCTTCCGCGCAATTGCGGACAAGGTCGGCGCGCTTCTGATGGTCGATATGGCGCATTTCGCTGGCCTCGTCGCCGGTGGCGCGCACCCGACGCCCTTTGGCTTTGCCGACGTGGTGACCACGACCACGCACAAGACGCTGCGCGGTCCCCGTGGCGGCATGATCCTCACCAATGACGAAGCCATTGCGAAGAAGATCAATTCGGCGGTGTTCCCGGGTCTCCAGGGCGGGCCGCTGATGCATGTCATCGCTGCTAAGGCAGTGGCATTCGGCGAAGCGCTGCGCCCTGAGTTCAAGACCTATGCGCAGGCGATCGTGACTAATGCGAAGGCGCTTGCGGGCAAGCTGGAGCAGCGTGGCCTTGCCGTCGTATCGGGCGGCACTGACACGCACCTCGCGCTCATCGACCTGCGCCCCTATGGCATTTCGGGCAAGGACGCTGACGAGGCGCTGGAGCGTAGCTTCATCACCTGTAACAAGAATGGCGTGCCGGGCGACCCGCTGCCGCCGACAAAGACCAGCGGCATCCGCGTGGGTTCGCCCGCTGGAACGACGCGCGGCTTCGGCGTTGCTGAGTTCGAGGCGATCGGCGACATGATCGCTGACGTTCTGGAAGGGCTGCGCGATCATGGAGAGCATGGCGATGCGGAGGTCGAGGCGGATGTGCGGACACGCGTCTCGGCCCTGTGCGCCCGCTTCCCGATCTACGAAGGCTGATAGCCACCGTTCGTTTGAGGGTGGTCGAGGCGCGGTGGCTGTGCCATTTCCTGTCTCGACTCATCCGGAAACGAACGGAGCTTTTTGCTGAATGCGTTGCCCCTTCTGTGCTCATGACGACAGTCAGGTAAAGGACAGCCGCCCCACCGAAGATGGCGCAGCCATTCGCCGAAGACGACAGTGCGAAGCTTGCGGAGCCCGTTTCACCACGTTCGAACGCATCCAGTTGCGCGACATCTGGGTGATGAAGAGCGAAGGGCGCAAGGAAGCATTTGACCGGGACAAGCTGGCGCGCTCCATCGACATCGCCTGTCGCAAGCGGCAGATTGATCCGAGCAGGCTGGAGAAGCTCATCTCCGGCATTCAGCGGCAGTTGGAAACAAGCGGCGAAGGCGAAGTTCCCGCGCGCGCGATCGGCGAGATGGTGATGGAGGGCCTGAAACGGCTCGACAGCGTCGCCTATATCCGCTTCGCCAGCGTGTATAAGGACTTCACCGACGCGCAGGATTTCGAGGATTTTGCCGGGACTGTGAAGGAGGTGGGGAGTGATTGAGGCACCCTATTTCTGCATGCTCCCAAGGAAAGCCGATGGGCTGCGTTGAGCATCGATGTCCGCAATGCGGTCAGCGACCTTATGCAAATCAGTCGATAATGAGCTTCGATAAGCTTAGCCTCCATCTAGAGCGAACGGGATAATGTCAGACTCTCCAGCCCCCTCGCCCGTCATCGTGCTCGTCCGCCCGCAGCTTGGTGAGAATATCGGCAAGGCGGCAAGGGCCATGCTCAACTTCGGGCTCACCGACATGCGGCTCGTCAGTCCGCGTGATGGTTGGCCTAATCCGGACGCAGGCCCCTCGGCGGCGGGGGCGGACGTCGTGCTCGACAAGGCGGAGGTTTTTGAAAGCCTGGCCGACGCGGTTGCTGATTGTTCGCATGTTTATGCAACCACGGTGCGCAAGCGGGGCGTCACCAAGCCTGTGGTCACGCCTGAAGAAGCAGCCCGCGAAATTCATGTTGCTAGTGGCAGGGCAGCCTATGTTTTCGGGCCCGAGCGCTCGGGGCTGGAAACGGAGGATGTAGCCCTGGCGCGAAAGATCCTGACGGTGCCGATCAATCCGGAATTCGGATCATTGAACCTGGCTCAGGCGGTGATCCTGTGCGCCTATGAATGGTCGAAGCAGGCCCAGCTGGAACAGCCGACGGTCGTTGATCTTGGCGAGCCAGCGCCTCAGGCTGAACTGGAAGGGATGATTGGGCAGTTCGAGACCTTGCTCGAAGGCGCGGGCTATTTCTTTCCGCCGGATCGCGCACCAGCGACCAAAAGGACATTGCGTAACTTGCTTACGAAACCCGGCTGGAACCATCTGGAGGTCCGGACGCTGCGGGGCGTTCTGTCCGCGCTTGCCAATCCGCGCGAGCGTTAAGCTTTGGTGCGGTCGAATTCGTCCATTTCATAACCGATGGATGCTTCGACCAGCTGATCCCAAAGATTGGCGATCACGTCCCCGGGTAACCCCAATTGTTCGGCTTCTTCCCGGGCATTCGCGATGACTTCGGCCTTGCGCGCTTCGTCCCGGACTGCCCCCCTATCCTGCTTGATGCGAGCAGCTGCGCGCATATGGGCGAAGCGTTGGGCGAGCAGCGCGACGATCTGGCGGTCGAGATTGTCGACGCCTGCGCGGACCTGCTCCATGGTCGAATAGCTTTCCGGGTTCATGGCGCTACCGATTAGGCCCCTGCCCCGCCCCTGTCGAGGGTTGACATGATGCCGCCCCTTCTCCATAGGCGCGCCTTCGTGATTGGCCCTGCATCCCGGTGAAGCAGTGGCCCTGCCCCTTGATGGCAAGCAGGCGAGTACCGGGAAAAACCTTCATCCTCCCCGAAAAGTGGGAACCGGTTTTCGGATCAGGAGGGTGAACAATGTTGTTAGCGATTGTAAGGAATTATCATGTCGAAGCGTTCCAGCGCAAAGTACAAGCTCGACCGCCGCATGGGCGAGAACATCTGGGGTCGCCCGAAGAGCCCAGTCAACAAGCGTGAATATGGCCCCGGCCAGCACGGCCAGCGCCGCAAGGGCAAGATGTCCGACTATGGCATCCAGCTCAAGGCGAAGCAGAAGCTGAAGGGCTATTACGGCGACATCACCGAAAAGCAGTTCAAGAAGAACTATACCGAAGCCGCCCGTATGAAGGGTGACACCGGTCAGAACCTGATCGGTCTGCTGGAGCGCCGCCTGGACGCAGTCGTTTATCGCGCGAAGTTCACGCCCACCATCTGGTCAGCGCGTCAGCTGGTGTCGCACGGTCACGTCTATGTGAACGGCGTGAAGTGCAACATCGCCAGCCGTCTGGTGAAGCCGGGCGACGAAATCACCCTGGGCAAGAAGGCGCAGGAAATGGCCCTGGTTTTGGAAGCGCAGAGCCTGCCCGAGCGCGACATCCCTGACTATGTGTCGCCCGATGGCGCCGCGAAGGTCACCTATGTCCGCGTACCGACGCTCGATGAAGTGCCCTATCCGGTGAAGATGGAACCGAACCTGGTCGTCGAATTCTATTCGCGCTGATCGGTTTACAGCCTTATCTTACAGAAAGGCGGTCCTGCGGGGCCGCCTTTTTTGTTTGTGCAACACGCCTTGTCTGGCTGGAGGGCTGCTGGCAGAAACAGAGCCACCTATCCTTTCGAGGCCAATGCCATGCGCCTGCTTCCTCCGAGCTTGCTGATCGCCCTTCTCACCAGCAGTGCTACTGTGGCGGGGCCTTCAGCCAGTCCTTCGATCGATACGATGAAGGAAGTGGTGAAAGAAATTTCTTCCGACGCTTATGAAGGGCGGGCACCCGGAACAGTGGGTGAGGAGAAGACGCTATCCTATCTGGTGCAGCGGCTTGAGGCACTCGGACTGAAGCCGGGCAACAAAGGCAGCTGGTTCCAGGACGTTCCGCTGGTGGAGATCGCCGCGACGAATGTGTCGCCGCTGCGATTTACCGGCGGCAAGGCTGCGGTGTCGGCCGCTTATGGTTCGCAGATGGTCATCGCGACCTACCGCACCGCACAGCCGCATGTGGAGATCAAGGACAGTCCGGTCATGTTCGTTGGTTATGGCATCAACGCGCCGGAAAAGAAGTGGAACGACTATGCCGGGGTGGATGTCCGGGGTAAGACGGTCATCATCCTGGTCAACGATCCCGACTATCAAACCCCTACGCTGACCGGCCCCTTCAACGGGCGTGCAATGACCTATTACGGCCGCTGGACCTACAAGTTCGAGGAAGCCGCGCGCCAAGGTGCGGCGGCCGCGATCATCGTCCATGACACCATGCCCGCGGCCTATGGCTGGAACGTCGTCCAGTCGAGTTGGACCGGAGCGCAGCATGTCGCGGACAGCGCTGACGGCAACGCGAAACAGTCCGCGGCGATCGGATGGATGCAAAAGGACAAAGCCGCAGCACTGATGGCGAGTGCTGGGCTCAACCTGGACCAGCTGAGCGCTGCCGCGAAGAAGCGCGGGTTCAAGGCGGTGCCGTTAACGGGCGTCAAGACGAGCGTCGCCTTCGACAATGTCGTTCGAAAGCATCACTCGAAGAATGTCGTCGCATTGCTGCCCGGCAACGCGCGACCGGACGAGTATGTGTTGTATGCGGCGCATTGGGACCATCTTGGCCGCTGCGAGGCTGCGCCCGACGGCGACGACATCTGCAATGGGGCGATCGACAATGCCACTGGCACGGCCGCCTTGGTCGCGCTGGCCGAAGCCAATGTGAAAGCGGGACCTACCGCCCGCAGCCAGGTGTTCCTTGCCGTGACCGCAGAAGAGTCAGGGCTGTTGGGATCCGCCTACTACGGTAACCATCCGGTCTTCCCACTTGGTCAGACGGTGGGCGGCGTCAACATGGACGCTCTCAGCATGGCGGGCCTTTCGAAAAATGTTGTCGTGATCGGCAAGGGTAAGTCGCAGCTCGACGCATATCTGGACCGTGCGCTTGCCGCGCAAAAACGCGTCGCGAGCGTCGAGCCTACTCCGGAAAAGGGCTTTTACTATCGATCCGACCATTTCAGCTTTGCCAAACATGGCGTGCCCATGCTTTACTTTGAGGGCGGGCAGGATCTGGTGAAGGGCGGGCCGAAAGCCGGAGCGGCGGCTGCCAAGGATTATGAGGAACATCGCTACCATAGCCCCAAGGACGAATATGATCCCAACTGGGATTGGAGCGGGGTGAAGGCCGACCTGAAACTCTATTATGATGTCGGTCGGGCGCTCGCCAATACCAGCGATTGGCCGAACTGGACGCCGGGCGACGAGTTCCGCGCGATCCGGGACAGGAGCCGCGCCGCCCGCTGAGTACCGCTGCCATATTGCCGCGCTACATGGAGACATTGCTGAAGATAGCAATAACCCAGTCTGCCGCCTGTGTGCTATCATCGGACAATATTGGCTGAGTTAATAGTTTCCCTTACGGAAAATTGAGCTTTATCCCCTAGCCGGGCCGATGATTCGGTACCGTAACGATAATAATGGGGATGGGTCGTGGAAGTTAACAAGGCTGTTACGATTTTGCATGTCGGGAAGCTGGTGACGGCACAGCGGGAATGCCTCTGTGTTGTCCGTTCGATGTCCCCGCGCGAAGCGTTGGTGCGAACAAGCGTGCCTATGACGGCTGGCGAGAGTGTCACCCTGGGCCTGCGCAACGGCTTTTCGGTTCCCGCCGTCGTCGGCATGAATATCGGTGATCATGTCTCACTGCTGTTCGAAGAGCATATCGCTATTGCGACCATCATCGCGGAACAGAGGAATGGCAGGAGCGAGCGGGAAGCTGTCCGCCTGAATATCTTCACGCCCGTCATGGTATTGAGCGGGGTCGGCACGCACGCCTGCATGATGCAGGACATATCGCTATTTGGCGTGCGGCTTCTCGACGAAGCGGACGAATTGAAAGAAAATATGCAGGTCCAGTTGACCATCGAGGGCCTGGGCAAACGTGACGCCATGGTGCGCTGGCGAGAGGATGCCTATGTCGGATTGAGTTTCGAGGTAGCGTTGGGGTTCAAGTTGCTTGACGAATGGACGGCGCAGATAACGGCCTGATGGCTAGGCGAATTGGCGCTGTAACCGGAGCCGCAATGCTGTAGAGCGCGGCGAGCAACGCCGTTCCAGCAGGAGAAAGCCGATGACGTTCCAGATGCCCGCCGAATGGGCGCCGCATGAATGGACCTGGATCGGCTTTCCCACGACCCCTGAAGAATGGCCCGGTGCCTTTGACCGGGCCCGTATCCAGATCGCTGATTTTGCAAAGGCGCTTCATGCAAATGGCAAGGGTGAGGAAGTCCGGCTGGTCTGCGCTAATGAAGGTGATGCGCAGGTCGCGCGCGCACTTGTGGGGCCCGGCGTCACCATCATCACGCAGAAGCTTGGTGACGTGTGGCTGCGCGATACCGCTCCCATCGCGGTGATGCGAGGGCGGGAACGCGCGCTGGTGGATTTCGGCTTCAATGGCTGGGGCGGCAAATATCAGATGCCGGGGGACGAGGATATCGGGGCGCGTTTGGCGGCGGCGACCGGCCTGCCCACCTCCTCGCAACATTGGGTGTTCGAGGGCGGGGCCGTCGATACTGATGGCACCGGCCTCTTCGTGACGACGGAGCAGTGCCTGCTCAACCCCAATCGCAATCCCGATCTTGATCGCGGTAAGATCGAAACATTGTTGGCCGGCGCGTTGGGGCTTTCCGAAATGCTGTGGCTGGGCGATGGGCTGCTCAACGACCATACCGACGGCCATGTGGACAATCTGGCGCGCTTTGTCGCACCTGGATTGCTGGCGCTACCGGAAGCCAGCACAGACGATGATCCCAATGCGGCCATCTATGCCGACGCGCACGCACGCGCCAAGGCGTTTGGGCTTGAGGTGGCGTCCATCCCCTCCCCCGGCCGCGTTGTTGTGGACGGCAAGGCGATTCCTGCGAGCTACATGAACTTCTACATCGGCAACGCGGCGGTCGTGGTCCCTGTCTATGGCCAGCCCAATGACCAGGCAGCGCTGGACTCGCTCAAGCCGTTTTTCCCCGGCAGGGAGATCATAGGGCTACGGAGTGATGCCATCCTGTCGGGTGGTGGCAGTTTCCATTGTTGCAGTCAGCAGATGCCGTCTGCGGGATGAGTGGGATGCTGGTGATCCGCGCGTTTCTGTCGGGCATCGTCATCGCTGTCGTGTCTGTCGTGTCGCGGCGCTATCCGGCACTGGGTGCGCTGATCGCTTCCTTGCCGCTGATATCGGTACTGGGGATGATATGGCTTTGGAATGACAGGCCGGATGCCGGGAATATGGCACGGCATGCAGAGGCTACCTTCTATTATGTGCTGCCATCCCTGCCCATGTTCCTGTTGATCCCCGCGCTGCTCCGGCGAGGCATTTCCTTTCCGTCAGCATTGATCGCCGGTTGCGCAATGACGATCCTTCTCTATCTCGCAACCGTTGCCTTCACCGCCCGATTGGGCATCCGCCTCTAGGACTTTCGAGGATATGACCAAAGTCACCGTTGCCGCGCTTCAACTCGCCTTCTCGGAGGATGTGGATGACAATGTCGCCATGGTGTCGGACCATGTTGTGAAAGCCGCGGCACGCGGCGCGAAGATCATCCTGCCGCCCGAATTGTTTGAAGGCCCCTATTTCTGCAAGGTCGAGGATGAAGCCTTGTTCGCGACCGCCAAGCCCCTCAGTGAGCATCCCGCCGTGGCAGAGATGCGCAAGGTGGCCAAGGCGGAGCGCGTCTACATCCCCACCAGCTTTTTCGAACGGGACGGCCAGCATCATTACAACTCCCTCGCCATGATCGACGATGAGGGAGAAATCATGGGCGTCTATCGCAAGAGCCACATTCCGGATGGACCGGGCTATGAGGAAAAATATTATTTCCGCCCCGGCAACAGCGGGTTCAAGGTGTGGGAGACGCGATACGGCACGATCGGTGTCGGCATCTGCTGGGACCAATGGTATCCGGAAGCCGCGCGCGTGATGGCGCTGATGGGTGCTGAGCTGCTCCTCTACCCCACCGCCATTGGCTCTGAACCCTATGACGCGGATCTGGACACAAGCCGCATGTGGCGCCGCGCGATGATCGGCCATGCGGTGAGCAACTGCATGCCGGTCATCGCCGCCAACCGGATTGGCGAAGAGGATGGACAGAAATTTTACGGCCATAGTTTCATCAGTGATGAATGGGGTGATTTCCTGGCTGACGCTGATGCAAAGGATAACGGCTCCCTGGTTGCCACAGTTGATCTGGCGCAGGCGCGCAAGCACCGGGCGGGCATGGGCTTCTTCCGTGACCGGCGGCCGGAACTATATGCCCGGATCGCACAGGATATCTGACTTAAGGATGGCCCCATGACAGTCGCGCGCCATTATGTGATGCATGCGAAAGAAGGATCGGACGCGGCACTGGAACGCGCCCTTCGCGATCTCGCAGCCGCCGTGCGGCCCCTGCCCGGCTGCGAAGGGGTGGAGATGCTCCGCGACCTTGGCAATGAGCGGCGTTTTATCTTCATAGAACGCTGGGCTGATGTGGACGCGCACAAGGCCGCAGGGCCGATGCTCGACAAGCGTCTTTTCGAGCCGATGATGGCTGCGCTGGATGGACCGCCTGAGGGGGCTTATCTGGACTATCTGATAAGCTGAGGCTGCGACAACATCATCGGTCGTCGAGCAGTGCCACTGCTCGTGCGAAAACGGCGGCGAACATCTCGTCCGTCAGGCGGCCGGTCATGACGTTCCGTTGAGAACAATGATAGCTGTCGATGACGATCTTGCCACTCGGCATCCGGTGCTCCGCCATATGCGCGAAACGCGCCTTGGGCAGTTTGCCGCCTAACACTTTGACGACCGATTGATGCGCGACTTCGCCAAGCGCGATGAATATCCGAGCATTGGGTAGAGCGTCCACGGCAGACTTGAGGAATATGCGGCAGTTATGCGCTTCCTGCGGCAAAGGCTTGTTCTGCGGCGGAAGGCATTTCACGGCATTGAGGACGATAACGTCTCTCGGCGTCAAACCGTCGTCAGGCCGCGCTTCATAATGGCCCTCCGCAAGTCCGGCCTTCAGCAAGGTGGAAAAAAGAAGATCGCCAGCGAAGTCGCCAGTAAAGGCGCGGCCTGTGCGGTTTGCGCCCTGCTTGCCCGGGGCAAGTCCAACCACCGCAATACGGCCAAAGGGATCTCCGAAGGCAGGCACGGGCGCGTTCCACCAGTCCGGATGCTGGGTCCTGCATTCCTGCCGCAAGGCGACCAGGCGGGGGCAGAGCGGGCAATCAAGCGGCGCTTCTGCATGGGCAATGGGGCTTTCCAGCGTCATGCCCAGCGGTTAGGCGCAGTGCCATGGCCGATACAAGCATTCTTCACCGCTACGCGCTTGCGCTCGGTTCGAACCGGCCGCTGTCGGGGACACGGACGCCAAGAGCGATGATCGAGGAAGCGGCTGAACGACTGCGCGAAATCGGTCAGGTTATCGCGATGGGGCCGATACTCACGACGGCGCCGCTAGGCCCTTCCTTACGAAGATATGCGAACAGCGCCTTGCTGATCGAGAGTCCCCTCCCGCCCCCGGCGATGTTGCGCGCGCTAAAATCCATCGAGGGTGACCTCGGCAGGCGCCGTCATCGCCGATGGGGCGCCCGAAGTATCGATATCGACATCATCCTCTGGTCGGGCGGGCGCTGGTCGAGCAGGATATTGCAGATCCCCCATCGGGCTTTCCGCTCGCGCGATTTCGTACTTTCGCCGCTGTGCGCGATCGCGCCTGCGTGGACCGATCCTCATTCCGGCCGGTCGGTCCGGCATCTCCATGCCCGGTTGCGAAAAGCTGCGCCTTTGCCGCGTCCTAGAGGTTGACCAGTCGCATCACGGCCTCTAGTGCGTGCGGACCTCGCAAGAGAGGGCCCTTAGCTCAGTCGGTAGAGCAACTGACTTTTAATCAGTAGGTCGCTGGTTCGAATCCAGCAGGGCTCACCACCTTCCGCCCCGCAGCTGAATGCCGCGGCGTTGAGGAAGGCGGCGAGCCGATAATGTCCCTTGCTTTCAGACGCCAGTGATGCGGATGCCCGAGCCGGGCACCTTATATTTGCGGTTGAGCGCGATCAGAACGGAGGTCAGCCCTTCGGCGACCACCGAGTTGCAAAGTCGCCCCGCGTTCCAGGCGCGCAGGCCGATTTCCTGCGCCAAAGCCACAACTTCGTCCGCCGCTTCGGTGTCATCGGCGCAAACCAGGACGTCGCATTCGATATCTTCGTCCAGTTTGGTGAGGTGATGGGCACTGATATTCTGGAAGGCTGACACGACACGAACGCCTTCGCCCAGCATCTTTTGCACTGCTTCCACCGCTGATCCGCCATCGGGAAGTTGTACGCGGCTGACCTTTGGCGGGACGAGGGGAACGGTCACGTCGATCAGGATCTTTCCCTCAAGCGCGCTGGCGACCTCCTGCACGGTAGACTGCTGCGCGGCGTAGGGGACGGCGAGGACAATGATCTCGCCTTGCGCGGCGGCGTCTGGATTGGCTGCGCCGGTTATGCGGTCGCGGCCCAGCACCTCATTCATTTGCGCAGCGGCATCCTGCGCGCGTTCGGCGGTACGGCTGCCGATGATCACCTTATGCCCTTTATGCGCCCAGCGCAGCGCGAGCCCGCCGCCTTCCTTGCCAGTTCCGCCCAAGACGGCAATCGTCGCCAGTTGTTCATTCTGCATCGAACATACTCTCCTGCTTTGGTGATGCGTGGCTCAACAATTTGCTGTCATCCGCGCCCGATTTTTCAGCGTTTGCCGTAGCGTGCAGATCCTGGGGAGGAAAGGCCGATTGGAAGCACCGGCCGACGCCCGGAACAAGTCGATGACCAGGCTTATGCCGCCATCGCCTCACTGGCGGAAGGCATGGGTATCGCCTCGGCACCGCGGTCGGAAATCGCCTTTAGCAGCGCCTCCACCTCCTTGCGTGCAGAGCCTTTCAAAGCGCCTGCGACGCAGCTGAGATAGCTGCTGACGAGCCGGACCATCACTTGGTCATCTGCGATACGGCCTTGCGCCCATTCGTTGATGGTCGCAAATTCGAACCGCACGAGATCATCGACCAATTGATCCACATTCACCCAGGGCTGCAGCTGCTTTTTCGCGGCGAGACGCTCGATCCAGCGGCGATTATGATGAACGGCCGGAGCGTGGATCGCGCTCCAGATTTGGGGATCAACATCCGAGCTGAAATAGAGCGAGAGAACCGCCTTGACGTAATTCCGCAGCTTCCGGTTGCGCTGAAGGATGGAGATCATCCGCTCGATATTATGCTCCATCGTGCCGGGTCGGCTGACGTAGGAGAGCTTGCTGACATGTTCGTCAAAATATTCCTGGATCGCCGCTGCAATCATCCGTTCACGCGTCTGGAAGGCATTGTAGAGGGTTCGCTTGGCCACACCTGCCCTGTGTCCGATCTCATTCATGCTGAAAGCGGCGATACCCTGTTCCGCGATCAGCTTTCGCGTTTCCGCCAGGATGCGTTTGCGCCGTTCGATGATGGCCGGACTGGAGTAGATTTGTGGCCGATCGCCTACTTCATTCAACATCGGCTCTCCTTGCCGCTCATCTTGTGCTTCACCTTCTTCGGCCCGGCATCATAGCCGCAATGCATGCGTGTGCAAATTTCTAAGCCAGGGTAAATTGGCGGTTCAACCTCTTATTAGCCTAAGCGCGGGACGATCGCGCCGTGCACTGCCTGACGCAATTCGCGGCGGATCGGGTAGACATTCGAAGGCAAGTGCTGCGTCATTAGCAATCCGATGATCCCATGGCGCGGATCGACAAAGAAGAATGTAGAGAATACGCCTCCCCAGAAATATTCTCCTGTCGCCAGATCGGCGGCCAAGCCGAGCCCAAAACCAATTCCGGCATAATCAGCCTCGCTGAACATGGAAGAGGAATGGCGGGCGAGGTCGCCACCGCCCGGAAGGTGATTGGCATGCATGGCCGCCACGGTCTCTGGCTGGAGCAGGCGCGCTCCATCAAGCTCCCCGCCGCGCAAAAGCATGCGCGCAAAACGATGATAATCGTCAGCGGTGGAGATCAGGCCCCCTCCTCCCGACCGGAAGCTGAGGCTCCTGCGCCACCCGCTTCGAGCGCCGCGGTCGTAAAGCGACAGGCGCCCGTCCTGGCTCAGCTGCCAGGCATCGGTCATCCGCTCAACCTTGTCGCCGGGCAGCTCGAAAAATGTGTCACCCATACCTAGCGGGTGGAAAACGCGCTGGTTGAAGAAGCTGTCGAGATCAAGGCCGCTCAGCCGTTCGATCACGATTCCCAGGACATCGGTCGCCACCGAATAGTTCCAGCGTTCCCCCGGGGAGAATTCCAGCGGGAGATGCGACAAGGCGCTGATGAACTCATCGGAACTGCGCTTCTGCTGGAATTCATCGAGCCCGAGCCTGCGATATTCCGCATCGATCGCGGTTTGCCGCTGAAGACCGTAGGTCAGGCCGGAGGTGTGACGCAGCAGGTCGATCATTCGGATCGGCTGCTGCAGCGTCTGCCCATTCAAGCCGACAGTCATTCTCGTAAATTCACGAAGAACATCGGTCACGGGATCATCCAGCGCGACCAGGCCCTGCTCCACCAGCATCATGAAAGCCACCGACGTAACTGGCTTCGTCATCGATGCAATCCGGAACAGCGAGTCTTGTCGCAATGGCTCTCCAGTCGCGCGCGCGATGCCGCTGATGTGCGACATCAGGACGCGCTCGTCACGCGACACAAGCAGGTGCAAATGGGGCAGCTTGCCGGTCAGCACATATTTTTCGTGAAGCGAGGTTGCGAGCCGTTCCAGCTGGCCGACGTCCATGCCTCCGGCCCTCGCTGCCGCTACGTCAACCCGCGTCGTTGCCTGCATCCCGCCTCCGAAGTCTGATGCACGCTGCCGCTAAAGCAGGGGCTGTGCAAGGACAATGGCGGATTCCTGGCTGTCGTGTCGGAGAGATTTCCTGACGGGGGGCGGGCATGCCGCCTGATCAAGGATGGACGGCGAAGTCGAATATCCGCGCGGAGCCTGTGCCATTGCCCCACATGCCGGGGCCAGCACCCGCACTTACGGAATAGAGGAAGCCATATTCGCCTGTCGGAAGGTCCGATGAAGGCGTCACCTTGAACACACCCGGCGTCACCTGTTCATAGTCAAAGGGGATGCGGTCCTTGTCCATCACCCCTGCCTTTGCCCCAGCGAGATTCATGCTGCCGACGCGTGTTTCACGACGGTCCTTCTTCACGTCGAAGCGAATGAGGCTGAATTCATTGGGAGACGTGATGGCGCTGGCTGGGCCGGACAACCATAGCGATGCGCCACCGGCCTGGGAAAGACCGCGGGTCGCTTCATCGAAATAGAAATAGAAAGTGGGCCTTGCCCGGCCGGTGCGGACACGCGCGGTGATATTAGGTATGACCGCCTTGATGCTGAGGGAAGCGATGCCACCGGTGAAGGCATAACCCAATATGCCGCCCGTCTTGCTCTGGTTCGATGTCGTTGGGTCGATCCGCACCATGCGGGCGTCGGTAGCCATGTAAACGCCGGAAGGGTGCGGGACCATGGGATCAGGTGAGTCGGCGGAAAATGCCGCTTTGGAGGACACTGCACCTTGAGCGCCTGATTCGATCATAGCTGCGATAACCGGCCCGGACACACCACGCTTCTTCAACGCGATCAGATCGTCCGTGGATAACGCGTAATGACCGGCCGACGCCTTGACCTTGGCGATCACCGCATCGTCACCCAACCCCGCCTGAACAAGCGACACGACCATGTCGTTGGTCAATGTTTCAGCTTGAACCGCCGACGAAGCGCAGGCCGCCAATAGCGCAATTCCCGCGAGGAAGCCGCGTCCATTCATGTCTCACCCCCTGAAGACAGGAAGCGCCCCCGCTTCCACCGTCCGGGAGGAGGTTTAGACAGCGGGCACGGCTTTAGGCAAGCGCCTTGCGGATCAACTCGTTGACGACCTGCGGATTGGCTTTCCCCTGCATCGCCTTCATCGTCTGGCCGACGAAGAAGCCAAACAGCGCCTCCTTGCCCGCCTTATACTGTTCGACCTTGTCGCCATTGTCGGCGAGCACCTTGGCAATCGCAGCTTCGATCGCGCCGGTATCGCTGGTCTGCTTCAGGCCCTTTTCCTCGACGATCTTCGGCGCGCGGTCGCCGGTTTCGAGCATGATCTCGAATACCTGCTTGGCGATCGTGCCGCTGATCGTGCCATCGGCCACAAGCGCGAGCAATTCCGCGCCCTCTTCCGGACCAACGGGGCTGTCCTCCAGCGTCTTGCCCAAACGGTTCAGCGCACCGTAAAGCTCGGACAGCAGCCAGTTTGCGGAAGCCTTGGCAACTTCCCCTTCGCTCTTTTTCTGGATCCGCGCAGCCTCGGCCAGCAGCGCCTCGAACCAGCGCGCGGTGTCCGCATCAGCGGTTAGGGTCGCGGCATTGTAGGCAGAAAGACCCAGTTGCTCCTCATAGCGCCGACGCTTGGCGTCGGGCAGCTCGGGCAGCGACTGGCGGCACTCTTCAAGAAATGCATCGTCCAGTTCGAGTGGCAGCAAGTCAGGATCTGGGAAGTAGCGATAATCATGCGCATCTTCCTTCGACCGCATGGACCGGGTTTCGTTCTTGTCCGGATCGTAGAGGCGGGTTTCCTGCACCACGGTGCCGCCAGCCTCCAGCACATCGACTTGGCGATTGGCCTCATATTCGACCACCGCCATGACGAAGCGCACCGAATTGACGTTCTTGGTTTCCGTGCGCGTGCCAAATTCGTGGCCGGGCTTGCGCACGGATACGTTGACGTCGGCGCGCATCGACCCCTGATCCATATTGCCGTCACAAGAGCCGACATAGCGCAGGATGGTGCGAAGCTTGGAGAGATAGGCCCCCGCCTCGGCAGGCGAGCGCATGTCGGGCTTTGACACGATTTCCATCAGCGCCACCCCCGACCGGTTGAGGTCGACATAGGAGCGCGTGGGATGCTGATCATGCATCAGCTTGCCCGCATCCTGCTCGACATGGATGCGTTCGATGCCGAAGCGCTTGGTCGCCGTGTCAGGATTTTTCTCGTCGAGATTGATCTCGATCTCACCCTCGCCGACCAGCGGATGGTAGAGCTGGCTGATCTGATAGCCCTGCGGCAGATCGGCGTAGAAATAATTCTTGCGATCGAAGCGCGACCATTTGTTGATCTTCGCATTGATCGCCATCCCGGTGCGCACGGCCTGACGGATGCACTCGCGGTTCGGCACGGGCAGCATGCCGGGCATCGCCGCATCGACCAGGCTGACCTGCGTATTCGGCTCCGCGCCGAAAGCCGTGGCCGCTCCGGAAAAAAGCTTTGCCTGGCTCGTCACCTGCGCATGGACTTCCAGGCCGATCACGACCTCCCACTCGCCGGTTGCGCCCTGAATGCGATAGGTTGATTCAGTCATTTCTGTGTCTTTTCCAGATATCCGAGAGTCAGCCTGATTTCGTTCGACAGAAAGGCCTTGTCTGGGCCTTCCACAGGAAAATTCCTGAGCATCCTATCTGTATATTCGGCTTGATCCTCAAAATGTCGTAGCTCGAACAGCATAGCTCCAGTCTCAAAGCCATGCTTTTCGCGCTCGCCCAGTCGTTTCACGATGGCAAAATACTTCAAATAGTTCTCGTGCTTGCGCTCGTGTTTCCTAACATTCACGAACCGAACTGCCGACCAAGCCAGTACCGCCAATGGCAATGCCAAGCCAGCCCACGTAATCCAGTCCAGCGCGCTCGCAAGCTTCATCTTACCACCACTTCTCCGGCCGCGCCGAGAAGCCCGCACGCTCCTCGATAGCAAGGCCCGCGTTGAGCACGGTCTGCTCGTCCAGCGCCTTGCCGATGATCTGCAAGCCAAGCGGCAGCCCCTGCGCGTCCAACCCACCCGGCACCGCCATCGCAGGCAATCCCGCCAGCGAAGCAGGCACGGTGAAGACGTCATTCAAATACATGGCCAACGGATCGGCCTGCTTTTCACCAAGCGCGAAGGAGGCGCTCGGCGCGGTGGGCGTCAGCAGAAGGTCGCACTTTTCGAACGCCTGTTCGAAGTCGCGCGCGATCAGCGCCCGCACCTTCTGCGCCTGCGTATAATAGGCGTCGTAGAAGCCCGCCGACAGCACATAGGTGCCGATCATGATGCGACGCTTGACCTCCGGACCGAAGCCCAGGGCGCGAGTAGCGGCATACATGTCCTGCAAGCCTGCTCCATCGGGCAAGTCGCGCTGGCCATAGCGCACGCCGTCATAGCGGGCGAGGTTCGATGAAGCTTCCGCAGGGGCGATGATGTAATAGGTCGGCAGCGCATATTTGGTATGCGGAAGCGACACCTCCACCACTTCGGCGCCAGCATCCTTCAGCCATTCGATGCCCCTGTCCCACATGGCGGAGATTTCGGCATCCAGGCCATCGGGACGATATTCCTTGGGGATACCAACCTTCTTGCCGCGCAGATCGCTGGAAAGCCCCGCCTCCCACTGCGGGACGGCCAAATCGAGCGATGTCGAATCCTTTGGATCGAAGCCCGCCATTGTCTCCAGCAGGATCGCATTGTCGCGCACCGTCCGCGCCATCGGCCCGGCCTGGTCAAGCGAGGAAGCGAAGGCGACGATGCCCCAGCGCGAGCAGCGGCCATAGGTCGGCTTGATGCCGCTGATGCCGGTGAAAGCAGCAGGCTGGCGGATCGACCCACCGGTATCCGTGCCGGTCGCCGCCGGACAAAGTCGAGCCGCAATCGCTGCCGACGATCCGCCGGACGAACCACCCGGCGCCAGTGCGGCATTATCGCCGCCGCCACGCCGCCATGGCGAGATCACATTGCCGAAATAGCTGGTCTCATTGGACGAACCCATGGCGAACTGGTCAAGGTTGAGCTTGCCCAGCATGCCCGCGCCTGCATCCCACAGCTTCTTGGAGACGGTGGACTCATAGGTCGGAGTGAAACCCTCCAGCATATGGCTGGCCGCCGTCGTCTGCACGCCTTCGGTACAGAATAGGTCCTTCATGCCGATCGGCACGCCTGAAAGCGGCTTCAGCGCCTCGCCCGCCGCCTTCGCCTTGTCAGCGGCATCGGCCGCCTCCAACGCCTTTTCCGGCGTCTCCACGATAAAGGCGTTCAGGGGCTTGGCAGCGGCGACATTGGCGTTGAACGCTTGTGCCACTTCGCGCGCGGAGAAATCGCCGCCACGGAACCCGTCGCGGATTCCGGCAACGGTCAGATCAGTAAGATCAGTCAAACTTTTTTCCCCGTTCAAACTGGGCTTGTCGAAGCCCAGTCCATTCTTGAAGAGACGTAAGGCCCTTCGACAAGCTCAGGGCGAACGGAATCTCCGCTGTCATTCAATAACCTTGGGCACCGCGAAGAAACCATGCTCGGCCTGTGGCGCATTCGCCAGCACCTTGTCCCGAACATCGCCATCCGTGACGGCGTCAACACGCAGGCGCTGCTTGTTCGGGATCACCGCGGTCATCGGTTCTATGCCGGTCACATCCACCTCGCCCAGTTGCTCTACCCAACCAAGGATATTGTTGAGTTCGGGCACCATGGCTTCGGCTTCGGCATCCGTCACGGAAATGCGCGAGAGGCTGGCGATCTTCTTTACGGTCTGAAGGTCTATGGACATGGCGCCGCCGCTACCACCCGCTCACGCCCGCTTCAAGTCCGCACTTGCGCCTGAGGGGCACGTGCGCCAGACAGGCGCCGTCGAAGCAGGCCAAAGGGGGCGCGTCGGCCCAAGGAGAGCAAAGCATTGGCCCGCAAGTTCCTCTACGTCGTCGCCAGCCTGATCGTGCTGGTCCTTGCGGCACTGCTGGTATACCGAGTTTGGGGCATGCAGTTGATCCGCGCGGTGATGGTCCCGCGGGAAGCTTTCACTCCCATCGCCCCGCTGCCGCCCAAGGCCTATGACGACGCCAGGATGTGGATCGCCCGGCCGGACATTAGCCCGAATAACCCGGCATTGTGGAAGCCCACCGGGCAGAAGGACGCACCGGCCAACCGCAAGGCAGCGGTCTTCTTCATTCATCCCACCTCCTACATCACCGCGTTCGGCAGCGCGCATTGGAACATGCGCCTGGATGACAAGGATGCGCTGGCGACGGCGCGGCGCTTCGTGCAGGGGCAGGCGAGCGCGTTCAACGCGGCAGGCGATGTCTGGGTACCGCGCTACCGGCAGGCGAATTATGGCGCATTCCTGACCGACAAGCCCGCAGGCGATCAGGCTTTGGATGCAGCGTACCGGGACATTTCCCAGGCGTTTGCCGCGTTCCTCAAGGCAAACCCGACGGGCCCGTTGATACTCGCCGGGCACAGCCAGGGTTCCCGTCATCTGCTCCAGCTGCTGCATGACCAAATCGCGGGGAAGCCCGTGGCATCCCGCATCGCGGCCGTTTATGCTGTCGGTTGGCCGGTATCTGTGGAGGCGGACCTGCCTGCGCTTGGCCTGCCAGCCTGCGAGCGGAGCGATCAGGCGCACTGCATCGTCAGCTGGCAAAGCTATGCCGAGCCTGCTGATCCTTCGCCTATGATCGAAAGCTTTGGGCGCAAGCCTGGCTTCACCGGACGTCCGCGCAGGGACACACACATGCTGTGCACCAATCCCATCACCGGCACCGCCAATGGAGTCGCGCCTGCCAGCGCCAATCGGGGCACGCTGGACAGCCGCGAAGAAGGAAAACCGCCTCGCTTGATCAAGGGGGTCGTCCCCGCGCGCTGCGATACCAGTGGAATATTGATGATCGGGGAGCCCGTCGACATGGGCCCCTTCACCCTCCCCGGCAATAATTACCACGTCTACGACTATGGCCTCTTCTGGGGCGATGTTCGGGAAGATGTGAGCCGCCGCTTGGCAAGTTTTACGAAGCCGTGAGTGTCCTGCTGACCACTGATCGTGCGGCGTTCCGCGACGCTCTGCCCCAAGGCGGGCGCTTGCTTGGCATGGATGTCGGCACGAAGACGATCGGCCTTGCCCTGTGTGACGCAGGCTGGTCGATCGCCAGCCCGGCGCACACGGTTTCGCGCGGCAAATTCAGCAAGGACAAGATAGCATTGGCTGCCTTCATGGAGCAGCAATTCGTGAAGGGCGTCGTCATTGGCCTGCCGCTCAACCTGGACGGCAGCGAAAGCCCGCGCAGTCAGGCCAGCCGTGCCTTTGCGCGCAACATCGCTGACCTTGGACTGCCGATCCTGCTGTGGGACGAACGATGGTCCACGCAAGCGGTCACCCGAACACTGCTGGAAGCAGATGCGAGCCGGGCGCGCAGGGGTGAACTGGTCGACAAGCTCGCCGCGAGCTACATTCTGCAGGGTGCAATCGACGGCTTGATGGCGGGGTTTTAGCCTTCAACTGCTCAGGCTCGCTGCCTTCAGCCTGCCACGTTTTTCCGAAGAACCAGCGTCCTAAGCGTTGCACATCCTCCAGCCGCACACAAGCATTGGTGAAGTGCCGCCCCGGCTTGGCGAGCAAGTCGCTGGATGGCGTGTCGTGAAAATAGATGCCAAGCCGGTTGGGGAACATGACGGTCCCCCGATCAGGTCACGCTTCGACCCATTCCGACGCAGCTATTCCCTGCGCATAGAGAAGTGCCGACAGGTCACCATAAACGATCTCAGCGGCAGCCGCTTCGCGCGTCTTGGGCTTTGCATGATAGGCGACACCCAGGCCCGCTCCCTCGATCATCGGAATGTCATTGGCACCATCACCCACCGCGAGCGTAAGCGCCCGGTCGATCCCGCCGTCTATAGCCGCGTCCAGTTCCGCACGCTTGCGGGTAGCGTCGACGATCGGCAGCGTCACCGTGCCAAGCAAGGCGCCATCTGCGATCTCCAATATATTCGCTACCGCCCGATCAAATCCAATTTCTTCGGCCACAGGACCAGTGAAGCGCGTAAAGCCACCGGAGACGAGAAGCGTTTCGGCTCCCCTCGCCTTCATCGTGCGAACAAGTGCCCGGGCGCCTGGCATGATCTTCACCCGCTCTGCCCGGCACCGGTCGATCGCCTCATCCGCCAGCCCTTTGAGCAGCGCCACCCGCTCATGCAGCGCACCGGCAAAGTCCAGCTCACCGCGCATCGCCCGTTCGGTGATTTCGGCGATCTGCGGTTTGATACCCGCGTAATCGGCGAGCTCATCGATGCATTCGACCGTAATCATGGTGGAGTCCATGTCGGCGATGAGCAGCTTCTTCTCGCGCCCTGCGGCGGGCTGGACAATCACGTCCACCTTGTCGCCAATTCCGGTCAATGCCGCGCGTGCGACCACAGGATCGCTGCCGAAGAAGATGTCGGCAGCCTTGCCCTCATCCAGCCACTTGCTATCCACCGGCGCGCAGCCAGCGGTTGCCAGCCGTGCAACGGCTTCCGCAATATCCTCCTGACTCAAGGTAGCACTTGCCACTAAGGTCGCGACGAACATGGACACTCCTGAAACATCAAAGGGCGAATCCCGCCCGCGCGTCGCGCTTATTGCTGGACCTACCGCCAGCGGCAAGAGCGCGCTGGCGCTCGCGCTGGCACAGGCCGCCAACGGCACCATCATCAATGCAGATGCCAGCCAGGTCTACGCTGATCTACAAGTCCTCACGGCAAGGCCGACTGCCGAGGAAATGGCCATGGTGCCGCACCGCCTGTTCGGCCATATCGACGGAGCGGAAGCCTGCACCGCCGCCAGTTGGGCTGCTGAGGCAAGAATCGCGATTATTGAGGCACATGCGGATGGCCGCCTGCCGATCCTGGTGGGAGGCACAGGCCTTTATCTGCGGACATTGCTCGACGGGATCGCGCCAGTTCCGGATATTGATCCCGACATTCGATCTGCGGTTCGTGCCATGGCCGTTGCGGACGCACATGCCGCGCTGTCGCGAGAAGATCCGGCAGCGGCCGCGCGACTTGCACCGGCGGACAGCACAAGGGTGGCTCGGGCGCTAGAAGTGGTACGTTCAACCGGAAAGCCCCTGAGCTTTTGGCAGTTGCAAAAGAGCGGAGGTATCGGCGAGCATATCCATCTGTCACCGCTCATCCTGCTGCCTCCGCGTGAATGGCTGATCACGCGTTGCGATCAAAGGTTCGAGCAAATGATCGATAGCGGCGCGGCGCAGGAAGTGGAGGCACTGCTTGCGCGGAACCTGAGCGCCGACCTTCCGATAATGCGCGCCATTGGCGTTCCCGAAATCAGCGCTTGGCTGCGCGGAGAGATGGATCGCGGCCGGATGCTGGAGCAAGGACGCATCGCCACCCGGCAATATGCCAAGCGCCAATATACCTGGTTTTCACGCCAACCTCCGCCACTCTGGACACGGGAAGAACGGAAGATTGATGACAAGATGATAGCTGAACTTGTAATAAAGTTGCTATTATAGCGGTTGACTTGCCATTTTATGTCGAATAGACGCACCCACCTTGCCTTCGTTCCGCATCTGGAGCAGAGGGCGCAACCTGCATCCAGTGGAAGGATTTCATCGTGGCCGAAAAGAGCGGCGCGGACATTTTGGTTGAGTGCCTGATCGACCTCGGGGTCGAGGTCGTGTTCGGTTATCCGGGCGGCGCCGTGCTGCCCATCTATGATGCGCTTTTCGACCATCCAAAGATCCGCCACGTCCTCGTCCGCCACGAACAAGGCGCGACCCATATGGCGGAAGGTTACGCGCGTTCGACCGGCAAGCCCGGCGTCGTACTCGTCACCTCCGGGCCCGGCGCAACCAATGCCGTCACCGGCATCACCGACGCGCTGATGGACTCCGTCCCGATGATCGTCATCACGGGTCAGGTTCCCACGCAGCTGATCGGCACCGACGCATTCCAGGAAGCGGACACGGTCGGGATCACGCGCCACTGTTCCAAGCATAATTATCTGGTGAAGGACCCCGCTAAGCTGGCTGGCGTCGTTCATGAGGCGTTTCATATCGCCACCACTGGCCGCCCCGGTCCAGTCGTCGTCGATATTCCCAAGAACGTCCAGATTGCCACAGCGGCTTATGCCAAGCCCCTTGGCTTTGAGCATGCGAGCTACAAGCCGCAGACGCAGGCGGACGCATCTGTCATTGCGCAGGCCGTCGAGATGCTTGCCAAGGCGGAGCGCCCGGTCTTCTATACTGGCGGCGGCGTCATCAATTCGGGGCCCAAGGCTTCGATCCTGCTGCGTGAGTTGGCGGAGTTGACCGGCGCACCCGTCACCTCGACCTTGATGGGTCTGGGCGCCTTTCCTGCTTCCTCGCCAAAATGGCTGGGGATGCTGGGCATGCACGGCACTTATGAAGCCAATTGGGCGATGAACAAGGCGGATTTAATCGTCTGCATCGGTGCCCGCTTCGATGATCGCGTGACAGGCCGTCTCGACGCCTTTGCGCCGCATTCAAAGAAGATCCACATCGATATCGACCGCAGCTCGATCAACAAGACTGTGGAGATCGACCTTCCGGTTATCGCTGACGTCGGCAATGCGTTGACTGACATGATCGCCGCTTGGAAAGCCAATGGCCACAAGGCTGCGGATCTTTCCGAATGGTGGGCTCGGATCGAAGGCTGGCGGGCCCGCAATAGCCTGGCCTATCCCGAAAGCCGCGAAGAGATCATGCCGCAGGAAGCGATCGCGGAGCTGTATCGGGCGTCTAAATCGGCCGAGGATGTCATCATCACGACCGAGGTTGGTCAGCACCAGATGTGGGCCGCGCAGCACTTCGGGTTCGAAGAGCCGAACAAGTGGCTGACGTCCGGTGGTCTGGGCACCATGGGCTATGGCTTTCCCGCTGCCATCGGCGCGCAGGTCGGTAATCCCGACAGCCTGGTCGTCTGCGTCGCGGGCGATGCGTCGGTCCAGATGAATATTCAGGAGATGGGCACTGCGACCCAGTACCGCCTGCCGGTGAAGGTGCTCATTCTCAACAATGAATATATGGGCATGGTCCGCCAGTGGCAGGAACTGACCTATGAAAGCCGCTACTCCAACAGCTATTCGGACAGCCTGCCCGACTTCGTGAAGCTGGCGGAAGCTTATGGCTGGACCGGCATTCGCATCGAAGGACCGCAGGAACTGGCGGCGGGCATCCGGCAGATGATCGACACGCCCGGGCCGGTCATCGTGGATTGCCGCGTGGCAAAGCTTTCGAACTGCTTCCCGATGATCCCGTCGGGCGCGGCGCATACCGAAATGCTGCTCGATCCCAACCAGATCGCGGGTATCATGTCGGACGAAGCGAAGGCTTTGGTGTGAGGTCGGGGGTGTGACGCAACATTTGAAGCTCCGCATCCATGTGAGCGAACCCTTCGACTTTGAACGGATCAGTGGCACTGCCGAGCTGAAAGGCTGGACCGTGGACCATGACGATCCGGAAAATGAGGCATGGGAAGTTCATCTGGATGAGGGCTTCGATTTCCACGATCGCCATATCGGCCGCCTGCTGGTCAGCCCCCGCTATGTCGGGGAACATCTGACCCGCATGTTTGACGCGATCGCGGGCTTTCCGGTCCGCCTCGCTCATCGGGACGATGGCAGCTGGCATTATGCCTTCACGGGAATGATCTCCCAGCGCCACGAGCGCAAAGAAGAACCGGATAACGGAACGAGCATTTGATGCACATTCAGGAAGAATATAGCGAGCGCCATGTCCTGTCGCTCATGGTCACCAATGAAGCGGGCATCCTCGCGCGCATCGCTGGCCTGTTCACCGCGCGCGGTTATAATATCGATAGCTTGACCGTGGCGGACATCACGCCCGACCATGCGATCAGCCGCATCACCATCGTCACCAACGGTCCGCCCAAGGTGATCGACCAGATCATCGCGCAGCTCGACCGGCTGGTGCCTGTTCACAAGGTCACCGACCTCACCGCCAATGGTCCCTTTGTTGAGCGCGAACTGGCGCTGGTGAAGGTCACGGGCACGGGCGAAGACCGGATCGAGGCGCTTCGCCTCGCTGATGTCTTCCGCGCCAAGGTGGTGGACACGACCATCGAAAGCTTCATCTTCGAGATCACCGGCACGACCGACAAGATCGACAATTTCATCGGCCTGATGCGCCAGATCGGTCTGGTCGAAGTCGGTCGCACCGGCGTAGTCGGCCTGATCCGCGGCAAGGAGCCGAACTGAACTGAATATCCTCTCTCCTTCAGGGGAGAGGAAGCGAGACTTGGCGGCTTGCCGCCTAGTCGCAGCTGGAGAGGGGCAGAGCGCCGCCACCCCCTCTCCAACTCCATCTAGGTCCGGCTCCGCCGAACCAAGATTTCGTATCCTCTCCCCTGAAGGGGCGAGGACAAAAGGCACGGTTTGAAGGAAGAACGGACATGAAGGTTTATTACGATCGCGACGCCGACATCGGCCTCATCAAGGGTAAGAAGGTCGCCATCCTCGGCTACGGCTCACAGGGTCACGCCCACGCCCAGAACCTGCGCGACAGCGGTGTCGCTGAGGTCGCCATCGCTCTCCGCCCCGGTTCGGCCAGCGCCAAGAAGGCGGAAGGCGCAGGCTTCAAGGTTCTACCCAATGCCGAAGCCGCTGCATGGGCCGACGTGCTCATGATCCTCGCGCCCGACGAGCATCAGGCCGCCATCTACGCAGACGACATTCACGCGAACCTGAAGCCAGGCGCGGCGCTCGCTTTCGCGCACGGCCTCAACGTCCATTTCGGCCTGATCGAGCCCCGCAAGGATGTGGACGTCATCATGATCGCGCCCAAGGGCCCCGGCCACACCGTGCGCAGCGAATATCAGCGCGGCGGCGGCGTGCCCTGCCTGATCGCCATCGCGCAGGACGCGACCGGCAACGCGCATGACATCGCCCTGTCTTACGCTTCGGGCGTTGGCGGCGGCCGCAGCGGCATCATCGAAACCAATTTCCGCGAGGAATGCGAAACCGACCTGTTCGGTGAGCAGGCCGTCTTGTGCGGCGGCGCGACTGCGCTGGTTCAGGCTGGCTTCGAGACGCTGGTCGAAGCGGGCTACGCGCCCGAAATGGCCTATTTCGAGTGCCTCCACGAACTGAAGCTGATCGTCGACCTGATGTATGAAGGCGGCATTGCCAACATGCGCTATTCGATCTCGAACACCGCTGAATATGGCGATATCAAGACCGGCCCGCGCATCATCACCGAAGAAACGAAGAAGGAAATGAAGCGCGTCCTCGCCGACATTCAGTCGGGCCGCTTCGTCAAGGACTTCGTGCTCGACAACCGCGCTGGCCAGCCGGAACTCAAGGCAAGCCGCCTCGCGGCCCAGCGTCACCAGATCGAGGAAACCGGCTCCAAACTGCGCGCCATGATGCCCTGGATTGGCGCCAACAAGCTGGTGGACAAGGAAAAGAACTAATCCCTTCGCTTCGTCACAGCCAGGGCGAGGTCTTTGGAAGTCATTTCTGAAGACATCCGGTCTGGCTGCGACCAAGGAAGCTGAGGCCTTGGAGTGTCGTATCGGTAACTCTTCGTTCCCGATTACGCCTCTGGAACAATCAAGGGACGCCGCTATGGTAGCGCGTCCCTTGACTGCTTCTGGAGACCTAATTCCATGCGCAAGTTCCTGATTTCAACCGCTGCCCTCGCCGCTCTCACCGGCACCGCACTCATCGCCCAGCAGATGCCCGCAGCGCCCGGAGCCAAGGATCCGTCCCGTGTCACCGGCGGCACCTATCAGGTTGACCCCGGCCATACCCAGATCGCCTTCGCCTACGACCATATGGGCTTTTCCAACAATTTCGGCCTTATTTCGGAGCCGACCGGCACCCTGACGCTGGACCCCAAGAAGCCTGCTGCTGCCAAGGTTTCGATCGATGTGCCTATCGCCAATCTTCGGACCGGTATCTCGGCTCTTGATGAGCATCTGATGAAGTCGGACTTTTTCGACGCCGCGAAATTCCCGAAGGCAACCTTCGTATCCACCAGCGTCAAACCTGACGGCGCCACCAGCGCGGAAATCACCGGCAACCTCACGATCAAGGGGGTGACCAAGCCCGTGACGCTCGATGCCGACTTCTACGGCGCGGGCAAGGCCCCAGCCATGGCTGGCGGCAAGGAAAATGTCGGCTTCGTCGCCACGACGACGGTGAAACGCAGTGACTTCAATATGGGCTATGGCGTGCCCATGGTCGGCGACAATATCGAACTGAAGATCGTCGCCGCCTTCCAGAAGTAAGCAGAAAGCGAGTGATGGATTTATGCATTCATCACTCGCCACCTGAATTGCTGGTGTATCAATCCGATGGCATCGTTCCCGGGCGCAGATAGGCGAACATGTGCGTCACATAGTCCCCCTTCCCCAGCGCCACACCTTGGTTGCGCAGGACCGCGTAAGCGATCATCAGGTGGAAATAAAATTGGGGCACGGTCCAGTCACGGGCATATTCCTCCGCCGTCAGGTCGAATATCATGCCCATCGGCAGTGCATGCTCGATCGGCCTTTCCGCGTCTCCATCAAGCGCGTCCGGAGACAGGCCCTCCAGCAAGGTGATGGTCTCGTCAATTCTGTGTTTTGCGCTGGCGATCGAACCGGGATTGTCCCTGGCATTTCGCCCCTCATCCAGGAGGTCCTGCAAGGCAGCGGGAAACTCTTCGCCCCTTAATCGGAAAACGCCTTCCTGCGCTTGTACGCAAGCAAAGCGGATCTGGGTTGATAACGGAAACATGTCGGGCGCCAGCCGGGCGGAAAGCAGGGATTCCGCTTCGTCACCCATTTGCGCCTGCGCCTTGTCGAGCCAAGCCGAGAGCGTCTTGAGCATCTGCATGTAAGTGGGAACGAGGAGGTTGGTCAGGGACATGATGGCGTGTTCACTCCAAATTATATCGGGTACGGGATGACTTGAGTGATCCTAAGCCGATCTCCGTCCCACAACAAACACTGGACGCCCACCCCCAAAAAAGGTTAAGGCGTCACCACCATGCAGCGCGCGCTTCTTCCCCTGCTACGACTTACACGCCCTTAGGCGTGGCATTTCTGCTGCTCTTCGCTTGAATGACGCAGCAATCCGCCTAAGGGCATATCCAAGCAGATAGTCGTTCCACCGGGCAGCCCGCGCCTTTGTTTCAAATAGGGGGGCGCCCGTTTGCAAAGAAGTAGCTTCCCATGATGCTGATCGACCCTTCGCAGAAATACCGCCCCTTCCCTCAGGTGGACCTGCCCAACCGCCAGTGGCCGAGCGCCGTCATCACCTCGCCGCCGCGCTGGCTCTCGACCGACATGCGCGACGGCAACCAGTCGCTGATCGACCCGATGAACGCGGAAAAGAAGCGTCGCTTCTTCGACCTGCTGATCAAGGTCGGCGTCAAGGAGATCGAGGTCGGCTTCCCCAGCGCAGGCGCGACCGAGTTCGACTTTATCTCCGGCCTGGTCCGCGACGGCGCGATCCCCGACGATGTGTTCCCACAGGTGCTCACGCAAGCTCGCGAGGACCTGATCGCCACCACCTTCGAATCCCTGCGCGGCGCGAAGCAGGCGATCGTCCACGTCTATAACGCGGTGTCGCCCGCCTGGCGCAACATCGTGTTCCAGATGGACCGCCCGCAAATCAAGGACATCGCGATCACCGCCGCGAAGCTGCTGCGCGACAATGCTGCCAAGCAGCCCAACACCGATTGGCATTTCGAATATTCGCCCGAAACCTTCTCCACCGCAGAGCTGGATTTCAGCCTGGAATGCTGTGAGGCGGTGATGGAGATTCTCCAGCCCACGCCGCAGCGGCCGCTGATCCTGAACCTACCCGCCACGGTAGAGGCCGCGACGCCCAACATCTATGCCGACCAGATCGAATGGATGTGCCGCAACATTTCGAAGCGCGACAGCGTCGTCATCTCGCTGCACACCCATAATGACCGTGGCACCGGCGTCGCAGCGGCCGAGCTGGGCCTGATGGCGGGCGCGGATCGCGTAGAAGGCTGTCTGTTCGGCAATGGCGAGCGTACCGGCAATTGCGATCTGGTGACGGTCGCGCTCAACATGTACACGCAGGGCGTCAATCCGGGGCTGGATTTCTCCGACATTGATGAGGTCATCCAGACCGTCGAATATTGCAACCAGCTGCCGGTCCATCCGCGTCACCCCTATGCGGGCGAGCTGGTCTTCACCGCCTTCTCCGGCTCGCATCAGGACGCGATCAAAAAGGGCTTTGCCGTTCAGGAAACGCGCAACGATCAGATCTGGGACGTTCCTTATCTGCCGATCGATCCCAAGGATCTGGGCCGCGACTATGAGGCCGTGATCCGCGTCAATTCGCAGTCCGGCAAGGGCGGCGTCGCTTGGGTACTTCAACAGGACAAGGGCCTGAAGCTGCCCAAGCGGATGCAGGCCGACTTCTCCAAGGTCGTGCAGGCGCTGGCCGACCAGTCGAGCCGCGAACTGAATGCGACCGATATCTGGACGGCGTTTAAGGATCATTACCGCCTCTCCAGCGACCAGCCCTACACGCTGATCGACTATAATGAGACCGGCCATGCGGGCGACCGCATCTTCACCGGCAAGATAGCGCACAAGGGTGGCGAACGCTCCATTTCCGGGCGCGGCAACGGCCTCATCTCCTCGGTCTTGGCCGCGCTGCGCGACGATCTGGGCGTCGATCTGGAGGTAGCGGACTATAGCGAGCATGCGATCGGCGCAGGCACGGACGTTGCCGCCGCCGCCTATGTCGAATGCCGCACCCCCGATGGCCGGACTGTCTTCGGTATCGGGACCGACACGGATATTGCGACGGCTTCCGTTCAGGCGGTCCTTTCCGCGGCCAACAGCGTAGCTGCGCACTGACAAGCAAGGCAGGCAGCGGGCCTAGCGCTGCCTGCCCTACGGCTGTTCGTCGGAGGCGCGAAGGTCCACGTCCGCATGGCAGACGGCTTCCACGTTGATGCCGTCGGGGTCTAGGATGAAGGCCGCATAATAGCTCGGACCGTAGTGCGGTCGGAGACCCGGACCTCCATGATCTCGCCCGCCAGCGCGCAAACCGGCGGAGTGAAAGGCATGGACCTGCGCCCGGTTCTCGACGCGGAAGGCGATGTGCGTGCCCTCCCCTACCGCCTCATTATCCCCGATCCAGAAAAAGGGATCATCGTTCCGGCCATAGCCATGCGCCTCGCCACCACTCGGATTGTCAGCGGCCGGAATGGTCATCAGGCGCTGAAGCCCGATGGCGGCCAGCAGTTCATCGTAAAAAATGCGGGATCGTTCCGCGTCGCTGACCGCGATGCCGACATGATCGATCATTTTGCACTCTCCTTTTGCCGCCGATTGACCTAAACGCGCGGCATCAACGCATGGACGGAAAAATGGGCGAAGCGACGGGTCATCAGGTACATATAATCGGCGGCGGCCTGGCGGGGTCGGAGGCGGCCTGGCAACTGGCTCAGGCGGGCGTGAAGGTTCGTTTGTCGGAGATGCGGGGCGCTGGCGATATGACCCCGGCGCACCAGACCGACGGCCTTGCCGAACTGGTCTGCTCCAACAGCTTTCGTTCCGATGATGCGGACAAGAATGCGGTCGGCCTGCTGCATCAGGAAATGCGGCGGCTTGATTCCCTGATCATGGCGCAGGCGGAACCCGCCAAGGTTCCCGCCGGATCGGCCCTGGCGGTCGATCGACACGTCTTTTCCGAAGGTGTGACCCGTGCGCTTGCCGATCATCCCAATGTGGAGATCGTGCGCGAGCGCGTCGATCAGTTGCCGAGCATAGGCATGACGATCGTCGCAACTGGCCCACTTACCGCTCCTGCACTGGCAGCCAACATCGGCGCGGCGGCAGGCATGGATCACCTTGCCTTTTTCGATGCCATTGCGCCGGTCGTGCACTTCGACAGCATCGACATGGACAAATGCTGGATGGCCAATCGCTGGGACAAGATCGGCCCGGGCGGCGGCGAGGGCAAGGACTACATCAACTGCCCGATGAACAAGGAACAGTATCAGGCCTTTGTCCAAGGGCTGCTTGACGGCGAAAAAACCGAATTCAAGGAGTGGGAGACAAATACGCCCTATTTCGAAGGCTGCATGCCGATCGAGGTGATGGCGTCTCGCGGACCGGAAACCTTGCGACACGGCCCGATGAAGCCGATCGGGCTGGACGATCCCCGCACTGGACGTTGGCCCTATGCCGTGGTCCAGCTGCGGCAGGACAATGCCTCCGGAACATTGTGGAACATGGTCGGCTTCCAGACGAAGCTCAAACATGGCGCCCAGGTTGAACTGTTCCGGACCATTCCGGGGCTAGGACAAGCGGAGTTCGCCCGGCTGGGCGGGCTTCACCGCAACACCTTCATACAGAGCCCGAAGTTGCTGGACGCGACATTGCGGTTGAAAAGTGCGCCGCACATTCGGTTTGCCGGTCAGATGACGGGGTGCGAGGGCTATGTTGAAAGCGCGGCGATCGGACTGCTCGCAGGGCGCTTCGCTGCTGCTGAATTGCTGAACCAGCCCCTCTCTCCGCCGCCCGCAGACACGGCGCTGGGGGCGTTGCTGGGCCATGTGACGGGTAATGTCGCGACAGCCGACTATCAGCCGATGAATGTGAATTTCGGCCTGTTCCCGCCGTTGGACGATGTGAAAAAGAAGCAGCGCAAGGAGGCATATACGGCTCGGGCGCGCGCGTCGCTAGCGGGGTGGGTCAAGGCGTTGGAGATGAGTTAACGCGGCCGTAGAGCGTCAGCATCGGCATTTTGTCGGAGCCTTGCGCTTGGGCGCGGTGGTGGCGAACTCGGCGGGCGTCAGCTTGCCGTCCGCATTCGCGTCGGCCCCGCCGAAGCGATCGGATGTCGCGACGGCCCATTCCTCAAAGGAAAGCAGGTTGTCCTTGTCCTTGTCGAGCGCTTTGAATGCCTTGACCCGGCTGCCCAGCATCTCGACGCGGGTGATAAAGCCATCGCGGTTGCGGTCATAGCGAGCGAAACGCTTCTGTTCACGGCTTTGGGGACTTGCCTCCCCTGGTAAAGGCGGCGCCTTGCCAACCGCATCGGGATCACCCTCCGGCAGCGCTTCCGATGCAGGAGGCGGCGGTGGTGCGACCACTGCCTCTGGAACAGGCCGCGTGGTCGCCTGCCCCTGCCACCAGAAAAGCCCCGCCGCGACCAACAGCAACGCCGCCCCAGCGCCCGCCATGATACGTGTCACGAAAATCCCCCTTCAACGCGCGCTGAGTGCAACCCGCAATAGCCGAAAATAGAGAGCTGGAGTCAAATGGTTAGGAGCACCCTTGCCCCGGAGAATATCCTTGCGAGCTAATTCATAGGCGATCCGCATCGGTCGCCAAGAGGAAGGCCAGTCTGGATCTTCCGGCAGTATCAGATCCCGTGCAAGGCTTATGGCCTGGCTCGCCAATTCCCGACTTCTCACATGGCCCGTCAAATCCCAACATGCCCAGACGGACCCCGCCTGTAGCAACCAGGCAGGCACCTCAGCCTCACCGGCAAGCGAGTGAAATAAGCCCCCTCCTCTCCCCGTCGCGAAGGTTTGAACATCAACATCAGCTATAATGGCTTCCCAACCATCCAGCCACGCGGTCAGGCCCGCCGGAGGAGCCTCGCCAGCAGCGCGCAAGGCGTCCACAAGCGGATCTCCTCTGCCTCTCACACCCGCCATATCGCTCATCGTTTCCTGCCACCATGCCAGTCGCAACTGGCCGATCATGGGTTCGGTGGTTGTCGCCGCTGACCGAGCCAGACGGGCATCCAAAGTCCAAAGCAGACGGTGGCGGGAGATGTCACTGCCGGCATAGGCGCTAAGTAAAGCCGCCAACGTTGTGGGCCGATCATCGATTTGATCAACCAGGTGTTCTATATCTGTAGCCATAGATTATCGCTATTTTAATCAGTTCCCGAATATTGATCCTGTCAACTGCATCATATCGGCAGTGCGTCACCCTGACTGGGAGGGGGCGGAATGAGCACGGGTGAGAGCAAATATGAGCGACAGGATCAAGCGCGCGCTGTTCATTTTGATGCGGCTTTATCACAATCAGGCAGGCAATACGCTCGCGATTGTGGCGGCTGCAATTCTGCCTCTTGCGGCAATGATCGGGGGTGGAGTGGACATCAGCCGCCTGTACCTGACTAAAACCCGATTGCAACAAGCCTGCGATGCCGGCGCGCTCGCCGGGCGGCGATCGATGACAGGGCTTACCTGGACGACCGATGGAGACACCAGTTCGCGCGGCGTTGCAACTAAGTTCTTCAACGTCAATTTTCCCGCTAATCAATATGGCACCAACTCTGCGACCGTTAATTACTCGGCAAGTTCGGCGGGAGCCGTGACCGGCAACGCGTCCGTTGTTGTTCCAATGACATTGATGTCTCTGTTCCGCATGCCGAACAAAACCATCCGGGCAACCTGCACTGCCGACCTGCAGTTGCCGAACACGGATGTGATGTTCGTGTTGGATACAACGCTTTCGATGAACGACGTCAATCCAGGCGATACACAGAGTCGGATCGCCGTGCTTCGCTCAGCGGTCCGTAGTTTTTATACTCAATTAGAAAATGTCCGGCCGGCCGGGTCGCATATTCGCTACGGCTTCGTTCCTTACTCATCCACCGTTAACGTCGGCATGCTGCTCCGACGCGACTGGATAGTCGATACCGGTTGGTATGATTCTCGTATCGCTAATGGCACTACGGTAAAAGATGGCGGCACCCAGGGCGACACCATCACCAGTAACACTACGGAGAAGATCGGTGGTTCCGTGACTACCGGAACTAAGTTTCGCGGTTCTTCAGAAACGTGCACCGCCCCTGCACGTGAAAACTATAGCGATGTTTACGACTTTCCTAACTGGTCGCCGTGGTCGCCTTCTGACAGTGCCTTGCCTCGCACGCGTGAGCGGACGCGGACGCGAAACGGGACAGAGTATTCAGCAAAGCTTGAAAACGGCATATGCTGGATCACACCGACAACCTACAATAACTTGGTCGAAAAATATAAGCAGACAATCTCGGCGAATCCTAATGCGGGTAAAGAGAACGCTGATGGCCTCAACTATCATTGGTTATACCAGCGAGTTGGTTATCCCATGGCCGACCTTAAAGGAGCAGGTGATGGTAACGCAACGGTCAGTGGTGGGCGTCTGGCCGATCTTGTAATAGCAAACAATCATGGAAAGCGAACGGTTACGTGGAACCAAACCAATGCTTGCATCGAAGAGCGAGCCACGCGTCGTTCCAACGAGGGGAACACTGTTGCCCGTCACGACATGGACGTTGACCTTATCCCGGACAGGACAAGACCGGAAACGCAGTGGACGCCCTATTTGCCTGGCGTAGTATATGGTCGCAGCCAGACTAATATAGCCGCTGCGACCGGTTGGGTATATAGCTTGTCCAATCCAACATCTAGCACAAGCAACTTTGCAACACCTTCGTCAGATCTCACCCAATATGGCGCATGCCCTACGTATGCGCGTAAATTGGCAGAGATCGGTGCCACCACACTGGGTACATACTTAGATGCGTTGCAGCCTGCCGGTTTCACTTATCATGATATCGGGATGTTGTGGGGGCTACGCTTGATCTCGAGAGAAGGCTTATTTGCAGCGGAGCATGCGGCGGCGGAAAGTTCGGGCCGCTACGCTCGCAATCTCATCTTCATGACTGATGGCGAAACTGACACGCGCATCGGTGCTTACGATGCTTGGGGCTTGTCGGCTGTCGCGCGTCGCAGAACTCCTATCGGGAGCATTCCCACGGACGCTGCTCAAGATGCGATCACTGACGCGAGACTAGCCGAACTGTGCACGATAGCCAAAAATCAGAAGAACATCACAGTTTGGGTGATAGCTTTTGGAACTACACTGACTTCCATGCTCTCTGACTGTGCGTCGCCCGGCCGCGCTTACCAAGCTGACAACGCCGACCAGCTGACTGCCACCTTTTCGCAGATCGCATCCCAGATTGCACAGTTGCGAGTAACGCGGTGATCAGCAGGATGCTAAAAGGTAGGCGCAAACGCTCAGGCCGGTCCTTAACGACCGACCGTCAAGGAGCGACTATCGTCGAGTTTGCGATAGTCGCTCCCGTTCTCGTGCTGATACTCATGTTCCTGTTCGACATGGGATATTATCTTTACGCCCGCGCGATTTTGGGCGGAGAGGTTCAGGCTGCTGGCCGTGCATCTGCGCTCGAGACAGCCAGTGACACAAATCGCGCACTGCTTGATGCCTCAGTGGAAACAGCGGTCAAAAACCTCGTGGGTGGCGGCACCTTTACCTTCGATCGCTTGTCTTTCAAATCTTACGGCCGTGCTCAAACGCGAGCTGAAGCTTTCGTGGACTCCAACAGCGACAACATTTGTAACAATAATGAGTCTTTCGACGACGCCAATCGGAACGGTTTCAGGGACACCGACTCCGGGGTAGCTGGTCAAGGTGGCGCCAAGGACGTGACCATCTATTCCGTCACTTTGAGATATAACCGTCTGTTCCCCATGGCCGCACTGCTCGGGTGGAGCCAGCAGGTGAGCATGACCGCACACACGATCCTTCGGAACCAGCCATTCGACAAGCAGGCTGAGGCTCTGATCGGCAAATGCAGTTGAGGGTGTAAGGATGAACCGCTTCTCGAAAGTCGCAATTGCGCAAACCGGCGGCACCAGTGTACGGCTGAGGCGCCGGTCACTCCGTTGTCAAAGCGGGGTCGCCTTAACCGAGTTCGCATTATCCCTCCCCATCCTTTTGATCCTTGCGTCGTCAGGGATAGAACTCGTTAATTACGTTTTGACGGTGAAAAGAATAGGTGAGTTGGTGGCGTTGGTGGCCGACAACGCGTCGCGAATGGGGGCTCAAAGCGTCATTAACAACAAGCCTGTGAGTGAGGCGGAAATAAACGACGTGTTTATCGGTGCCGATCTGCAAGCTGCCGGGCTAAATCTCAGTCAGAACGGAAAGATTGTCCTGTCTAGCTTGCAGCAGAACGGCAGCGGCGGTCAGATGATCAAATGGCAGCGCTGCTTCGGCGGGAATGCTTATCACTCCGCATATGGGCCGGAAAACACCGGTTCAACCGGGAACAGCTTCGCAGGTATGGGTCCGACCGGCCAGGAGATCACGGCTGCTTCAGGAACGGCAGTGATGGTCGTTGAAATCAACTATACCTATGAGCGAGTTGTGCCCATCATCTCCTTGCCGATTAAGAACATTACCGACTTCGCAGCATTTAACGTGCGTGACAGCCGTAATCTCGAAGACCCACCGCAAAACACTGAAAATGTCCCGCGTTCAACATGTACTTGAGTAAAGCTAGAAGAGGGGGAGAGCAACTAGCCTCCCCCTTTCCAGATTCACCGGTAACACACTTTCTTGATCGCACTAACCACTCTCGCCGCGTCGATCAGCGCGGCTTTTTCGAGGTTGGCGGCATAAGGTAGCGGCACATCTTCATTCGTCACGCGCAGAACCGGTGCATCTAGGTCGTCGAATCCTTGCTCCATGACTACCGCAGCGATTTCAGAGGCGATTGAGCAGACCGGCCAGCCTTCCTCGACCACTACCAGGCGGTTGGTCTTTTTCAGGCTCTCCAGCACGGTCGCCGTGTCCAGCGGGCGCAACGTGCGCAGGTCGATGACTTCCGCCTCGATGCCCTCGCCTGCAAGTTGCTCAGCTGCTTCGAGAGCGACGCCGACGCCGATTGAGTAGCTGACGAGGGTCACATCCTTGCCCTCGCGCATGATACGCGCCTTGCCGATGGGGAGGACATAATCGTCCACCTTGGGCACGTCGAAGCTGCGGCCGTAGACCAGCTCATTTTCCAGAAAGACAACAGGGTCCTCAGAACGGATCGCCGCCTTGAGCAATCCCTTGGCGTCGGCAGCATCATAGGGTGCGATCACGATCAGGCCGGGGACTGACGCGTACCACGGGCCATAATTCTGGCTGTGCTGAGCGGCCACGCGGCTCGCCGCACCGTTGGGGCCACGGAAAACGATCGGACAGCGCATCTGGCCGCCTGACATATAATTGGTCTTGGCCGCCGAGTTGATGATGTGATCGATCGCCTGCATGGCGAAGTTGAACGTCATGAACTCGATCACGGGGCGCAGGCCACCCATCGCCGCGCCTGTGCCAACGCCTGCAAAGCCATATTCGGTGATCGGCGTGTCGATGACGCGCCTGTCGCCAAATTCCTCAAGAAGACCTTGAGTAACCTTATAGGCGCCTTGATATTCGGCGACTTCTTCACCCATGACGAACACGCGATCGTCCCGGCGCATCTCTTCGGCCATCGCGTCGCGCAGCGCTTCGCGAACCGTGGTCTTCACATATTCCGTGCCTTCCGGAAGGTCGGGATCAGCGACGCTGGCCTTCGCCTCGGTCGCGAGCTTGGTTGTGCCGCTCTCCGCCTTCTTCGGCGCTTCTGGAGCAGCTTCCGGCTTGGCTGGAGGTGCGCTCTCCTCGGCTTTCGGTGCGGGAGCCTGAGCCGCAGCACCATCTTCTCCCGCCATCGTCGCGATGACGGTGCCCACCTTCACGCCTTCGGTTCCCTCAGGAATGACAATCGTGCCGATCTTGCCTTCGTCGACCGCTTCAAATTCCATCGTTGCCTTGTCCGTTTCGATCTCGGCAAGAATGTCGCCTGAACGGACTTCGTCGCCTTCCTTAACAAGCCACTTGGCCAGCGTACCTTCCTCCATGGTGGGAGAGAGTGCTGGCATCTTGATTTCGATACCCATCAATATTGCTCCACCAGCACGTCGGTATAAAGTTCGGACATGTCCGGCTCGGGGGATGTTTCGGCGAAGTCCGCCGCGTCGCTCACGATCTTGCGAATGTCCTGATCGATCTTCTTGAGTTCGTCTTCACTCACCCCGGCGTCGGCCAGATATTTCTTCGCGCCCTCGATCGGATCCGACTTGTCACGCATCGCCTGCACTTCCTCGCGCGAGCGGTATTTGGCAGGGTCGGACATGGAATGACCACGATAGCGGTAGGTTTTCATCTCCAGCAGAATCGGGCCGTTGCCCCCCTGTACCCACTTCAGCGCTTCCTCGGTCGCGCCACGAACGGCGAGCACGTCCATGCCGTTGACCTGGATACCGGGGATACGGAAGCTCTCACCGCGACGGTAGAGCTGATCTTCGGCTGAAGATCGGTTGACGCTCGTGCCCATGGCGTACTGGTTGTTCTCGATCACGAAGATGATCGGCAGCTTCCACAGTTCGGCCATGTTGAAGCTTTCATAGACCTGACCCTGGTTCGCCGCACCGTCGCCAAAATAGGCAACGCAGACGCCGCCATCATTATTGTACTTGTGCGCGAAGCCCAAGCCCGCGCCCAGTGACACCTGAGCGCCGACGATGCCGTGGCCGCCGAAGAATTTATGCTCGACGCTGAACATGTGCATCGAACCGCCCTTGCCCCGGGAAATGCCAGCTTCCCGGCCGGTCAGTTCTGCCATGATGACATTGGGATCGATGCCATATGCGAGCATGTGGCCGTGGTCGCGATAGCCGGTGATAACGCTGTCTCTGCCGGGCTTAAGCGCGGATTGGATGCCGACCGCGACAGCTTCCTGGCCGATGTAGAGGTGGCAAAAGCCGCCGATCAGACCCAGGCCATAAAGCTGGCCAGCCTTTTCCTCGAAGCGGCGGATGAGGACCATCTGCCGATAAAATTCCAGCAATTCTTCCTTCGTGGCCTTGTAATCCGAAGGAGTTTCGGGGCGAGGCCGGTTGTGATCCGCGCTGGCAGGGCTCGGCGCCTTTGCCTTTGCGCGCGAAGGACGCGGCGTCGTTGGTTTCGCCAAGGCTCTTATCCTTTTGCCTGGTGATGGATGGAAGGAAGCCCGATATAGCGGCAGACCGGCCCGGATTGCAACGCCGCAGCCCGCCTAATAGCGCCCTAAAACGCCATGGCTCAGTTGAGCGGTACGATCACTTCGTCGTGATGGATCACGCCAAGCTGGCGGCGGATCAGTTCATCGCTGAGGTCAGGGTCGACGCGACGCGGATTGAGCAGGTCGACACGGTTACGCAGCTCGCTCCGCTGCGCCTCAACGGACTTTAATTCCCCCTGTGCGCGATGAAGCTGGCGGGTGTAATCGCCCCACGCCAGAACTCCGTTCGAACCAAGCACGACATATCCGGCGAAGAACAGCAGCAGCAGGACGGCAATAGCAGGCCCGAACGCCGAAAATAACAACATACGGAGCTTCGCGATGTGCGCCATGGAACAGTTGAATCACAGGCAGGAGCCGGCCGCAAGCAAAATCTGGTTAACTTGCGGCCGACTGTTGAAATGGAACTCAGCGGAAGATGGAACGGCCAGCGTAGACTGCCACGTCGCCCAACTCTTCTTCGATGCGGATCAGCTGGTTATACTTGGCGAGCCGGTCCGAACGGGCCAGCGATCCAGTCTTGATCTGCCCGCAGTTGGTGGCAACAGCGAGGTCAGCGATCGTCGCGTCCTCGGTTTCGCCGGAGCGGTGCGACATGACGGCGGTGTAGCGCGCGCGATGGGCCATATCGACTGCGGCCAGTGTCTCGGTGAGCGAACCGATTTGGTTCACTTTCACCAACAGCGAGTTAGCAAGCCCCTTGCCGATGCCCATTTCCAAACGCTTGGGATTCGTCACGAACAGATCGTCGCCGACCAACTGGACCTTACCACCGATCTTGTCGGTCAGGGCCTTCCAGCCTTCAAAATCATCCTCGCTCATGCCGTCTTCGATCGACTTGATCGGATAGTCTGCACAGAGTGCCGCCAGATAATCGGCCATTTCGACTGGGTTGAGTGACAAGCCCTCGCCGGAAATTTCATATTTGCCGTTCTTAAAAAACTCCGTCGCGGCACAGTCGAGCGCCAGTACGACGTCGTCGCCTGGCTTGTAGCCCGCCTTCTCGATCGAAAGCATGATGAAGTCGAGCGCGTCACGCGTGGAGGCGATGTTGGGTGCGAAGCCACCCTCGTCACCTACGGACGTGGCGAGCCCTTTATCATGCAGGCCCTTTTTCAGCGTGTGGAAGATTTCCGCACCCACACGAACGGCGTCGGCGATGCTTTCCGCGCCGACGGGCATGATCATGAATTCCTGGAAGTCGATGGGGTTGTCCGCATGCTCGCCGCCGTTGATGATGTTCATCATCGGCACGGGGAGAACATGGGCCGACACGCCGCCAACGTAGCGGTAGAGCGGCAGGCCCCGGGCATCCGCCGCAGCCTTCGCAGTGGCCAGGCTGACGCCCAGGATGGCGTTGGCGCCGAGCCGCCCCTTATTTTCGGTGCCGTCCAATGCGATCATCGCAGCGTCGACTTCACCCTGATCTTCCGCATCGAGGCCAATCAACTGCTCGGCAATCTCGTCATTCACGGCGGCCACGGCAGCGAGAACGCCCTTGCCGAAATATTTGCTCTTGTCTCCGTCGCGCTTTTCCACCGCCTCATAAGCGCCAGTCGATGCGCCCGATGGCACGGCGGCACGGCCGAAGCTGCCATCTTCCAGCATGACATCGACTTCGACCGTGGGGTTACCCCGGCTGTCGAGGATCTGACGAGCGTGGATATCGAGAATGGCGGTCATGGTCGCTCCCTGAATGCTGCAATGCGCCTGAAATCGCGCCTCGCTTAGCCAGCGCCCCTCGCCTTGGCAATGCGGGGCTTGCAAGGACTCGAAAAATGCCGATGCTCAAATTAGTAACGGCAACGGAACTGTGGCCCGTCGCGAGCATTGAGGACGGATATCCAATCGCCCGCAACGCGACCCCACAATATCTGAGGAGACATAGGACGATGGCCGACACCCCGGAAACCCCGCCCACCAAGCGCGCAAAGAAGGCCACTCCGGCCGAGCCCACCAAGGGCGCGACCGCTGCAACGCGCGAAGTAACTCCGACCGCGCCGATCAAGACGGCTGCGACGAAGCCGGGCAATGGCGCTGCGTCGCATGGCTGGGCAGCACAGATCGCGCCTTTGAAGGAGCAGGCGGAAAAAGCCGCCCGCACCGCAGCCGACAAGCTGAACAGTGTTGATTGGAAAACACATATCGACCCGCTGAAGGATCAGGCAACGAAGACGGCCAGGTCTGCCGCGGTCGTTGCCAAGGACAAGACCGGCACGGCAATGCAAAGCCTTTCCAAGCTGATTACCGACACCGCAGGGACCGTCGATGCCAAGCTGGGTCCGCAATATGGCGATTATGCGCGGCAAGCGGCCGAGGCCGTTGCGGGCGCTGCCGACACGCTGGACAGCAAGGATGTCGATCAACTGATGGCCGAAGCGAAGGACTTTGTGCGCAAGAGCCCTGCAGTCGCGATCGGTGCGGCGGCGGTCGTCGGCTTCGTGCTGATGCGGTTGGCCAAGGGCTCCGACGACAAGGCTTGAGCATAGGATATCAACACTCACGCAAGAGCCCCGACGGTGGGGCGGAGGGGCTTTTTGACTGAAGAACCAAGCCTGGTAGCGGCAATCCCCGAAGCTGAGCATGAGGAGCAGCAAGACAGCGTCCGTGCCACCTTCACGAAGCTGTACGCCGATGGCCGCGCTTATGCCGATGCGGAGATAGAGCGGCAGAAGCTTCGTGCTGGCATAGCCGGGGCGGGTGTTCGAGACGCCACGATCTTCGCGGTCGCTGGCTTCATGCTGAGCTTTGCAGGGCTTATCTCCTTCCTTGTGGGGATCGTATTGATGCTGAGCCCTCACATAGGAGCGGGATGGGCTGCGCTGGTCGTATTCGCATCGACCTTGCTCGTCACCATCGTGCTGCTGCTGTTGGCGAAAGACCGGATCTCCCGCATGCGGAAGGCGATCAAGCCATGAGTGCTATTGAACGATATCATCAGGCTACGGTCCGAGCCGAGCAGAAGAAGGTGCAATTTCTGTCCAGCGTTTCCGCTGCGAAGGAGAGAGTAAAGCCCGGACGACTGAAGCAGGATATCAAGGAAAAGGCAGCGAACGGCATCCACAACGGGCGGTTGTATGTGACCGACAAGGTTCGGCAGCAGCCAGTAGTCGTCGGAGCTACTACGGCTGCTTTGTTCATTTATCTCTTCCGTCGCCCGCTTTCGGCACTTTTCAAAAAGACATACGTTCGGATTACCAATCGTAACCCGGAAATAGCGGAGACTGACGATGGCTGACATTCATGCCCAGATTACGCGCGTGCGCGACGCCGCGAACGATATCGCCGGAACGGCGACCGACAAGCTGCGCGACACCACGGGGAAGGCACGGGACAACGCTGCGGATTTGATCCAGACCGGCCGGGATCGCGCGGGCGATGCCTATAGCGATGTACGTGACCGGACTCAGCGTGTCGCGGCCCGCGCCAATGAGATCGTTCAGGAGCATCCTGTTGCGGCCGTGGCCGGTGCAGTGGCCGCAGGGGCGATCGTCGCCTGGATGTTTCCGAAAAGCCGTACAGTGATGAAGGCTCTTCCAGGCCTTGCGGTGACTGCAGGGAGCCGGGTCGTGGAAGCTGCTCTTGCGGCGAGCGCAGCCGCGGCTCAGGGCGCGGAAAACATCAAGTCGAGCGCGACCGAGGCGCTACACAGCGCGCAGGACAGCGCCAGCAAGACCGCCGCATCTGCGCGTGATGCCGCCACCTCTGCCGACATCAGCGGTACGGCGTCGCGCGTCGCCGATGACTTCGTCGCTCTGGTCACGAGCAAGATCGATGCAGTAAGCGATGCCCTGAAGGCTCGGTTGCCCAAACGCTAACCGCATGAGGGCATAAAAGCATTAAGCCCCTGTGACGAAGCCTTGGACAGGAGCGGCGCTGTTGCTAGAGTGCCCCTCCTTCCTTGGGAGACACGAGATATCATGAGCAAACTCCACCTCGTTATGGGCGGGCGTGTCAAAGATCCTCAGACGCTGGAATTTGAAGATTTGAACTCGATCGACGTGGTGGGCGTGTTCCCGGACTATGCGTCAGCCGAGAATGCATGGCGCGGTGCCGCTCAGCGGACTGTGGATGATGCGGAAATGCGTTACGTGATCGTCCATCTGCACCGCCTGCTTGAACCGGAACTGCCTCAAGCCTGAGCGTTCAGGACAAGGACCTCGGCCCCTTGCGGAAACGCCAGAGAAGCAAGGGGCGCGTCAGGATCAAGCCTACCAAAAAGCCCCCGATGTGGGCAGCGATGGCGATTTGCCCCAGATCGCCGAGGCCGCCCCGGGCGGAGGCCAGGCCGATCATCAGCTGCAGGATGATCCAGCCCGCAGCAAGCCAGATGAGGCGCAGAAAATTGGCGGAAAAAGGCCCTATGCGCCTGACGGCCCGCTGCCCATATAGCAGGGCATAAGTTGCCAAGATGGCCGATATGGCTCCGCTCGCCCCGACCATCGGGTTAGGAGAGGCTGGACCGGCGATCCATTGCAGCGCGGCCGCCCCGTAGGCTCCGGCAATATAGAGGATAAGCACTGCCCGCTTTTGCAGGACCTGTTCGACCTGCCGCCCGCAAAAGACCAGCATCAGCAAGTTGAAGCCAATATGCAGCCAACCTGCATGAATCACGGTGCAGCTGAGCGGCGTCAACCAAGAAGGTACGGCATCTATACCGGCCAAAAGCTGGGGATCGCCAACGCGGGCAGGTATGAAGCCGCCCAGGATAGCTGCCGTATCGACCTGTCCCGTGAACAGCAGCAGCAGGAACGCGACGAATGTAAACGCCGCGATCCCATCAGTCATACGGCCGGACGGCAGTTTCACTGGCTTTAGATGAATTCGATCTTGTCGATCAGGTAGAATTTGTCGCCCGAAGGGACTGACACTTCGACCTCTTCCCCAACCTGACGGCTGATGAGGGCGCGGCCGAGCGGGCTGTTGTAGCTGATCATGCCAGCCTTCGCATCTGCTTCGGCCTGACCGACGATCTGATAGCGGACCGGCTTGTCGTCTTCGTCCATCAAAGTGACGGTTGCGCCGAATACGACCTTGTCGCCCGATAGCGACTTGGGATCGATGATCTGGGCGCGTGACAGCTTGTCCTCCAGATCGGCGATAGTCGCTTCAACCTGACCCTGCCGCTCTTTCGCTGCATGATATTCGGCATTTTCGGACAGGTCGCCATGCGCGCGAGCTTCCTCGATGGCGTCCACGATCAGAGGCCGTTCAGCCTTCAGTTCGCGGAGCTGCTCATTGAGCTTATCATAGCCCATCTGCAGCATCGGCATCTTCTCGACGGTCGCCATTCTTGCAAATCCTTCGTCAAAACTTCCCTTTGGCGGCTCCAACTCGGAGCCACCCGCAGCGTGCTTCCTTGTGCAGGGGATCAGGCTTGCGACACGGGATAATAGGACTGGAGCGATCGCACTTCAAGGGCGTGGCCTCGAAGAGCCTCGATCGCATCGGCCGCAGCGACCGATGCGGCCGCGGTGGTGAAGCTGGCGACCTTGGCACGCAGCGCGCTGGTGCGGATCGCCTTGCTGTCCTTCAAAGACTGCCAGCCTTCGGTCGTGTTGAAGATCAGGTCGATGTCGCCATCGGTGATCTTGTCGACGATGTGCGGACGGCCCTCCGCCACCTTGTTGACCGGTTGAACGGCGATGCCCTGCTCTTCCAGATAGCGCGCGGTGCCGCCGGTGGCGACGATGGTGAAGCCGAGCGCGGATAGCTTCTGAACCGCAGGCAAAACGACCGGTTTGTCGCTGTCCTTTACGGATACGAAAGCCGTGCCGCTTTTTGGTAGAACGGTGCCCGCACCGATCTGTGCTTTGGCGAAAGCGGTCGCGAAATCGCTGTCGATGCCCATGACTTCGCCGGTGCTTTTCATTTCCGGTGAGAGGACCGGATCGACGCCGGGGAAGCGGGCGAAGGGGAAAACGGCTTCCTTAACTGCAATATGATTTATAGAATTGCGGTCGATTTTGGGGAGGTCCTTGAGCTTCTCTCCGGCCATGACGCGGCTGGCGATCTTGGCTATTGGGGTGCCGATTGCCTTGGCGACGAAGGGGACGGTGCGGCTGGCGCGGGGGTTTACCTCAATTAGGTAAACAACGTTGTCCTTTACCGCGAACTGAATGTTCATGAGGCCGCGAACCGACAAAGCGCGTGCGAGGATGTCGGTTTGGCGCTCGATTTCCGCGATAATGTCGTCGGAAAGGCTGTAAGGCGGCAAGGAACAGGCGGAATCGCCCGAGTGAACGCCCGCTTCCTCGATATGCTGAAGCACGCCCGCGACCACCACGTCGTCGCCGTCGCAGAGGGCGTCCACGTCCACTTCGGTCGCATCGCGGAGGTATTGGTCGATCAGCACTGGCGAGTCGCCCGACACCTGAACGGCGGTGGCGATATATTCCTCTAGCTGGGCCTGACCATCGACGATTTCCATGGCGCGGCCGCCGAGGACGTAGGACGGACGCATGAGGACGGGGTAGCCGATGCGGTTGGCGACGGCGATCGCCTCCTCGCGGCTGCGGGCGATGCCGTTGGCGGGCTGCTTGAGCTTCAACTTGTCGATGAGGGCGGCGAAACGCTCGCGGTCTTCGGCGAGGTCGATCGCGTCGGGCGAGGTGCCGAGGATGGGCACGCCAGCATCCTCCAACGCCTGGGCGAGCTTGAGCGGGGTCTGGCCGCCGAACTGGACGATGACGCCCGCAAGCGTGCCGTTCGACATTTCGACGCTCATGATTTCGAGCACGTCTTCGGCGGTCAGCGGCTCGAAATAGAGACGGTCGGAGGTGTCATAGTCGGTCGACACGGTTTCCGGGTTGCAGTTGACCATGATCGTTTCATAGCCAGCATCCGCCAACGCGAAGCAGGCGTGGACGCAGCAATAATCGAACTCGATCCCCTGCCCGATCCGGTTCGGACCGCCGCCAAGGATCACGACTTTCTTACGATCGCTGGGCTGCGCCTCATTCTCCGCCTCGCCGAAGATCGGAGCTTCATAGGTGGAGTACATGTAGGGCGTTTTCGCCTCGAACTCGGCGGCGCAGGTGTCGATGCGCTTGAAGACCGGACGGACGCCGAGCTTGTGGCGCAGGCTCCGCACTTCGGCTTCGGTGACGCCGCCGGTCATCGCCTTGACCGCTTCGTGGATCAGGCCCGAACCGCGCGCGATGCCGCGCTCCATGCCGCGCAGATTGGCGGACTTGAGCGCCAGATGGGCGAGACGCTGGTCGGAGAAGCCCATGGCTTTCAGGCGGCGCATGCCATCCGCGTCCTGCGGCAGGCCGTTGGCCAGCACTTCGGCTTCTGCGTCGATGATTTCCTTGATCCGTTCCAGGAACCAGGGATCGAACTTGGCGATGTTGTGGATTTCGGTGACGGAGAGGCCTTCGCGCAGCGCCTGGGCTGCGACGAGCAGGCGGTCGGGCGTCGGCTGGGCGAGCGCCGCGACGATGTCGTCCTTGGGCGCGCCGACCAGATGCTGGACCTCATCAAAGCCGCACAGGCCCGTTTCGAGGCCGCGCAGCGCCTTCTGCATCGATTCATGGATGTTGCGGCCAATCGCCATCACCTCGCCCACCGACTTCATCGCGGTGCCGAGCAGCGGCTCGCTGCCCTTGAACTTCTCAAAGGCGAAGCGCGGGATCTTGGTCACGACATAGTCGATGGTCGGTTCGAACGAAGCCGGGGTCGCGCCGGTGATGTCATTCTCGATCTCGTCCAGCGTGTAGCCAACGGCGAGCTTCGCCGCGACCTTGGCGATCGGGAAGCCGGTCGCCTTCGACGCCAAAGCCGAGGAGCGCGAGACGCGCGGGTTCATCTCGATGACGATCAGGCGACCGTCCTTCGGATTGACCGCAAACTGCACATTGGAACCGCCTGTTTCCACGCCGATTTCACGCAGCACCGCGATGCTCGCGTTGCGCATGATCTGATATTCCTTGTCGGTCAGCGTCAGTGCTGGCGCGACGGTGATGGAGTCGCCGGTATGGACGCCCATCGGGTCGACATTTTCGATCGAGCAGATGATGATGGCGTTGTCGTTGCGGTCGCGGACGACCTCCATCTCATATTCTTTCCAGCCGAGGAGCGATTCCTCGATCAGGACCTCGGTGGTCGGCGATGCGTCAAGGCCGCCGCGCACGATGTTCATGAACTCGTCGCGATTATAGGCGATGCCGCCGCCGGTGCCGCCCATGGTGAAACTGGGACGGATGATCGCGGGCAAGCCGGTGAACTCCAGCGCCTCCATCGCCTCTTCCATGGTGTGGGCGATGCGCGAGCGAGCCGATTCCAGACCGATCTTGTCCATGGCATCGCGGAACTTGATCCGGTCCTCCGCCTTGTCGATGGCTTCGGCATCCGCGCCGATCATCTGCACGCCGAATTTTTCCAGCGTGCCGTCATTGAAGAGGGCGAGCGCGGTGTTGAGTGCGGTCTGGCCGCCCATGGTGGGCAGGACCGCGTCGGGCCGTTCCTTTTCGATGATCTTCGCCACGATTTCGGGCGTGATCGGCTCGACATAGGTCGCGTCGGCAAATTCCGGGTCGGTCATGATGGTGGCCGGGTTGGAATTCACCAGGATGATGCGATAGCCCTCTTCCTTGAGCGCTTTCACCGCCTGCGTGCCGGAATAGTCGAACTCGCAAGCCTGGCCGATGATGATCGGGCCAGCGCCGATGATGAGGATGGAGGAGATGTCAGTGCGTTTGGGCATTAGAAGTGACTTTTCCCGAGCTGGACCAGCTTTTCAAAAGCGGCTTTATCTAAGCGGATTGTTTGCGACAGCTTGCCAGGGATTTCTCGGCCTGGCCGGCCATATGTATCTATTTGGATGAGCTTTTCTCGGCCGCAATCGACCAAGCGAACGATCGTCTCGACCTCCTCATGAGGTCGGGCATTATCGAGATGCTCAACTGTGAAGTCGCGCACTGTAGCCATCGCTCAGCCCCTCCCAAGATGCTTCATCAATGCACGCCCCCCGTCCGGGCCTCGCAACCCCAGCCGTCATATTCGACGCCGCACAGGATTTCGATCTGGAGGCATTTCTTCGTCAGGGCGCGGATCGATTGTTCATCGACCGGCTGCTCGCATTCGAGGAAGAGGAACAGGTCGCCATCCTCATCTTCCTCGCGATCCAGTTCGACGAAGCCGAACTGGCTGGCGATGGTGAGGACGCGCTCGAAATCCTTCTCGGTTCCCCTAAAGCTGACGTCGACCGGGCGCGCCAGACGGGCCACATCGCCATTGGCGGCGAGATTGGCGAGGACTTGCTTGTCCGCCTCCCACTCCTGCGCAAGGCGGGCTTCGTCAACCGGGGGCAGGTTTTGGCTCACTTAAGCCCCTCAACGAAGCGCTGGAACAGGTAGAAGCTGTCCTGCGGGCCAGGTGAGGCTTCGGGGTGGTACTGGACCGAGAAGGCTTTTTTGTCGGTCAGTTCGATGCCGCAGTTGCTGCCGTCGAAGAGAGACACATGGGTCGGCTTCACGTTGGCGGGCAGCGTGTCGCTGTCGACCGCGAAGCCGTGGTTCATAGAGGTGATTTCGACCAGGCCGTCGGACAGGCGCTTGACCGGGTGGTTGGCGCCGCGATGGCCCTGATGCATCTTGACGGTCTTCGCCCCGGCGGCGAGCGCCAGCATCTGATGGCCGAGGCAGATGCCGAAGACGGGCTTTTCGGCTTCCAGCACCTTGCGGATCACGGGGACGGCATATTCGCCGGTCGCGGCCGGATCGCCGGGGCCGTTGGAGAGGAACACGCCGTCGGGATTCTGCTCCATCACCTGCTCATAGGTGGCGGTGGCGGGGAGCACGGTGACGCGCGCGCCTGCCTTAACGAGGTTGCGGAAGATGTTGTTCTTTGCGCCATAGTCTATGGCGACGACGTGGGGGCGATCGTCGGCGGCTTCATCCTTGCCGTAGCCGAAGCCCAGTTTCCATATGCCGTCTTTCCAGAGGCGGCTTTCCTTGCCGGTGACTTCGATGGCGAGGTCCATGCCTTCGAGGCCGGGCCAGTTGGTGGCCTTTTCCGCGAGGACGGCGAGGTCGAAATTGCCTTCCGGATCATGGGCGATGACGACGTTGGGCGCGCCCTTCAGGCGGATCATGCGGGTGAGCGCGCGGGTGTCTACGCCGGAGAGGCCGATGCGGCCATTTTCGCGCATCCACTGGTCGAAGGGTTCGACGTTGCGGAAGTTGCTGGGCTCCGTCACATCCTGACGCACGACGCAGCCAAGCGCGAAGGGGTTGTCCGCTTCGACGTCATCCAGGTTCGTGCCGACATTGCCGATGTGCGGGAAGGTGAAGGTGACGATCTGCCCGGCATAGCTGGGATCGGTCATCACTTCCTGATAGCCGGTCATGGCGGTGTTGAAACAGAGTTCGCCGACCGCTTCGCCAACTGCGCCGAAACCGCGGCCGAACACCGCGCTGCCATCGGCGAAAACCAATACCCCTGTCGCTCCTTTGGGCACGGTGAGGGTCTTGGCATCAGCCATGGTCGTAGCGTCCTTTATGCTTTTAGCGGGAACCCGTCTGCAGCGGGTTAAACGGCCGGTCACCTATGCTTGTGACGCCCCGCGGTCAACCACTGTAAAAAATCTCTTTTGGCGTTATATCTGGTCTTTTCCGGCAGAACAGGATTCGTATCGCCATGATTCGCGAGCAGGTTAAGAGCGCCCAGGTCGAAGCCATGAAGGCGGGGGACAAGGAACGCCTGGCTGCGGTGCGTTTGATCATGGCGAAGCTGAAGGATCGGGATATCGAACTGCGCACGGCGTCGAGCGTGCCGGATGACGATACGGTCGTTGTCGAGGTGCTGCAGAAGATGGTGAAGCAGCGGCGCGAATCGATCGAGATGTTTCGCAATGGCGGGCGCGATGAGCTGGCGGCTAAGGAAGAGGCCGAGCTGAGCGTGATCGAGAGCTTCCTGCCGCAGCAGCTGAGCGAGGATGAGACGCGCGCGGCAATCGAGGGGATCAAGGCGGAGGTTGGCGCGGCGAGCGTCAAGGATATGGGGAAGGTCATGGCCGTGCTGAAGGAACGGCATGGGTCGGTGATTGACATGAGCAAGGCTAGTGGGCTGGTTAAGGCGGCGCTTAGCTGACATTTAGAGGCAATGAGCCTCTCCCCTGCCTTTCTTGATGAACTGCGCATGCGGACTTCGCTGTCGACGCTGATCGGGCGGACGGTGAAGGTGCAGAAGGCTGGGCGCGAGTATAAGGCGTGCTGTCCTTTTCATAATGAGAAGACGCCAAGCTTCACCATCAACGACGAGAAGGGCTTTTACCACTGTTTTGGCTGTGGGGCGCATGGGGACGCGATCCGGTGGATGACGGACCAGCGCGGGCTGCCGTTCATGGAGGCGGTGAAGGAGCTGGCGGCGACCGCGGGCATGGATGTGCCCGCGCCCGATCCGCGTGCGGCAAAGCGGGCGGAGCAGGCGAAGGGTCTGCATGACGTCATGGCGGCGGCGCAGGCTTTGTTCGAGGCGCAACTTGGGGGGCTTGAGGGCGCGGAGGCGCGGGATTATCTTGTCCGGCGCGGGATTAGTGACGCGACGCGGCGGGCTTTTGGCTTTGGCTATTCGGTGGATTCGAAGGGCAAGTTGAAAGGTGCGCTGGCGGAGTTTGGCGAGCCGATGCTGATCGAGGCGGGGTTGCTGATCGATCCCGAGGCGAGCGAAGGCGATGGCGGCAAAGCGAGGAAGCGGGAGAGCTATGACCGCTTCCGGGGGCGGCTGATGCTGCCGATCCGGGATATTCGCGGGCGGGTTATTGCTTTTGGCGGGCGGATATTGGGGGCTGGCGAGCCAAAATATCTGAACTCGCCGGACACGCCGCTCTTCGACAAGGGGCGGACGCTCTACAATATCGATCGCGCCTCCCCGGCCAGCCGCCAGAGCGGACGGGTAATCGTGGTCGAAGGCTATATGGACGTGATCGCGCTGGCGCAGGCTGGTTTCGGCGAGGCGGTGGCGCCGCTGGGTACGGCGCTGACGGAGCATCAAATCGAGCGGCTGTGGAAGATGGTGGATGTGCCGGTGCTTTGCTTCGATGGCGATGCGGCGGGGCAGAAGGCGGCGATCCGGGCGGCGACGCGCGCGCTGCCGTTGCTGCGGCCTGGGATGAGTTTGGCCTTTGCCACGCTGCCTGCGGGGCAGGACCCCGATGACTTGATCCGGGCCCAGGGACCTGGTGCGATGGAGCGCGTGCTGGAGGCGGCTGAACCGCTGGTGGAGCGACTGTGGGCGCATGAGCAGAAGGCCGCGCCACTCGATACGCCTGAACAGCGGGCGGCGCTGAAGCAGCGGTTGCGGGCGATCACCGATGCGATCGCGCATCCCGATGTGCGGGCGCATTATGTGCAGATATTCCGTGAGCGTTATGATGCGCTGTTCTTTGCTCGACCGGCGAAGGCGAGCGCGCCACGGCATCAGCGTGGGACGGGCGCCCGGCAAGGATGGCAGCGGGACCGGCGGGGGAACTGGAAGCCTCCCCTGCCCCCGGTAGGAAACGAAGCGCGGGCGATCGGCGTCAGCGGCATGGAGCAGCGGCTCCTGCGCGCTGTGCTGGCGAGTCTGCTGCGGCATCCTGAGCAGATCGCGCTGCACCGCGAGATGCTTTCAGCGTTGCATATCGGCGATTCGACGCTCAGCGAATTGATGCGCGCGATGATTGCCGCATCGTTCCGACAAGAAACAGTTGAAACAGAGGGCCTCCTTACCATATTGGGCCAAGGTGAAGTGTATAATATGGCGAAGGGGATGCTCCGGGCCGACACGTTCACATTCACCCCCAGCAGGATGAAGACCGATCCAGGTCGCGTTTCGCGCGATCTGGAAGAGGCTATCCGGGTGATGGCGCAAGGACCGGAGTTGGAGACGGCGCTGGCGGAAGCCACGAGCAGGTTTGAGAGTGACTTCAGCGAAGCCAACTATGCTGAACAGCAGCGTATTCTGGCGCTAAAGACTGATCATGACCAGCGCCTGGCGGAACTGGCGCAGTCCGAAGATAGTATTTGATAGATCGTCCCCGCGCGGGATGATGGAGCTAAGGCGAATAAATGGCGAGCAAGGCTACAGGCAAGGGTGCGGGCGAGGATGTGGATGGCGGCGATGCGCCGCTCCTTGATCTGAACGAGGCTTCGGTCAAGAAGCTGATCACGCGCGCCAAGAAGCGCGGCTACATCACTTACGACGAACTGAACGATGCCCTGCCGCAGGACCAGATGTCGTCCGAGCAGATCGAGGACATCATGGCCGCGCTCAACGAGATGGGCGTGAACATCGTCGAGAATGAGGAAGCCAGCGAAGACGGCGACGAGCAGCGCGAGCGCGAGGATGCCGAAGACGCCGAAGACGATTCGAGCGAAGACGATGGCGCGCCCAAGCTCGTCACCGAGAAGAAGAAGGAAACGGTCGATCGCACGGACGATCCCGTGCGCATGTATCTGCGCGAGATGGGCGCGGTGGAACTGCTCAGCCGTGAGGGCGAAATCGCCATCGCCAAGCGTATCGAGGCTGGCCGGGACACGATGATCCTGGGGCTTTGCGAAAGCCCGACCACCTTCAACGCGATCATCGAATGGTCGACCGCCCTCAATAATGGCGAAATGCAGCTGCGCGAGATTCTGGACCTCGACGCGATGCTGTCCAAGGACCCTGCCCCGGAAAATCTGGAGGAAGGCGCCGAGGATGATGACGGCGAGATCAGCGAGAAGACCGCTGGGCCGAGCTTCAAGGAAGAGGAAGAGCCCGAGGAAGAGTCCGCCGATTCCGACGAGGATGAAGATGGTCTGACCGAGCGCCGCGCCCGCCGGGTGGAAGAGGAAGAGGAGGAAGACAACACCCTCTCCCTCGCCCAGATGGAAGAGACGCTGAAGCCGATGGCGCTGGAGAAATTCGCGACCATCACCGAAATCTTCCGGGCTTTCTCCAAGGCGCAGGAATCGCGTATGGCCGCGATGGCCAACGGCGAGACGCTGAGCCAGAAGGCTGAGGACGACTATCAGGAACTGCGCGAGCAGCTGACCGCCGAAGTCGAAAGCGTTCAGTTCCACCAGCAGAAGATCGAATATCTGGTTGATCAGCTCTATGCCTATAACCGGCGCCTGACCGCGCTGGGCGGGCAGATGCTGCGTTTGGCCGAACGGCACAAGGTTAGCCGCAAGGACTTCCTCGACCGCTATGTGAACCATGAGCTGGACGATGCCTGGCTCGACAAGGTGCAGGGTCTCGACAAGAAGTGGGCGGCGTTTGCAGCCGCCGAGGGTCGTGCGGTAGAGCGTATCCGGAACGAGGTCAGCGAAATCGCGCAGGCGACGGGTATGTCGCTGGGCGAGTTCCGCCGCATCGTGAACATGGTGCAGAAGGGCGAACGCGAGGCGCGTATCGCGAAGAAGGAAATGGTCGAGGCGAACCTGCGCCTCGTCATCTCCATCGCTAAAAAATATACGAACCGTGGCCTGCAATTCCTTGACCTTATTCAGGAAGGCAATATCGGCCTGATGAAGGCGGTCGATAAGTTTGAATATCGCCGCGGCTACAAGTTCAGCACCTATGCAACCTGGTGGATCCGCCAGGCGATCACCCGCTCGATCGCGGATCAGGCGCGGACCATCCGTATTCCGGTCCACATGATCGAGACGATCAACAAGCTGGTGCGCACGTCCCGCCAGTTCCTGCACGAGCAGGGTCGCGAACCGACTCCGGAGGAAATGGCCGAGCGCCTTTCCATGCCGCTGGAGAAGGTGCGCAAGGTGATGAAGATCGCCAAGGAGCCGATCTCGCTCGAAACGCCGATCGGCGACGAGGAAGATTCGCACCTGGGCGACTTCATTGAGGACAAGAATGCGATCATCCCTGTGGATGCGGCGATTCAGGCGAACCTCAAGGAAACCGTGACGCGGGTTCTGGCTTCGCTGACCCCGCGTGAGGAACGCGTGCTGCGTATGCGGTTCGGCATCGGCATGAACACCGATCATACGCTGGAGGAAGTGGGCCAGCAGTTCAGCGTGACCCGCGAACGTATCCGCCAGATCGAGGCGAAGGCGTTGCGCAAGCTGAAGCATCCGAGCCGCAGCCGGAAAATGCGCAGCTTCCTCGACCAGTAAGCATGGCCGTGTTTGAGTGAGCGCGGCCCTGGACTTGCTCCGGGGCCACGCTTTTTCTGGCGGCGCAAGGCAGCGGGACCCCGGGTCGAGCCGGGGTGACGGAGAAAAGACACCTTGATGCGGAGCCCCTCGCGCAGGACGACCGCGAAATGAAAGGAAGGGCGGCTTCGGGCCGCCCTTTTTTTCATCCCATAAACGGCTCTTTTACCTCAGCTTCCTATGGTGGCCGCTGAACGGACATACTGGCGCGGCGGTCGCAGGGGTTATCATGAACGAAGCAGCAGTGCGCCTGGTGACGGGCGACATTTCCCAGGTGATCGAGGCGCTGGTGGCGGCCGATGGAACCACGAGCCATGCCCATGCGAGCAGCGCTCGCGCGGCCGTGGGTCGGGACGCGGCATTGAGCCTGCCCGACCTTGCCGATGCCGCGCATTATCTTTGCATGCTGCACGGACGGCATCCCGGCGTCATCGATCATGCAGCGACCCGGTCGGCAGAGCCCGGAGCGCGCGGCTGGCTGTTGAAGGCGAGCGAGGGCTTTGCTCGCGAGAGGGCCTATTTGACGCAGGTCACGGTGGCGTTGGGACCAGTGCCCAGCACTGCGGGCCAAAGCGACTGCGAAGCGATTGTCAGCCAGCAACGTCATGCGCTCGACATGCTGGCCCAATCCGACCGGCGCGGCTGTGCCATGGGCGCGGCCATGGCGCTCGTGCTCGACTGGCAGGCGGTTCGCGGCGTGCTGGACATGGCTGCTATTCGCGTGGGCGTGGAGCCTTATCCAACAGAGTTGCCGGATCGGACGGACACCTTCGCCATGGCGCGCGCCATCGGCAGCGACAGCGCGGCGGACCGCGCCATTCAGTTCGGCGCGCGGCAGCTGCTTAGCCAACAGCGCGGCCTGTGGGACCTGCTGAAAGCACGCGCTGAGGTACGGCGGCAGAAACAATAGGAATAACCGATTGCGGGCCCGTACCGCTTTCCCTACTCGGGTCGTAGTAGAGGAAAGCGAAGATTCATGCGGTTTGAAGGTACGGAAGATTATGTCGCAACCGACGACCTGAAGGTCGCGGTCAACGCCGCGGTGCTGCTGCGCCGCCCCCTTCTGGTGAAGGGCGAGCCCGGAACGGGCAAGACGGTGCTGGCGCAGGAGATCGCCAAGGCGCTGGACGCTCCGCTTATCGAATGGAACGTCAAGTCGACGACCAAGGCCCATCAAGGGCTGTATGAATATGACGCCGTGGCACGGCTTCGCGATGGCCAGCTCGGCGATCCGCGCGTCCATGACATCAGCAATTATATCCGCAAGGGCAAGCTGTGGGAGGCGTTCACATCCCCTACCCTGCCGGTCCTTTTGATCGACGAGATCGACAAGGCGGATATCGAGTTTCCGAACGACCTGTTGCAGGAGCTCGATCGCATGGCCTTCCATGTCTACGAGACGGGCGAGACGGTCGCGGCGCAAGAGCGGCCGGTGGTGGTTATCACTTCCAATAATGAAAAGGAGCTGCCCGACGCTTTCCTGCGGCGCTGCTTCTTCCACTATATAAAATTCCCTGATCGCGACACGATGCAGGCCATCGTCGATGTGCATTTTCCCGGCATTCAGAAGATCCTGGTCAGCCGGGCGCTGGACCTCTTCTATGACATCCGGGAGGTGCCAGGGCTGAAGAAGAAGCCGTCGACCAGCGAACTGCTCGACTGGTTGAAGCTGCTGCTCAATGAAGACATGCCGCTGGACGTCTTGCAGGATCGGGACCCGAGCAAGGCCATTCCGCCGCTTCATGGGGCGTTGCTCAAGAATGAGCAGGATATCATGATGTTCGAGCGTCTGGCATTCATGGCGCGGCGGCAGGGGCGGTAAGGACGGAGACGTGCATCATGCATGAAGCGGGTTGCCTGTGCGGCGCTGTCCGCATCACGATCGACGCAGAGCCGATCGCCGCGCGCATGTGCTGGTGCAGGCTGTGCCAATATCTTGGCGGTGGGACAGGCACGGTCAACGTCTGCTTTCCGGCGGAGAAGGTCGAGACCCTGGGCGAGGTCCGCTGGCATGAAAGCATCGCCGACAGTGGCAACAGGATGCGCCGAGGTTTCTGCCCTCAATGCGGTACGCCGCTGTTCAGCATAGCCGAATCGCGGCCGCACCTGACCTTTATCAGGGCCGGCGCGCTGAATGATCCGGACCTGCTGGGTCCGCAGGCGGTGATCTGGACGGAAGCGGCGCCGCAATGGGCGCACCTTGACCCGCAATTGCCGCATCACCCGGCGCAAATCCCGCCTGTCGCGTAAAAGGCTGCTTGCCTTAGCGTTGCGGTTGGGCTCAAATCTTTCGTTAAATGATTTCAGAGCCGCGAAAAGACGGCGTGGAATGGGAAGGATGCCTATGCCAAAGCTCGCCTTGTCGCTGTCCTCGCTCCTCCTGCTTTTGCCGGTGCCCGCCCTGGCGCAGGGTGCGGATGCGCAGGAAGCATGGGTTGCGAGTGACGGAAGCCTTCGCGCGCGGGCTGCGGGGATCATCCTGCCTCAGTCGGTCGCTGGGTTGTCGCTGTCGAAAAGCGGTGAGGTCACGAACGGCGGCAAGGGCATCGACAATTATGCGCAGTATCTGTCGGACGATGGCGCGGTGCAGGCGACCATCTATGTCTATCTGCCGAGCTATGCCGACGCGTCGATCGCCGCCTATATGACCGATCGCGCGGTGGCGGACCGTTTTGGGCCCAGGACTCGCCGCACCGGATATGAAAGCGTCGCGCTTCAGGGTCAGGCCGGGCGGGCCATCCGTGCGGTTTATGATGATGCTGCCGATGGGGCGCTGACTACGGCGGCAGCGTTCGTCCATGCAGGACGCTGGCTGGTCAAGCTGCGCATCACGGGGCCGAGCGAACGGCGCGAGGAGGTGCTGGCGGGGCTGGACGGCATGTTGGGGAGCTTGCGCTTCGATGATGTGGCGGCGATCCGGCCCGCCTCTCCGGCGCGGTTCACGGACTGTCCGGCGGGTGATGACCGGGATGCCCGGCTGACCGCATCCAGCCCTGCGGCAGCCGCAGATGTCCGCCCCGTTGCTGAGATCGCCGCGCCCTTCTGTGTGAGGGGCCAAGTGCGGACGGCCGAGGGCAGCTATGATGTTCTGGCGCAGACGGGCGCGTCCGGAGGATCGGTCATCGTGCCGGTTGACGATGCGGGCACGATGATCGCGTTCGATCCCGCGCGCGGCGGCAAGGGCTATCAATTGTCGATCCACTCGGTTGGCGAAACGAAGCTCTTCGGCGTTTACGATCGCGTGCCGAGCTCGCGGCAGATCGCCCAGATCTTGGACGGCAAGGACCCTCATACAGCGCAGGCGCGGGCGACTGCCGCCTATGCTGCCAATGGCGAGGTCATCGTGCGCGACGGGGTGGCGAACTAACCGCCTGGCCCCGTCTACTAGGTCAGATAAGGTAGCCGACTTCGTAAAGGCCCCAACGGCGACCTTCGAAGACCAGTGGGACGAACACGCTGCGAAGCGCCCGATAGCGGCCTTCGCCAAGGTCCTGGCAATAGGTGAAAAGGAAGAAGTCTCCATCGCCATCGAGCGCCCGGCGGGTCTGGCTGTCCATGAATATCTGCCGGTTGCGGGCATGTTCCATGTTCCATGCCCGGAGGCCCGGCCGCTGGGGTTGGCTTCGCGCGGTAATATGCGTCGGCAGGTAGCCGTTCATGTCGATCAGGCAGCAACCGACGATCGCTTTGTCCTGTCCCGTTTGACGGTCCAGAAGCGGACGGATGATGCTGTCCGCAAAGGCGGTGAAGCCATTGTCATATTGCGGCGGATCGGAACCCTGGATCAGGCGGTAGTTGCCGTCGAACAGCGCAGATGGCGTGAGTTGCCCAGAAGACAGGGCGTCACTGATCAGGCGCGATACTTGCCCCGCGCCATCTTCGGCATAGGCTATGTAGCGGCTGTCGCGCGTCTGGTGCCCGCCATGAGCGGCGGTGTTGAGCATGTCGTTGGCCATGCCCTCAAGCTGCTCAAGCTGGACCTTCGCCATTTCGACGCGCTGGGCGCTTTCGGCGGCAGACTCGCTGAAGTTGGTGAGGCCTTGGCGTAGCGCGCCGACATCGGCGTCGGCCTCGTCGGTGCAGGTGACGATGGCGTGAGAACGGTCACCGAACTGGGTTACGAGCGAGGCGATTTCCGCCATGGTGACGCTTAGGGTGTCGATATGGGCGCTGACGTCGCGGCCTCGCCCGATATTGGCTTCCACGCCGCTGATCAGGTGGCGGGCATCGCGGTCGAGCTGCCCGAGCTTGTCGCCCACAGAAGCGGCAGATTCGCCTGCTTGCCCGGCGAGGCGGCGGATTTCGTCGGCCACGACGGCAAAGCCCTGCGTTGCCTCGCCGCCGCGGGCGGCTTCGATGGCGGCGTTGACGCCAAGCAGCCGGGTCTGGCGGGCGATGGCGCCGAGTTGATCGGATATGCCACCGACGGTCTCGATCACTTCGAGGAACTGGCGCAGGCGACCCTCAAGGCCGGTTACATGATCGACCAGACTGGCGACCTGGGCGAGCGATTGGGTAATTGCCTCATGTCCTTCGGCGATGATGCGGGCGGCGCGGCGGGATGTAAGGCTAAGTTCCTGGGCCGCCACCACGCTTTCATTCTGGCTGGCGGCCAGAGCTTCCATATTGGTTTGCAGCTGGGTCAGCCGGTGCGAGTCGGCGTGGATGCGGCGTGTAAGCTCGCCCAGGAAACCCGCCGTTTCGCTGCATTGCAGCGCAACGTCCCCCGACCGTTCACCAAGGTCTGTCAATAAATGCTCATTTTCCAATGAGTGTCACCTCAACCGCCCGCTTATCGATACTGCCTTGTTAACGATGCGATGCAACACTTAACATTTTCTCAACCATGCGCCGCCCCTTGCATCCTTAACGTGGCTGAAGGACAAGGCCGCCATCATGATGCTGAACTTTCTCGACGCGCTCCGGGCTGCTGGCATTCCGGCCGGTATCAAGGAGCATCTCCTCCTGCTGGAGGCCCTGGATCGCGACGTTATCGGTCAGCGGCCCGAGGAATTCTATTATCTCGCCCGCGCGACCTATGTGAAGGATGAGGGGCTTATCGACCGGTTCGATCAGGTCTTCGCGAAAGTATTCAGGGGGGTGTTGGACGCTGACGGCGTCGAGGCAGAAATCCCCGAGGAATGGCTGCGCCTCGTCGCAGAAAAATATCTAAGCGCCGAGGAGATGGAGAAGATCAAGTCTCTCGGCAGCTGGGATGAGATCATGGAGACGCTGAAGAAGCGGCTGGAGGAGCAGAAGGGACGCCATCAGGGCGGCAACAAGTGGATCGGAACCGGCGGGACGTCGCCCTTCGGCCATGGCGGTTATAATCCCGAAGGCGTGCGCATCGGCGGCGAGAGCAGGCACAAGCGCGCGATCAAGGTGTGGGAAAAGCGCGAGTTCCAGAATCTCGACAGCAGCAAGGAACTGGGCACCCGCAACATCAAGGTGGCATTGCGGCGGCTACGGCGCTTCGCGCGCGAGGGCGCGGCCGATGAGCTGGACCTGGAGGGCACGATCCGAGGCACTGCCCGGCAGGGATGGTTGGACATCAGGATGCGGCCGGAGCGGCATAATGCGGTGAAGCTGCTGCTGTTTCTGGACATCGGCGGATCGATGGACCCGTTCATTCGGCTTTGCGAGGAGCTGTTTTCCGCCGCGACGACCGAATTCAAAAATATGGAGTTTTTCTACTTCCACAACTGCCTGTACGAAGGCGTGTGGAAGGATAACCGCCGCCGCTTTTCAGAGCGTATTCCGACCTGGGACATTCTGCATAAATATGGGCATGACTATAAGGTCATCTTCGTCGGCGATGCGGCGATGAGCCCTTATGAGATCAGCTATCCCGGCGGCTCGGTGGAGCATATGAACGAGGAGCCCGGCGCTGTCTGGATGAGCCGGTTGCTGCATACCTATCCGGCTGCGGTTTGGCTGAATCCCACCCCCCGCGAACATTGGGACTATAGCCAGTCGACCCGGATGATCCGCGAGATCATGAGCCAGCGCATGTATCCGCTGACGCTAGAGGGCATTGATGAGGGGATGCGGGAGCTGACCCGCAAGCGGTGAGCGGCGTCAGGCGGGATCGAAGAGGACGCCGCCCGCCATCGGAGCCGGAACCCCGGTCGTGCCGGGAAAGCTGATCGGCAAGGATTTGAGGTGGCGCACCGCCATATAGGCGAACCCCTGCGCTTCCAGGGCGTCGCCATCCCAGCCGAGATCATCGACGGGATGCACCTCTGCCTCGGTGAAGGCAGACAGCATCGCCATCAAGGTCACGTTATGGCGGCCGCCTCCACCGACATAGATGACGGAAGGCCGGGACGGGACATGGTCCAGCGCGCGGGCAACCGCCTTTGCGGTGAAGGCCGTCAGCGTGGCCGCTCCATCCTCAAGCGACAAGCCGCGCATCGTGTCGAGGGTAAAGGCTTCACGATCAATACTCTTGGGCGGCGGCAGGTCGAACCAAGGGTCGGCCATCAGGCTGGCGAGCCGATCCTCATCGACCTGGCCCATGGCTGCCGTAGCGCCATTCTCATCAAAGGATCTAGCGCTGTGCGCCTGCATCCAGTTGTCGATCAGGCCGCTGGCCATGCCAGTGTCGAAGGCCAAGAGATCGCCTCTCTCCCCAATGGCGGTGATATTGGCGACGCCGCCGAGGTTCAGGATCGCAACGGGCTTGCGCAAGTCGTTTGCCAGGGCGCGATGATAGACCGGCATCAGCGGAGCCCCCTGCCCGCCCGCCGCGACATCGGCGCTGCGCAGATCGCCAACTACAGGAATACCGAACGCTCCTGCGAGCGCCGCGCCGTCGCCGATTTGCCACGTCCAGCGCCATTCCGGCCGATGCGCGACCGTGTGGCCGTGGAAGCCGATGACAGAGATGTCCTCGGCAATATGGCCGCTGCGTCCCAGAAGGTCTGACACCGCCTCCACATGAAGTTCGGTAAGTTCAGCTTCCACGGACTGGATGAGAGGCTCAAACCCCGGCTTGTCCATCGCCATCGCACGCTGGCATGCTTCGGCGAGACGGATGCGGAAGCCTTCCCGGTAGGGCATGGCGTGGAAGGTGACGGGATTGCTGACGCCCTCCCCATCGGTTTCGATGAGCGCGGCGTCGATGCCGTCACGGGAGGTCCCTGACATGAGGCCGATCGCCAGCATGGGTTGGCTCTGTGTCACTGCTCCGGTCCTTCCATCATCCCTATTCTGTGTCCCGGAATGGATGCAGGCACAAGTGCAGGATGACGGGGGATGACGTTGTTGTGTCGCGATGCTAGAGGGCGCGACATTATGACCAGCTACTCGTCCGATCTGCTCCGCCTCTTGGAGGCCCGTGGCTACATCCACCAACTGACCGACGCGGAGGGGCTCGACGCCCTCGCCGCCAAGCAGATCGTGCCAGGCTATATCGGCTTTGATCCGACCGCGCCCTCGTTGCACGTCGGGCACCTGGTATCCATCATGATGCTGCGGCAGCTGCAGAAGGCGGGACACAAGCCCATCGTCCTGATGGGCGGCGGTACGGGCAAGATCGGCGACCCGAGCTTCAAGGATGAAGCGCGCAAGCTGCTGACCACCGATACGATCGCGGAGAATGTCGCAAGCATCAAGCGGGTGTTCGAGCGATTCCTGACCTTTGGCGACGGGCCGAGCGACGCGATCATGCTCGACAATGCCGAGTGGCTCGATCGGTTGGAATATATCCCCTTTCTGCGCGAGATCGGCCAGCATTTCTCGATCAATCGCATGTTGAGCTTTGATTCGGTGAAGCTGCGGCTGGATCGGGAGCAGTCGCTGTCATTCCTCGAATTCAACTATATGATCCTTCAGGCCTACGACTTTCTGGAACTGTCGCGGCGTTCGGGCTGCCGGTTGCAGATGGGCGGGTCGGACCAGTGGGGGAACATCGTCAATGGCGTGGAACTCGCCCGCCGGGTGGATGGGACGCAGGTGTTCGGGCTGACGACGCCACTGCTGACCAATGCCGACGGTACGAAGATGGGCAAGACGGTGGGCGGCGCCGTGTGGCTGAACGAAGATCAGCTTTCCACTTATGATTACTGGCAATTCTGGCGGAACACGGCTGATGCCGACGTCGCGAACCGGCTGCGGCTGTTTACCGACCTGCCCATGGACGAGGTAGCGCGGCTGGCGGCGCTTCAGGGCTCCGAGATCAACGAGGCGAAGAAGATCCTCGCCAATGAAGCGACCGCGCTATGCCGTGGGGTTGATGCGGCGGCAGCGGCGGCGGAAACGGCGCGCAAGACATTCGAGGAAGGTGCTTCCGACGCCAATCTGCCGACGATCAGCGTGGGCGCGGACGGAATGACCATTGTTCAGGGCACGGCCGCATTGGGCTTTGCCGCGTCCAACAAGGAGGTTCGGCGCAAGCTCGCTGAAGGCGCGATCCGCGTGAACGGCGAAGTAGTGAGCGACCCCATGCTGGCGCTGAAGCCTGGCGACAAGGTCAGCTTCGGCGCCAAGAGACACGGGTTAGTAACTGCTTGAAATTTTAGAGAGTTAAAGACCCATTAGGTAAAGCTGGTAAGGAAAGGGCGAGGTTCGTCGCCTTAAGCTTCGCTCATGTCTTCGGTGCTCGCCAGCCTCGCCCAGGTCGCCCGTTCACGGGACCCTTCCATCAACCAGCGCCGCACCGCCCGCGTGCTGGTGGATATGGTCAGCCATATCGCTGCCAGAGGGCGAACGCATGGCGTGCGGGTCATCAACATCTCTGAACTGGGTTTGATGTGCCGCACTGACGCAGAGGTCGCGATTGGTGAGCGGATTTCCGTCTGGCTTCCCATGGTGAAGGACGTCCAGGCCGACGTGCGGTGGGCAGAAGATGGCCGGGTCGGGGTAGAATTTTGCGAACCCATCGATTCGCGAGTTTATGAGGCGATGCTGTCGCTCATTCCGCCACGGCAGACCGCCTGGTAAACAGCTGTTCGAAGCTCTGATCGGGTTCGATCCGCTGACGGGATCGGACGAGCGCTTCACGCATTTCGGTCCGCAGGAACCGCATCATTGCTTCGCGCACTTCGCAGCGGAGGTCAAAGGCTATCCCGGCATTGCGGGCGCTGAGCAGGCCGCGTAGTTCCAGCGCGTCGGCTTTGTGGTCGGTCACCTGGAGGATGGCGACACGGCCATCCCAGCGGCTGTTGGCCTTCACCGTTTCGATAAAGCGCGCGCGGATGCGTTCGACGTCCGCCGCAGGATCGACATAGAGAAAGACGGTGCCGAGCAGGTCGGAGGTCTTGGTAGTCCAGTTCTGGAACGGCTTTTCGAGAAAGTAGGAGACTGGCACGACCATGCGGCGATCGTCCCAGATGCGCACCACGACATAGGTGAGCTTGATGTCTTCGATCCGGCCCCATTCCCCTTCTATGATCACCACATCGTCGAGCCGGATTGGTTCTGAAAAGGCCATTTGGATGCCTGCGATCAAGTTCTTGAGCGCTGGCTGAGCGGCTGCGCCGACGGCGAGGCCTGCGAGACCCGCAGAGGCCATCAAGGTGACGCCCAATGTACGCACCGCCGGAATCATAGTCAGCATCAGGGAGATGATGAGGAAGCCGATGATGAATTGCGCCACCCGGTAGAGAATGCGGATGCGGGTATGTTGGCGACGGGCCTTCAGATTGTCTTCCACGGTGATGTCGTTGCGCCGCTCAAGGATGGTGCGGAATGCTCGCATCGATGAAAAGATCAGCCAGCCGAACAGCAGGATGAAAAGCATCTTGGACCCGATGGCCCAGATCGCCTCTATGCGGTCGCTGAAGCTGAGCGGCTGAATGCCCGCAGCGAGCGTCATGAGCACGACGATCCAACGCGTGGGGTGATAAATGGCGGGAAGGATCACGGGATCGAGGCTCATCCTGCGCACCACGCGTGTGGCTATCCAATAGGCGAGCCAGTGAAGCAGGAAGGCGACGGCGACAGAAATTGCGATGAAGATCGCCGCGATCGGCGTGACGTGGTGCAGGCTGATGTCGGATTGCATGCCTTGGCAACGAGGGCAGCGCTTGATGGTTTCGCTGTTGCAGCAATTCGTCGCGTGGATCAGCCGCTTCGGAGCAATCCCACCGCTGCGTCCCGTTCAAAGAGGTAGAGGCAGGTTCTTGCTGCCTGGCCGCGCGCCTCGTTCAGCCCTCCATCGCGGTCGATGAGGAGATGGGCGTCGTCGCGGGCGCTGTCGAGCAAGGCGGACAGATGTTCAGGCGTGGCGATCTTCAGCTGCGCCTCGCCCGACTGGCGGGTGCCCAGGATCTCGCCTGCGCCGCGCAGGCGAAGATCCTCTTCGGCTATGCGAAAGCCGTCATTGGTTTCGCGCATCAGGGCGAGCCGGGCGCGGCTGGTTTCGCTGAGCGCGCCACCGCGCAGCAGGATGCAGACGCTATGATTCTGGCCGCGCCCTACCCGGCCGCGCAACTGGTGCAGTTGCGCGAGGCCGAAGCGGTCGGCGCCTTCGATGATGATGAGGTTTGAGTTGGGGACGTCGACGCCCACCTCGATAACGGTAGTGGCGACGAGGACTTTTGTGCGCGCGGTGGAGAAGGCCTCCATCGCGGCATCCTTTTCCGGGCCTTTCATCCGGCCGTGGACAATGCCGACGAGTTCGCCGAAACGAATTCGTAGCATTTCCGCACGGGCTTCGGCGGCGGCCTGGTCGCTGGTTTCGCTTTCCTCGACCAGCGGGCAGACCCAATAGGCCTGGCCGCCGCCCTCGATGTGGCGGGCAAGCGCTTCGACCACTTCGTCGAGGCGGTTGGCGGACATGACTACGGTCTGGATCGGCTGGCGGCCGGGGGGCATCTCGTCGAGGCGGGAGACGTCCATTTCGCCATAATAGGTGAGCGTCAGCGTGCGCGGGATCGGTGTCGCCGTCATCACCAGCAGGTGCGGCGTCCGTTCGGCCTTGGCAGCGAGCATCATGCGCTGGGCGACGCCAAAGCGATGCTGTTCGTCTATCACCGCGAGGGCGAGATTCTTGTAGCGGACGGCTTCCTGGAAGATGGCGTGGGTGCCGACGAGGATGTCGATGCTGCCGTCCGCCAGGCCCATCAGGGTGGATTCGCGCGCCCTCCCCTTTTCCCGTCCAGTGAGGATGGCGATGGTGACGGGCAGGCCCGACGCCATTTTGCGTAGCGTCTCATAATGCTGGCGGGCGAGGATTTCCGTGGGAGCCAGGAGTGCGCCTTGGGGCCCTGCCTCTACCGTGTTGAGGAGGGCCATGAGCGCGACGAGCGTCTTGCCCGAGCCGACGTCGCCCTGCAGCAGGCGGAGCATGGGGACGGGCTGAGCCATGTCGCCGTCAATTTCTCCCATCGCGCGGCGTTGGGCGCCAGTGGGGGCGAAGGGCAACTGGAGCATGGCGCGCAGGCGGCCGTCGCCTTCGATGGGGACGCCCCGGCGCTTGCGGGAGGACTGGCGGACCAGCATCAGCGCGAGTTGACCCGCGAAGATTTCGTCATAGGCGAGGCGTTCCCGTGCCTTGGCATCGCTCGGGTCGGCATGGATGCGGGTCAGGGCTTCGCGCCATGTCGGCCAGTCTTTGCGGGCGAGAAGGCTGGGCTCGATCCACTCAGGCAGATCGGGGGCGCGGGTCAGCGATTGGGCGACGAGATCGCGCAGGCGGTTGTTGGTAAGACCTTCGGAGAGACCGTAAACCGGCTCCCGCTCGGGGATGGTGGCGGCTTCCTCTGGGGGAAGGACATAGTCGGGGTGGACGATCTGGAGGTTTTCGCCATAGGCCTCCAGCTTGCCCGAGATGAATTTTGGCTCATTGAGGGGCAGCAGCTTGCGGGGCCATGCGCTGTTACGACCGAAATAGACGAGTGCGACTGTGTTGCCGTGTCTGTCCTGCGCGATGACGCGGAAGGGCGCGCGGGCGCTGCCAGACGCGCGATAATCGGTCGGGGTGAGCTCTATGCCGATGACGCGGCCTGAGTCGGACAGGATCAGCTCATCCACCATGCGCCGGTCGATGAAGCTGACCGGCAGGTGGAACGCCACGTCCACAGCGCGGGCGAGCCCAAGGCGCTCAAGCGGTTTGGCGAGCGCAGGCCCTACGCCTTTGAGCGCTTCGATTTCGGCGAAGAGTGGGTTGAGGATATCCGGGCGCATGTCTATCTGGCGGTGTCTAGCCCAGCCGGGACGATGCGCAAACATCCGATCGGCAATTTTGGCATGTCCGCACAAGGAACAAATTGTGAACGAAGATCCCCGCATCCGCCGCCTGCAATTTCGGGCCTGGCATCGTGGCATCAAGGAAGCGGACTTGGCGGTGGGTGGCTTCTTCGATCGCTATCATGCCGAGTGGGGCGTAGAGGACATCGACTGGTTCGAGCGCTTTATCGAGGAACAGGATGCGGACATCATGGCTTGGGCGTTGGGGACGCTGCCGCTTCCGGATGAGTGGCGCGGGCCGATGTGGGACAAGTTCGCGAAGATGGATTTTGTGGAGATTGGGCGGAAGTAAGCTCACTCTCCCCTCCCGCAAGCGGGAGGGGCCGGGGGTGGGCCTGCGCCACCTCTGTTGGATTGCCCACCCCTAGCCCCTCCCGCTTCCGGGAGGGGGACTGAGAATTAGATGACCGACCTTCTGAAGATCCTCAAAGCTTCCTCCCCCGTCACCCTTTCCGGGGTTCCGGCAGGGTTCCAGCCCTGGCTGCTCGCGGACATCGCCCGGGCAGCGCCTTCGCGGGCATTGTTCGTCGCGCCCGATGAGCAGCTCATGCGGGCGGTGGCGGATACGGCGCATTATTTCGCGCCGGAGATCGAGATCGTCGAAATTCCGGCTTGGGACTGCTTGCCTTATGACCGGGCCAGTCCTTCGCTGCGCACGGCTTCGGCGCGGTTGGCGGGGCTTTATGCCTTGCAAGGAAAGCCCAGGGGGCCGCAGCTTGTTCTGACCACGCTCAATGCGTTGACGCAGCGGACGCTGACTCCCTTCCGCGTACGGCAGTTGGTAGCGAAGCTCGCGCCCAAGGAGCGGATCGCGATTTCCCGGCTGACGGAGATGTTGCAAGCCAATGGCTATGTGCGCACCGACACGGTGCATGACCGGGGCGAGTTCGCCGTTCGCGGGGGCATAGTCGATCTATTTCCCGGTGGCGAGGAGCAGCCGCTGCGGCTCGACTTCTTCGGCGATGAGATCGAGACGGTGCGGCGCTTCGATCCGGCGGACCAGCGGACGAGCGGGAGCGTCGAGGGCTTTACCCTCCTCCCCGCCTCCGAAGCGTTGCTGGATGACGAGACGATCAAGCGCTTCCGCGGGCGATATCGGGAGACGTTCGGCGCTACGGCGACGGGCGATCCGCTTTATCAGGCGGTGAGCGACGGGCGACGGCTGGCGGGCATGGAGCATTGGTTGCCGCTGTTCGAGGAACGGCTGGTGCCCATGACGGAGCATCTGGGCGACGATACCGTAGTCGTCCTGGATCATGGCGTGGCGGGCGCAGCCGAGGCCCGGTTCGAGGCGATCCGGGACTATCATGCCAACCGGGTGCAGGCGAAGTCCTCCGATCCGGGGGCGTATCGACCTCTGGAACCCAAGGCGCTTTATCTCGACGCCGACGAATGGGGCGGCGCCGTGCGGGAGTGGCCGATGCATGCGACCACGCCCTTCCATGAGCCGGAGAGCGCGACCGTCCTCGACTTCGAAGTCGACGGGCCACGCGACTTTGCGCCGGAACGGGCGCAGAATGCCAATGTCTATGAGGCGGTGGGCAAGCATATCGCTTCGCTCCAGCGGGCGAAGAAGAAGGTCGTCATCGCCAGCTATTCCGGCGGCGCACGGGAGCGGCTTTCGGGGCTGCTGGTCGACCATGGGCTGAAACGGGTCGCGGCCGCGGATAGCTGGCAGGAGGCGCTGGGGATAGCGGCGAACGGCAGCACGGTGCTGACCGTCTTGCCGCTCGACCATGGCTTTACCGCACCCGATGTCGCCGTGCTGACCGAGCAGGACATGCTGGGCGACCGGCTGGTGCGGCGGGCGAAGCGGAAGAAGAATGCCGACGCTTTCCTGCAGGAACTGGCGACGCTCTCGCCGGGCGATCTGGTGGTGCATATGGACCATGGCATCGGCCGCTATGAAGGGCTGACGCAGATCCCGGTCGCCAAGGCCGCGCATGACTGCGTGGCGCTGGAATATGCGGGCGGCGACAAGCTCTATGTGCCGGTCGAGAATCTGGAGGTTCTCTCCCGCTACGGCTCCGACAGCGAGGGCGTAAGCCTCGACAGGCTGGGCGGCGAGGCGTGGCAGCGGCGCAAGGCGCGCATGAAGGAGCGCATCCGCGAGATTGCGGGTGAATTGCTGAAGACGGCGGCGGAGAGGGTCTTGCGCGCGGCGACCGTGGCCGAGCCGGACAGCGCGGGTTATCCGGCGTTTGTCGACCGCTTCCCCTATCAGGAGACCGAGGATCAGGATCGCGCCATTATGGACGTGGTCGAGGATCTGGGCGCGGGGCGGCCGATGGATCGGCTGGTGTGCGGCGATGTGGGTTTCGGCAAGACCGAGGTGGCATTGCGGGCCGCTTTCGTGGCGGCGATGGCGGGGATGCAGGTGGTGGTGATCTGTCCGACCACCCTGCTCGCCCGGCAGCACCACATGAATTTCGAGGAACGGTTCCGCGGCTTCCCCGTGAATATCGGGCGCTTGTCGCGGCTGGTGCCCGACAAGGAAGCGAAGGCCGTCAAGGCGGGGCTGGCCGACGGGACCGTCGATATTGTCGTGGGCACCCATGCGCTGCTGGCCAAGGGGCTGGAGTTCAAGCGGCTCGGCCTCGTCATCGTCGACGAGGAACAGCGGTTCGGCGTGACGCACAAGGAGCGGCTGAAGGGCCTCAAGACCGATGTCCATGTGCTGACGCTGACGGCGACGCCGATTCCCCGGACATTGCAGATGGCGATGTCAGGCTTGCGTGAACTGTCCGTGATCCAGACGCCGCCGGTCGATCGGCTGGCGGTGCGCACCTATATCATGCCCTGGGACGGGGTGGTGATCCGCGAGGCGTTGCTGCGCGAACATTATCGTGGCGGGCAAAGCTTCTTCGTCGTGCCACGCATTTCCGATCTGACCGAGGTGGAGGAGTTCCTGCGGACCGAGGTGCCGGAGGTTCGGCCTGTGGTCGCGCATGGGCAAATGAGCGCAACAGAGGTCGAGGAGCGCATGTCGGCTTTCTACGACAAGCGCTATGATGTGCTGCTATCCACGACGATCGTGGAGAGCGGCCTGGACATTCCTTCGGCCAATACGCTGATCATCCACCGCGCGGACCGCTTCGGGCTGGCGCAGCTCTACCAGCTGCGCGGACGTGTGGGCCGGTCGAAGACGCGGGCCTATGCTTATTTCACCACGCCTGCCAATCGCGTGATAACGGAGACGGCGGAGAAGCGGCTGAAGGTGCTGTCCGACCTGGATACGCTGGGCGCGGGGTTCCAACTGGCGAGCCATGACCTGGACATTCGCGGCGCGGGCAATCTGGTCGGCGACGAGCAGTCGGGCCATATCAAGGAGGTCGGCTTCGAACTCTACCAGTCGATGCTGGAGGACGCGATCCTTGAGGCCAAGGCCGGTGGCGCTGGCATCGAAAAGCGCGAGAGCTTCTCGCCGCAGATCAGCGTCGATGCGCCGATCCTCATACCGGAGGATTATGTGCCCGATCTCGATCTGCGCATGGGATTGTATCGGCGCCTGAACGAAGTGGAGGACCGGCAGGGGTTGGAGGCTTTTGCAGCCGAGTTGATCGACCGCTTCGGCAAGCTGCCTGCGCCAACGCAGAACCTGTTCAAGATCATCGAGATCAAGCAGAATTGCGTGGCGGCCAACATCTCCAAGATCGATGTCGGGGCAAAGGGCGCGCTGGTCAGCTTTTTCGAAGATCGCTTCCCCAGGCCCGAGGGGTTGGTCGCTTACATCCAGCGCCTGAATGGCGTGGCGCGGTTGCGGCCGGACAGCAAGGTCGTGGTGAACCGCGCCTGGGCCGACCCGGCGGCCCGGCTGAACGGCGCGCTGCAACTGTCGAAGGGGCTTGCGAAAGCGGCTGCGTAAAGGCGACGGCGGCGCTACGATAGCGCTCGCCAGCACCCCTTTGTCGTGCATCAGCAAAGTATCAGCAACATCGGCAAACTAAATCCCGCTAGGATGACTGGGCAGCAAAGCCTGGCGTCAAGCAGGAGATTGACATGATTTCGACCCTCGTAGCGATGGCAGCGGCAGCCGCCACGCACAGCGTACAGATCGACCATGGCGGAACGCCGGTGCGGGCGACCTATTCCGCGCGCGTCGACATTTCGACGAAGACCGTGGGTGCAAAGACGCCCAACCGGATTGATATGCAGCGTTGCCAGTGGACCGCGACCGTGATCGTCGATCGCGCGCTCGACCACGGACCGGCACTGGCGCGCACTGTCTCGTCCGACAAGCGCTTTTCCGGAAGCGAGCATGGTGCATGCACCCCTGGACGCCAGTCCGGCGAGCGCAACCTGGCCCAGCATGAGTCGGCAATCCGCGAACATCTCATGACAGTTGCTGAACGGGACCGTGCGCCGCTAGTAGCGGAACTTGATGCTGTCCGTAATCTTGCCTCGAACTGACATGCGGCTAGCGTTGGCGGCTGCGCAGTTGCTCGCCGCCAGCGCTTCGCCCGCTCTTGCGCAATATGCCGACCCGCTGTCCGCGACCGTAGAGGTTGCAAGCGATGAGCGCAGGCGAGGTCTGAGCTGGAGCGATGGCGAGCCGGTTACCCGGGGGGCTATCACGGCGCAGGCCACCAGCGAGCTGAGTTTCGACGCGGCGGCGACATCCTTATGGGGCAGCGACCGCCATGGCGGCGCAGATGCTGTCGTGGATGTCGGCACAACCTACGCGCGGCAGCTGGGCGCATGGCGGCTTTCGGCGCGGGGCGTCTATCATCTTTTCCCCGGCGCATCGGGCCGAGGATATGGCGAGCTTGGAGCAGGCGCGGCATTCCTGATCGGCCCCGCGACAATCGATCTTAATGCAAACTACGCGCCGAAGCAGGGGTCGATCGGTGGCGACAACCTCTATCTGTCGGCGTCGGCCGCTGCGGGCATTCCGGGCACACCACTGACCGTTTCGGCCCATATCGGGCGCTCCAGCGGAGACGTGCGGGATAGCGAGAAGGCCGCTCGCCTGCGGCCAGACGGCACCTATTGGGATCATGGGATCAGCATCGATTACTTGCAGCCACGATGGTTTGCGGGGCTACGTTACGCCAACAGCAGTATCGACGGGGTGCGCCACTCAGGCGCGACGCTGATCGGCCGCGCGGGCGTTAGCTTCTAGGCCGGTTCAGCTCTTCAGGGCCATGGCGACCAGTTCAGCCGACGATACGCCCGCCGAGCGCAGGAACCCCTGGTAGAAGTCGCACCCTTCGCGCGCGAGCAGATCGAGCTGCTGCTGTGTCTCGACACCTTCGGCAATGACGGCGAGCCCCAGGGACTTGGCCATATGGATGACGCCACGGACCACGATCCTGTCCCGCGCCGTGCCCGCGATATCCTGCGCCAATCCGCTGTCGATCTTCAGATAGTCGAGCGGCAAGCTCTTGAGATAAGCGAGGCTGGAGTAGCCGGTACCAAAATCATCAACTGCCACCGCCAGCCCTTCCGCGCGAAGAGCGGTCAGCAGCGCCGATGCCGCAGCGACATTCTCGATCAAACCGCTTTCGGTAATCTCGACCGTCAGTCGCGAACGTGGGAAGCCGCTGCCGTCAACCAGCCCCAAGAATTGCGGCATGAAGCCGGGCTGCGCGATGTCGGCGGCTGTCACGTTGATGGAGAGGCGCAAGTGCGAGAGAGATTGCGGCCAAGCGGCGGCTTGGCGCAGCGCTTCGGCCTGGATATGGGCCGATAGCGGCAGCATATAGTCCGAGCGTTCGGCGGTGGCGAACAACATGCCCGCGCCGAGGGAGCCATATTGCGGATGGTTCCACCGGGCGAGTGCCTCAACGCCCGTCATATGATCGCCGCCGATAGGATATTGCGGCTGGAAGACGATGCCGATCTCTCCCCGATCAAGGGCCAGGCGGAGGTCGGTTTCGAGTTGGTCGGCATCCACCTGGCGGCTGCGCTTTTCAGCCGAGAAGATGCGAATACCCTCTCCACCGCCTGCCCTCGCATCAGCGAGCGCCGTGCCAGCGCGGCGCAACAGGCGGGTAGCGTCATCATCGGCGCGTGACTGGGCGATGCCGCACCGGGCCGTGAGGCGGATCAGGTGATCACCCGCGCTGAACGGGCGGCCAATAGCGCCAATAAGCTGGCGTGCGAGGAAGGTCGCGCGATCGCTCGCAGCGGCGGCGCCGGTAAGGCCGACCAGAAACTCGGTTCCGGCGATCCGCGCGACGATGGCGCCGGGGGCGGCGTCTGCAGCCATCCGCTCGATCCTCCTGGCGATCCGGCCGAGCAAGGCGTCGCCGACCACCTGGCCGTAGGCGGCATTCATGCGGTCGAACTGGCTGATGGACAGGAGAAGGATCGTCGTGGCGAGGCCTGACCGCTTCTCCAGCCATTGAAGGGCTGCTTGCCGGGAGCGAAGGCCGGTCAGGTCATCGCGGCCGGTTGCGTCGTCGCCGTGCGTGTCGGATAGCCATTCGACATCAGCCGCCACCACCCCGTCGATCAGGCGGAGATGATGAACCAGGCGATCGTCCTGCCGCCCTGGCGCAGCGTGGGCAAATGACTCCGGCCGCCCCGACCGCATCATGCCGCGCAGGCCAGCGATCACCGACCGGCGCTCTGCACGGGGCAAGCAGCGGGCGAAACGCGCGGGGCTGATGGTCTGGCGATCGAGGTTCAGATGCCGCGCGAGATTGTCGCTGAGGCGGACAAATCGTCCCCCCCGCTCCAGTTCCCAGAACAGCGCGTCGCCGCGCCTTATCCGCTGAGCGCGCTGGCTGGACGCTGCGCCACCGCCCAGGCGATCGATCAGGCGCTGCGCCGAGGCGAGCGTTGCGCGCATCTGATCAGGGGCGAAGGGCGCCGCGAGAAAATGAGTTGCGCCCGCTTCCAACAATGCCGTGACGGATCCGAGCTCGTCCGCATCGATCAGCGCGACAAGCGCGCCGCCGCCAGCCTCAACAGCGGGCGCCAAAGCCTCGATCAGGTCGTCGCCTTCGGCATCGCGCATATCGACCAGGGCTATCTGCGCGTCGCTGTGCAGGAAGCGCTGGGCCGCGTCTTTCGGGCGCCGCGCCGCGATGGCACGCCAGCCCGCCAGCCCTGCCGCGCGCGACAGGCCATCCCGATCGCCTGGCGACAGGATGAAGACGCTGCGCTGTCCATGCAGTGCGGGCTCACCGCTCACATCGAAACTCCCTGTCTAGAGCGCATTACGAGGCGTCTAGCAGACAGGCGTTAGCGACCTGTTCACATGGCTGCAACCGGCAGTGCTTGCACCGGACTTTGCCATGGCTTAGCTAGTTCAGCATGAACAAGCCCGATCTTCGGCGCACGGGGCTGACCGATGCGTTGGGCCGCCGGATCAGCTATTTGCGGATTTCGGTTACGGATCGATGCGACCTGCGTTGCCGCTATTGCATGGCGGAACGTATGACATTCCTGCCGAAAGATCAGGTGCTGACGCTCGAAGAGATCGCCCTGCTCGCCGACCTCTTCATCGCGCGGGGCGTGCGCAAGATAAGGCTGACGGGTGGTGAGCCGCTGGTCAGGCGGGACATCATCGATCTGGTGCGGCGCGTCGGACGCCATCTGGGCGAAGGTTTGGACGAACTTACGCTGACCACCAACGGGACGCGGCTCGCCCAGCATGCAGACGCGCTCTTCGACGCGGGCGTGCGGCGGATCAATGTCAGCTTGGACAGCCGTGATCCAGTGCGGTTTGCGCATGTCACCCGCAATGGCGACATTCGGCCGGTGCTCGATGGGCTTGCAGCGGCGAAGGCAGCGGGCCTTGCCGTCAAGATCAACATGGTCGCGTTGAAGGGCATCAACGAGGACGAGATCCTGCCGATGCTGCATTGGTGCGATCGCGAGGGCTTCGACCTCACATTGATCGAGACGATGCCGCTGGGCGAAACGGGCGAGGATCGCACCGATCATTATCTGCCGCTGACGGATGTGCTGGAGCGGCTGAAGCAGCATCACGCACTACGGCCGATCGCGCATCGCACGGGTGGACCTTCCCGTTATCATGCGGTTGAGGGGATGGGTGTGAAGCTTGGCCTCATAACCCCGCTCACCAATAATTTCTGCGCGGACTGCAACCGCATGCGCATGACCTGCGAGGGAAAGATATTCATGTGCCTGGGGCATGAGGATCATGTGGACCTGAAGACCGCATTCCGCGAAGGCGGCGTCGATGCGGTCCAGCCGGTGATCGATCGCGCCCTGCGGTTGAAGCCTGCTGCCCATGATTTCCGGATCGGCGGCGGCGCGCCTGCCGCAGCCGTGCATCGCCATATGAGCGTGACCGGCGGATGACCGAAGAGCCCCGGCGCGCCCTGCTCGCCTCCCCTACACAATCCGCCAAGGCAGCCGAGGAAAGACTGCGCGCCGCCTATGACTTCGTGCCTGTCGAGCAGGCCAACATGATCATCGCGCTGGGTGGCGACGGGTTCATGCTGCAAACCCTGCACTCCATGCTGGAAAGCCGCCGGATCATGCCGGTGTTTGGCATGAATCTGGGCACGGTCGGGTTCCTGATGAACGAATGGCGGCTGGAACGGCTGGAGCAGCGGATCGAGGCGGCCAAGCTCTTCAAGGTCAACCCGCTGCGCATGACGGTCGATACGGTTGATGGGGAGCGTTTTTCGATCCCGGCTATTAATGAAGTGTCGCTGCTGCGCGAAACGCGCCAGACGGCGAAGCTGGAAGTCCATGTGAATGGGCGCACGGCTCTTACCGAACTGGTATGCGATGGCGTGCTGGTAGCGACACCGGCCGGGTCGACGGCCTATAATCTTTCGGCTCATGGCCCGATCTTGCCGCTGGGATCAGGTCTGGTTGCCCTGACTCCGATCAGCCCTTTTCGCCCTCGTCGTTGGCGTGGAGCCATCTTGCCGGAAAGCACGGCCATCCGCTTCACAGTGCTCGATCCGGTGAAGCGTCCGGTGAGTGCCGTGGCAGATCAGCGGGAAGTCCGCGACGTTGCGGAGGTGGAGGTGCAGATCGATCGCGGCACGCCTCTGACCCTGCTTTTCGATCCGGAGCATACGTTGGATGACCGGATCGCGGCTGAACAATTCATCGCCTGAAAAAATTCGCAAATCTGCCCTTGCCATCCGAAGAATCTCGCTGCTATAGGCGCGGCCTGCCCAGCGAGAGCCGGGCTGCTCCCCGATAGCTCAGCGGTAGAGCATTCGACTGTTAATCGAATGGCCGTAGGTTCGAATCCTACTCGGGGAGCCACTTTCGCCTTGCTAGGGCGGCTCCGAAAATCCTGAAAAAGCAGCGTCTTGCCAAGACTTTGGCGTGCGCTGGTCAGGCGCGTTTAGCGATCTCGATCCACCCTTACCAGCTTACGGCTCTAGCAGGATCGTTCATACGAAAAACCTCGCCTCAGAGGAGGCGAGGTCATCTATCCGCAAGTTATAGTTCTCAGAGCATCCTGCTCTGAAGGCGCGGCATCTCCTGATACCGTCACCCTTAGCCTGTCGAAGGGTTCTACTTCTTCCAGAAAGAAGAGCGCTTCGACAAGCTCAGCCCGAACGGGTTTGGTGACAGGTCGAGCTTAGTTCTTTCAGCGCGACGCGAACTGGCGTGGCTTGGTCGCAAGCGCCCACCGTTGGGGAGCGGCGCCGGGCGCCTTTTCCCGCACGAAGCACTGGCCGCGCCGAGCCCGGATGGCACGGCACAGCGCATCCGCTTCGACGCGATCATCGAAGCCGCTGACGGCAAGGCGAGCATAGCTGACGCCATTCACGGTGATCTGGCTGGTCAGCACAGGCAAAGCGGAGATGGCGCTGTTGCGGCGTGCCATATCATACCATTTTTCCTTGGCGACCGCGGTGTTCGAGTAAGCCCCAAGCTGAACGACCCAAGGGCTGTTGCCCTTACCATCGAAGCGCACCGGCTGACGCGTGGCGATTGGCGCGCGGATGGCAGGCGATGGCTTGGCCATTGCGCTTTTCACCCTTGCCTGCGGTGCTTTCATGACCGGCGCGGGAGCGACATAAGGCGTGAAATCAACAGGCGCTTGAGCTGCTTCTGCCTGCGCCATGTCCGTTGCGGCGGGCTGACCGGCATCAGGAGCGACGGGCGTCTCCGGCAAAGCTGCCTCGGCCGCTTGGACCGGCGCGGTTTCTGCTGCGAGAGCCAAGGCAACCGGCTGACCGGCATCACTGCCATCGACGCTGACGCCCATCAGCCCTGCAATGCGTTGCGACGCGAAGTCAGGAGCCGCCGTCTGCGCCCATTGCGCGATACGCTGGTTGGCCGCGAGCGGGTCAAGATCAAGGCCCGCCATCACCCGCGCATCTTTCCAACGCCCGGCGAGCGCATAGGCATAGGCGAGGTTCTGCCGCGTCTGTCCAGTCGCGGACGGATCATGGATTGCGTCGGACAGGATACGGACACCCTCTGCCGGGTCGCCTGCCATCGCCATCGCGAGGCCGTAATCGCTGGCGGGAACAATATCCGCATTGGTAGCGAGGAGTTCGCGAGCCGCATCATTCTTGCCCAACGCTACCTTTACCAGAGCCAGGCTGACGATCGTGCGCGGGTCGCGATTGCCAAGCGTCATGGCATCGCCAAGAGCGGATTCCGCCGAGAGGAAGCGGCCATTGGAGATATAGGCCCGGCCAAGCAGTTGCCGGAGGTTCGCATCCTGTGGAGCAGCCTGAACCGCCGCTTCCGCCGCTGCCACGGCGCGCGGTCCATCCCGGCCGGTCAGCGCCTTTTCGATGGCCGCAGTGGCGCGTGCCGTGTCCTGCCTAGGCGCCGCAATGGCGGACGGACGAAATGCTGCACCAGTGCAGCCAACCATCGTGGTTCCGACGATCAGCGACGAAAGTGCCGCCTTGGATAGAGCGCTGCGCTTCATGGCTGGTCCTTCTTACTTCGCTTCGTCGCGCGGCAAGTGCTGCGCGAGCTTGTCGATTTCCGGCAAGGCGGCGAGGAAATTGTCGAGAGCTTCGGTCACCATCTGCTGGGCAGAGCGGCCCACAACGGCGCTTGCGAGACGAAGCTTCAGATGGCGATCCGCATCCAGGCGTAGCGTGAAAGCGGCCTTGCGGCCCTTGGTCGCGGCGCGCTTTGCGGGCGCGATCGTCTTCACCGCCGCTTCCATACGTTCTGCCAGTTCCTCGCGCTCGACCATCACGGTCGGCACGGGCGCGGCGACCGGCGGCTGCGTCATCGGGGTGAGCCCGACAACCGCGCGAGGCTCGGCAGGGACGGGCTCAGGCTCCGTGACGTCGAAGCCCATGTCGTTCCAGCCAAGATCATCCTGCAACAGCGCCGCTGTCGCCTGCTGGCCAAAGCCCATGACAGGGCGGCGCATGGCAGGCTGGGCAGCACCTTTCCGGGCAAGCAATCCGGAGGTCAGCGAAGCGAGAGGTTTGGGTTCAGCCATTGTCTGGTACCTCCCTTACTGGCCAACAACGCGGCGGCCGAAGCCACCCGTGGCTGGACGAACTGCTCCGGTGGTGCCTGCCGTGCCGTTGGGTACGGAGAAGACGGTGCGGCGGAAATTCTTTTCGAGGCGGTCGGAGACATAGGTCCACAACTGCGTGACTTCGCCAGCGGAGCGGCCATTGGGATCGACCTCCATCACCGTGCGGCCGTCGATCATCGACGCGGCGAAGTCCGTGCGGTGATGCAGCGTCACCGGAGCGACCGTGCCATGCTGGGAAAGCGCCACAGCAGCTTCGGACGTGATGCGCGCCTTGGGCGTGGCGGCGTTCACGACGAAGATAAGGGGCTTGCCTGCCCGGTCGCACAGATCGACCGTCGCACCCACCGCGCGCAGGTCATGCGGGCTCGGACGGGTGGGAACCACGATCAGTTCAGCGACAGAAATGACGCTCTGGATCGCCATGGTGATGGCCGGAGGCGTGTCGATGACGGCGAGCTTGAAACCCTGCTGCCGAAGGATTTCGAGGTCAGCCGCAAGGCGGGCGACGGTCGTTTGTGCAAAGGCGGGAAATTCGGCCTCGCGCTCGTTCCACCAATCGGCCAGTGAGCCCTGCGGATCGATGTCGATCAGGACCACCGGGCCAGCGCCAGCCCTCTGTGCTTGCACGGCCAGGTGACCAGACAAGGTGGTCTTCCCAGATCCGCCCTTTTGCGATGCCAATGCGAGTATGCGCACGCGCGTTTCCCCCAGAAAATCCAATTGCGCATTGGACTGCCATGGCTGCGCCTAAGATTTGGTTAACATGGCCGCATCCTTCGATGACGGAAGCAATCGAAGCCTACTATCAAGCATGGCTTCCTGAATGCTAAGTGTGCATTAACCTTGTTCGATCATAGGCTGCGGTAACGCTGTTCTTTCAGGAGCACATGGACATGAAGCACATCTGGGGCATCTGGGCCGCAGCAATTATGCTGAGTCTGGCGCCGCCCGCCCTTGCCGATGTGAAGGGTGGAGTGGATGCCTGGCAGCAGGGTGATTATGACAAGGCCGTGAGCCTGTGGCGCCCTCTCGCACAAGCAGGCGATCCCGATGCGCAGTTCAACATGGGACAGGCGAACAAGTTGGGTCGCGGCGTCAAAGCCGATATGACGGCGGCGATCGACTGGTACCGCAAGGCTGCGGCCCAGGGACATGTGCGGGCCGAGGACAATCTGGGCTTGTTGATGTTCCAGCAGGGAGAACGGGCGGACGCCCTGCCCTATCTGGAGCGATCGGCTGCTCGGGGGGAACCGCGCGCGCAATATATCATAGGCACCGCCCTTTTTAACGGCGACCTCGCGGCCAAGAACTGGCCGCGCGCTTATGCTTTGATGAGCCGTGCATCGGCCGCGGGCTTGGCGCAGGCGACGGCCAGCCTGAAGCAGATGGACAAATATGTCCCTGCTCAGCAGCGAGAGCAGGGACTCGCCCTTGCGCGGGAGATGGGCCAGAAGGAAGTGGCCGCGCTTGCGAAGGCCAACGGCGGCCAGTCGAGCACGCCGGTTTCGCGTGAAGAAGCACGCTCGCCTGCAAGCCTCACGTCGCCGCCCTCCCGCCCAGCGCAGAAGCCATCGACAAAGACAAAGGCTGAGCCGCCAAAGCTGGCCACGGCCGTACCGGCGCCTAAGCCTCCTGCGGAACAGAGCAAGGAGGTGAGCAAAGCCCAGCTCAAGCTTCCAGCCAGCGGACCCTGGCGCGTGCAGTTGGGCGCGTTCAGCGAAGAAGGCCGGGCCCGCACGCTTTGGAACAGCCTGCGCGGCAAGGTAGCCGGCCTTTCAGCCTATCAGCTGTACCTCGTGAAGGGCGGCGCGATGACGAGATTGCAGGCAGGGCCTCTGGCCAGCAATGCCGAGGCGTCGAAGCTGTGTGGCGCGATCAAGGCTGCTGGTGCGGATTGCATGCCGAGGAAGATGTAATGGTATGCTGGCAGCGCTCATGACTGGGCGGTTTAACCGCTTGATCATGGGTGCAGCATAAGGCAACGGCTTTCCCGATAATTCGCGGAGGCCCCTTTTGAACAATCCGGTTGTCCCTTCTTGGGTGCTGACGCTGGTCTGCGCCGACCGTGTCGGCATTGTCGCGGCTGTCAGTCAGTTCCTGGCTGAACGCGGCGGCTTCATCACCGACAGCCAGCAATATGCCGACCGGGAAGCGGGGCGTTTCTTCATGCGGGTAGCATTCGAAGCGACCGATGAGCGCATGGCTGATACGGAGCAGTTGCAGGCCGCCTTCACGGCCATCGGCGCGGAATTCGGCATGGACTGGCGGATCAGCGCCGCGCAGGAAAAGCCGCGCATGCTGCTTGCGGTGTCCAAGGGATCGCATTGCTTGGCCGACCTGCTGCACCGCTGGCAGACGGGAACATTGGCCGTCGACATCATGGGCGTCGTATCGAACCACCCTGACATGCGCCGGATCACTGAGTGGCACGGCATCCCCTATCATGAACTGCCAGCCAACGGTGACAAGGCGGGACAGGAAGCGGCCATGCTCGACGTTTTCGACCGCACCCGGTCGGACTATCTGATCCTCGCGCGCTACATGCAGGTGCTGTCAGAAGATCTGGTCGAGCGATTGGAAGGGCGCTGCGTCAATATCCACCATAGCTTCCTGCCCGGCTTCAAGGGCGCGCGGCCCTACCACCGCGCACATGAGCGGGGCGTCAAGCTGATCGGCGCAACGGCGCATTTCGTGACCGCCGACCTCGACGAGGGACCGATCATCGAACAAGCCGTCGAGCGCGTCGATCATCGCGCGACGGCCGAGGACATGATCCGCATCGGCCGTGATATCGAGGCGCAAGTGCTGGCCCGAGCGGTCGGATGGATCGCCGACCGCCGGGTGCTGCTGAACGGTGGAAAGACCGTCGTTTTCCGCTGATCAGAGGCCGAGGCGAGCCCAGAAATCTTCCGGCGCGAGCGCTGCGTTGGCGGCCGTGGGCGGCTGACGCGTCCACGACGAATGCGGGATATGGATGTCCCTGGCCATTTGCTGCTGGCGCTTGCGACGGGCGATATTTGAACGGGGTTTCATCGTCTTCTCCTTGTGCGGAGGAACACGAAACCTTGCGTGGTCGCATGGGGCCGTGCGCTTTAGCCGTTGTTGACGCGGAGCAAGCTGTCATCCTTCAAAAGCCGCGAAGCGTTAAGCTCAACATCTGTCTACAGATATGGTTGAGAATGGAAACATAGCTTTGCTTTAGCGGAGGCGAATTGTGCTTTACGCCAAGCCTCAGCTGAAAAATATGTCGTAGATGAACCAGCCCACGATGAGAAAGCTGGTGACGACGCAGACCCGGTCGCCATAGACATCCAAACGCGACATCTTCGGCATCCTTCCAAATGCAGCGATCTTTGTCGCCTGCATGAGGAGGATAACGCACTACAGCAATAAAAGGAACAAAAAGCGCAAGCGCCTCTTAAGCCGTTGCCAGGCCGCGATGGCGGAGGAAGGACTGTGTCGCTTCCAAAGGACCGCGATACGCCTCCTGGAACTCAGCGCTCCAATATTTAAGGTCGTCCAGGTCGATACGTGCGCCCGATACCGCGCAAACAACGAACTGCCCCGGACGCACTATGTCGAAATAAGGCGTGTGATATTCCAGCACCGCCAATCCCTGAATTTCGGCCATCAGTCGCCCGTCAAAATACGGTCTACGAGCTGTTTTACCGTCGGCACGAAGCCATTGGAGTAGAAGGGATCCTGCTTGAACTTATAGGCGCCATGGCCAGCAAAGAGGAGGTTCTTGTCCAAGTCGCCGCCATGCACCGCCTCTTGCAGCGACTTCTGGATGCAGAAGCTCCGCGGATCGGCAAGACGGCCAGTCGAGTTCGTCTCGCTATCCATCCAGCTCGAAAAAGCGCACTGGCTGAGGCAGCCCATGCAATCGGTCTGGTCCTTGCGGATTTCGGCCTTCTCTTCTTCGGTAACGAATACCAGCGTGTTGTCCGGTGTCTTGAGCGCAGAGGTGAAGCCCTGCCCCACCCACTCGCGTGCACGCAGAAGATCGCCACGCGTCACCCAGAAATTCTTGCCCTTAACGCCAGCATCCAGCTGGTGCGTGTGATCGCCCGCCTGTTCCGTGCTGAAGGGGATCTGACGTTCTGACCGCGCTTCCAGCTGGCGCAGGAAGGGGTTGCGGACGGCCGAGCTGTAGAAGCCGGTCGGGGAAAAGCGATGGAGCAGCACGTCGCCGGGATCAAGCTGCGTCAGACGCTGCTTCCACTCCTCGGGGATCGGGCTTTCCTGCGTCAGCAACGGACGTGTGCCGAACTGGAAAGCGATTGCGCCCAGCTCCGGATTGTCGATCCAGTCGTTCCAATCCTTGAGGTGCCAGACGCCACCTGCCATGACGATCGGCACATCATCGGAAATGCCGCCTTCGCGCATTGTCGCACGCAGATCGCGGACGCGGGGATATGGGTCCTGCGGCTGGCGCGGATCTTCGGCATTGGACAGACCGTTATGCCCGCCAGCCAGCCAGGGATCTTCATAGACCACCGCCGCCAGCCATTCCGATGCCTTCGAATAGGCGCGCTTCCACAGCGCGCGGAAGGCGCGGCCGGAGCTGACGATAGGAAGGTAGCTGACGCCGTAGGACGCGGCGATCTCGCTCAGCTTGTACGGCATGCCTGCGCCGCAGGTGACGCCCGAGACCATGCCCTTGGTCTTTTCCAGGACGCCGTGCAGCACCCGCTGCGCGCCACCCATTTCCCACAGCACGTTGATGTTGATCGCGCCTTTGCCCCCGGCGATCTCGAAGGCGCGCTTCACCTGTTCGACTGCACCGTCGATGGCGTAGGCGACCAGTTCTTCATGACGGTCGCGACGGGTGCGGCCGTGATAGATTTGCGGGATGATATTGCCCATGCTGTCATAGCTGTCAGCATTGACCGCCGATACCGTGCCGATGCCGCCCGCTGCGGCCCAAGCGCCGGAGCTGGCATGATTGGAGACAGCCACGCCCTTCCCGCCTTCGACCAGCGGCCAGACTTCACGACCACCATAGATGATGGGCTTCAAACCCTTGAACAACATAATCTCCCGCGCAACAGCTGCTGGGTCACCCCCGACTGAACGCCGCCCTATAGCAGCTTTCGCGACGGATGACGAATAACGGGCGCGCCCTACCGCAAAATATGAGGGCTGGATAGTGCCTGTCCATACAGAGCCGCATAGGCGTCAACCATGACGGATTCTTCAAAATCCCGCCTGGCCCGACGCAGGTTCGCATCACCAAGGCGGCTGCGAAGGTCCGCGCTGGCGGCAAGCTGCCCAAGCGCGCTGGACAGTCCGGCCTCGTCCGGTGCGATAAATGCTTGATTCTCCAGGGCGACCATCTGCGCCACGTCACCGACATCGGTTGAAACGACGGGCAGGCGTGCGGCCATGGCCTCTACCAGCGAGATCGGGAATTGTTCGCTATCGGAGGAGAGCGCAAAAATATCGAGCAGGCCAAGATAACGCGCAGGGTCGGGTAGGAAGCCAGGCAGGCAAATATCATCGAGGCCGAGCTTGGCAGCTTGCGCGACGATGGTTTCGCGCTCCGGACCTTCACCAACGACCACAAGCTGCAACCTCTCCCGATGGGGCGCAACGGCACGCACGAGGCGAGGGATGTTCTTTACCGGGCGCAAACCGGCCAAGGTGCCGACCAGCAGCTTGCCCGGCGACCGCTTGAGCCCGGGGATCGCATCCGGCTCGGCATTGGCATAGCGCGCTACGTCGATTCCGTTGCGGATCAGATGTACTTTCCCAGCGGGCTGGCGCCATTTGGTACGGGCGATCTGATCCAGCCGGATCGACGGCACGACCACGGCTTGGGCGCGCTGGAGCGCGACGCGGCGGTAGATATTCCGCTCCGTCTTGAGCCTTTCCGCTTCCTCGATATTGAAGCCGTCCTCATGATGGATGAGCGGCGGCATGTGAGCGAAGGGCGCACAGAAGCGATGCGCCATGACTGCGTCCATGGCGCCCCAATTATAGGTGAGCACAAGGTCGAAGCCGGATATGAAGCGGCCCAGCGCACGGAAGCGGCTGACGCTCGGACGACCGGTGAGTAACGGGGGCTCAGGAAAGCTGACATCGATTTCCGGCGCAATTTCTGACCGCGCGCCCATCGCGTCGGGGGCGGCGCTGACGATCGTATGACTGGCCCGATCCCCCCACAGGTTCATGAGGCGCACGGCGCGTGCTTCCTTACCGCCGAGCGAAAAGCTGCCGTGGACATGGAGCAGGCGCGGCGGCCTGCCTAACGCGTCAGCCATGCAGGACTCGCGCAAGCAGGCGGTCGATCCCGGCGGAGGCTTCCGGCTCGTCAAGCAGAGGAGCGTGGCCGACGTCAGGAACCGTTACCAATTCGATGCCGGGGCCCATTTCGGCCAGCATGCGCTGGGCTGTTGCGGCGCTCAGCAAGTCGGATCCTTCGCCACGCAGGATCAGGGAGGGGATGTCGTGAAAGGATGACATTACCGGCCAGAGATCGACTCCGGCATCTCCCCCGGACAAGCGGAGGGGTTCGGCGATGCGCATGTCGTAGTCCAACACCACGCGGCCGCCGCTGTTGAGGCGATAGAGGCGCTTGGCCATGGCCAGCCATTGTTCAAGACCATAGCGGGGATAAATGTCGCGATTGGCTTCTTCGAGCGCGCGGGCGGCCTGGACCCAGCTTTGGTGCGACTGTCCAACGCCGACATAGGTGCGGATGCGGTCGAGACCTGCCTGTTCGAGCTTTGGCCCGACATCGTTCAACAGCGCCCCCGCCAGCCATTCGCGGTGAGTCGCGGCGATCAACATGGTGATAAGGCCGCCCAAGGAAGTGCCGATCGCGACGAAGCGGGTGATGGCGAGGTCGGCGAGAAGGCGGCTGATGTCCTGCAGATAGGTGAGCGGGACATAGGTCATCGGATCCTTTGCCTGCGCGCTTTCGGATCGTCCCCGCATGTTGGGACAGATGAGGCGCCACTCGCCTGCAAGACGGCTGGCCAACGGCTCAAAATCGCGCGCGTTGCGCGTCAGGCCGGGGAGGCATAGCAGCGGCGGGCGGCCGTCCTCCCCTCCGCCATAATCGCGATAGTGAAGCCTGAGGCCGTCGGGAGACCACCAATAGCCGTCGGAGAAGCTGGTCAACGGTCGCGCGTCCTCAAATTACAGCGAAGCGGTTGTAACTGCCCGCTCTGTTCCCCCATATCGCCGCATGGACAAATCCTCGCAAGCCAGCAGATACAATCCGGCAAAGGAAATCTTCGCATTGCAGCCCGACTTCGCCGACGAAGTCGCCCCGGCTGATTATCCTGCGACGATATTACGATATCGTAATGACAGGGCGGCAGCCAGTGTCGGGCTCGACGGCTTGAGCGATGAACAGTGGGTTCGTCACTTTGGCCGGTTCGAGCCGCTCTCGGGCAGCCTGCCCCGGCCGCTGGCGCTCCGCTATCATGGTCATCAGTTCCGGTCGTATAATCCCGATATTGGCGACGGGCGGGGTTTCCTGTTCGCGCAATTGCGCGACGACGCGGGTCGGCTGCTGGACTTGGGCACCAAGGGATCGGGTCAGACGCCTTACAGCCGGTTCGGCGACGGGCGACTGACCTTGAAAGGCGGCGTCCGGGAGATTTTGGCGACAGAGATGCTGGAGGCGCTTGGCGTCAACACCTCCAAGACATTTTCACTGATCGAGACTGGCGAGGCGCTGCAGCGGAATGACGAGCCCTCCCCCACCCGATCGGCGGTGATGGTACGGCTTAGTCATTCCCATATCCGCATCGGATCGTTCCAGCGCGCAGCCTATCATGATGACAAGCCGCTGTTGGAGCGGCTCACGGACTATGCACTGCGGCAGCTTTACAAAGAACAGCCGGGAAATAACGCGCCTGCGCAATTGCTGGGCCGCGTGGTCGAGCGGACGGCTGATCTGGCGGCGAGCTATATGGTCGCGGGTTTCGTGCATGGCGTGTTGAACAGTGACAACATCAATGTGACCGGCGAGAGCTTCGATTATGGCCCGTGGCGCTTTACCCCTTTGTGGGAGCCCGGTTTCACCGCGGCTTATTTCGATCATTCGGGGCTTTATGCTTTTGGGCGCCAAGCGGAAGCGATCCATTGGGACGTGGCGCAGCTGGCGGTCTCGCTAAGGCCGCTGGTCGAAGCCGAACCATTGATCGAGCAATTGGAGCGGTTCCCGGAAGCGTTCGCGCGTGCGATGGTGCGGCGCTTCTGCTGGCGGCTGGGCGTCGTGGCGTCAGGAGATGCGAACGCGATGATCGAGGCTGCGGTCAGAGGCATGGCCGCGAGCGGAACCCCGATCGATCGTTTCTTCCACGACTGGCGCGGTGGCGAGCCGCGTGAGGGGGCGGACTATTCGGCCGACGCTTGGGCGCCATTCCGGGAAGCTGTGGCCGGGATGGAGGCTAGTGGCGACCGGGAGCATCCTTATTGGAGTGATGCCGCGCCCTATTCAATTCATATAGACGAGGTGGAGGCAATCTGGAGCGCGATCGCCGAGCGGGATGATTGGTCGCCCCTGTACGAGAAGGTGGCGGCAGTTCGGCGGATGGGTGAGGCGTTGGGTGGCAAGCCGGAGGTGCCTTGACGCGACGCGCTCGCCCGCCTCTCCCTCCCTCTTGGGAAGGGAGCTTTTTGGTGCCTTGCCCCGCTTCCCTAATGGGCTGTTATCCGCCATATCGGGGCTATGTCCGCAGCGCTGACTTCAACTGAACCCGCCACCGGCGCACTTTTGTGGCAGGGGACTGCCAGCGACGTAGAGGCGGAGGTGGCAAGAGTAAGGGCCGCATGGCCGTCCTGGGCGGCGCAGCCCATTTCATACCGGATCGAAACGCTGCGCCGTTTCGTCAATGTCGTGCGCGCCAATGAGGAAGCGCTGACAGACCTGATTGCGCGGGAGACGGGAAAGCCGCTTTGGGACGCACGGACCGAAGTCACGGCCGTGATGAACAAGGTGGATATTTCCGTCGCGGCCTATTCGGAACGCACCGGCCAGCGGCGGCTGGAAGCGGCGATGGGCGCGCGCCAGTCCGTCCGGCACAAGCCGCATGGCGTCATGGCTGTGCTGGGCCCCTATAATTTCCCGGCTCATCTGCCTAACGGCCACATCGTTCCTGCCCTGCTGGCCGGCAATGGCGTGCTGTTCAAGCCGTCGGAAAAGACGCCGGCGGTGGGCGAGATGCTGGTGCGTTTCTATCATGAGGCTGGGGTTCCGCAGGACGTCGTGCGGCTGGTGCTTGGCGGACCTGCCGAGGGCAAGGCGCTTGCCGCCCATGCTGACGTCAACGGCATATTATTTACTGGTTCGGCCTCTACCGGGATTGCAATCAACCGGCAGTTCGCGAGCAATCCGGGAAAGATATTGGCGCTCGAAATGGGCGGCAATAATCCAATCGTCGTCTGGGATACCGGCGATATTGCCAGTGCAGCCGTCCTTGTGGTGCAGTCGGCTTTCCTGTCGAGCGGCCAGCGCTGTACGGCGGCGAGCCGTTTGATCGTCAAGGAAGAACTTGCCGACCTGCTGATCAGCGAGATCAAGAAAATCGCTGACCGCCTGATCGTCGATCATCCGCATGCCGATCCGGCACCTTTCATGGGGCCGGTCATCGACAATCAGGCGGCAGACCAACTGACCGAGAGCTTTCTTTATCTGATGAGCCATGGCGGGCGGCCCATCAAGCATCTCGTCCGACTGTCGGAGGACCGGCCGTTGTTGAGCCCGGCGATCATCGACGTTACCGCAATGAGCGAGCGGCCGGACGTCGAGTTGTTCGGACCCTTGTTGCAAGTGATCCGCGTGCCCGATTTTCCAGCGGCGATCGCGGAAGCAAATAACAGCCGCTTTGGCCTGTCCGCTTCGCTGATCGGCGGATCGCCCGAGCAATATAATCAATTCTGGGCGAATGTCCGGGCGGGCATCGTCAATTGGAACAGGCCTACCAATGGGGCATCTTCCTCCGCGCCGTTCGGGGGCCAGGGCATTTCGGGCAACCACCGGCCCAGCGCCTATTATGCGGCGGATTATTGCGCATATCCTGTTTCTTCGGCGGAAATCGAGCAACCCCGGGCTTCGATCGGGATAGGGCTGAAGGAAGTGGATGTCAGTGGGATGGGGGATTGAGGGATTTGCTCCTCGCCCGTCACTCCCGTCATTTCTAGCGTCATCCCAGCGAAGGCTGGGATCTCAGGAGGCTGCGTGGGCGT
>CBIHNV010000009.1:0-110042 GCA_966211835.1 uncultured Sphingobium sp.
CAGGCGGGTCACTTCTCGGTGGAAATCCTGGGTCACTTCTCAGCGGCAATCAACAGCCAAGGCGCTATGAGTCTGGCGAGATTAGCCGGAACGGTCGCATCTCGAAACGCGGAGATAGGTTCACGCGGAAATGCCTGTTCGAGGCAGCGAACGCGATCGTCTGCCGAAACCTTGGTGGCCCACGCTTACGCAACTGGTCCCAAGCTATCGCAGAAAGGACAGGCCCCAGAAAAGCCAAGGTGGCTCTGGCAAGGAAACTTGCGGTAACGTTGCATGCGATGTGGCGCACTAACACGCCCTTCCGGGAGCCGGCGACGGCATAGATCTCGCAACCGAAACGACACTGATTATCAGCACAACGGAATGCGTCCAGCCGGGACGCGCGGCGAGGGTGAGATCGCTCCCAGGTTAGCGGCAATGACCGCGCACACCACTTCGATCCACCCAACCTGGAACGCAAACATGCGGCACCCGACGCGGTGACCGCGGAGAGAACCCAAGAGCCCGGCAAGCAGGATGGATCGCTGATAAATCAGCACTTGACCTTGGCGATTAGAGAACGGGTTGGGACACGATCTCGCTACCCCAGCCCGGCTTCTTCAATCTTAGCCTCGCCGTCACCTCATCGGGCTCAAGCATCGCATTCCTCCGCAAAGCCTGCGGAGATCCCTGATCATTCACACTCATCTGTTCCCGTCCTCCTTTCGCGGAAGGACCTGCCTTCAGTGGCGACAGGGGTCAGTTTTGCCTGTCGCCTGACAACAGCATAGAACCTGCCCGACCAGAATTGCAGACCTCGAGTTGCAGACCTCATAGTCTGGTTGGATGATCGCGTTTTAGTGTTGACGGATACCTCGTAGTGATGGCAGGGCGCTAGGTCTGCGGGCGGGTATAGCTCAATGGTAGAGCACTAGCCTTCCAAGCTTGTGATGCGGGTTCGATCCCCGCTACCCGCTCCACCGCAGAAATTAGCCGTTTTCTCCTCATTTCACCAGCACCAAATTGGAAGGTTGTGCGGAAACTTTGCGGTAGAAGCGCCGGGGGCAAGGGCCTCGATCTCATCAATAACAGCCTCGGTTGCCGCAAGCGCCAGACCCAGATTAGCGGGGTCGGGAATAGCGTAAATGTCGTTTGCGAACGCTGCATGGCCCAGCATGATCTCTCCCTGACGCCAATTGGATTCCCCGATGCGGCGGCGAACGATGGTCGCACTCGATCGGCGGATCAGCTTTGGCCCGGCCTGCCCATCGCTCGGCAAGCCAAGGGCTTCCCGCATCCTGTCCCATGACGACCTTATGGTGGCCGCTTGGATCCAGTTCTCGCCCATCGCGTCCAGATGGGCGATCATCTGCTTGGCGACAGGCACCATGGCAAGCGCTTGTTGGTCCGCTGTCGGCGCGTGGGATTTAGAATGAAGCGGGCAAAAAGGCGGATATCGATGATACTGTTGGGGAAATCGAGACGCACAACGCTAAGATAGATGCGCTGTGCTTCCGGCAGAACAGGACGGTTGACAACTAAGGAAGCATGCTCTTTGCGAGCGGTTTGTTGTGGGACCTTGAATCATGCAGTTCGTAATCGATGAGAATATGCAGGTTGCCATCCGGAAGAAGCGTGTCCGGATGAACTGGGTCCGCGACGGAGTTCCTGCCGTTGACGAAGTCCTGAAGGCACTCCCTGACTTCCAAATCGAGGGTTACTCGACCGTTGGGCGATCGGGGATACTACCGCGTAGATTTGGCGCCTTTTCATTTGCGCGCTCTGCGATGCCGATTGACTCTACGGTGGGCCGGTTCTGCTCCATCGCGTTGAACGTTAAGCAAATGGGTACGAAACATCCGCTCAATTGGGTGTCAACCTCTCCCTTTTCTTACGGTGGTCGGGAGTTTCCAAATATCATGGATTATGTCGATGATGTCGAACCTGAATACTCATTTAGACCATTTGTAAAGACACTGCCTTCATTTCGCATTGGGCATGACGTGTGGATCGGCGCCGACGTTTCAATTGCACAAGATGTCGATATTGGCACCGGCGCAGTGATTGCGGCAGGGGCGGTAGTGACAAAAGACGTTCCAGCATATGCCGTTGTTGGCGGCGTCCCAGCCAAGGTGATCCGTTTCCGATTTCCAGAAGAGTCGGTGGAGCGGATGCTTGAATCGGAATGGTGGGAATATAAGCCCGAACAGATCAACGCCTTGCAGGTTGATGAGCCCGAACAGTTCTTGGACCAGTTTGCCGCAGCGCTCTCAAAGGGCATGCTGGAGAGGGCAACTTATCCCGTGCTGTCAAGAGATGACCTAGATCTGCAGGCATCGCCAGCTTCCTAGTTGGCCCGCTACCTTCTCAGCATCATGGACCTGGCGCTACATAAGTCAGGGCGCACAACGCGAAATATGACACGCTGTGCGCCGCCAAAGGTTAGCCCTTCCGATTATTCATGAAGAACATTTGGTTGGTATTCTTCAGGATACCCGCCTGATCAGCAATCGAAATCAGGTCGCCAGACATCATATACATGTCGAGCAGGATGCGAAGCTGGGGCGCGTCGGAGTCGTCAAACATGATGATCGAGCCGGGCTTGCTGCAATGAATAATGTTGTGGATGTCGCTATCGGCAACATCCACCCCATGGCCGCCGTCGATGATGTAGAGGCCATATTCCTTTCCCTGCGCCTTTAGGAGGGGCATCGCCAGCAGGGAATTACCCTCAATCAGCGTGATCCGATCGCCAAAGATCGAGTGCAAATATTCAAAGCAAGGAACCGTGTAACGGTGGCTGCAAATATCGATGCAGGTCAGCCGTAAATTAGGATTAGCCGTGAGCATCAGCATTGCGCTGTGACCGGCATTGAACCCGATCTCTACGATGTCAGTGAAAACATTTGCCGCCAGCGCCAGCGTCCGTCGCTTGTTCAGGAAGCGCGGCGAAAGCTCGCTATAGTCTTCCTGGCGGTGCGCAAAGAAGGTGTTTCCTTCGAGCTTCTCTCCGACACCTTCGATGACCTTCATCAGGCCCGCAAGGTGGTCAGTATACTCTTCAGTAAATGGCTCCCAGGCCGGGTCAGCGAATTTACGCAGCAGTTCAAGACGGCGTGAAACGGAGTGGTGAGTAGATGCCCTCATAAAGTCAATGTTTCCCTTTTGAAATCTTTTTTGTTCAACGCGGAGTCGCTACTTTGGCACGACCCACGGCACGTCGAGGTCGAACCAGCTAACCTGCTGGATATGATGCGCGTATCTTTGAGACAGGATATGCCAGATTATCTGACATTCCGGCTGCTGTTGTGCCGTTATCGTCTTATAAATCTCGTCGAACATCGGTCGGAAAAGACCTATGTCGGTGCAGTGGATAATGCCAGTATTGGCAATCTGCGCGCTTTCATTGATGAAGCCGGCGGAGCAAATCTTATCTACCCAAGCGATAGTTTGCGGCATCGTCTCAGCATAGCGAGGCTGATTTTTTGCCACGGCAATTTCCTGCCGCACCCCCTTACGCTTCGGGCTGCTGCGAACGATCATTCTCTTGGTGGGGTCCAGCCTGGTATGCAGCCAGAGAAGATGGCTGTCAGCCATTCCGACCTTGTGATCATAGTATGTGATATATTGGAAGCGCTGAAGGTCGGGGAAGTCGTCAAGGAACTGAAAAAACTTCACATATTTGGACTGGATCGATGAAAGCCGAACGTCATCAAGAACGGGGAACCGCTCCTGAGTCGCGAGCCTGAAAGACCATCCTTTGCGGCTCGCTTCGTCTTCGAGCGCCGCGTCATTCGCGATAAACACGGCATCGACCTGCTTGGGTGCAGGATGGAGGGCATGGGGCGCATTTCCGAAGTAGCAACTTACGGCGAGCTGCCTGTTGGGCTGAGCCATCTCAGGCCGTCCTCTGTGCCTGACCTAGACTCTCCCGGATACCCTGCGTCATTTCTGCATATGGATTGCTCCCGACCTCCTCCAGCGTGGAGGCGCTGACAGAGTCGAGCCTGTCCAAGAACTGCTCGACCTTTTCGCGCTCGATTCCCGTCTTCAGCATCGTGTCTGTCAGGCACGCGACCAAGCTGCCCCACCCATATAGCGCAGCTTGGGCCTTCTCACGTGCTGTTGGATTAATCGAACCCTGCAAGGCAACACTCCCAATAGTTGTGGGGCCTGCATAAGGTAGATCGCGGCTTTGGCAAGTCCAGCGTACCAAGACCGGCGCCCTATTCTTCCAAGCCCCGCCTCGCCTCCTCGATAATCCCTCCACCCCTCTGCGAACAGCATTAAGTGTAGGAGCATCGTTAACCCCCTTCTGCTGGACTGCGATGTTCATGAGGCGTTCGAGCATGTCTGCCGGGATGGATGCGTCTATGCTCCATGTTCGCGTATTGTTCTGATACAAGCAAGGGGGTGACGGTCTTTCCCGTCTGCCAGGCTTGGCGCTGGGCTCCTTGGTCATCGGGATCTCCATAGCTTGAGTCTCGCAGCCCAAATCTACCCGAGATCTCCGATGGCCACCCGCGAAACTGACCGGCCGCTACTGCACTTGATCGATGAGCGCGCTTCCGGTCAGCTTCGCTACCGCCGACCTACACCATCATCAGGGGCACGACCCACCGATGCGAGTGCTAGCCTCGCTGCAGTGACACGGTCAAATCGACGAATTCTCCTTAAGAGGGCAACGGCTCGCTTGGCAAGCGCTCCCTCCACCGCTCCGCGCCGCGTGTTAATTTTCCATTTTCGTCAGCAGCCATTCAGCTACCCCGGCTACTCCACAGCCAGATGGGATAACATAGGCTTTTTGCTTGCCGATCATGAATGCCTTTGGCAGAGAGGCGGCAAATTTCTTGGGCGGCTACCAGGTTTGGAGCCGTGGCGGTGGAATATGAATGTCGTTGCGCTAATGTCTCGAATTAAGGATTGTCGTATCCCTAAGCATCTGGTTTTTCTATTACCGCTCACAGCGGTGGCGTCTGGCTGCACGACCCTGCCTTCTAATGGCCCGACGGCCGGCCGAATTATCAACGAGCTCAAGAAAAATGATAGTGAGCTGAATATATCGCTCGTCGATCTAACTTCGACGAACTTAGCCGAAATCTCCCACTCCGAACCATCATCGTCCGGGTCGTTCGCCAGCTTTAGCCGCGAAGGTGAATCCGACCCGCGCGACATGATACGGCCTGGTGATACTCTGTCTATTGCAATCTACGAAGTCGGCGTTTCGCTTTTTTCATCGCAATCCGCGGCGGGAATGGAGGTCTCAACCCAAGTCAATAACCCGATGGCCAATGCGCAACGGATTAACGGCGTGCAGGTGGATGAGACTGGAGGCATACAACTCCCGTATGTTGGATATATAACCGTAGCTGGCTTGACTCCGCGCGGAGTAGAAAACATCGTGGAGCAAAGGCTCCAAGGCATGTCGCAAAGTCCACGGGCGCTGGTGTCAATTGCCGATAGTCTGAACAGCACCGTCTATCTATCCGGTGCCGTGAACAAACCAGGGCGATATAGATTGACCCTCGCGAGAGAGACCCTTCGGGACTATATCGCGATAGCCGGAGGCACAGCGGGCGACGCCGAAGACTTCCTCGTTCGCGTGACCCGCGGCAGACAGACCGCCGAAATGCGCCTCGGGGATATCAGCGTGGGATCAGCGGACGACATTCTAATGCTGCCCGGAGATCAGGTTGAGGTGCTGCGCCGCCCGCGCAGCTATACGGTGTTCGGTGCGTCCGACAAGGTATCACAAGTACCTTTCGACGCCGGTAATCTTGTTCTTGCAGAAGCAATTGCCCGAGTTGGAGGTCCTTCTGACGCTCGCGCCAATCCGCGCGGCATTTTTCTGTTCCGCCTGCTCCCCTCAACTAACGGGAAGGCACCTACCCCAACCATTTACCGCCTCAATATGATGGATCCGGCAAGCTATTTCGTTGCGCAGCAGGTTGCCATGCGCGACAAAGACCTACTTTACTTCGCCAATTCAGCATCCAGTCCTCCAACTAAGCTTATCGGCATCATCAACATGCTGTTCGGCCCATTTGTCACTGCTCGGGCTTTGACGCAATAAGTGCAAGTTGGCTCGCTGCGCCGCGGAGCACGCCACGTGTCGATCGGGATATGTTAGTTGATGAGGAACTGGCTAAAGTTATGGTTAGATAATCGCCGCCGAAAGAGGCCAGCCACGGCCGAGCGGCCGCTATTTGACATCAATCGACTGGATCACCGGATGAGAGGCTTGAACGAAGCCGCCATCCGTGCGCGCTGCCATTCTGTGGCGCTATCGCCCTCTCAGGTGTTGGCCAGAGTTCTTGGGCGATATAAAATGTATGTAGATCCGAACGACTATGGTCTTTCACCACACCTTATGCTTGACGGCTTTTGGGAGATGCCAACGACCGAGGCGATTGTGAATCTCGTCGAGCCGGGGATGGTGGCAGCTGACGTGGGGGCTAATGTCGGATATTTCACGATGATGTTGGCAGACCTGGTAGGACCTGGGGGCCACGTCTATGCCTTCGAACCAAATCCAGCCATGTCTGAGCGGATCGCTCGAAGCGCTTATCTCAACGGACTAGTTGATCGGATCAGCATACATGCTGTCGCCCTGTCGGATGAGAACAAGGCCGTGTCCTTCGTCATGCCCAGCGACGAGCCGAAAAATGCCTACATTTTGCCCTTCCACGGAGAAGTGCCAACTGGAGGTGTCGTTATCGATGCCGAGCGGCTCGACAACCGGGCGGAGTGGGCAGCAATCGAGTTCCTTAAGATCGATGCCGAGGGCGCAGAAGAGCAAATCTGGATAGGGGCTCAAGGGCTCCGGGTTCATGATCGCCTGCGCACCATCGTCCTTGAGTTCAGGCCTGGCCGCTATGCCGATGCTCACGCATATCTCCAGGATATTATGAGCTGGGGCTTTTCGTTGGAATGGATCAGTTCGGATCATGGGATCGAAACAGTTTCCGTCGCTACGGTGCTAGCCAGCAATCCTGATGAAGACGTAATGTTGGTCTTTCGACGCTGACGACTTCAGATTTGCGAGAATGGTTTTGAACATGAGTCCGACAAGAAGGGTTATCGAGCCGTTCGTCTACTTCCCTTCGCATGCGAGTGCAATTCCCGGACTAGGTGGATCCGGTCGCAGTCCTGATCCAAATTATTGCTTCCACACGCACTACTTCGATTATCAGCCAGGCACGGTACTGATCCATATCACTCTTCTCAAGGCCACAGCAACGGTTGGTGAGCTTTCGGTCCGCATTCATGGCTACAGACCGGAACACCCGCATATCGGCATAAAACTTATTACGAGCGATCGGCACGATCTATCTGGTTTGCAGGACATGGATCGAGCGTTTGCCATCTCTTTTCCGTCCATTCCTGGTGTGCACTATGCAGCATACGGATATTTTTCCGAACCATCCGATCTGCGGGCGGAAGGTATCGAAATGTCTGCGGAGGAACTGGGCGGCGACACCGTCGCGAATTACCAGGAGGGTATGTCACCCCCATCCATGCTGCCCATAGCTGATCTGGCCAGCGCCAATATATTGATCGGTGAACAGTCGGCCGATTTGAAGTTCGTCACCTCGCAGGCATGCACAAGCGCTCAACTGGCGTCTACAGAATTTCAAGAACTGTGGCCTACAGTCGGCTGCTCGACGGCTGACCCTTTCGAGCGCTGGCGGGTGATACATGCCTTGCAGACGCTGGCGACCTATGGCCTGCTTCAACCAGGTTCAGGTGGCATCGCGATCGGCAAATGCCCTCGCGAACTTGAAGGTGTGCTCGTTGAGTATGGGGCACGCTTATTCTGCATGGAAACCGAAGCTGTCCGAATAGGATCATTGTCGCCAAAGCTCGGCTACTTCGATTTTGCGCTTTGTCTGAATGCAAGCTCCCTAGCAAAAACCTTGGGTGGAGCAGGCACGTTTGTAGATCAGGTGCTTCAAAGAGTGATGAGTGGAGGATTTGCCATTTTCAGCTTTGATTTTTTCCAACCTAAACCGGGTGCTCATTCCGACGTTGCGCCTGCCGGAACACTGACGAAAAATGATTTGGAAAAAATCGCTCTGCGCCTAATTGGGCATGGGTGCGACGTCGCTCAACTCAAATTCCCTTCCACGACGGACCAAGTCAGCTCTGCCAGCACTCCATTCAACTTGGTAGTGAGGCGCTAGACGACGGTTGGTCAATCCAGGTTGCCAGCCATTATGCACTGCCATTAGAGGCTAAAGAATATCGTGAGTAACGCACTGCAAAAGCTTGCCTCTCGGCTGATTACTTCCCGTGATAGGAGAGAAAACGCGAAGGCAGCCCGTACGGCGGGTGATCGAGCGCGCGACAGGCAAGAATGGCAGCGTGCAGCGGAAAGCTACGCAAGTTATCTGAAGGTCTATCCTCTGGATTTTGGCCTGTGGGTCCAGCTGGGTCATATGCACAAGGAAGCAGGCGATTTCGATAAGGCCGACAAAGCTTATCGCCGCGCTCATTCACTGAACTCGAGCGACTCCGATCTTCTGCTTAGCTTGGGGCATCTGCGCAAACGACAGATGCGAATGGATGAGGCACGGGAGTTTTATATACTCAGTGCAAAGTCCGGTAATCCTGAAGCGTTGAGAGAGGTAGCTTCCGATTTATCGGCAGGGCACGAGATTGCTGTGGACCCGCGACATCCCGAGGCGGAGAACGCGCTCCGAAGCATGGAAAGCGGGCTGTCGATTAAAGCCGCCCCCGGTTTCGAATTTCGAGAAGGCCAGGGTGCATTCCACATTTCCGGTCTCGATCCCCAAATTCGTTTCGAATTATCGAGCAAGGCGCGCTCTGCACCAGCCGCAATGGTAGAAATTGGCCTCAGATCTCGGACGACGAGTTACTGGACCGGTGGGATATTGTTTGTAGACACGGGTGACGGCTTCAAGTCGTACCAATGTTTGGCGCCGCGCCAGGTGGCCGGGGATCGACAAGGTTTGCGGTTCTTCCTCGCTGCGCCCGAGATGATCAAGGGCTTACGTTGGGATCCAATAGAAGGGGGTGCAATTGACCTGCACCTGACCTATGTACGCGCCTGCCCGCTACCTACTGTCGAACAATTACTTTTGGAAATGGGGCTAGATAACGCGACCCCTCTGCGCGGGCAGATATCACCGTTTTTCGCTAAAAGGAAACTGACCGAGTACGACCGAACTGTTATGCAACCCTTTCTGTCGGTCGAAGCTGATAGAGCGCATGCTTACGGGCACTGGTTGCATCGATATGCGTCACCAGATGCAGCTGACTATAGGAAAATGTTGGAGATGATAGGTGCCATGGCGTGGCGCCCGAAATTTTCCTTCATCATGCCTGTGTATAATACGCCCGTTCACCTTCTGAAGGAGGTGATGGACGCAATGTTGGCTCAAAATTATCCCGATTTCGAAATTTGTGTAGCGGATGATTGCAGTCCAAATGCGGCGGTGCAGCAGGTTTTAGAAAATTATGCCAGGACCGACGCGCGTGTCAAATATGTGCGTCGCTCTACGAACGGGCATATATCGATGGCGTCAAATACAGCAGCCAAGATCGCAACGGGCGACTATATCGTCCTTGTAGATCATGATGATCTAATACCAGATTACACTCTCTTTGTCGTCGCATCCTATCTTAATCGCTTCCCAGACGCCAAGATTCTATTTAGTGACGAAGATAAAATTGATCTAAATGGACACCGGTTTTCACCATATTTTAAAAGCACCTACAATCAGTTTTTGATGTTCGGCCATAATATGGTGAGTCATCTTGGCATATACAGCCGCCTTCTTTTTGAAGATGTGGGTGGATTTCGCCGAGGGTTGGAAGGCAGCCAGGACTACGACCTGTTCCTGCGCTGTTCCGAACATGTGGATGCGCATCAAATCGTTCATATTCCGCACGTTTTGTATCACTGGCGCCAGGTCCCCGGATCGACCGCCGTTTCGGCCGATCAAAAAGACTATGCGATCGTCGCCGCCCGCGATGCGATCAACGGCCATTTCGATCGATGTGGCATACCATTCCGTTCGATCGAAGGTCATGCAGCTGGCAACAGCGCGATCATGGCGACTTCGGAACGAGACACGTCAATCACCATCATCATTCCCACCCGCAATGGGACAGGCTTGTTGGAAGACTGTCTGCAATCGATCGCAAAACATAGCCCACGAAACATCGAGATACTGATCGCGGACAATGACAGCGACCAGGCTCAGGACATTGCTTGGCTCGCCGATGCGCCGGGACGTTTCCCGAACTTGAACATAAGAGTGATCCCCGCTCCAGGCGCTTTTAATTTCTCCTCGATAAACAACCTCGCTGCCGCCCAAGCAAAGGGCGACATCATTTGCTTTCTCAACAATGACACAGAAGTGCTAACATCGGGCTGGCTGGAGCGTGCGCGTTCGCTATTAGCGCTGGACGATGTGGGAATTGTTGGCACCCGATTGCTTTACCCTGATCAGACCGTCCAGCATTTCGGCATCGTGATAGGCATGGCCGATCATGCTGTCGCCGGGGGAGTCCATCTATTCCAGCACGCCAGGGAATATGGCTATTTTAGTAAACATCGGATGATTGGGGAATTTTCAGCCGTGACGGCTGCGTGCCTTTTCATACGCCGTTCCGATTTCCATGCGATTGGCGGGTTTGAGGCCGATTTGGCTGTGGCTTACAATGACGTGGACCTCTGCCTACGGATGCGCGCCCAAGGCCGGAGAATTTTGTGCGATGCCGGCATCGAACTGATCCACAAGGAATCGAAAAGCCGCGGCAGCGATACCTCGCCAGGAAAAGCGGAGCGTCTTAATAGCGAGGCACAATGGATGCGTGATCGCTGGGGCGATCTGTTGAGCGAGGACCCCTATTACTCGCCCAACCTCTCGCTTGAACGACCAGACTTCGCACTTGCTTATCCGCCCCGACAACCGTGGCCTTGGCAAAGTGAAAATAGAAGCCGTCCCAATATTGCAAGCGGTTCCATCGTGCGCGCGCCCCGTTTCTTCTCGGCGGCGCAGATAAACGATAGAGGCTTTTTAGCGGTCTGCTCAATCCTAAAAGATGAAGCGATCAATATACTCGAATGGATTGCATACCACAGAGCCGTCGGTGTGGACAAATTCTATCTCTATGATAATAATAGCACAGATAACGTCCGCTCACTTTTGCGCAATTTGATCAGTCAGGGAATAGTTGATCTCATTCCGTGGCCAATTAATCCCGGACAGACACAAGCGTATGACGATTTTGCAGATCGGCATCGCCATAACTGGACCTGGGCAGCGTTCATCGACTTAGACGAGTTCATCAACCCTTTCGGCCATGACTCTCTGCCGGAATGGTTGGACAAATTCGACAATGCTTCAGCAATTGCCCTGCAATGGATGAATTTTGGTCCAAGTGGACATGAAACACCGCCGCCGGGGCTGCTCATCGAAGCCTATACCACTCGTTTCAACGATATGCATGCGATGCATGGCCACGTGAAGACGATTGTCCGCATGGCCGACTATCTGCATGCCCAAGGCCCCCATAGCTTCACGGTGCGCGGAGATGTGGTAGATGAATATGGCGAAATCGTGCATGAAACTCAGAATTATGCAATACTACCGGTGCGAGAGCATAAGTCGATTTGTATAAATCACTATTATACACGATCACGAATGGAATGGCATAAGAAGGTTGAGCGAGGCATGGCGGATCACGGCTCGAAAAGTGACGCAAAGCGCAATCCGGAATGGTTTGAAATCTATGAGCGCGAAGCCATCGTTTTTGACCGCCGAATTCTGAAATTCGCCGATGCAACCCGCCGCGTTCTAAGGGAGCTAGGGCTTCCTTCCGATCCGCAATGGCGCCAAGGGTGATTGCATGAGCAATTCTAAATCTCCTTCTGACCAACTGCACAGCCCCAGCGCGCTCTCCACCCAACTGGCGGCGATTGGCGCTTTGCTCCTGCGTGAGATGCAATCCCGCTTTGGCAAAGATAATATAGGTGTTTTATGGCTCATCGGCGAACCGATGATGCTAGCGACGGTTATTAGTTCGATTCACTATGCGACCAGCGCGACACATCACGGCATGGAGCCCTACCCCTTTACACTAATTGGCTACTGCCTCTTCATCATCTTCCGAGGAATTTTCAACCGTGCTGAGGGCACCATCTCAGCTTCTGCGCCCCTGCTGTTTCATCGCACAGTGAAGCCGTTGGACATCATGCTCGTAAAAACGGTCGTTGAATCGCTCGGCTGTTTCGCATCGCTCATAATATTGATGTCGATTGGCGTTGCGCTGGGCATCGCTCATCTGCCCGCTCGTCCCCTTTTTGTGCTCGCGGGGGCGGCGATGGTCACCTGGTGGTCGTTCGCCCTATCTCTGATTGTTGCGTCTGTAACTTATGTAAGCCACTCGCTGGCCCGCTTTGTACATCCCATATCCTATTTCGCAGTCCCAATCAGCGGCGCTTTCTGGACCATGTCGGTCCTGCCTGCATCATTTCGTCCCATCATGGCATGGAACCCAATGGTGGCCATGTTCGAAATGGCACGCTATGGGCAGTTCGAATGGGCTGATGATAGATATATTTTTCCGGAATATCAGATTGCGGTCTGCGCCTGTCTAACGTTGATTGGGCTGGCACTTATTCGTAGAACACAGAACAATCTGCACGGTGGCTGAAGCGATAGCGCTGAATGATAGGATTTAGCTTATGTTCATGAATGGGATCATCAAGCCAGCCGCGCAAGATGCTCATGAAGCGAGCCTGCGCACGCCCACGCTGCGCCGCCGCTTGTACGCTTTCCGCTACTTTATTGCGCTCGTCCTGCTCCCGACGTTGCTGGCGGCGAGCTATTATTATCTCATTGCTTCGGATCAGTATGAGTCCAGTGCCGATTTCATCGTCCGACGCGCCGATAGTCCCACCAAGAGTGCCAATAGCCTCGGAAGCCTGATGGGCTTTAGCTCAGGGGTCAGCGCCACCACCACAGACGCTATGATCGTCAGCGACTATTTGGAAAGTCACAACACCGTAGAGCGGCTCCAGAAAGAAGACCGTCTGGTGGGCCGATACCGTCGAGCAGACATCGACCTCTTGAGCGCTCTTTGGTCCGATACACCCTCGCCCGAAGTCCTGCTTAAATATTATCGCAAACACGTGAAAGTAGAGCAGAATATCGAGAACGGCATCACCCAATTGCGGGTTAAGGCGTTCACTCCGGAGGATTCCTATCATATCGCCCAAAAGCTGCTTCTTCTCGGCGAAGAACGGGTAAACCAAATCAACGAGCGCGCGATGCAGGGGCAATTAGCCGCGGCGCAAGAGCAGTTGAAAGCCGCAGAGAAGGACATGTTGGATATCCAGAATCGGCTCACGGCATTTCGTCGGACTAAGGGCGACATCGACCCCGCAGGGACCGGCAAGGCCCAGATTGGCCTGGTAAGCAACCTAACTGCAAGCCTAGTGGCTGTCCGCGCCCGCTTGAATTCACTGGATGGCCTAATCAGCCGATCAAGTCCCCAGTATAAGATGTTGCAGGCGCAGGCACGCGAACTGGAAGAACAAGTAGCAGCGCAAAGCGCAAAGTTGACATCAGGCGCCCAAAATATCGCTAACGGCCTGGGGCCCTACGAAGATCTGGTGGTACGTCAGGAATTTGCGGCAAAGCGCTACGCTGCGGCAGCTGCAGCATATGAGCAAGCGCGCTCGGAAGCCATCAAACAGCAGCTTTACCTCGCTCGCGTGGTGGATCCTAATAAACCTGTCGAAGCTCTTTATCCCGAACGCGGCCGAATCGTGTTGACGATATTTTTCTCGTTACTCGTTGCTTATGGGATCGGCTGGATGCTCCTAGCAGGGATCAAGGAACATAAACTTTAATGTATGACAATGGCTGGTAGTGAAAGTAGCCGAGCGTTAGCGCTTCCTGATCAGAATGTAGGCCCTACTGCTATGATGACTCCGGGTGACAATGCGGGTCCTAGCAGGGTTCAGCGTTTCGGGGTTCTCACTGGTGCAGGCCAGCCACCGGGTTGGCCGCCGAAAGTGAAGGCCAGAATTAATTCCAAGCAAGAGGCGGTCTGCACCCTTACAGCCTTCACCCATCACAAATGTTCACCTGGCGACAGCATTTGCACGGCCGATGAAGGCTAACAGCGGAATGCTGACCAACGCTCCTATGACGACAATCGCATTACTGGCGGCGCTCAGTGCGACGCAGTGGTCGACCGAAGCAAATTAGACAACGCGCACGCAGGCGGGGGCGGCACCGATGGGCACTCGGGCGGGACCGCGTTTCCCAGATTTTCTGCAGCGCGCCGCATCTTGACGCGGCTACGCTCGCGCGGGAACCGTCCTATTAATCACGTCGATCCCGTACATACGGCCTACCATGAAGCGGTTGCATGACAATTTCTTTACAGTATCATGCCCCTACCGGGCAGGAGGCCTATTAAGGGTTAGATCAACGAGCGATGCGAAATAAAATTAAAGATTTTTTCAGGTTGCCAAACGAAACGCTTCGCCCAAATGAAGCAGCGTCCCTGCGCGCGGATCGCACAGCATACGATATCATTGAAAAGTCCGGCCTATTTGACAAAGATTATTATTTCGCAGAATATCCGGACGTTGCCGTTGCCAATGTTGATCCACTTCAACACTACCTCGAGCATGGCGCCAATGAATTGCGCAATCCCTCCCGTATTTTTAGCACCGAATTCTATCTCGATCGCTATAATGACGTCTCCGAGTCAGGCGTCAACCCGTTGGTACATTATGTCACTACGGGCCAACGCGAGGGCCGCAGCACTTCCACAATGCAACTTATCAGTGAAAGTGGTTTGTTCGATCCATCCTATTATTTGTTGAACAATGAGGATGTTGGAGCTGCTGGCCTTTCTCCACTACAACATTATATAGAACACGGCTGGTCGGAATATCGCAATCCCTGCGCGTCCTTCGACCTCATTTGGTATTCTCAAAATTACTTGGAAAGCGACTGGTCCGTCAATCCTCTCCTTCATTATTTAAATGAAGGTAAAGACAAAGGTTATTTGACAAGACCTCAAACTCCGATCAGTTTTGCACCTTCTACTACTTACAAAAGCGAGGCGCCAAAGCCGCGGAGAATTTGCCTCTTCGCTGGCTATGATTCAGATGGGCTCATCGACCCCGTTGTGATCGAATATATTCGCGATCTGTCTCATCACGCTGACGTCTACTATCTGGCCGATTGCCAGATGCCGTCAAGCGAGTTGGCGAAGCTGGATGGCTTAGTGAAAGGCGCGTGGTCGGAACGGCATGGCCGATATGATTTTGGGTCATGGTCCGCGTTAGCTAAGAAGCTCGTTGGATGGAAAATCATCGAAGGCTATGATGAACTGATCCTGGCTAATGACAGTTGTTACTTGATGCGCTCGCTAAGCAGCGTGTTCGCGGACATGGATGCACGAAATTGCGATTGGTGGGGCGTCCAAGCAACCAAGGGGATGATATCAACCTTTAGTACACAAGCATTACCGGAAGAGATTTCGCTCGACGCCATCAAACAAGAGTGGCTTTCTCGCTTTGAGGAGCAGCCATTGTATGACTTCCACGTCGGCTCCTATTTTTTGGTTTTCCGAAAGCCAGTCCTGTTCGATCCAGGTCTCCGCAGCCTATTGAACAAGGTGACTGCAGAGCCAACCAAATTGCACATCATCCGCAAGTATGAGATTGGACTAACGCGCTTCCTCATATCGAAGGGCTATAATTTCGAGACTTTCGTCCGGACCGTCTACCCGCACCAGCCAATCTATTCGGAAACATGCTTCGATCTGATCCGCAACGGCTTTCCATTTCTGAAAAAATTTCATTTGATTGAAAATCACTATCGCATTCCGTCGCTGTACAACTGGCCCGAGCGCATCCGTCATGCTGGCATCAAAAAAGACCTTGCGCCATACAGCGAAAACCTCAGGCGCACTGCCGACGCTTATAAGCTATACCAAAATCAAGACATTGAGTGTTTCAACCTCAATCGTCCGCTTTCGGGTAAGCAATTAAGAGCAGCAGATTCCGCTACGCCGAAGTATGATGATTGGTGGGTGCTCCCGGTCTGCGGGTACAGCCACCTTTTCAACGACAATATTCGTGCGCTTTTTGAGCATGTGAAGAACGATCCCACGATCAAAAAAATCGTTCTGACGCGATCCAAGCCGGTACATGTTGACGGGGTCAATGTCGTGGTGGCTCCGCTGCACAGCCGAGAAGGGCAGTTTTATCTATTGCGCGCGCGGCATATCTTTCTCAAACATACTGTGCGGTCGAACATCGGTGTAGAGCTCTCCCCAAAGCTACATTGCTTCCATAATCTTTGGCACGGCATTCCTCTGAAGCGCATCGGGTATGCTTCCCTCGATTTCCAGGATCGGCTTGAATATGTGGCGAACGGGAACAAGCTGCTGACGTCTGTTATAGCAGCCTCAAAGGTTGATCAAAATGCCATGGCAACCGCATACTGGCCTTTAACAATCAACGACATTTGGCTGACCGGCCTGCCACGTCATGATCTGATCCTGAAGCCAGAAGATCAGCTTCCAGCGGACTTGCGTGGACAACTCGCTCGGCTGCGGGCCTCTTTAAATGGCCGCAAGCTAATTCTTTTCGCACCTACTTTCCGTTTAGCTCAGGGGGACGGCTATTACAACTTCACACAGGAGGAGCGCGACGCGCTTGCAGAACTCCTGGAGAAGAACGGCTATATCATGGGCGTGCGCGAGCATATGGCTGATAATGCACGGCAATATACTAGCCAATTGACGGGGCCGAACTTTGTCGCCGTTCCTGAAACGCTGTATCCGTGCGTAGAAATATTGCTGCGTGAAGCAGCCATTGTCGCAACTGACTATTCAAGCGTCTTTATAGATTTTCTCCTGACTGGCAGACCGGTCATCAGCTTTGCATATGACTTCGACCACTATATCAACACAGAACGGGGCTTATTCTACGATTTAGAATGGTCGTTCCCGGGCCGAATAGCGAAGGATTTCCCGAATTTTTTATCTGCAATAAGTGAAGCGATGAACGGCCTCACGGATGCGGGACAAGCAGCCTATCTTCAGCGCCGGCGCCTGTTCATTGATCATTATGACGATGGCAATTCCGCCCGTGTGGTCAAGCGCGTAACTGCCTTGCAAAAAGGCGATGTCACAATCTTCGATACTCAAGCAGTCAGACCCGGCGACACACCGCAGCGCGCCCTACTTTGGGTTTATGACGCAAATCTTACGCTGAACGCCCGGTACCGCATGCTCGACTTAGCCGCCGCGATGGAAAAAGCTGGCTGGTCGAACATCATTGTGACCGCCAACCAGTTGAATGCAGATATTATGTTGCGAGCGCACACTGCCATATTCTGCGATGTTTCAGGCACCGATCAAGTAATGGATTTCGCTGAAGGTTTCCGAAGAGGAGGCCGAAGTGTCATATACGACGTTAGCACTCCTCTTTTTGATCGGTCGCTTCTCAATTTTGCCGAGCTGTACCGTAATAACCCGGCCACCCGAGCCACCCTCCGCCTACAATCCGACCTGAATCGGCGAATGATGCAGACTGCCAACTTGGTGACTGTGCCGACACGAGCACTTGCTCGGTTGGTTGAACGGTTGGGCGTCGAAACGGTCTGCATCCCCGATCCTCTGGCAGCGAATGCCTTCACGCACTACTCAGAGGTTGATGTTCGGAAAGACACTGGGCAACTGGAAGTGGTGAAGGTTTGCTATATCGCTGATCCAGAAACCTCCAGCTCAGCCTTCGCGAAAATCAACAAACTAGCCCAGGCAATCTTGTCCGACAGAAATGATGTAGAGTTTCATTTCTTCGGCTCCGTAAATGATGAAATTCACGATATCGCCGATAAACAATGGATTTGGCATCCCTATTTAAATCGAGATCGCCTCCACGCTCTATTGGAAGAAATGGATATTCATCTTGCTCCGCTCGACGTTGATGCATTTCACCAATGCCAAAGCGAACGCAGGCTTGTCGAAGCTGGCTTACACGCCATCCCGACCATAGCTTCGCCAACTGAGGCCTACCAGACGTTCATTCGCGACGGTCTGAACGGCTTGCTCGCTGATACACCGCAAGAATGGCGCGACGCGCTGCTCAAGCTAGTCAGCGACCCATCCGAACGCCAGCGAATGGGCACCGCAGCTAAACTCGATACAAACGGCTACTCAGCGTCAAGAATAGCTGGTCACTATATAACTGAAGTTCTCTCCGAAGAGATGGCAGACGAGCGATGAACCTACAAATTAAACCAAGAGCCGTGAACAGTGTGACGACAGTTATCACGTATGGTACTTTTGATCTCTTTCATTTTGGACATGTACGACTTCTAAGGCGCATGAGAGAATTAGGAGATAGACTTGTTGTAGGCTGCTCTAGCGACGAGTTCAACAAGATGAAGGGCAAAAAAACGGTTATCCCTTATTGTCAGCGCCGAGAGATTCTGATGGCATGCCGATATGTCGACGATGTGTTTCCCGAAAATAACTGGGAGCAGAAGCGTGACGACATCACGAGAGAGGGTGCGGCCATCTTTGGAATGGGGGACGATTGGTGTGGAAAGTTTGATGATCTTTCTGATATCACTCAGGTTGTCTATCTTCCGCGCACCGACGGGATTTCAACAACAGAATTGAAAGAATATATGCGATCCTTGAAGGACGAGAAACTGCACGAAGCAAAGGCCCTTCTAGAACAGTTGGGAAAAACACTATCCAACCTTTAGCACTTTGCTAGGTAGCAGCGAACACAAATTTCCGACTTAGTCACTTCTTTGGCTACCATGCCAAAGGAAGCGCTAATTACAATATCAGCGTATCGACCGCACTACTTATATCGATGACAGAATAGGGGCGCACATCCGACCACCAAGGACTAACGGTCGGATTTTTGATCATCATCGCCCCCCATTTGCGAAACAGGCTCCGTAGTTCTCCTTGATCCCACGCGATTTTGGCTCGATTGTCGTTGAAACCACGTGTTTTGGACTCATAGTGAATCAGCTCGATTGCTGGATCATATAGAATACGGAAACCCGCCGCGCGGGCAGCCAAACATAGATCCACATCGTTATAGGCTATTGCAAATCTGTCAGCATCAAACCCGCCAAGTTTATCAAACAGCGAACGGCGCAGTGCCATAAACGCTCCAGTCACAGCTGGAACCGTTCTGCTACGGTCAAAGCGCTCTTGCGACTGAGCGCTGCCCCTCACGCCAAACACACCATCATGCACCGGAGAACCATCTGCAAGGCCCATCAACATCCCAGCATGTTGGATGGTGCCGTCGGGATAAAGCAACCGCGCGCCTAAAACACCTACGTCAGAACGGCTCAACTGATCACGGACGCTTTGATCCCAGCCTCGAGTCAACATCCGCATATCATTATTAGCGAAGACGATGAGAGGCTCCGACGATTGCTCAACCGCAACATTATTCATCAAAGACCAGTTAAATGGCGCATCATATGTCATGATGTCTACATTCTGTGCGATTTCAAGATGCCGAAGCAACTCCATAGTGTCGCTGTGCACGCTTCGATTATTGATGACTGTAATGCAAACCAACTCAGGGTCCACTGCGCAATCAAGGAGGCTTTTGACCATCTCATCCAAAAGCTCAGCGCAGTCTCTGGTGGGAACTATCACGCGGATCATTTCTGAAGGATTCGCGGCAACTCCACGAAGTACAGGGGGCCGACCAACCCTCTCGTCAATCCGAAGCTGAACCCCTTCAATGACTCCTGGCGCGGGAGGAAAGCTACCCGGAGCTGTTGACCAGATGGGCGCACACTCTCCAAGCTCCCTTGCTTGCTCAGCTCGTTCAGGAATCTTGGCAACCGCCGCAAGTGGTCGCGGTATGTGAACCACCTGCCTGCCAGCAAGAAAAATTGCCGCTAAGCATTCACGTCTCTTTTCAGGAGAGAGAGCGTACCAGCCGGCCTCATCTTGCCGCATAGCAATTAGCGGTGGCGGGAAATCTGTAGTCATCAGCCATTCTATGTCGAACTGCCCGTGCAGCTTAGGGTCGAAATAGCGGTCCGGTCCGTTCCATGAGGAGACGCAGTGATCCCAATCACACATGCAAGCTGTCGCCTCAGTCGATGCCATGGCATAGGCAATCCAGCTAAGCGCAACTGGGTCCAGGCAAGTTCCGGCCGAAACGTAGAGGGCCGCGGCGGCAATACCGTTAATTTCAACCTCACGTTCATCACGCACAAAATGGATTTTATCGTCTAGATCTGCTAGACTAGCCACCGGATGCTCATATACTGCGGAGGAGGCAATCACCACCGCCTTCCAACGCTGATGAAGTGATTGTCGCAAGCTCAGCAACGTTGAACGCACAAACGCTGGCTGAGTTTGTCGAGCATCCACGAAAACATTCAAGACCATGTCATCGGCACCATGATGAAATGGCGGCATGGCAAGCATTTGCGCGCGCACCTCACCATAATCTTCTAAACTCGCTTCGGCTAGCACGCGCATCCTTTCAGCGTGCTTCTGAGATTCTTTCAGATCCCGAGCCAGACACTCATATTGAACCTTACGGAGGTCATCTTTGACACCGGAAGGTAGAAAGCTGGCGAGACCCCATTGCCTTAATGCCAAATAGGCGGCGTCAGCGTTGGGCGAACGATGCAATAGGTCAACTAGAGCCTTGGAGGCCGCTTCCATATCCCCGTTCTGCGCATTTAGGCTCACGAAGTGGTAAACGGCGTCGTCCTGGTCCTTCGCAAGCGCGTATTGCTCCAATGCTAGGGTGCTCTGCCCCAGCTCCTTCAGTGCATGTCCGTATTGAACACGTAGATCCGATCGCTGAGGCATCAAGGTGAGAGCCTGAGCGAAGCCAACGGCTGCACGTTGCCAATCACCACACGCCATCGCGGCTTCCGCCTGCCCAGCAGTAATCCGAAACCGTCTACGTCGGAGGAAACTGATCATGCCTTCCCTTCAACTTGGGATTTGAACCCGGTGGTTGCGGTGATGAGCGTGAACTTACCCGCTACGGGCACCTAAAGAAAGCAGCGGACCCCACCAATCTTCCCGTGACAGATACCACCGGAGCGTTTCCGCTAAACCCTGCTGAAAGTCTCGGGCTGGAACGTACCCAAGCTCCTGCCGGATCTTCGTTTCGTCGATGGCATATCGCCGATCGTGGCCCTTCCGGTCCTCAACAAAGCTCTTGAGCTCCAGCGAACTACGTCCTTGCGCCGCCGGAGAGTTCGGAAAGCGTCGCACTAAATCTGCATCTTCCGTCAGAGCCTTGTCTATTCCTCGACAGATTTCCTTAACTACAGCTATATTTGCCAGTTCCTGGCCGCCCCCAATATTGTAGGTTTCACCGATCAAACCACGATTTAATATTAATTCAATCCCGCGGCAGTGATCCTCGACGTGCAACCAGTCGCGCACATTCTTACCATCACCATAAATAGGGAGTTGTTTGCCGTTCAACGCATTCAGAATAAAGAGCGGTATAAGCTTTTCAGGAAACTGGTATGGTCCGTAATTATTTGAACAGTTGCTCGCGCTTGTCTGAAGACCATAAGTGTGATGATAAGCTCGCACCAGATGGTCGGACGCCGCCTTCGACGCTGAGTAAGGTGAGTTGGGCGCGTATGGCGTCAGCTCCGAAAAAGCTGGATCGTGCGGCTGGAGTGAGCCGTAAACTTCGTCGGTTGAAACGTGATGGAAACGATGAGGACAACCGGTTCCCCGATCGAGCCATATGGCCTTTGCCGCCTTCAATAGACTATGGGTACCGATTATATTGGTATTTATAAAGGCGTCCGGTCCAGAAATTGAGCGGTCAACGTGACTCTCTGCCGCGAAATGCACGATACTGTCGATCTGTCGTTCAAGCAGCAGCTTCATGACCAGATCAGTGTCGCAAATATCCCCGACCACTAATTCGACATCTGCCACTCCATCAAGGTTGGCCGCATTTCCAGCATATGTCAGTGCATCCAGCACAACGATCCCATCCTGCGGCGCTACCTTGCGCCAATGATGCACGAAATTAGCGCCGATGAAACCAGCACCACCGGTGATCAGAAGTTTAGCCATTGTTCTTGATATCTTTCAAACAGGAGCGCAGATTTTCGCGCCAATGCACTGCCGGCAAGCCCGCCAATTGCAGCGTGAGCCTCTTGTCCAGCACGGAGAAAGCCGGGCGCCGTGCAGGGGTGGGATAATCCGTTGTCGCGATAGGCTGGATGGAAGCAGGTTTCTTCAGCAGTCCAATAGCGGAAGCCTCTTCATGGATGGCAACCGCAAAATCATACCAGCTTGCGACACCGGCGTCGGTATAGTGATGAAGACCATGCACTTTCCGCACCGCAAGCCGCCAGATCACATCAGCGAGCGCAGGAGCATAAGTGGGCGTTCCGATCTGGTCCGCTACTACTCGAACCTCGTCACGTTCTGCCATCAGGCGCAACATGGTACGTACGAAATTGCTCCCCTTCGGCGCGTATACCCAAGCCGTTCGCACGATCAAGGCGTCCGCCCCGGCTAGTTTTTCTCCCTCCAACTTACTGCGGCCGTAAACGCTAAGAGGATTTGGGGACGCATTGGGGCCGTAGGGTTTGCTCGCGTGACCATCGAAAACGAAATCGGTTGAAACGTGCACCAGCCGACTACCCACCGACCGTGCAGCCTGCGCCAAAGTTCCCACTGCGGCGGCATTGGTTGCAAATGCGGCTTGCTCTTCGCTCTCTGCCCGGTCTACCGCAGTATAGGCTGCCGCGTTGAGAAGAATGTCCGGCGCAGCGGCTTCCACCTGTGCCTGCACCTCACTAGCATCACCAATATCCAACGAATGGTGATCCCGACATACGATTTCCAAACCGGACGGCGCACTGGCGACCAGAGCTTGCCCTAACTGTCCACCGGCACCGACAATCATCGCCTTCATGCGAAAGCCTCGATCTCCATCAGCCGCTTTCCTAGTTTATCCTTCGCGGACAATTGGGGTTCCAATCCTTCAAGCGGCCAATCAATGCCGATCGCTGGGTCATCCCAAAGCACCGAATGCTCGTCGGCCGGCTCGTAAAAGGCTGTGCATTTATACAGAAATTCGGTGCCGTCCTCCAATGTCAGAAAGCCATGTGCAAAACCTGGCGGAACCCAAAACATTCGCTTGTTTTCCGCCGACAATTCAACACCCACCCACTTCCCAAAATTGGGCGAGGAACGGCGGATATCGACAGCAACGTCCCAAACTTTGCCTGCCACGACACGAACCAGTTTACCTTGTGGATTGGGATTCTGGAAATGCAGGCCGCGCAACACCGCCTTAGCGGATCGACTGTGATTATCCTGCACAAAATTCAGGTCCAGCCCAGCCTTCTTGAACTGCCTTGCGTTCCAGCTTTCCATGAAAAAACCCCGTTCATCGCCGAACACTTCCGGCTCAATGATCAAGGGTCCAGGAATAGCGGTAGCGAGAATTTTCATCCGACAGCCCCCTGCCCCGCGAGCAGCCCCCGCAGATATTCCCCGTAACCGCTCTTCCTGAGGGGAGCAGCCAGCCGTTCTAGCTGTTCGTCACCGATATATCCCATGCGCCAGGCAATCTCCTCCGGGCAGCAGATCTTCAATCCCTGTCTCTCTTCCATCAATCGCACATAAAGCGCTGCATCCAGAAGGGATTCATGGGTACCAGTGTCCAGCCAAGCATATCCGCGCCCCATCATTTCGACCGACAAGGTCCCCGCTTGCAAATACATTCGGTTGAGGTCCGTAATCTCTAGTTCGCCCCGATCCGAGGGCCGGATTTCTTTTGCCCTCGCAACAGCGTCGCCATCGTAGAAATAGAGGCCGGTTACTGCATAATTGGACCGAGGGTGCATGGGTTTTTCTTCGAGTCCATCTGGGCGACCAAGCGCATCAAAGGAAACGACGCCATAGGCAGATGGATTTTTCACATAATAGCCGAAGATGGTCGCGCCGTTTTCTCGAGCGGCAGATGCGTTTAGAAGCTCTGCAAAACCGTGACCGTAGAATATATTATCTCCGAGGACGAGAGCGGACGGCTTATCCTGAACGAAATCCGCACCGATGTGATAGGCTTGCGCCAAGCCTTCTGGCCGAGGTTGAACCGCATACTGTATCGATAAACCCCAATTCGACCCGTCACCTAACAACTGAGAGAATGCTTTGCTGTCTTGGGGTGTCGTTATAATCAGCACGTCCCTGATTCCGGCCAACATCAGCGTAGACAGAGGGTAATAGATCATCGGTTTATCATAAACCGGCATCAATTGCTTCGACACGCTTTTCGTCAGCGGATGCAGCCTGGTTCCAGATCCACCAGCCAAAATAATTCCCTTACGCAAAGCATAGATCCTTTTGATGCAAATTAATCTGCGTTATTCTTAAAACGCATGCCTATCCACCAGATTAACTCACGCGCATTTGCAGTGCGTTATGTACTTCATTGGCTTCTGCCACCGAATCATAGAACGTCAACGTTCCCCCATACAAGACAGCACCTTTCGAACAGTAATGTTCTAATGTATAGGGATCGTGAGACACCATGATTAGAGTTCCGTTATTCCGCCTCTCATGCAAAGCTTCTTCACTTTTTTGCCGGAATCGAGCATCGCCGGCGGCCGTAACCTCATCAATCAAATAGCAGTCGAATTTTATCGCCAAAGATGCTCCGAAGGCCAACCGCGCCATCATGCCGGCGGAATAAGTGGAAACAGGCTGGTTCATATAAGGACCGAGCTGTGCGAAGTCCTCCACGAAGTCGAGAACTTGTTGGACATCATACTGATAGATCCGAGCAATGAACCGGACATTGTCGGCTCCCGTCAGGGTTCGGTCAAAGGTCGAAACATAGCCCAACGGCCAGGATGTGGTCATCGTCTTGTGGATGCGTCCAGACGTGGGATGCTCCACCCCCGCGAGCAAGCGCATCAGCGTTGATTTGCCCGCACCATTAGCCCCGCATATGCCGATGCTCTCTCCACGACTAATCTGAAAACTGAGATTGTTGAAGACCATGCGCGTAAGATGATGGCGCTGATAGATCTTGGTCACGTTTTCAAACTGGATCATGCCGCGATCCGTCATGACGTTCGCTGCCGCTGTCAACAAGATTATAGTTTGCGGACCGATTTCGATATGCCAGAGGCATGGGATGCGGGATCAAATCGATGTTACTTTAGCGATGGACGGGCGGATGCTGGAACGAGAAGGCTCGGGCATTGCGACCTATGCCCGCAGCCTCTGGAAGGCGCAAAAGGAGCTTTGTAATTCGCCTGTCCGTATCGTCGATGAGAGTTGCAAGGGCAACCCGGCGTCGGTGTCGCTTTTGCAGCGAATTGGCAGATGGGCCAAGGCCGCGACCTGTCATTCCTCATTAGCCCTCTCGTCGGACAGGCAAGCCAATGATGCGTTCTTCCATGCTACCGACATATTCAGGTTAGCTCATGTGAGATTTCATCAGACCGGTAATCTTTTGAGCTTGAGGGCCCCTGAACCGAGCGGCATTGTTCATTGGAGTTTACCCCTGCCGATCCGGATAGAGGGCTGGCTAAACCTCTATACAGTACATGACGCTATACCCCTTCTCTATCCGCAACTGTCCGCTATGAACGGGAAGCGCCACGCTAAGCTGCTGGCACGGATCATCGAAAGCGCCGACCATATCGTAACGGTGTCAGAACAGTCGCGGATCGATATCTGTACCGTAACCGGCTGCGTCTCGGACAAAATCAGCAACTGCGGAATTGCCGTTCAACCTATTAAGCCCGACAGCGCGATTTTACCCTATAATCTGCGAGCCGGAGAATTCTTCTTGTTCATTGGTTCCGATGATCCAAGGAAAAACGTGACTAGGCTCGTTCAGGCATATCGACAGACATCCACCATGCCACTGCTGCTGGTAGGGCCACATGAAGCGTTCGCTGATGCACAGTCGGGTATCTTCTGCCTACCGAGCCGCCAGTCCGCACCATATCTTTCAACGCTCATCGCTCAAGCGCGCGCCTTGCTGTTGCCGTCCTTGGCCGAGGGATTTGGTCTTCCTGTGGCCGAAGCCATGGCTCTAGGCACTGCAACGCTCGGTGCCAATCGGAGCGCCATGGCGGAGGTAGCGAATGGCGCTTCCCTGGCTGTTTCTCCGGAGAGCACTGCGGAAATCGCCGATGGAATCCAGCGGCTCAATGATGATGATGAACTCGTTGCCCATCTCGTGCACCTCGGCCATGAAAGGGTAAGGGCTTTTTCATTCGAAGACTTTGCCAACCGGCTTTGCACGCTCTATGGCGCCCTTCTTCCCCGCTTAGCCGAGAAACGATGACCGACGCCATGCCAGATACCCGTCAATTGCGTATCGCCATTGACGGCTATAATTTCGCTATGCCTAAGGGCACCGGAGTCGCCACATACGGATTTACGCTGGCGCGAATGCTGCGGGAGTTGGGCCACAGCGTTGAAGGCATATTCGGTTTAGACGTGGGACAAGCGCCCGAGATGCGTGAGACCATTCTCTACGATCTTATAGGACGAGAGCGAAGCGAAACACGGAAGCAGGCGCGCAAGCGGATCAAGCAGGAAAAGCTGAGTGCCCTTATACGTAGACGATTATTGGAGGTGCCGGTAACCAGCCATGTCCTCAAAGAAGGTTTGGCAGATCGGATCCCCAGTTTTGATCGCATCTGGTCGTCGGCATCCCTTTTCGAGGCGGCTAACTGGCATTTCCGTTACTTCAAGTCATTTCTCACGATAAAATTGCCTCAGCCACCGGATATAGTTCATTGGACGTACCCTGTGCCAGTTCATCTCAAAGGTGCGAAGAACATATACACATTGCATGATCTCGTTCCGCTTAAAATGCCATACCTTACTTTAGACAACAAAGAATTTTATTATCGACTTGTTAAAGAGTGCGTAAATACCGCTGCTTGCATTTGCACAGTTTCTAATACTAGCTTAGAAGATATAGCCGCTCGATTCCCTTATGCTAGGAACAGGATATTTAACACATTTCAAAGTAGCCCCCTGCCTCCGGAAATCTCTGAGAGCGATTCCGAGACCGATGCCCGGATTATTGAGGGGATGTATGGTCTTAACAAAGATGACTACTTCTTGTTTTTTGGCGCACTTGATCCTAAGAAAAATTTATCGCGGATAATCGAAGCTTATCTCTCCAGCAACGCCAAGTCCCCTCTCGTCATCGTTAGCGCTCGAAACTGGGGCATGACTGACGCGACTAAAGGTGGTTCCGGCGTGGCGATACACGGCCAAGCGATCTCTAGCACGCGCATAATCCAGCTCGATTACATGCCGCGGGCTTTGCTGTTTCGGCTAGTCCGGACAGCGAAAGCTGTCCTCATGCCATCTCTTTTCGAAGGCTTCGGATTGCCCGCGCTTGAAGCGATCCAACTCGGCACGCCGGTAATCGCGTCAAACACTGGCTCGTTGCCAGAAGTAGTAGGTGACGCGGGGCTACTGGTCGATCCCTATCATGTGGCCGAGATAGCATCCGCCATTGAGTGTATCGACAATGACGTTTGCCTCCGTGAGCGCCTCATCCGGGCGGGGAAATCGCAGTCTGAGATCTTCTCAAACGCTCGCTACAAAGCCCGATTAAGTGATCTGTACTCACATATCATGGACGCGTGATTCCACATCCGAGCTGACGAACTGGACCGGTCGGCCCAGTTGTGTTGAAGTGGCAACGAGAACCGGGGTGGCGAACCACTGCTGCAGCAAACCTATCGCTCATGACTCTTCAAAACCGGGCTAACGATGAGGGTTGCCGGCCGCGCTGGAGTTCATATGGCTGATTTCCTAATATGGCGCGTGATGCGCGACGGCTTGCCCATCATCAGCGTTCGCCCATCAGCTTTCGCGCCTAGCCTCCGCATCTACCGCATCAAACGGGTGGCGCTCGGGCAGGAATAGGACCTAATGGCGATCAGCATGATAGCGGCGCATTCACTTGCGCTGGCGCAATTCTTCAGATGCGGAGCCGTGCCTTGCTGAACCCTTCAATCCGGCCCGCCTCAGGACAAATGGGCTACAACGAGCCTGAGGGCGCTAAACTGGTGATTGAGCGGCTTCCGTGCTGCCTCCACCCAGTTACCGCCCCAGCAGATGTGAACCCCAAGACCTCTCTGCTCAAATCGTCTAGCTGGGTCTGTGGCGGGCGATGCTGGCGCGCAAGTCGGACGAGAGCGGTAGATCCCCCTACTCCGTTCCCATATTTGGTCGAAATATTCGATCGTCTCCCAGGCGGCATCGAGCACAGCACGCTGAGGGAGCGCAGCCAGGGCTCGCGGGGAAGGCCGAAACCAAGCGCCGCCAGCATCGGAAACTCGAGGATGGTGTCAAGGCCATCGCGCTGGGCCAGAAAAGCGGCGAGCGCTCCTTCCGGCCGTGACTCAGAGAAGAAAAGCTGAAGCCGCCTTTGATAGGCGCGGTTAGCGGTGGTGTAGAGGCCGCTATAGTGTTCCTTGTAGGACAGGCCGAGCGTGTCGGTTGGTGCCCGCGACAAAAATCCTCCGCGAAGGTGAAAAGGTGAAGATGCTGGGGTCACCTTCGCGTTCGGTGATCGTGCGCACCCGTCGGTTATGCAACATCATGTCGAGCGCACGAACCTCAGTCATCCTCTACCGCGGGCAAAAGCGGCCTTGGAACCAGCCGGACTTCAAGGTCGAGGGCCCTTGCCAGTTCGGCTAGATTGGACAGTTGCAGATCAACCACACCCTGCTCTATTTTCGACACATGGGTCCGCGGCAACCGGACCCGATCGCCGAGGGGGCGCTGGGTCAGCCCGCGCGTGCACCGAGCATGGCGCAAACTGCGGCTGGTGCTGTCGAGCAGGGGAGAAAGAAGTTGGCGAGGCATCAAAAACTTATTTGCTCCCACATATCGCCTTCAAAGATAATATGTAACTGCATATGAAAGCTCCTGCATGCGAAGCTTGACCTTCAGATGCGCGGATGCAAGTCTGAAAAGGTGGGAGCGAGCATAATAACCGATTTGAGCAAATATTGGGTGAGGGCTCAACGCCAGCGCCGCAGTTCATTGCTTTCGCTCGCGGAATTCTGCCGCCCACGCCGCCTTGACATCGCAAGGCCCCTTGACGCCGCCGGGTCATCGACCCGTTTCTTTATTGATGGATGAGAATAGTCTTCGCGGTCGTCTTTGTCCTGGAATTAGCTGCCCACTGGGTCTAACTTACTGCCCAACAAGTCAACGGCGACGGCGAGACGTTCATCGAGCAACCCCAGCAATCGTGTCCAGCCGAGCATCTCAGTAAGTTCGCCGGGCCCATCGGAAATTCCACGCAGCCCCATCAGGGGAACAGCAAAGCGCTGGCAGGCTCGGGCGATGGCGAAAGTTTCCATGTCAACCATTTCGGCGTCTATCTGCGCGTACTCGTCACCGCCGACGATGTTGGCGCCGGTCGAAAGGCGCGCAGTGGGGATGTTGAGAGCTGTGTGCAGCGGTAGGTTGACGGGGTGATCGAGGAAGGGCGTCACTCCCTTCGCAAAGCCTAGGCGGGTAGCGTCCATGTCGCGCCAGGACACGCTGGCGACCTGATAGACTTCTCCCAGATTGCAGACACGCGACCCGGCGGAGCCCAGTGACACGGCGAGGTCGGGCAGTGCGTCATGCTGCTGAAGCTGCTGGAGCGCCATTGTCGTTGAGATGGCGGCTTCGACAGGGCCTACGCCGGTCATCAGCGGTGTGAAGCGGGAACGCAGATGCGGGCCATATTCGTCTTCGATCGCCATGATGAAGAGGATGCGTTTTCCGGCGATTTTTTCGCATTTTGGCGCGGCTGGGGGAAAATGCATGAGGGAAACCGTTAATTGCCGCAGAATTTGAGAAGGGCGGCAGTGGCGATGCCGTCGGCTTCGAGGGCGGTGCGGCCGCCGAGGTCGGGAAGGTCGATAGCGAAGAGGGCGAGGAGCAAGGTGGCGCCTTGTTCGCGGAGGAGTTGGGCGGCGGCGAGAGCTGTGCCGCCGGTGGCGATGAGATCATCGACCAGCAGGACCCGCATGCCCTGCCCTATCTGTCCTTCATGCAATTCCAGGCGGTCGGTGCCATATTCGAGCACATAGTCGATGCCGACCGTCTTGCCCGGCAGCTTGCCCGGCTTGCGGATGGGCACGAAGCCGAGGCCCAGCGCATAGGCGAGCGCCGCGCCGAGCACGAAGCCGCGCGCTTCGATGCCCACCACGATGTCAGCGTCGAGCGGCCGGGCGATCGCGGCCAGCCCACTGACGAGCGCGGAGAAGCCTCCACCGTCCGCAAGCAGCGTCGTGATGTCGCGGAACAGGATGCCGGGCTTTGGAAAGTCGGGGATGGTGCGCACCACTGCAGCGAGTTCATCTAGGTCCATACGATCTCCCAAAGAAAAAGGGGCGCGGTGTCATCGTGACGCCGCGCCCCTTCCCTATTCATTCCCTCGGCCAAGCGCCGATCAGGCAGCGGCCTTCTTCTTGTCGGCCCAGATATTCTGGTAGGACATGTAGGCCAGCGCCGTTGCGATCAGCAGGAAGACGATGGTCGCCAGACCCGCACGGCGGCGGTTCTCAAGCTTCGGTTCCGCCGTCCAGGTGAGGAACGCCGCGACGTCCTTTGCCATCTGGTCAACGCTCGCCTTGGTACCGTCACCATAGGTCACCTGACCATCAGCCGTCAGCGGCGGCGCCATGGCAAGGTTCAGGTTGGCGAAATAGGGGTTGTAGTGCAGGCCTTCCGGCGTCTTGGCATCCGGGAAGTGCTTGAGCAGTTCAGCCGGTTGCTTCTGATAGCCAGTGATCAGCGAGTAGACATAGGCCGAGCCATCGTGGCGCGCCTTGGTCATGAGCGAGAGATCCGGCGGGATCGCATTGTTGTTCGCCGCAGCCGCCGCGACATTATTCGCGAAGGGCTTGGGGAAATAGTCAGCCGGAACGGGTTCACGCGTCGACATCTCACCCGTCTTGGGATCGACGTCAGGCGTCTTGATCGCCCACTGCTTGGCGATCGCCTTAATTTCCGGCTCGTTATAGCCGATGCCAGCCAAGTCGCGGAAAGCGACGAACTTCAGGCTGTGGCATGCCGAGCAGACTTCCTTGAACACCTGGAAGCCGCGCTGCAGCTGAGCCTGGTCGAACTTGCCGAGCGGGCCGTTGAAGGAGAAATCCACATGCTTGGGATGCTTGTGGAATTCATGCTCAACCGTCTTGGCAGGCGGTTCGGAGACATAAGCCACCGCGCCCACCAGGAAGGAGATCAGCAGCCAGCCAGCAAAGAAGAGGCCGACGAGAAATGCGCCGATGCGAACCATGTTGATCTTGTCCCCTCTTAGCCGGCGTTCGACGGCTGCGGATCTGCGCCCATGCCGGGTAGCGCGTCCTGTTCGCCCTTGATGTTATGACGGTTGAGCACCGATTCCGTGATCGAGCCCGGCAGCGGCAGCGGCCGTTCAAAGCGCGAGATCAGCGGCAGGATGATCAGGAAGTGAGCGAAATAATAAGCGCCCGCAATCTGGGAGATCATCACATAGGGTTCTTCCGCCGGAGCACCGCCGCAATAGCCCAGGATCAGCACGTCGATGATCAGGATCCAGAAGAACTTCCGGAAGGTCGGGCGATAGTTGCCCGAACGCACTGGCGAGGTATCCAACCAGGGCAGGAAGAAGAGCATCAGGATCGCAGCGAACATCGCCAACACGCCCAGCAGCTTCGCGGGGACAAAGAAAAAGTCCACGGTGAAGGCGCGCAGGATCGCGTAGAAGGGCCAGAAATACCATTCAGGAACGATGTGCGCAGGCGTCGAAAGCGGGTTCGCTTCGATATAGTTGTCCGGGTGGCCGAGATAGTTCGGCGCGAAGAACAGCAGGATCGAGAAGAGGATCAGGAATATGCCGACCCCGAAACCATCCTTTGCCGTGTAGTAAGGATGGAAAGGCACGGTGTCCTGCGGACCCTTCACTTCCACGCCGGTCGGGTTCGACGAACCCGGAATGTGCAGCGCCCAGATGTGCAGGATGATGACACCCGCGATCACGAAGGGCAGCAGGAAGTGCAGCGAGAAGAAGCGGTTCAAGGAGGCGTTGCCAGGAGCAAAGCCGCCGAGCAGCCAGGTCTGGATCGGCTCACCCACAACCGGGATCGCGCCGAACAGGCCGGTGATCACCTTCGCACCCCAATAGGACATCTGCCCCCAGGGAAGCACATAGCCCATGAAGGCGGTAGCCATCATGAGAAGGAAGATGACGAGGCCAAGCAGCCAGACCATTTCACGAGGCGCCTTGTAGGAACCGTAGAAAAGGCCGCGGAAGATGTGGAGATAAACGACGATGAAGAAGAAGCTGGCACCGTTGGCATGCGCATAGCGCATCAGCCAGCCCGCATTCACGTCGCGCATCGTCTGTTCAACGGTGCCGAAAGCAACCAGCGTGTTCGCGCCATAATGCATGGCCATGATCACGCCGGTGACGATCTGGATCACCAGCGCAAGGCCAGCGAGAACACCGAAGTTCCAGAAATAATTGAGGTTGCGCGGGACCGGATAACCGGCGCCGATCGCGTTGTAGACGAGGCGCGGAAGCGGCAGCTTCTCGTCGATCCACTGCATCGCGGGATGCTTGGGAGTATAATGCTCAGCCCAGGGAAAGCTCATGGTTTCTTACCTCAGCCTACGAGAATGGCGGTGTCGGAAGTGAAGGCGAACTTCGGAACTTCCAGGTTCTTGGGCGCGGGACCCTTACGAATGCGGGCCGCCGTGTCGTAGGACGAACCGTGGCAGGGGCAGAAATAGCCGCCAAATTCACCCTTATTCTCACCCTCGCCAGCGCCCAGCGGCACGCAGCCCAAATGGGTGCACACGCCCATGGTGACCAGCCACTGCTTCTTGCCATCCACGGTGCGTTCTTCCAGCGTCTGCGGATCGCGCAGGCCGGAAACGTCGACCTTGTCGGCTTCAGCGATTTCCTTGTCCGTCAGGTGACGCACGAAAAGCGGCTGCGACCGGAACGTCGTCTTGATCGCCTGACCCGGCTGGATCGAGGAGATATCGACTTCGGTCGATGCCAGCGCCAGCACGTCCGCGCTGGGATTCATCTGATCGACGAGCGGAATGACGACGGCAACAGCCCCGACCCCCGCGAAGCTTACTGCGGCGATATTGATGAAGTCGCGACGACGCACTCCACCTTCGCCGGATAGACCTTGGCTGTCCGTATGTTCAACGCTCGCCATGCACCTCAACCCTTGCAAAGACGTCCCTGTTACCCGCCACATTGCCGTTGCCGACCCTGATTATCGGAGAAGCCACGGCGCCCACGGAATATGGGCCCCGCCTTTCCCCCTGGCGTGGTTCGCGGGCCTGATAGACCCACTGTAGCTTCTTTGCCAACAGCAAACTGGCCATGGCTATGACAATTTGCCCTGCTGCTTTATGCGCAGGCCATGCGTATCGCTCTTTACCAACCCGAGATTGCGGGGAATGTCGGCGCCATCCTGCGCCTTGCCGCCTGTTTTTCCGTCCCCGTGGACATCATCATGCCGATGGGATTCGCCTTTTCCGACGCCAAGCTGAAGCGCGCCGCGATGGATTATGGCGCATCGGCGGAGGTGACTCGCCATGCCAATTTCGACGCGTTCGATGATGTCCGGCGCAGAGAGGGCCGCCGTCTGGTGCTGATGAGCAGCCATGCGTCGCAGCCGCTGCCCCAGGTCCGTTTCGAAGGCAATGACGTGTTGCTGATGGGATCGGAAAGCGCGGGTGTGCCGGACAAGGTGCGGGACATGGCTGACCTGCGCGTGCGAATCCCGATGGCGGCAGGATTCCGGTCCTTGAATATCGCCGTTTCCACGGGCATCGCGGTTGCCGAGGCCCTTCGCCAGACTGGCCAATTCCCCCAATGATCGAGACCAGCCCGATGACATTGCACCTCAATCCCCAGCAGCAAGCCGCCCGTAACTGGTTCGAATCGCTGCGCGACCGCATCTGCGCGGAGTTCGAGGCGATCGAGCGCGAAGCGGGGAGCGATGCTTCCTTTATCTACACGCCCTGGGATCGCGAAGCCCCAGGCCTAGTCCCCGGCGAAGGCGGCGGCGGCGTTCGTGGGGTTATGAAGGGCAAGATTTTCGAGAAGGTCGGGGTGAATGTCTCCACCGTCTCGGGCGAGTTCGCGCCGGATTTCGCCAAGACCATCCATGGCGCGGGCGACAATCCGACCTTCTTCGCGACGGGGATCAGCCTGGTCGCGCATATGGCCAATCCGCATGTGCCAGCGGTGCATATGAACACGCGTTATCTAGTCACGGCGAAAAGCTGGTTTGGCGGGGGCGCGGACCTTAACCCTCCCCTGCCCCGGGACGAGGATACGGCGAGCTTTCATGGCGCGTTCAAGGCGGCCTGCGACGCGCATGATGCGGACTATTATCCCCGCTTCAAGGCTTGGGCCGACGACTATTTCTTCATCCCCCATCGCGGCGTGCATCGCGGCGTTGGCGGCATCTTCTACGATCATCTGGAGTGCGAGGATGATGCCGGGTTCGAGGCGAATTTTGCCTTTACTCGATCGGTGGGCGAGGCGTTCCTGAAGGCGTTTCCGCCGATCGTGCGGCGGCGGATGGGCGAAAGCTGGAGCGAGCAGGATTACGCCACGATGCTGGAATGGCGCGGGCGCTATGCAGAGTTCAACCTAGTGCATGACCGGGGGACGCTGTTCGGGTTGAAAACGGGCGGCAATGTGGACGCCATTTTGATGAGCCTGCCACCGATGGCGAGCTGGAGCTGACGCGCCATGTCCCTGACGCCGGTCGCCACTGACCAGATTGCGACGATCGTCACCTATCTGGAGATGGTTGAGCGTCCCCGGCCAGCGCCTATTCCGCCTGCTCCGTTAAGGTTGGTGCCTTGGAAGGCGCCCGCGCCGGACGCTTATCGCGCGCTGTTCCGGCGGGTGGGGGAGCCTTGGCTCTGGTTTTCGCGCCTTGTGATGAGCGATGCGGAGCTAACGGCGATTATCCATGACCCGGCGGTGCAAATCTTTGCGATCACCGATCCGCGGGGTGTGGAGGTGGGATTGCTGGAGCTGGATTTCCGGGCGCTGCCTGACTGCGAATTGAGCTTCCTCGGCCTTGTGCCCGAGTTGACTGGCAAGGGGTTCGGGGCGTGGCTGATGGCGCAGGCGAAGTCGCTCGCGTGGCGCAAGGAGGTGCGCCGCTTCTGGGTGCATAGCTGCACCTTGGATAGTCCGGGCGCGCTCGGCTTTTATCAGCGGGCGGGGTTCGTGCCCTACAAGCGCGAGATAGAGGTCTTTGCTGATCCTCGCTTGGCCGGATTATTGAGCGCTGATGCGGCGCCGCATATGCCGATGCTGGGTCAGCCCGCCTCCGCCTGACGGTAGAGGCGGGCGAGCATGACGAGCATGTAGACCTGCACCACGGTCGAAACGACAGCTGCCGCGACGCCGCCGACGAGGCGCGCGCCGTCGGCTCCGGCGACGAGGCGACCGAACAGGCCGAATATGACTTGCGCGGCCGAACCGACGATGGCGGAGAGCAGCGTCAGCACCAGGATGAAGCCGAGCAGCCGCCAGAAATGGCCGCGCGTGAGCGCCCAGCTGTGGCGGAGCGAGGCCATGACGCCTTCATAACCGTCGATCACCACCGGATTGAGCAGCAGCAGGCGGACGCTGGCGAAGAGCATGACGGCACCGCCAGCGGTCACCAGCAACGCGGCGAGGGCTGCGGCGACGGGCTTTGCCACCATGGAGAAGGCGACGACGACGATCATGCCGACGATGGCTATGCCAAGCAGGACGCCGATCACAACAAGCGCGGTGCCGAGCAGCACGGGCAGGCGCGCGAAGCTCAGCCGCAGCGCTTCGCCGACGCTGATGCCGGGCCTGAGCGCCAGGGCGAAGAGGGCGAGCGAGCCGAACCAGATGATGATGACGCCAATCAGCGTCGAGAGCATGAAGCTGGCCGGGATGTCGGGCATGGCGCCCTTGTCCATGCGCCAGGTGGCGAGTTCGGGCGGGGTCACCTCCTGAAGGATGAGGCCCGGCAGCGCTACGAAGAGCAGGGCGACGGGGAAGAGCAGGCTGCGTTCGCGCGCGACGAAGGCGACCGCTTCTTCCCATGCCTTGCCGATCGACATCGCCGTCATATCTTCGCCTTCACCCGTGCTCAAAAATCCGGGGGAGACTTGATCGCTCCCCTCGCCCAAGTCAAGGAAGTGCCATGTCATCCTCTCCCCCTCCGCCGGCCGGGGCCGACCAGATCGAATGGCGGGTCGATTCGGCGATGGTCGATTACCCGCAGGCGCTTGCCGACATGGAGGCGCGGGCGGCGGCGATCTTTGCAGGCGAGGCGGGCGAGCGGGTGTGGCTGCTGGAGCATCCGCCGCTCTATACGGCTGGGACGAGCGCTGATCCGGCCGAGCTAATCGACCCGCGCTTTCCGGTGCATGATGCGGGGCGTGGCGGGCGCTATACCTATCATGGGCCGGGGCAGCGGATCGGCTATCTCAACATCGACTTGGGCGGACGGGGCAAGGACGTGCGCAATTTCGTCCATCATCTGGAGGGGTGGATGATCGATGCGCTGGGCGACCTCGGCATCGCGGCGCGGCGGGCGGAGGGGCGGATCGGCATCTGGACCGATGACCTGAACGGGCGCGAGGCGAAGATCGGCGCGCTGGGCATCCGGGTGCGGCGATGGGTGACGCTGCATGGCTTTTCGATCAACGTGGCCCCCGACCTGTCGCATTTCGGGGGCATCGTGCCGTGCGGCCTTGCGGAATATCCCGTCACCAGCATCGCGGCATTGAGGAAAAAGGCGTCGATGGCCGATCTCGACGCGGCGCTGAAGTCGCATTTTCCTGCCTTTCTCGGCCGGCTGCGGGGCTGTGGCGCGGGGGTTGAGCAATGCGGGGCGGGCGGCTAGGGTCGCGCCTTCGCCGGGTGGGGGCCGCCGGGCATCATATGTTTGGGAGACCCGGATGCGCTGCAAAGCGAGGATGATCTTTACTGCCCTGCTGCTGACCGGATGCACCGCGCTGACGGCATGCGGCAAGGACGACAAGACGGGCAACACGGTCCAGATGAAGGATCTAGAGGTTGTCGACGGCACGACGACCGACGCCATGACCGACCTGGACGGCGTTCAGAGCGAAGCGCCGTCCGCGGCCCTGTCATCTGCGGCAAGCAATAACAGCGCGGCCGCCGCGCCTGAGGCGTCGTCTGCCCCTGCCAATGGGGCGCAGGGCGAGGCCGAAGTGCTTTCGGATCAATAGAAGGATCAAGGCGTTCAGGCGCAATACAGGCGCGGTCGGCAAGGCATAGGATAAGCAAAGCCCTGCCCGACCGTCATTTCAAGAAGCCGTCATCCATAAAGGGGAAGTCATGCGATCCAGTTCCACCCTGCGCCGGATCTGTTCCGGGTTGATGCTCGCTGCTGCGCCGCTGTTCGCGCAGCCCGCCGCTGCTCAGTTCTTCTGGTCGCCGCCAGACTTCTCCGCGCCGCCCCTGACTGATGCTGAAGCGGCGACGGCGCTTGGCCTGCCGGGTGCGACGGCGGAGGAGATCAAGGCCGGGCTGGTGTGGAACCTGCGCGCTGCGCTCAATGTGGCGGCGCTCCAGTGCCAGTTCGAGCCGACGCTGCTGTCGATCAGCAATTACAACGCGATGATCGCGCATCATGACGCGGAGATGGATTCGGCGCAGTCGGTGCTGCTCGGCTATTTCCAGCGCACCGTCGGCAAGGGCAAGCCCGGCCAGTCGGCGTCGGATCGATATGGCACGCGCATCTATTCGGGCTATTCGACGGTGCAGGCGCAGCGCGGTTTCTGCCAGGCGGCGGCCCAGGTCGGGCGGCAGGCGATCTTCGCCAATCGCGGGTCACTGCATGAAGTGGCGCGCACGGGGCTGGGCTCCATCAAGAAGTCGCTGGTGCTGGCGGGCGAGCAATTTTACGGCGATCCGGGGCGCAGCTATGCGTTGACGCTGCCTTCGTTCGATAAGAAATGCTGGAAGAAGGACAAGCTGCGGCCGGAATGCCAGGTGGCTTATGAGCAGAAGGTCGCGGCTAAGTGATGTGAGACGGGGAGCGGGGCTGTTAGGGCTCCGCTCTTTTGTTCTATCTAGTGAGCATTGCACTTTAACCCGTTCGGGCTGAGCTTGTCGAAGCCCTTCTCTTCTTTTTAAGAAGTAGAGCCCTTCGACAAGCTCAGGGCGAGCGGGGAGATGTTTAGCTTCAGCGCGATCCTTACCTAAGCCCCAGATATTTATGCGATTGAAGGCTTAGCCGCCATTTCGGCCGCGCCATGACGAGATCGATTGCCGCCTGCATGTTCGCTGCCGCGTCGGCGCTGTCGAGGGGTTGGATCAGCAGGTTGTCGAAGGCCCAGCCTTCCATTGCCTCCACGTCGGCGATGCTGTGGCCCCTGCCCGGCTGCGGCCACACCAGCTTCAGTTCATTGCCGCTGCGCTGAACGACGTCGCTGCCTGCCTTAGGGCTAATGCAGACCCAATCGATACCGGGATGCGCCGGGATCGTGCCGTTGCTTTCGATGGCGATGGTGAAGCCATGGGCGTGGAGCGCGTCGATCAGGGCGTCGTCAACCTGCAACATGGGCTCGCCGCCCGTCATGACGATGTAGCGGCCTTCTTCGCCAGCGGCCCAAAAGGCGAGCGCCGCGTCGGCGAGCGCTTGCGCATCGGCGAACTTGCCCCCGCCATCGCCATCGGTGCCGACGAAATCGGTATCGCAGAACTGGCACACGGCCTTGCGCCTGTCCTCTTCGCGCCCGGTCCAGAGATTGCAACCGGCGAAGCGCAGGAAGACGGCGCGGCGGCCGCTATGCACCCCTTCGCCCTGAAGCGTCAGGAACATTTCCTTGACGGCATAGCTCATCGACCGGCCCCCTATGGCCTGACCGCGTAGCGGGTGGGATCGGGCAGGCCCGCTTCCTCAAAACCCTTGGAGCGAAGGCGGCAGCTGTCGCACAGGCCGCAATGCTGGCCATCGGGCGCGGGGTCGTAGCAGGACCAGCTCATGCCCGCGTCGAGCCCCAGCCGGTTCGCTTCGCGCGCGATGTCGGCCTTGCTCATATGCTGGAGCGGCGCATTGATCCGGACGGGATTGCCTTCGACGCCTGCCTTGGTGGCGAGCGATGCCAGATGCTGGAAGGCGTCGATGAACTCCGGGCGGCAATCGGGATAGCCGGAATAATCGAGCGCATTGACGCCGATGAAGATATCGCTTGCTCCCGAGACTTCCGCCAAGCCGAGCGTCAGCGACAGGAAGATCGTGTTGCGCGCGGGCACATAGGTGTTGGGAATGCCCGTGCCGACGCCATCCTTGGGCACCGGCATGTCCGCCGTCAACGCCGAGCCGCCGAAAGCGGTAAGATCGAGCGGAAGGACGATGTGCCGCCGCACTCCGAGCGCCGTGGCGATGCGGGCCGCAGCCTGGAGTTCGACGCGATGCCGCTGATTATAGTCGATGGTAAGCGCCACCAGATCATAGCCCGCCTCGCGCGCCAAGCCGCCCGCGACCATCGAGTCCAGCCCGCCCGATAGCAGGACCACCGCTGTTTTTGCATCATTGAGAGCCATGGAGTCGCGCTACCCCCGCCGAAGCGCTGGCGCAAGCGGGCTGGTCAACGGCAGGCGCCGACACGCCGTCCTTCCATGCTGAAGGAAAAAGGCGCGCCCCCGGCGATGCCCTGGGACTGGATCTGCACCAGGCGCGGGGTTTCGACGCGCAGGTCGGTGCGGCCGCTCCCCGCCCCGCCGCATTCGTAACTGACGACCAGCCGTTTCGCGGCCTCATCGACCGTCAGCCTCTTGCAGCTGTTGCGGCCATGGCGAAGCTGGATCAACTGGCGAATGTCGGCAAGGCAGATCCGGCTTGTGTCGCCCTTGCCGCCCTCCTCCGGCCGCTCACGCAATTCCCATTCCCCTGGTTCCAGCCCCAGAAGTGGTGGTTTGGAAAGCGCCTGCGAGGCAACCGGCAACGCCCCGATCAGCATTGCAGCGGCCGCGCCCATGGCACGCAGACCTGACGTCATTCGATAGCCCCCGTATTTCATCGCGGACTCCGGAAAAAGCGGCTCGCCATGCAGGACGGCTCATGCCTTCCATGCACCCAAATGCGGCCTGTTGATAGCGCCAGCCCCCGCTAGAGCATCGACCTTCCCCGAAATTGCAATCGAATCGTGTCAGCCTTGCGCGAAACTGTCCAGTGAAACCGGAAAAAGGCGCGAGCAAAAGGCGCAGTCCACACCGATAACCCCTTGGCCATCGGCCATTTCCGCCCGCTCTTCCGCCGGGAAACGGCCGATGACGCTGCGGATATGCGCAAGGTCGCAACGGCAACCCTTGCTGAGGCTGACGGGCTCCGTCACGCGGACGACCTCTTCCTCATGGAAGAGCCGCCAGACGACGTCGGTCAGCGGCAGCGCGTCATTGGTCAGTTCCTGGTCACTTAACGTGACCGCGAGCGCCTTTACATGTTCCCATTCGGGATGATCATGCCGTGTGTGCAGGCGTTCGCGGCCCACCTCCCCCTCAGGCAAATGCTGGAGCAGCATGCCCGCGGCGAAGCAGCCCTGCCCCGCTTCGTGGCGGACGGCGATCTGCACGATGCTGGGGATCTGTTCGGACTGGAAGAAATAATGTTCCGCAGCTTCGGCAAGCGACGCCCCGTCGAGCGGGACGATGCCTTGATAGCGCTCGCCCGTGACCGCCTGGTCGAAGGTGATGGCGAGGAAGCCCTTGCCGAAGAGACCAAAGAGCGTCGGGTCGGGCCCCAGCTCCGCCAGCCGGTCAGCGTCGAACTTGGCATAGCCGCGCACTTCGCCGCCCTTGTAATCGGCGACGAGCAGGCTGACGACGCCATGTTCGTTATGCGCCTGGAGCGTCAATTGGCCGCCTGCATCCTTCAGCGTCGATCCGAGCAACGCCGCAAGGACCAGCGCCGAGGCGAGCAGCCTTTCCACCGGCGGCGGATAGGCGTGGGCGGCGAGCACATCGTCCAGCACCGGACCAAGGCGCAGGATGCGGCCGCGCGCGTGGCGCGACGGGATGGTGAAGCCCAAGGCCTGGTCGATATCGGTTGAATTCAAGACAAGCTCCGTTCGTCCCGCAGCAAAGGGCGGGAATATAAGCGGCGGCCGAACGCTAACGCCCGGCCGGTTCGCTGCTAGATAGGAACATGTCCGGCAAACTCAACCAAGACGGCCCGCCGCCCAGAGCAGCACGGACTTTTGCGCGTGGATGCGGTTTTCCGCTTCGTCCCAGATCAGCGACTGGGGACCGTCGATAACCTCCGGCACGACCTCTTCACCGCGATGGGCGGGGAGGCAGTGGAGGAACTTGGCCCCGGGCTTGGCCTTCGCCATCAATGCTTCGGTGACCTGATAGGGCATCATCGCCTTCAGCTTCTCGTCCGCATGCGCCTGGCCCATGGAAATCCAGGTATCTGTGACGACGGCGTCGGCGCCTGCGACCGCTTCTACAGGATCTCGGGTGAGCGTGATGCCAGCGCCTTGTGCCTGCGCTTGCTTGATGAAGGCATGGTCCGGCTCATAGCCGTGGGGCACCGCGATGCGCAGGTCGAACTTGAACAGGCCCGCTGCTTCGATGATCGAGTGGAGGACATTATTGCCGTCGCCGAGCCATGCCCATTGGCTGCCCGGCAAGGCGACGCCATGTTCGGCCAGGGTCAGCAGGTCCGCCATGACCTGGCACGGGTGCGACAGGTCGGTGAGGCCGTTGATCACCGGGACGGTGGCGTGCCGCGTCATTTCCTCGATCTTGGCATGATCATCGGTGCGGATCATGATGATGTCGACCATGCGGGAAAGGACCCGGGCGGTGTCCGCGATGCTTTCGCCTCGGCCAAGCTGGCTGGTCGCTCCATCAAGGATGAGCGAGGTGCCGCCGAGCTGGCGGATCGCCATGTCGAAGCTGACGCGGGTGCGGGTGCTGTTCTTTTCGAAGATCATCGCCAGCGTGTGCCCGGCGAGCGGCGCGTCGGCATCGACCTGCCCCTTGGGCAGGGCCTTGCGGGCGGCCTTCCGATCAATGGCGTCAGCGAGCATGGCGGCGAGCGCATCGCCGCCTGCGTCGGAGAGAGTCAGGAAATGTCTGGTCATGCAATTTCCCCTGGTCCGTTCGGACTGAGCGAAGTCGAAGTCCTGCCCTGAGCGAAGCGAAGGCACCTCGCTGCGCTCGGCATGACCCTTCGACTTCGCTCAGGGCGAACGGAGATTAATGTCTAAGCCGCTGCCGCCTCCGCAAAGCTGCGCGCGCCAGCGGACAGCTTCTCGATGCATTCGGTGACATGGCTTTCGTCAATGACGAGCGGCGGCAGGATGCGGACGACATTCTGCCCCGCCGACACCACCAGCAGCCCGTGATTGTCGCGCAGATGCGTCACGAAATTGCGGGCGTCGGCGCTGTCCTTGAGCTTGACGCCGAGCATCAGGCCAAGGCCGCGCACATCCTCGAACATGTCGTGATTGGGGATGAGCTGCTCCAGCGCCGAACGCAGGCGCGCGCCGATGCTGTTCACATGGTCGAGGAAGCCCTCGCCCAGCACCTCGTCCAGCACGGCCATGCCGACCGCCATGGCGAGCGGGTTGCCGCCATAAGTGGAGCCGTGCGTGCCGAACACCATGCCCTTGGCCGCTTCCTCGGTGGCGAGGCAGGCGCCGAGCGGGAAGCCTGCGCCGATGCCCTTGGCGACGGCCATGATGTCGGGGTTCACGCCATATTGCTCATGGGCGAAGAAGGTGCCGGTACGGGCGTAACCGCACTGCACTTCGTCAAGGATGAGCAGCATGCCCTTCTCGTCGCATAGCTTGCGCAAGCCAGCGAGGAACTCCTGCGTGGCGGGCGTGACGCCGCCCTCGCCCTGCACGGTTTCGACCAGGAAGCCCGCCGTGTTGTCATCGACGGCAGCGGTGGCCGCCGCCACATCGTTGAACGGCACAACGGTGAAGCCGGGCAGCAGCGGTTCGAAGCCATCGCGCATCTTGGGCTGGCTCGTCGCGGAGATGGTTCCCAGCGTGCGGCCGTGGAAGGCGTTGTCGAAGCTGATGATCTTGTGCCGGTGCGCCTCGCCATTGGCATAATGGTAGCGGCGCGCGGTCTTGATCGCGCACTCCACTGCTTCCGCGCCCGAATTGGTGAAGAAGACCGTGTCGGCAAAGGTCGAATCGACCAGGCGCTGCGCGAACTTCTCGCCCAGCGGCATGCCGTAGAGGTTCGATGTGTGCATCAGCGTGGCGGCCTGATCGGCGATCGCCTTCACCAGCTTCGGGTGGCCATGGCCGAGCAGATTGACCGCGATACCGCTGGCGAAGTCGAGATAGCGTTCGCCATGCTCGCCGATCAGATAGCAGCCCTCGCCTCGCACCGGACGGACATCGCACCGGGGGTAAACGGGCATGAGCGGCGTAATCGACATGGTGGCCCTCCCTTCGCTGGGGCTGATGAAAAAGTCTCAAAACGCAAAAAGGCGGCCCCCGCCGGGCCGCCCTTTGCGAGCGCTGCCTATACTAGGGGCGCTTGGGTGGTGCAAGCCCGCGTTCCATGATCGTCATCCCAGCGTAGGCTGGAATCTGGTGAGGCTAGTTTGTGCCCTATCGCCTGAGATCCCAGCGTTCGCTGGGATGACGGCTGCGGGGGGCGTTGGTCAGCCGATCTGGTTCCAGGCGTCGGCGATTTCGGCGATGATGTCGCGGGCCTGTTCGGCATGCTCATGCGAGCGTTCCTTGAAGCTCAGCAACAGCAGGCGGCGGGCTTCGCGGTAGATTTGCGCCAAGCCCATGGCGATGTCGCCGCCCTTGTCGAAGTCGAGGCTGGATTCCAGCGCGATCAGGATCGACATGGCGCGGGCCTGCTTGTCGGAAACCTTCAGCCGGTCGTTGTTGCGTTCAGCAAGTGCGGTGGCTTCCAAGGCGATCAGCAGCTCGTCGAACAGCACCTTGACCAGGGCATGGGGCGTCGCGCCTTCGATCCGGCTGCCCGAATGAACCGCCGCATAGCCGCGCGCCGCGCGATTGCCTGCATAGCCCTGCTGAGAGTAGAACATCTTATAAGACCCCTGTTATCAATTATCGCTCTTGGTCCACATGGCGACCTGCTGCTCGAGATAGGTCTGCGTCGCCTTGAACGCTGAAAGCCGCTTTTCCATGTTGGTGTAGACCTTGGACAGCTGCGCCTGGTAATCGGTCATCTGCTCATTGAGCTTGTCGAGCTGCTCGCTGAGGCTTTCGGCCAGTTTTTCATATTTCGTCTTGGCCGACGCGAGCGCGCCGTCCTTCTGCTGGATCTTGTCGCGCACCCCGTCCATCAGGCCAGCAAGGCCCGGCATGGTGTCGGACTTAACCGCAGGGTTAAGCATCTGCGTAATCCCGGCCGCATCGGTAGACAGTGCCTTGTCGAGCGCGGCGGTGTCGAGCTTCAGCGTACCGTCGCGGTTCGTGCTGACACCGATCGAGGACAGCGTCGTGTACGCGCCGCTGGGCGCAAGCACCGCCGAGGTCATCTGCGACAGCTGCCGCTTCATGTCGCGCACCGATGATTCGCCGTTCAGCGGCCCGGCGTTGGAGGAATCCGCGCCCTTCGCCGTGGCGGTGTTGAGAGCCTTCATCAGCGTGTTGTATGCGTCAACGAACTCCACCATCAGGTCGCGCATGGTGGTGGTCGGCTGCGTCGTCGCCAGCGTGACGTTGGTGCCCGGCGCGGCCTTGTTGAGGTCAATGCGCAGATTGGCGATCGCGGTGTCGATGGTGTTGCTGCTGTAACGCTGTTCCACGCCATCGAGGCGGATGATCGAATCCTGCGCCTGCACCTGCCGGGTCATGCCGCCAGCCGCACCATCCCAGGTGAAGGCGTCCAGCGCAGCATTGGCAGGCGAGGATGTGTTGGTGAAGGTGAAGCTGTTGGCGGCCCCCGTCGCGCCCTTCATGACGAGGCGCGTGCCCTGATTGTCGGTGATGACGCTGGCGTTCACGCCGGTGCCCGACGCGTTGATGGCGGCGGCAAGATCGGCATAGGTGGCGCCAGCGGCGAGCGTGATCGGGACAGCCGCACCAGCGCCGACCTTGAGCGAGAAGCTGCCTGCACCCAGCACCGTCGAGGCAGTCGCGCCCGCAACCGGCGTCGAAGCAATGGTCTGCGCCGCGGCGAGCTGACGCACTTCAAGCTGGGCGGGCAGCTTGGGCGTGCCGCCGGGCAGCAGGGCTACGCCTGCAATGCTCGGATCATTGGAAGCAGGGTTGCCCGCATAGCCGGTGCCCGCGAGCAGGCTGTTCAGCGCATCGGCGAAGGTATCGAGCGAACTGGAGGCAGAGGCGAGCGCCGAAATCCGCGCATTGTTGGCGCTCTGCCGGTCGGTGATCATCTTCTGCTTGGGATCGCGCGTGGCGCTCACCAGGCTGGAAACCAGCGCGGACGTGTCGATGCCGGAACCAACGCCGAGCGCCGTCGAGATGCTGCTGCTGATCGATGCCATCGTCCGTCCTTTCGAAAGTGAGAACGGCAGTAGGGCGAAGACCTTTAGGAATGATTTTCAAGGCGGCGAAATATCCGCCTTGCGCCTCTTACCCTGCTGACAGCAGTTGATCGACCATGCCGCGCTTCATGTGCGCCTGGGCAGCATGGGCGTAGCTTGCCTGTTCAGCGATGCGCTTGCCCAGCATGACGGCGCTTTCGATCGCTTCCTTCGACGCGGGCGGAAGCGGCACGAGGATCATCGGCGCGGGCAGCAAGGCCTGCATGTCCGCCTCCGCGCCATCGAGCGAGCTTTCCGTGCTGGTGGATCGCAGTTGCGCCAATATGTCGGCAACACGCGCATGCATCTTGGCATATTCCGCTGCGCTCGCGAGATCATCATCGGACAATGGCGCGATAACTTCGGCCGGGGCACGGGGCGCGGCCTTGTTCTCATCCATGTCCGGCGCGGCCTGCTGCGTGGAGGAAACCGGTTGAACCGCGCGCAGGGGCGCGGGCGCTCGGGGTGACACCCGATCAACCTGCGTTAAGTCGCTGCGCGATGCATATTCGTTCATGACGCACCATCCTAATGCGTCCCCATGAATATAATACGGCCAGCAATGCCTAAGATTTAGTTCACCTTGAGAATTTTTTTGGGGGTGGCATGGCGACTATCATTAAAAGGCCCCAGTTCCCGTTCGGGCTGAGCTTGTCGAAGCCCTCTCCTCCTAGAAGAAGAAAAGCCCCCTTCGACTGCCCGCTTGCAGCAGGCGCTCAGGACAGGCTTCGACAGGCTCAGGGCGAACGGTGGTAGACAGCTTAACGCTTACAGCTTCCGCCCTTCCGCATCGAAGCGCAGATCGTCGGGCACGTTGATGAAGGGCCGGTCCATCTCGCTCGCCATCCGGTTTTCCACGCGGAAGACGAAGGCGAGGATGGTCGCAACCGCCATGTAGAGCCCTTCATTGACGATCTGCCCCGCGCGCGAGGTGAAGTAGATGGCGCGGGCGAGGTCGGGATATTGTAGCACCGTGACGCCGTTCTCGTCGGCAAGCTCACGAATGGCTGCGGCGATCGCGTCGCAGCCCCTGGCCACCACGACCGGCGCTGCGTCCTGCCCAGGCTTGTAGCGCAAGGCGACGGCGAAGTGGGTCGGGTTGGTAATGATCACGCTAGCTTCGGCCACCGCCTGGCGCGTCGATCCGCTCAATACCTCGAACTGGCGGCGGCGGATATGGCCTTTGAGTTCGGGCGAGCCTTCGTTCTCCTTATGTTCGTCCTTGATGTCCTGCTTGCTCATGCCAAGGCGCTTGGAACGCTGCATGATTTGCGCGGGCACGTCGATGCCAGCGATCAGGAACAGGCCGCCCGCCATGATGAGGCAGGTCATGATGAACATGTTGCCAAGCTCCGACATGGCAGGAGCAAGGCCGGACGAGCCAAGGCCGATGATCGCGGTCAGCCGGTCCCAGATCAGCCAGACGCCAATGGAGCCGAGCAGCGCGACCTTGGCGATCGACTTCATCAGTTCGATGAGGCCCTGCATACCGAAGATGCGCTTGAGGCCGGCGGCCGGGTTGAGCTTCGACGCCTTGGGCGCAAAGGCGCCGGGGCGGAAGCCGAGCGAGCCGAGGATCGCGGGCCCAGCGATGGCGGCGAGCGTCGTCGCCAGCAATATGCCGCCGACCGGCAGGGCGATGCCGGTGAGCAAGCTCATGCCGCGCGCGGCGGGTGCGAAGTCCATGATGTCCTCGCGCCGGAAGCGCAGCGCCTCGATCAGCATCTGGGACAAAGATTCGACGATCGACGGGCCTGTGACGGCGATCCAGCCGATCCCGGCCATCACTACCAGCGCGGTCGCCAGTTCCTTGGACTGGAGGATGTCGCCCTTCTTGGCGGCGTCCTGCAATTTCTTCTGTGTCGGCTTTTCGGTCTTTTCGCCGCCGCCATTGTCCCCGGCCATCTCAGCGGCCCTCCGCGATCGACTGGGCCTGGTCCAGCCCAGCCTTGAGCGCGGCGGTCAGCCCCTCGCCCATGATCGGCGCAGCGATGGCGAGCAGGATCAGGCCCGCCATCACGGCGACGGGCATGCCCACGGCAAAGAGGTTGAGCGACGGGGCGCTGCGGGCAAGCATCCCCATGATGATCTGCACCAGCACCAGCGCGAAGCCGACCGGCAGCGCGATCGTCACGCCCGCGCCAAGCAGCGAGCCGCCGAACTGGACGAGGTGCCAGACCGCATCATTGCTGAGCATCGCATCGCCCGGCGGCAGCGCCTTGTAGCTTTGCACCACGAAGCTCGCGAGCATCAGGTGGCCGTCCATGCCGAGCAGCAGGAAGGTGGCGAGAATAGAGAGGAAAGTGCCGACCGCTTGCGTCGCCTGACCCGACGACGGATCGACCATGGCGGCGAAGTTCAGGCCCATCGTGTTGCCGATCGCCTCGCCTGCGACGAAGGCGGCGGCGTAGCCGATCTGCACCGCAAAGCCCATGGCGAGCCCGGCCAGCACTTCGCCCATGACCAGCATCACGCCTGCAAAACTGGCGATGCCGTCCTGGGGTAGCTGGATGGTGACGCTGTTGAGCGCGGCGAGGCCCAGGGCGAGCGAGAGGATGAAGCGCAGCGGCAGCGGTACGGAGGGCGCGCCGAACACGGGCGCCGCGATGAAGGCCGCGCCCGGACGGATCATGGCGATCAGCCAGATCCAGAGCTGCGTCTCCACATTCGCGAAGCCCGGCGCGATCATTGCAGCAGGTCCGGGATGCGTTCGAATATCTCGCGGGTGAAGTCTGCGATGAGGACGAGGATCGACCCGCCGAACAGCACCAGCATGCCGCCCACGACGATGATCTTTGGGATGAAGCTTAGCGTCTGTTCGTTGATCGAGGTCGCGGCCTGTACCATGCCGATGAGGACGCCCGCGATCAGCGCTGGGATCAGGATGGGCGCGGCGGCGAGCGCGGTGATCCAGAGCGCCTGTTGGGCTAGGCCCATGAAGAAGTCGGCGTTTTCCATGCCCCCTACTCCACGACCCCTGCTCCGTTCGGGCTGAGCTTGTCGAAGCCGTTAGCCGAGCTTGGCGAGGCTGGTTCACAGGCTTCGACAAGCTCAGCCACGCCCTTCGACAGGCTCAGGGCGAACGGAAAAAGGGAGTGCGCGTCCGTCACGTCGCAAACGACCCGGCAAGCGAGCCCATCGTCAGCGCCCAGCCATCCACCAGCACGAACAGCAGCAGCTTGAACGGCATGGAGATGATAGTCGGCGACAGCATCATCATGCCGAGCGCCATGAGCGTGGAGGCAACGACAAGATCGATGATCAGGAACGGCAGAAAGATCATGAAGCCGATCTGGAACGCGGTCTTCAGTTCGCTTGTCACGAACGCCGGGAGCAGGATCGAAAAGGGAATGTCGGCAGGCGAACGGAAGGCGGGCGTTTCGGCGAGGTTGGCGAAGAGCTTAAGGTCCGTCTCGCGCGTCTGCTTGGCCATGAAGCCGTGAAGCACCTTGCCCGACCGGCCGACCGCTTCCTCGATGCTGATCTGGCCCTTGCCGTAGGGATCGAACGCCTGCGCGTTGATCTGGTCGATCGCGGGGCGCATCACGAACAGGGAGAGGAAGAGTGAGAGGCCCACCAGCACCTGATTGGGCGGCGTCTGCTGCAATCCCAGCGCCTGGCGCAGGATCGACAGGACGATGATGATGCGCGTGAAGCTGGTCATCATGAGCACAAGCGACGGCAGCACCGACAGCAGGCTCATCAGGACGAGGATCTGGAGCGACAGCGACAGCGGGCGACCCTCGCCCGAAATCGCGCCCATCGCGCGGGTCAGCGCGCCGCCATTATCGACGGGGGTTGCGGGTGCGGCAGGAGCAGCTTGGGCCAGCGCGGGCGTCGTCACAAACAACCAGGAAAGTAGCACTGCGATTAGCAGAGCGATCAGCAGATGTCCCGACACCCGTTCGGGCTGAGCTTGTCGAAGCCCTTTACTTCTTGAAGAAAAGGGCAGCCCTTCGACAGGCTCAGGGCGAACGGAGAGGAAAAGCTTAGCGCCCCGCACGATAGGGATCGCCTTCCGCGATCTTCTCGATCCGGCCGCGGGTGACGGACAGCAGGATCTTCTTGCCCTCAAACTCGACGACGGCGAGCTTACCAAAGGTACCGAGCGGCAGGGCTTCGAGCATCTTCAAGGACCGGCCGTCCTGCCCCGCGATCATGCCGGGCTGATATTTGCGCCAAAGCCACAGCGCGCCGAAGGCCATGCCGCCGACCAGCGGCAGGAGGATCAGCAGTTTGACGAAGTACCAGAACATGGGAGCGGCCCGCTATGATGGTTAACCACCCCTTCCGAATCAGAAAGAGCAGCGCGCAGCAAGGGAAAAAGATGGCGCGCGCGATCAGCCGCGCCGTTCGACCCCGGCCAGGCGGCTTTCAGCAGCGGCAATGTCGACGATGCGGATGCCGTAACGGCCATTCACCGTCACCACCTCGCCCTTCGCGATCAATGCGCCATTGACCATGATGTCGAGCAGGTCGTCGGCCTGGCGATCGAGCTCTACGATGCTGCCTTCGGCGAGGTCCATGACCTCCGCCAGACGCAATGAAGTGGAGCCCACCTCCACCGACATGCGGACGGGAATGTCGGCCAGCAGGCGGAATTGGGGATTGCTGACCATGCGGCTCAATCCATTGTCGGCAAAGCCGTCGATGCGCGGCGCTTCGCTCATGTCACTCATTGTTCGGGTCCCCATGAAGGCTGTGTGCTGGAAAGCTTTTCGATCTGGAATGCGGCGCGGCCGTCCTGCTCGCCGATCGATCCATGCGCGACGATGCGGTCGCCCACGATCAGCGGCAGGCTGCGGCTGATATTGACTGGAATGATGTCACCCGCCTTCAACTGCATGAGGTCGGCAAGCGAGAGGTTCGGACGCGCCAGCACCGTGCGCGCGGGCAGGCGGATGTCGCGCATGCGGTTGGCGATGCGGGTCTGCCAGACGGGATCGATGCGATCTTCATCCACGGGCGCCTTCGTCCCCATCAGCGGCTCGACAGCGCGCAGCGACGAAAGCGGGAAGAGCAGGTCGATCGGCCATTCCATGTCACGCGCGATGCTGAGCATGAAGCGTTGCAACACCATCTGTTCGCCCGGCAGCGCGGCGGACGCGAAGCCGATGCCCGTTTCCCGGACGATCAGGCCGGTTTCCAGCGGCAGGATATCGATCCAGCTTTCGACCAGCCGCGCGATCAGCCCTTCTGAGATACGGCTGATCAGCCGGTCTTCGGTCGGGGTGAACTCGCCGCGCGCGGGCAGCGGACGGTTGCCGATGCCACCGTAGAAGCAATCGACCAGCGTGGAGATCATGGCCGCGTCCATGCGCAGCAGCATCTGCCCCTTGAGCGGCGCGATGCGATAGACGCCGATGCTGGTGAAGGCGGGCACCTGCGCCTGCCAGGCGGCGAAATCCAGCACCTGCGCGTCCTGTGCCACCACATGCGCGCGCGCGCCGGAAACCGGCTCGATCAAGGCACGCAAACGCCGGCCGAGCTTTTCGCCCAGCCGGTCGAGCCCGGACAATAGCTGTGGTGTCTGCGATTCCCCGCGCCCGAAGGCGTAGGTCTGAACGTCGTTCATCATAGTCCCCTACCCTAGCGGGTCAGGGGACTTCCCGACCTTTCAGGCACCCCTATTGAATAACGAAATTGGTAAAATAAACGTTATCGATGCCGCCATAGCCCGTCTTTTGCTTCAAAATATCGTTGATGACGGTCTTGATCTTGCCCTGGAGCAAGCGTTTGCCCTCCGGCGTCGCCAGCATCGTTTCCGGCTGCTGGGCGAGCATCATCAGCACCTGGCTGCGAATCGCCATCTCGTGCGTCTTGATCGCTTCGATCACGCGCATGTCGTAATAGGTTGAAACTGCGAGGGAAATCTGGGCGAAAGCATCCGTGTCCGACATGTTGGACGTGAAGGGCGCCTGCAGCTGGAAATAGGTCGCCTGATAGGCGGCCGGATTGGCGGGTGTCGGCAAGTCGATGCCCTTGCCCGGCTTGTGCCCGCCCGCATGAGCGCCGCCGCCTTCGCCATGGCCCTCGCCGCCCATGCCATGGGCCTTGGCCACTTCCTCGGCGCTCTCGCCCGCGAGGACGAGGACAGGCTTGTTGGGATCTTCCTTGGGCCCTTCTTCCTTGGCGCTGAAGAAACCAGCGGCGTAGAGCCCGCCAGCCGTCCCCGCACCACCCAGCACGAGCGCGGCGACGGCAAGCAGGATCATCTTCATGCCCCCGCCCTTTTTCTTCTTCGCCTTCGCCTCGTTGCTCATCTGCCGGTCCCCCGAATATCCTGAAACTTATGCGTACCGCGCGCGCGCCCGGTCATGGGCGGCAGGCTGCGCATCCGCATGGTTAAGAACGGCAGGATCGCCGGAGCCTTTAGGGCCGAAGCCGTTATTTTCACGCCCCTGCCAGCGATTTGGCTGACCCTGAGGCTGGCCCATATTCTGCCCACCATTGTGCGCCCAGGCAGAGGTTTGAGAGCCCTGTTGCGACTGTTGCTGTTGCTGCTGGGACGACGATTGATTAGCGGTCTCGGCGCGGTGGGCTTCGGCGATAGCGGGCGCACGTTCGACCTTCACCTCGGCGATGCGGACGGCGGCGAGACTTGCGTCAAGCTTCAGCCGGTCGCTATCCTGCCGCAAGGCCATTTCCGCCGCCTCGCTGGCGACGGTCAGGCTGACGGCGGCGCCATCCGTGTCATGGCGGATGTCCACCTGCACGGCGCCAAGATGATGCGTATCGATCTGGAAGCGCCCTTGTGCGCCATTGGCCGACAACCCGGCGATGTCGCGGGCAAGCCCGTCGATCCACTGGCCCGAAACGCCCATATCGACGACCTGGGCGCCAAGGCTGGCGGAGAGGTCAGGCGACGGCGAAACGGAGGCCGCAGCGGCTACGGGAGAGCTGTTCACTTGCGGAATGGTGACAGCAGGCGCGGTCGGAGCCACATCAGCAGGCGACAGAGCAATGGATGGGTCGAATGCCGGTTCAACCGGGCGAGTTGGGGCATCAGCCTTCGCCTGAGCAGCGGCGGAAACCTGTTCGCCGACGCGCACGGACGCGCCAGTCTGGCGCGCGGCCACCTGTTCCCGCACGATTTGCAGCAGAGCGATTGCTTCCGCCTTCATCGGCTTGCCGTGGAGGACTGGCGCTGCTGGCAAGGCAAGTTCGGGCGCAGGAATATCTTCTGCCGTAGCGCTTTCAGGCGCATCGGGAGCCTCCGAGGGGCGCTTGTTGTCGCTCAGGGTGGTTCGCTGGTTAGGGGCGATCTTTTCAGCGGCGATCTGTTCAGGCGCACTCTGGATTGGCGCAGGATCGGCCCGGCGCGGCAATGGCACAGCTACCGTCATGACGGCCGCCACGTCCGCCGCGGCCGCGACGGGTTCGGTGCTGTCGGCCGGCGCCTGGGTCGCAGGTTCAGCAGTGACCGGCGGAACGGTGGCAGCTGCTGCCGCCACGGGCTGCGGCACCGGCGCTGAAGGCGCAGCATCTTGCTCGGTGCGTTCGACCCTCGCCTTTTGCTTTGGCGGTGATTTGGTCTCGGTCGGAGCGGCTTCCTCTCCGACCGGCGTCAGTGGGTCCGGATCAGCTTCGCCTGTATGAGCGGCCGGGTGCGGCTTCGGCGACTGAACCGGTGGGGTTGCTTGTTCCGGTAACGCTGCCTCGGGCTGGACAGGCGTCTCACCCGGCGCTGCGGCCTGTGGCGGAGTGGGTGCTTCGTCTGGGAAGCCCGCCTCGGGCTGGACCGGAAGTTGTGCAGGCTCGACCTGCGGCTGCTGCCCTGGCGGAGCGTCGGCAAGCTGCTTGACGAGCCCGAGCGCACGGCCAGGCGGCAATTGCGACGGCAAGGATTTGCCGGCGGCAACCGCGATCGCGAGACCGTGCGGCACATGGCCATGTGCAGGCTTGGCCTCCGGCTGACCGATGTTCACTGGCAAATCGGGGGTGGCGGCAGCTGCATCCTGCCCCTCGACTGGCGGGAGTTGGGAAGCAGCGGCCGGGGCAGATGGTCCGCCGATCTGCGGCACGGCCGGGGCAACGGCGCTCTCTTCCGCCATCGTGCCGTCGAGCAGCGCGGCGAAGTCGGCCATGTCGCCCGGCGCGGCAGGCTGTGCCGCCGCAACGCCCGGCGAGGCCGAGGAAAAGAGCAGTGCCTTCAGGCTGGAAAGCATGTTCATCTCATACATCTCCTGTCCGCTGCATCCGGCGGTAGCGCGGCAGGGCCGCCAGCTTGGTTTCCCGCCATTCCTCAAGATCCGCGCGGGCGCGATCCTTGAGCTTTTCGGCGATTTCGCGGTCCCGATTGGCCGCAAGGGTAAGGCCTTCCTTAGCCTCTACCTTGCGGCGCGCATCGTAGAGCGCGCCATCCAGCTGACGGCCAGCCTGCTCAAGTCGGCCAGCAAGTTCCTGCATCGCTGCAAAATTCGCGCCAGTTGCCATGCCGGGGTCGGAAAAAAGATCATTCCGCACCTTGCGCAGCCTGTCGGCATTGCGTTCGATGCCATCCGCCTCGTCGCGGGCGCGGGCGGTTTCAGCGACAGCCATGGCATGTTGCACATGGCGGACGCGCAGCACCCGCTGGCGGGTCTTGAGCGCGCCGTTCATGCGCCAAACTCAGCGATCAGGGCGCCCGCGCTGGTGTCGAGGTCGATGAAGCTTTTCTGATCCTGCCGGATGAAATCGAGGACTTCCTGACGGCGTTGCACCGCTTCGTCGATTACCGGATCGTTGCCGGGCCGGTAGGCGCCCATCAGGATGAGGTCGCGATTTTCCTCATAGGCGGCCCACAGGCGACGGTAGGAGGCGGCGGCCATGCGATGCTCATCCGGCACCACATCAGCCATGACGCGCGACAGGGACTTGCCGATGTCGATGGCCGGGAAGATCGCCTGTTCCGACAAGTGGCGCGACAAGACGAAATGACCGTCCACGATGGCGCGGGCGGCATCCACGATTGGATCGTCGGTATCGTCGCCGTCTGCCAGCACGGTGTAAAGCGCGGTGATGGAGCCGCCGGTGCGGGCATCGACGCCAGCGCGTTCTACCAACCGGGGGATCAGCGCGAGCGCGGAAGGCGGATAGCCCTTCATCGCGGGCGGCTCACCAAGCGCAAGGCCGATCTCGCGCTGGGCATGGGCGCAGCGGGTGAGGCTGTCGATGAGGAGCAGCACCTTCTTGCCGCGCGCGCGGAAATATTCGGCGATGGCGGTGGCGCGGGCGGCGGCACGCAGGCGCAGCACCGGGGGGTGGTCGGCGGGCACGGCGACGACGATCGACTTGTGCATCGCGCCCTTGAGCTTGGTTTCGAGGAAGTCGCTGACCTCGCGGCCGCGTTCGCCGATCAGGCCAGCGACCACGATGTCGGCTTCGGCGCCCTGGATCATCTGGCCCATCAGGACCGACTTGCCGACGCCCGAACCAGCAATGATGGCGATGCGCTGGCCGCGACCGGCAGTGAGCAGCGCGTTGACGGCGCGGACGCCAAGATCGAACGGCTCGGTGACACGGCCCCGGTCCAGGACATTGCCCTTGACGCCATTGAGCGGCCAGCTGCCGCCCGCGATGATCGGGCCCTTGCGGTCGAGCGGCTGGCCCATGGCGTCGATGACGCGGCCGATGAGGCCCTCGCCCACCTGCACCATGTTCGCCTGGCTGTCCGGCTCTACCCGCGCGCCATTTTCGAGCGGCACATCATTGTCGAGCGGAACGAGCAGCGTCTTGTCGCCACGAAAGCCGACGACTTCAGCACGACAGATCGAGCCATCCGACGCGATCACCTTCGCGCCCGCGCCGATCGGCTTGCGAAAGCCTGTGACCTCCAGCATGCCCGCGTCATGGCTGACCAGGCGGCCGACATGGCGGGGCGCACGGTTCTGGACTTGCAGATGGTCGAACAGGCTTTCGGCCTGGGCGAGCGCGGCCTTGATCATGCCTTTCCTTCCATATCGTCCATCAGCGCGCGCAGGCGCGACAGGCGCACGTCCGGGCCATCCTCGACCCAGCCGTCGGCGGTTTCCAGGCGGACGCAGCCGCGATGCATGGCGGGATCGCCGACGAGCTTGAGACCGATCGTCTCGCCATCCAGCATCGCGACATCATCGGGATGCAGGTGCAGCGCGCCCTTGTCGTCATTGTCCTCGATAAACGCAGCGACCGTGTCACAGCGCTGGACGAGCCGCTCCAGATCGATCTCCACCTCTCCAACAATCTGCTCGACCAGCCGGACAACCGTGGCCGACAACATGGTGGACAACATGCCGCTGGGCGCGGGCGACAGGTTTTCCAGCGCTTCGGCGAGGCGAGCGCGGGCTTCGGCATCGGCAGCGGCGGCATCACCGACAACACGGCATCCTTCATCGAAGCCGAGCGTGAAGGCCTCCATCCGCGCCTGCTCGATAATGTCCTCATCGGTCATGGCGGGCGCGCCATCATGCATCGCCCTGCCCGATCCGACTGCCCCGTCGGAATAGAGGCTGCGGAAGCTGCCGTTTTTCACCTGGCCCATGCCGCCCAAGGGGATGCTGGAGGCGTCCCGGCTGCTGCTTGCGTCCCAGACCTTAAACAAAGTCGTTCCCCTTGCCGCCCAGCATGATGGTGCCAGCGTCGGCCATGCGGCGCGCGGTGGCGATGATCAGCTTCTGCGCCTCCATTACCTCTGCCAGGCGAATGGGGCCGCGTTCCTCGATCTCGTCAGCGATCGCCTGCGCGGCGCGGGCCGACATCGCGCCAAAGATCTTGCCCTTCAGCATCTCGTTCGCGCCCTTCAGCGCCACGACCAGCACGCTGCTGTCGATGGTGCGCATCAGCGTGCCCATATTCTTGTCATCCATGTCGATCAGGTTATCGAACACGAACATCTCTTCTTCGATGGTCTGGGCGATCATCTTGTCGCGCTTGGCCACCGCCTTCATGATCCGCTGCTCATTTTCCTTGCGGACATTGTTCATGATCGCAGCCGCTTCGATCGTGCCACCGCGCTGCGACGCCGCGCCCTGCTTCTTGGCGGTCGATCCTCGCAGCAGCAGTTGCTCCAGGTCATCGAGCGCTTCGTTCGATACGGGGCCAAGCGTCGCGATGCGATAGACGATCTCTTCCTGATATTCGGCAGGCAGCAGTTGCAGCACATCGGCAGCGACCGGCGCTTCCAGATGAGCAAGCACGATCGCCATGATCTGCGGATGCTCCGCTTCAATGAGCGATGCGACTTCCTTCGCGTCCATCCACTTCAGCATTTCCAGCTGGGTGGAGCGGGTCGGCGGGGTGATGCGGGCCAGGATGGTTTCCGCGCGTTCCTCGCCCAAAGCCTTGGTCATCGCGCCGCGGATATGGCGGGTCGCGCCATAGCCAATGGTGGTGCGCTTCTTCGCCTTGGTGACGAAATGGTCGAGCGCCTCATTCACTTCCTCGACCGCGACGTCGGCGACATCATACATCGCGTAACCGAGTTGGCGGACTTCGTCGGGTTCCAGGCGCGAGAGGATCTGCGCGGCCTCATCCTCGTCGAAGAGCATCAGCAGGACGGCAGCGGCGGCGCTGCCCTTGATGATGGCAGGAGCTTCAGCGGCCTCAGCCATTGTCCTTCTTCCCTTCCTTCAGGAGGTCGCGGACGACAAGGGCGGCGCGATCGGGATCCTGCTTCACGAAGTTGCGGATGAGGTCGGCGCGCTGCGCATAGTCATAGGTGGAGGAGATCATGTCGAGCGTCACGGCCTTGCTGCCATCTGGAGCAATGGTAGCCTGCTTCGTGATCTCGGACGAGATTTCGCGGCCGATCTTCTGGCCATTGGCGGCCATGTCGGCGGCGGCGGCTTCCTGTGCGGCGGCGCGGCGCTTCAGCAGCGGGCGGCCGATGCCGAAGATGACGAGCAGCGCGACGGCCAGCGCGGAGAGGTTGCGCACCAGCGGAGAGACCCAATCGGCTTCGTACCAGGGGGCCTTCACTTCTTCGGCCTTGACGAAGCTGCGCGAGGACAGGGCGACCACGTCGCCACGCTGCTGATCGAAGCCGACTGCGCCCTTCACCAGCGCTTCAAGAGCCGCGATTTCCTGCGCCGAGCGGGGCTTGCCGTCAGCGCCATTATCCAGCGCGACGGCAACCGACAGACGCTTCACCGTGCCGATGGCGTCCTTGGTCACGGACACTTCGCGGCCCAGCTCGAAGCTGCGGTTGAAGGTTTCCTCGGTCTTCATCGGCGCGCTGGGCGGGGTTGCGGGCTGGTTGGCCTGCGTGCCTTGGCTGACGGCCTGACCGTTGGGGTTGGTCTGCGTGACGGTCGGGTTGACGGGCGCCTGATTGCTGAGCGCGCCGGGCACGCCGCTGGCTTCGCCGCCAGCGCCCTGACCGCGGGGGTCGGATGCCCAAGTGCCCTGCTCAGTGCGAAGGCGGGCTTCGTCCTGCGGGAAGGTTTCGCGTGTCGCCTGACGCTCGGCGAAATTGAGTTCGGCGCGGACCTCGGTCGAGAATTTGCCGTCGCCCAGGATCGGGGTCAGCAGCGCGATTACGGACTGGCGATAGCGGTCCTCTATCTTTGACTGGACGGCGAGCTGACGATCGTCGGCGGCATTGCCGTCATTGTTGCTGAGCAGGCGGCCATTTTGATCGACCAGCGAAATCTGATCGGGGCTGAGTTCCGGCACCGACGAAGCGACGAGGTGAACGATGGCGCTCACCTGCGCATCGGTCAGCGTGCGGCCGGACGCCAGACGCAGCATGATCGATGCGGAAGGCTTGGCTCGCTCACGCAGGAAGACGCTGGGCGGTTCGATGGCGAGGTGGACCTTCGCGCTCTCGACGCTGTCGATCGCCTCGATCGTGCGGGCAAGGTCCATTTCGCGAGCCGAACGCAGCTTTTCGCCCTCGACGGCGCGGCTGGCGCCCATTGGCAGGCTGTCGATCATGCTGTTGCCGTCGGGCGCGCTCTTGGGCAGGCCCTGTGCGGCGAGCATCATCTTCGCCTTGAAATAATCATCCTCCGCCACGGTCATCGCGCCGGAGTTGTCGAAGTCGTAGGCGAGTCCATTCTGGTCCAGCACCTGCGCCACGGCCGATTTGTCGGCATCCGGCAGAGCGCGGAACAGGTCACGCTGCGGCGGTTCGCGGAGAGCCAGCCACGCAGCGCCAGCCGTAGCGACGACACCGAGCAGGCCGAGCAGCGGCAGGCTCTTCGCCACCGCGGGCTGCTTGATGAAACCGGTGAAGCGCGCCTTGAGCGCATCAGCGCCCTTCGCGCCGCCGAAACCGGCGGTGCTGGTGGCGGGAAGAGCGGCAGCGCCGCCATCGAGGGTGAGTGCGTTCTCGCTCATGGATTATACCGGCATGCTCATGATGTCCTTGTAAGCGGACAGGAGTTTGTTGCGGACCTGAAGGGTCGCTTCGAAGCTGACCGACGCCTGCTGCTTGGCCAGCATGACGGCGGCGATGTCGGTCGTTTCGCCACGTTCGAAGGCGGAAGCCGCCTCGCCTGCCTGGCTTTGCAGGCCGTTGACCTGCTGGAGCGCGGAGTTGAGCGCCTCGGTAAAGCCGCCGGGCTTGGTGCCCTCGGCCCCGCCTACGCTTGGAGCCCCGCCGACCGTGCCGGTCTGGGCCACATCGCGGAGAGCCGCGTTCTTCTGAAGGATGGCGTTGCGGATCGCCATCACGCTGTCAGTCGGGGAAATGCTGGTCATGCCTTACCTCCCTCAAGCCGCTGCAAGTTCGCGCATCTCGGCGAGCCGATAGCGCAAGGTGCGTTCTGAAATGCCGAGCTTCGCGGCGGCGGCGGCGCGGTGGCCGCCCGTCTCTCGCAGCGCGGCGCTGATGGCGTCTAGCTTGGACTGGCGAGCAACATCGCGCAGGCTGATCGTCCCGGCGGGCGCAGGCTGATCATCGACGACGCGCAACTTCGGCGCTCCTGCGATGTGCAGGTCTTCGGCCTCGATCCGGTCGCTTTCACGCAGCACGATGGCGCGCTGGAGGACATTGCCGAGTTCACGGGCATTGCCGGGCCAGGCATGAGCGGCGAGCTTGTCCAGCGCAGCGGCGGTCGGCCAGACGAACTCCGGGTGGCGCAACAGCATGGCGGCGGCGATGGCAGTCACATCGCCAGCGCGCTCGGCGAGCGGGCGCAGCTCCAGCGGCATGACGTTGAGGCGCCAGTAAAGATCTTCGCGGAACCGTCCTGCGGCGACTTCGGCGGCGAGATCGCGGTTGCAGGCAGCGATGATGCGGACGTTGACCGGCACCGGATGGGTCGCGCCAACGGGGAGGACTTCGCCTTCCTGCAGCGCGCGAAGCAGTTTCGCCTGAAGCGCGAGCGGCAGTTCGGCAATTTCGTCCAGGAACAATGTGCCGCCATCAGCAGCGAGGAAGAGGCCGTCCGACGCATTGGCTGCGCCAGTAAAGCTGCCCTTCTTGTGGCCGAACAGCATCGCTTCCATCATGGTTTCGGGAAGCGCGGCGCAATTGACGGCAATGAAGTCGCGCGAGGTGCGGCCTGACTGTGCGTGGAGGAAGCGCGCCATGCCTTCCTTGCCGGTGCCGGTGTCGCCCTGGATCAGGACGGTGGCGTCGCTGCGAGCAACCCGGCCAGCGAGCGTCATCAAGCGGGTGCTGGCGGCGTCACCCACCGCCGGGACACTAGCCGGGCGGGCCAGCTCAGCGATCAGAGCGAAGGCGAAGCTCATATCCTCGATACCGAAAGCCACGCGGGCAGGCAGGCCGTTGGCGGCAGGCACGAGCGAAGGCTTGTCGTCGATCAGGTTGATCAGGATGTCGCGGTGGGTGGCGTGGCCGATCTCCGTCGCCAGCAGCACGCGGCGTTCGTCACGCTCACGCGGGCTCTGCGCATCGACGATGCGTACCATGTAAAAGGCATTTTCCAGCCAATGCTGCAAACCCGGAACGAGCGCGCAGACACCTCGGCTCACGTCAAGCGATGACATGACAGTCCCATCCATTTTTGGCTGGCTTGTGCCCCCGCACGCCCCAACCCCCTTCGATGCTCTAAAAATGCCGTCGCATGGTTATCATCTGGTTAATGCGGCAATTACCTTGCCGGTCGGCGGCAATTTTCTTCCGCTTTGCCGCCGCTTCAAGGTGGCTTCTATATGACGCGCGCGCGTACAGGCCCCGGATTTCCGCGCTTTTTAAACTTTTCTCAAAAAAAATGCGCTCGGCCCTAAAAGCTTTTTTCGCGCCGCCGTTATCCCCTTTCGAGGCCGCAAGCAGCCTGATGGCAGCGACCTGATAGGACATAGAAAGGGAATATCATGACTGTTATCGGAACCAACTCTTCTGCTCTGCGCGCCGCCAACGCTTCGGCTCTCGCAGGCAAGTCGCTGAGCACCGCCATGGAGCGCCTGTCGAGCGGCAAGCGCATCAACAGCGCCAAGGACGACGCAGCGGGCCTCGCGATCGCTTCGCAGATGACCTCGCAGATCAAGGGCATGACCCAGGGCATCCGCAACGCCAATGACGGCATCTCGCTGGCTCAGACGGCGGAAGGCGCTCTCGGCGAAGTCGCCAACATGCTGCAGCGTATCCGCGAACTGGCCGTCCAGTCGAAGTCGGAAACCTACTCGGCAACCGACCGCACCAACCTGAACGCTGAAGCGACCGCGCTGAAGACGCAGATCACGAGCGTTCTCGCCACGACCGAATTCAACGGCGTCCGCATCTTCAACAGCGCAGCTGGCGCAACCTACACCGCCAAGGCTGGCGACGTGGACATCCAGGCTGGCGCCAATGCCGGCGACGTGGTGAACATCGCCTTCGCAGCGCTGACCAACCTTGCTTCTTCGGACGTCAGCACGACGACCGGCGCAGCTACGGCCCTGACCGACGTCGACACCATGCTGAAGGATGTGGCGACGACCCGCGCTTCGCTCGGTGCTGCTCAGAACCAGCTGGAATCAACGGTCAACGGTCTGACCAACAACATCACCAACCTGTCTGACGCCAAGAGCCGCATCGAAGACGCCGACTTCTCGGCCGAAACGACCGCCCTCGCCAAGGCGCAGATCCTGAACCAGGCTTCGACGGCGATGCTCGCTCAGGCGAACCAGAGCCAGCAGAACGTCCTGAAGCTGATCCAGTAATCTGGACAAGCTAAACTGAATTGACAGGCGGGGTATTGGTCACCTGACAGCCAGTCATGGGAACCCGGCGCATCAACAGTCCCCACCGCGCCGGGCAACCACCTTCGATCGAACGGCCAGCATATCGAAGCCTCCGTCCCCCCGGGCGGAGGCTTCACCGCATTTCGGGCTGCCAAGGCTTGCATTATGCGATCATGCGCCCATCATTACGGCCATGATGAATATCGACCGGCGCGCGCTGATCGGCGCATCAGGCGCTGCCCTCCTCTTCCCCGGAACCGCGCTTGCCCAGCAAGCAGGGGAGCGCTTTTCCTGGGACATGGTGATCGCCCGCGCCCGTAGCCTTGCGCGGCAGCCCTACCGGGAGACGCCGCATCATCCCGGCGCCCGGAGGGTCGATTATGACGCCCTTTACAAGGCGCGCTTTCGCGAGGACCGGACGATCTGGGACAAGCTTCCCGGCGATACGGGCGTGCAGCTTTTCCCCTTGAGCGCGTCGGCCGAACAGCCGGTCGAGATCGCGCTGGTGGAAAATGGCCGCGCGACGCCGCTGCGCTACGATCCCGAAATGTTCGATGCGCCTGCCGATAACGCCGTGCGGCAGCTGGGGCCGAACGCAGGCTATGCGGGCTTCCGCGTCATGAACGCAGCGCGCGACGGCGACTGGCTGTCTTTCCTGGGGGCGAGCTATTTCCGTTCGCCCGGCGCGACCAAGCAATTCGGCCTGTCCGCCCGCGCGATCGCGATCAACACCAGCATACAGGGCAAGGAGGAATTCCCCCGCTTCACCCATTTCTGGCTGGAGCGCACGGGGCCGAGCAGCCTTACCATCTACGCCTTGCTGGACGGCGCATCGATCACCGGCGCCTATCGCTTCATGACCGAACGAACGGCGCAGGGCGTGCGGCAGGATGTCGATGCTGCGCTGTTCGCGCGCCGCCCCATCGCGGAGCTGGGCCTGATGCCGATGACCAGCATGTTCTGGTATGATCAGGCGAGCCGCGCGTCGCGCACCGATTGGCGGCCGGAAATCCATGATTCCGATGTGCTGGCGATCGGCAGCACGGACGGCACGATCCATGCGCGTCCGCTCATCAATCCCACCGCACCGCGTGTCGATGGCTTTGCCGAGCGCAATCCCAAGGGTTTCGGCTTGATGCAGCGCGACCGGAACTTCGATCATTATCAGGATGATGGCGTCTTCTATGAGCGTCGCCCTTCACTCTGGGCGTCGCCGCGGAGGCCATTCGGCGCGGGGCAGGTACGGCTCTACGAATTTCCCACGACCAGCGAATATGTCGACAATGTCTGCGCCTATTGGACACCTGCAGCAGCCGTTCGCGCGGGCAACCGGATCGACGCCAGCTATCGGCTCGACTGGTCATCGGCAGGAGGGCCAGCGAAAAACATCGCGGTGCTCGACAATGTGTGGACGGGTCAGTCGGGTGAAGCTGGCGTGGACCGGCTGATCCTGGATTTCTCGGGCGTGGCCAAGGATGCGCGACCGGACATCTGGGTCGATATGGCTGGCGCTGCGCTGGTCAGGAAGGGTGGATACCCCGTCCTGCATCAGCCTGGCCTGTTTCGCGTCGCACTCGACCTGCGCCGTGAAGGCGGCAAGGCGGCCGATATCCGCGTCCAGCTTCGCTCAGGCAATGCGGCGTTGAGCGAATATGTGCATTATCCGCTAGGCGCTTGAGGGAACCGGCGGTGACCGGGCGCTTTGTTGCGTCCGTTGAAATTGTGAAACGGACTGAATGAAATGACGATCAGCGGGCAGACGAGCAGCGACGAGGGGCAAGCGACCCTGCGCGCCTTTGAGCATGTCCCTGCCGAAATGCCGATCGCCATGCCTGAGCAGGATTTCGGCGAGCATCCGCGCGACTTTCCCCATCGCCCGCTGAACATCGACCAATGGGCGCGGCGCATGCTCGTCGTCCTTTTGGCCTTGCTGCCCGCCTCCATGGCCGCCCACGAGATGCGGCGGTCGATCGGTCTGGACGGCATTTCCCTGTGGGAGGGCGTCTATCTTACCCTCTTCATTCCGCTGTTCGCCTGGATCGCCTTCGGCTTTGCGACCAGCCTGATCGGCTTCCTGATCCTGACCATGGGCAAGGGTTCGGTCGCCCAGCCCTACCGCACGTCCTTCGCCACGCCGCTCAAGGGACGCACGGCCATATTGCTGCCTGTGTGCAACGAAGATTTCCTGGGAGTCATGGGTCGCCTGTCCATCATGGAACGCTCGTTGGCGCAGGTGATGGGCAATGAACGCTTCGAATTCTTCATCCTGAGCGATTCCAACCCCGCGAACGGAGAGATCGAGCGCAAAACCTATATGGAGATGCGCAAGGGCTTTTCGCGGCCAGTCCATTACCGCCGCCGCGCGCTTAACATCGGCCGCAAACCCGGCAATATCGCGGAATGGGTTCAGCGCTTTGGCGGCGGCTATGACTATATGATCGTGCTGGACGCAGACAGCGTGATGAGCGGCCAGACCATGGCCCGCCTGGCACTCGATATGGAGCGGCATCCGCATGTCGGCCTGATCCAGACCGTCCCGACGATCGTTGGCGCATCCACTTTCTTCGCGCGCTGGCAGCAATTCGCCAGCCGCCTCTTTGGCCCCATCTCTGCGGCCGGCATGATCTGGTGGGCGGGATCGGAAGGCATGTTCTGGGGGCATAATGCGATCCTGCGGACCAAGGCTTTTGCGCAAAGCTGCGGCCTGCCCGAACTGGCCGGGCGCGCGCCATTCGGCGGCCACATCATGAGCCATGACATGATCGAGGCCGCGCTGCTGCGACGCCGGGGCTGGGACGTGCACATGGTCATGGCGGACGACAGTTTTGAAGAGTTTCCCCCGTCCCTCCCCGACCTCGCCACCCGTGACCGGCGCTGGTGTCAGGGCAATATCCAGCACGTGCCGCTGATCCCCAAGATCAGGGGATTGCATCTGGTCAGCCGCTTCCAGCTGCTGGTCGGCGCGTCGGCCTATTGCACATCGCCGCTCTGGCTGGCGCTGCTGCTGGTGGTGCTGGGCGGCGCACTGGCTGGCGTCTGGCCGCCGAGCGCTATCCTGCCGTCGGGCGGGCTGCTGGCGCTGACGGCCGTGCTGCTATTCGGGCCGAAGCTGCTGGCGATGGGATGGGCGATGGCCGATCCGGCGAGGCGCATCGGCTTTGGCGGAGCGGCGCGCATGAGCCGGGGCGTCATTGCCGACATCGCGCTCTCGATCCTGATGGCGCCGGTCAGCATGCTCACGCAGACGATCAATCTCTTCGGCATCCTCATGGGCCGCAAGAGCAGCTGGAGCGGCCAGGTGCGCGATCGCGACGGCCTGTCGATCACGGGCGCGATCTGGCTGTTCAAATATCATATCATGCTTGGCGGCTTGCTGACCGCATTGGCGATCAAGGGCGGCACGTCGGTCGGCTGGATCATACCGGTGGTTGCGGGATTGGTCCTTGCCCCGTTTCTGGCGGCGTTCACGGCGCGCAAGGATCTGGGGCACAAGGCTGAACGCAGCGGACTGTTCCAGGTGGCAGAGCCTTGGTGGCGGGCGAAAGGCTATCGCGCCCCGCATTATCCAGAGCAGGCTGCGGGCATGGCTCCGCTACAGCAGGCGATTGCGAACGATCGCTGATAGATGCCGTCATGCCAGCGCAGGCTGGCATCTCGGGCCCGACGTTCAATCAAGCCTCACGAGATCCCAGCCTGCGCTGGGATGACGCTGTAAGTTAATCCCACTCGCGCAGTTTCTCGCGCAGCTTGTCCAGCGCCGCCTTCTTGATCTGGCACACACGGGCCGCGCCGATGTCGAGCGCCTGGCCGATTTCCTCAAGGTTCAGTTCCTCGACGAAGTAGAGTTGCAGCACCAGAGCTTCCCGTTGCGGCAGTTCGCCTATGCAGCGGGCGAGCGCGGCCTTGAGCGACTCTCGCTCCATGATGTCATCGGCGCGGTCTTCGACATCGGCGAACCACATGGACTGGTCGGAATAGACCTCATCCATGCTGGTATGCTGCACCATCTCGCAGCTGTCGGCGAGTTCGCGATAGGCGGCCGCTTCCATGCCCAGCTCAGTCGCCATTTCGGCTTCGAGCGGCGCACGGCGCAATTGCTGTTCCAACCGATTGCGCACGGCGGCGAGTTGCTTGCGGTTTGCCATCGCCGACCGGGCAATCGTCGCGCCGCGCCGCAGATGATCGATCATCGCCCCGCGCACGCGCATCTGCGCATAGGAGGCAAAGCCGAGGCCGCGATCCTCGAAGCCATTGGCCGCCTCGACCAGCGCGACCATGCCGATTTGCAGCAAATCCTCGACCTCCACCGCGCTCGAAACACGGCCATGCACATGCCAGGCGATCTTGCGCACCAGCGGCATGTAGCGCCGGGCGAGTTGTTCGGGGCTGTTGTTCGACCGGCCGTAGGTGTTGGCGTCGGAACCGGCGATGACCTTCTTCATGAACATGGGTCAGTTATCCTCAGGCGACGCGTTCGCGAGTTGGCAGCGGATCGTGACGGGGGGCGGGCCGCTGTTCGCCGCCGACTACCGCGACGACCTCCACGCCCTTGCCATCGGGGATTTCCAGGAAGGACAGCACCGGCGTTTCGGGCAAATGCGGCTTGAACAGGCGGGCGAGCGCGCGGCGCGCTACCGGCGATGTGACGATGGCGAAGTTGCGCGCCTGCCCCATTATCGGACGAGCGGCCTGCACCACCGATTCGATGATGCGGTTGGCGAGCGCCGGTTCGATCGGATGCTTGGCATCGCCCGCAACGCGCATCGCCTGGGCGAGCAGTGCTTCCAGATCGCCGTCCAGCGTGATCACGGGCAGCGGCATCTTAACGGGCACGAGGCCCTGGATGATGAGCGCGCCGATGCGTTGGCGGACGGCTTCGACAAGCTGCTCATGGCTCATGTCGGGCCGTGCGGCATCGACCATCGCCTCGCAGATGCGGCGGAAGTCCTTGAGCGCGATCCCTTCGGACAGCAGCGCGCGGCAAAGCGCGGAAATCTGCGTGAGGCTGAGCGTGCCGGGGGTCAGACCATCGACCAGCTGCGGCGCGGCGTCCTTCAAATTGTCGAGCAGCTTGCGGGCTTCGTCGAGGCCGAACATTTCGCTGGCATTCATCGCGATCAGCTGGTTGAGGTGCGTCGCGACCACCGTCGGGGGATCGACCACCGTGTAGCCAGCGACCACCGCTTCGCTGCGCTTGGAGGCGGAAATCCACACCGCGTCTAAACCGAAAGTCGGGTCCTTCGCCTCACGGCCGGACACAACGCCTTCCAGCGCGCCACTGTCGAGCGCCAGCAGATCGTCAGGATAAATCTCATCCTCGCCGACGACCACGCCAGCGATGGTGATGCGATATTGGTTCGGCTCTAGCGCCAGATTGTCCTTCACGCGGACCATCGGCACGACGAAGCCCAACTCCTTCGACAGCTGGCGGCGGATGCCGGTGATGCGGGCCATCAGCGGCGCGCCCTTGCGCTCATCGACCAGAGAAATCAGGCCATAGCCGATTTCGAGGCCAAGGATCGCGCCGTCCGACACGTCATTCCATTCGATCAGTGCCGGGTTGGCGGGCTCGGGCATCGGTGCAGACTCGGCGGCCTTGGCCTTCGCGCTCTTTCGGAGGGTCCAGGCGATGTAGCCCGCAACCGCTGCTGCGGGCAGGATGATCATGTGCGGCATGCCGGGCAGGATGCCGAGGAAAGTCAGGATTGCAGCGACGGGCGCCCAGGCCTTGCTCGATCCGAACTGGCCGGTGATCTGGTTGGACAGGTCGTCTTCGCTGCCGACCCGCGTCACGATGGCGGCAGCGGCGATCGAGAGCAACAGCGCGGGAACCTGCGCCACCAGCGCGTCGCCAATGGCGAGGACGATATAGGTCTGCGCGGCCTCGCCCATCGACAGGCCATGGCTGACCACACCCAGGATGATGCCGCCGACGATGTTGATCGCCAGGATCAGGATGCCCGCAACCGCGTCGCCCTTCACGAACTTGGACGCACCGTCCATGGAGCCGTAAAAATCCGCCTCGGTCGCGACTTCACGGCGGCGCACCTTGGCTTCTTCAGGGGTGAGCAGACCGGCGTTCAGGTCAGCGTCGATCGCCATCTGCTTGCCGGGCAAGGCGTCCAGGGTGAAACGCGCGCTGACTTCCGACACACGGCCCGCGCCCTTGGTGATGACCACCAGGTTGATGATCATCAGGATCGCGAAGACGAAGATGCCGACGACATAGTCGCCGCCGATCAGGAAATGGCCGAAGGCTTCGATGACATGGCCCGCCGCGTCCGATCCCTCATGGCCCTGCACCAGCACCACGCGCGTCGATGCGACGTTGAGCGCCAGCCGTAGCAAGGTCGCGAACAGCAGGACCGTCGGGAAGCTGGAGAAGTCGAGCGGCTTTGCGGCGTTCAACGCCACCATCAGCACGGCCAGCGAAATCATGATGTTGGTGATGAAGCCCAGGTCCAGCATGAACGCAGGCACCGGCACCATCATGAACAGCACGACCATCAGCGTCGCGAACGGCAGCACCGCCCCCTTGGCGGCGCTCATCCAGATCTTCGCTTTGACTTGGGCGGGGGTCATAGGTGGCCGTTACCTTCCGAGGGTGGCGAGCATGAGATAGGCGAGGCGCGCGGTTTGCGGCTGCGGCTTGATGCTAACATCGGCCGCCGTCGCGAGGCGCTGGGTTTCGATCCGCACATAGTCGGCGGGCTGCACCGTCTTCGCGCCTTCGGGTAGCGAAGCGGACGCATATTGGATGGGGCCAGTGTTGATCGAATCGACGCCGCGCTGAAGCTTGGACGCGAACCGGTCGCGGATCTCGGCGAAGCTTCGGGGGCTTCCCGAGCGATCGTAGAAGATCGAGCGGTTCGCTCGCGCAGCCGCCGGGAACATCGACGCGGCCGTCGCATTGGGTGCGCGATCATGCACGGACAGGAACTTGCTCGCGCCACCGACGCCCAGGAAGTGGGCGAGGTAAAGGTCGACCGGCTCAGCCTCACGGCCAAGGCGCTGTTCCAGATAAGCCTTGTTGTCGGCAGCATGCTGTGCGGCCATGACAGACGCCGTCTCGGGATGCTTGCGCAGCTCGAGGATTTGCTGCCGCAATTCAGGGTCGGCGACATAATAGCGGCCATTCTGGCCCCGGCTGATCGAATCGGCCGCCCAGCCAAGCCCATATTCGCTGCCATGCTTGTCGATGACGGCGAGCCAGCTCTGATCGATAAACTGATAAAGGCCCGTCGCCGACGATGTGCTCGCGCGCGCCGAGGGATTAAGGCTGCTTTCGATCTTGGCCTGGCCCAGCAGATAAGCGAAGTCCACGCCCGTCCTGCGGCTCGCCATGGCGATCGCGTTCGTTACGCGGTTGCCGCTCGATGCGCCTGTTGCTGCTATGTCTGCAAATGCCGACACTGAAATAATCCCCGTTGGTACCGGGGAGCATTAGAGCAAGGGTTATGCCAAGATTTGGTTAACGCGCGCTCCATAAATATTGATGGCGCGTTGAGGGTGCATAAAAAAAGGCGCCTCTGGGGCGCCCTGTTTCACCTGACAATATTTTCTTCCGTTCGCCCTGAGCGAAGTCGAAGGGCTCAGCTGAGGCTCAGCCGAAGCACTTCGCCAAGCTCAGTGGAAGGCTTCGACAAGCTCAGCCCGAACGGAGGGTGGTGTATTACCGCCCATAAACCAACGGAGCCTGTGTCGATCCATGCGCCGCCAGCAAGGACAGCCTCTGCCCCGCGTGATCGGTCAGCACATTGATCCGCACCCGCGCCGCCTCGATCATCGGCAGCAGCGCCGTCACCTTTTCGCGAATCGCATCATCCGCGCGCCATGCGCCGATCGCTCGCACTGCGGCGGCGCTCCTGCTGACATGGGACGCGGCAGCGTCGATGGCCGCGACGTCGGTGCCATCCAGCGCGACTCGCAGCTCATCGAAGGCCGAGAAGAGGTCATCCAACGCTGCAAGGCCGAGCGGCATGGTAAGCCTTAACCGTTGATCGGGAGGTCGAGCGCCAACATCTTGTCGGCGATCGCGGCCGGATCGACCGGATAATTGCCCGACGCGATGGCCGCCTTGATCGCCGCCACGCGGTCCATGTCGACCGGCGCGCCTTCTGCCGCCATGCGGGCAGCGGGGCTGGCCGATGCCGAAAATGACGACACGCCTACCGATCCCTTGTCAGAAGAGGCGCGCGTTTTGCCGCTGTCCCGCAACCGGGAAGCCTCTATGGCGGCGCTCATATTCTGGCCGACAGATTTGATCATGGCTTACAATCCTTCACTCATCCCAACTGTCTATAACGGCAGGGTTCAAAAATCATTAAATCCCGGAATGCGCACCGTGCCCATTTCGACCACCTGGGCCAGAACGGGCGATGATTTCTTATCCTCACGCACGCGGATGGTGTCACCCACGGCACCATCTTCATCCGCGATCATCACGCGCGAGACGCTGAAGCTCGCATTGCCCGCGATCAGCTGGACCGGGTCGCCCCGCTTTACCACCATGTCGCGCTGAGCCGGGCGAGCGACTACGCCATAGCGCGCAACAGGTGCCGCAGCAGCAGCGCCGCCGCCGCTCAATGGCACGCGAATACGCCAGCCAAGCGCATCGCACTTGACGATCGCCGCGCCGAAAGTCGGCCCTTCCACGCTGGGAGTCACCGGACAGGCCGCCAGCCGCAGCCGCCGGTCAACCGGCGCGATTGGACCGCCCGGCTCGCCGATGTTGGCGCCGACGGTCATCGCGACCAGCCCGTCCAGGCGATCGAGATTTTCGAATTTCTGCTGTGCCAGCGCAGGCTGACCAACTGCTGTGGCCAGCACGGTGGCGGCAAAGAGGGGCAGCTTGTTCACAGCATATCTCCGGATGCGGGCAGATTCATGCCACGCATTAAGCATCGGATATGGCTAACAAGTCGTTAATGCTGCCTGGGCGCGTTCCCGATGCGGATCACCTGGCCCTTGCCCGTGCCGCCATCCATCTGGTCAAGGCCGCGGATGCGAAGCCGCTCGTCCGTCAGCCCCTGCGCCCTCAACTCGCGCGCCACAGCGCCAAGCCGGGCCGCAGCCAAGTCCCAAGGATCGAACCGCCGCCGCGCGGGGTCCGTGCCCAGGCTGCTGATGTCGATGCTGCCGCTACCCGTTCGCACGCCCGCCGCAACCCTGGCGACCGCCGCCCTGCCCTGATCGGACAACAAAGCCTCGTCCGGTAGGAACAACGCCGCCGCGCGCAGCTCCACATCCCTGGCTACCGCGCGCCCGCCAAATTGCTGACGCACCTGCGCCAGCATGGCGTCGCGCTTTTGCCCGCTCGCCTGAAGCAAGATGAAGAAGCCGAGCAGCAGCAACAGCAGGTCGGCAAAGCTCACCGCCCAGCGATTGCGCCGGGCTTGGGACGCAGCGGCCGTCATCACGCGACCTCGCGGATAGCGGCGCGCAGCGTCGTTACATTTTCCCGCCGTGCGATGGAGACCATGCGGCTGGCCGCTTCCTTCTGCCAGGCAAGCTCGCGCTCCGACAAGTCGGCAAGGCGGCTCGCGATCGGAGCGGCGATGACGTTGGCGATCACCACGCCGTAGAAGGTCGTCAGCAGCGCGATCGCCATCGACGGCCCCAAAGCCGCTGGATCATCCATCGCCGCGAACATGCCGATCAGGCCCAATATCGTGCCCGCCATGCCCAGCGCAGGGGCGGCGTCGGCAATCGACAGCCAGACGTTGCGCGCGCCAGCATGACGCCTTGCCCGGTCGGCCAACGCTTGCGCCGCCCAAATCTCGAACTGCTCGGTCTTTTCGCTATTGGCGAGACGCCGCGCCGCTTCAGCGAGGAAAGGATTGGCCGTCTTCACCCTGTCGGTGCAAGCAAGCCCGCGCAGCTGCGCGACCTGATCGATCTTCAGCAAGGCCGCGCGAGCGGTCGCCTGATCCTTGTCCGGATCGGCGCGCAGCAGCGGCGCCAACGCGGCCAGGCCGCGTCCGATGGCCGGGGCGCCATTCTGGAATAGCGCCACCGCGCCCACTCCGCCGATCATGATGAGCAACGTCAGGGGATCAAAAAGCTGCGCCAACAATGCGATCATCAACCAGTCCCCCATTCACCGGATCACCAGCGGCAAAGCCTTGCCCAGCAGCGGCAAAATCTTGCCGCCCCTGCCGCCGCCTTCCCGCAGACCCAAGGATTTCCGCCATTTTCGCCGCCACCTTTGCGTCACCCACGCAAATTGGCACGGCTCTTGCGAATACCCGTTCGGATCACCCGCGGTTCACGCCATCAGGCTTCAGAACGGCGGACGAACCGCAAACTTTAGGCCCTCATGGGCAAAAAGACGGAAAGACGGAAATGTCGCTGGAAGACGGATTGTTCGGAGTACATGGAAAGGCGCTGGCGCTTCGCTCGCAGCGCCTGTCCCTGCTCGCGTCCAACATCGCGAACGCCTCGACCCCGGGCTACAAGGCGCGGGACATCGACTTCGACGCCGCGCTGAAAGAAGCGACGACGCGCCAGCAGGGCAGCGGAATCGCCGACGTCAGCAAGGCGGTCGAGGACAGCATGGGCTATCGCGTGCCGCTTCAGCCCAGCCTTGATGGCAACACCGTCGAACTCAGCACCGAACAGACGTTGTTTGCCGAAAACGCCGTCAAATATCGCACGACCCTCTCTTTCCTTGAGGGTCGCATCAACACCATCAACCGCGCGCTGAAGGGAGAATGAGCATGAGCGGCTCTGGACCCATGAACGTCTTCGACATCGCCGGCCGCGCCATGAGCGCGCAGCTGGTGCGCTTGAACGCCACCGCTTCCAACATGGCCAATGCAGGCAATGTCACCGGCAGCGAGGCAGCCGCCTATCGCGCCATCAAGCCGGTCTTCGAATCGGTCACCGACAAGCCCGGCGTGTCCACGGTGAAGGTCGCCAACGTCCTCACCACCGACGCAAAGCCGACCAAGCGCCACGACCCCAACCACCCGCTCGCCGACAAGAATGGCGATGTTTGGGAAGCGGCCGTGGATAGCAGCGCGGAGCTGGTCGACATGATCGAGACCGCCCGCATGTTCCAGAACAATGTGCAGGTGCTGAACACCGCCAAATCCCTCATGCTCGAAACCATAAGGATCGGCAAATGAGCACGACCTCCACTGTCACCGACAGCGCGGGCCTTACCGCTTATAATCCGTACAAGAATGTCGGCACCGGCAAGGCAGAAATGGGCCAGGCCGATTTCCTGCGCCTCCTCACCGCGCAAATGCAGACGCAGGACCCGTTCGCACCGATGGATAACGCGCAGATGGTCGCCCAGATGGCCACCATCACCAACTCCAGCGGCATCGCGGAAATGAACCAGACGCTGAAGGGCCTTGCCTCGCAACTGACCGGTTCGCGGCTAGGCGATGCAGCCAGCTGGATCGGCAAGTCGATGCTGGTGCAAAGCAACATCGTCGCACCCGATGCGTCCGGCCAATATATCGGCCAGGTCAGCTTCAAGGCTGCGACGAGCGGCGCGACCGTCGACCTGCTCGACGGCTCGGGCAATGTGCTCAAGACCATCGATCTTGGCAATCAGCCTGCGGGCGACGTCAATTTCTACTGGGACGGCAAGAATGATGCGGGGGAGCGGGTCGCCACCGACGCGCTCAAGATCCGCGTCAACGGCGCCACTCCGTCGCGTGTCGCCAGCTGGGCCACCATCGCCGCCGTCCAGTCACCCGCCGACGGCAGCGCATCCAAGCTCATCACTCCGTTGGGCAGCTACAGCCCGTCGGACGCCATTTCACTCGCCTAACCTCATCACCCACCAAATCCTTTTCACCCAAGGAGCAACGCCATGTCCTTCTACATCTCGCTTTCCGGCCTCAAGGCCGCACAGACCGACCTCTCCACCATCGCGAACAACGTCTCGAACGTGAACTCCACCGCCTTCAAGAAGAGCAAGGCCGTGTTCGGCGACATCTTCGCCGCCGCGCCGATGCAGACGACCACGCAGGTCGCTGGCCAGGGCGCGCGCGTTCAGGGCATCACCCAGCAGTTCACGCAAGGCACGATCGAAGGCACCGACAAGACGCTCGACCTCGCGATCACCGGCGAAGGCTTCTTCACCGTCAAGCGCACCGGCGACAGCCAGGTCAGCTTCACGCGTAACGGCGCCCTGTCGCTGACCGAAGACCGCTTCGTGGTCGATACCACCGGCGCCCGCGTTCAGGTTATCCCCGTCGATCCCACGACTGGCGAACCCTCGGCGGCGCTGGCTGCGAAGCTTGCCGCAGGCACCACGACGTCGGCGGACCTTTCCGATCTTCAGATCCCCACCAACTGGCCCGCAGGCGGCACCGGCAACCAGCTCAACAGCGTTGGCGTCGGCAAGGATGGCCAGATCACCGGCGTTTATGCCGACGGCACCACCGCTTATCTGGGCACCACCGCCATGGCCGCCTTCAACAGCCAGGACGGCCTGCGCCAGATGGGTGACGCGCACTGGACTTCGACCTCAGCCAGCGGAACGCCGCGCTTTGGCACCGGCAACAGCGGTCTCTACGGCTCGGTCCGCTCGGGCGCCCTCGAACGCGCCAACGTCGATATCACCGAAGAACTGGTCGCCCTGATCTCGGCCCAGCGCAACTTCCAGGCAAACTCGAAGGCGATCGAAGCGGCCAACACGCTGTCGACCACCATCGTCAACATGCGCACCTAAGCCAAGCTAACGCCCGCTAGAAACAGGAAAAGCTCATGGACCGGCTCGTCAACACGGCACTCACCGCAATGCGCGGCGCGATGGCGCGGCAGGCGTCGATCTCCAACAATCTCGCGAACGTCAACACCGTTGGCTTCCGGGCGGAGATCGCCAATGCCGAGACGCGCTGGATCAAGGGCGATGGTTTCGACACGCGGGCGCAAGCGTCCGAACAAGTGATCGCGTCCGACATGGCGCAGGGCGCGGTCGTCGAAACCGGCAATCCGCTGGACGTGGCCATGAACGGCGATGCACTGCTCGCCGTTCAGGCCGCGGACGGCAGCGAAGCCTATACGCGTCGCGGCGACCTCAAACTCTCCGACAGCGGCCTGCTGACCACCGGCGACGGCCTGCCCGTGCTGGGCGAAGGCGGCCCCATCACCCTGCCGCAGATGGACAGCGTCTCCATCTCGCAGGACGGGAGCATCTGGGGCGTGCCGCAGGGCGGCGACCCGGCCAACCCGCAGCGCGTCGATGGGCTAAAGCTCGTCCGCGCGGTCGGCTCCAGCATCGCCAAAGGCACCGACGGCCTGTTCCGCGAAACCAATGGCGGCGTCCTGCCGACCGATCCACTGGCGACCGTCACGGGCGGATCGATCGAAGGCTCCAACGTCAACGCCACTTCGGCGCTGGTCGATATGATCGAAGCCAGCCGGGCGTGGGAAACGCAGGTGAAACTGATCGACACCGCCAAGCAGCTGGATGACGGCGGCGCATCGCTCATGCGGCTTGATGGTTAATTTGGCACGAACCTTGCTTCTCGTTGAGCATAGCCATTGGGCAAGCCTGACGGCATCACGGAGTTAGACCATGACCAACGCAGCCCTTCACGTCGCCCGCACCGGCCTCGACGCGCAGAACACGAAGATGCGCGTGATCGCCAACAACCTGGCGAACGTCAACACGACCGCCTTCAAGCGCGACCGCGCCGACTTTGAAACGCTCGCCTACCAGCAGATGGTGGCCGCAGGCGCCAATTCGGACAGCGAGAACAAGTTCGCCACCGGCCTCAATCTCGGCTCCGGTGTCGCGATGCAGGGCACCAGCAAGATCAACACGCAGGGCACATTGCAGCAGACCGGCAACGCGCTCGACATGGCGATCGAAGGCTCCGGCTTCTTCCAGGTTCAGCGCCCGGACGGCTCCATCGCCTACACGCGCGCGGGCAATTTCAGCACTACGGCGGAAGGCGTCGTCGTCACCAGCGACGGCTTGCCCCTCATCCCGCAGCTCACCGTCCCGCAGGGCGCGACTGGCATCAGCATCGGCAATGACGGCACCGTCACCGCCACGCTTCAGGGCCAGACCGAACCGACCCAGCTTGGTCAGGTCGAGCTTGCCAGCTTCATGAACCCGGCGGGTCTTCAGCCGATCGGCGGCAACCTGCTCACTGAAAGCGCCGCCAGCGGCACTCCGCAGGTCGGCGTCGCTGGCCTCGACGGCCGGGGCGTCATCCGTTCGGGCAATCTTGAAACCTCGAACGTCAATGTCGTCGAGGAACTGGTCGATATGATCGAAACGCAGCGCGCCTATGAGGTGAACAGCAAGATGATCAAGGCGACGGACGAGATGCTCCAGTACGTCAATCAGCAGCTGTGAGGTTGACGATGCCCGCCCCCCACAAACCGTTCGGGCTGAGCCTGTCGAAGCCCTTCCCTTCTCTTCAAAAGAAGAAAAGCCCTTCGACATTCGAACGAGACAAGCGGCTCGTTCGGACAGCGCGAACGGCTCTTATTTTCTTCGGTGCGGTGGCCCTCACCGCCACCCCGGCAATGGCCGGCAAAAAGCGCGATGCCGAGCGGCAATTTTATGCCCCCACCGTCGTTGCCGCTCCTGCCGCCCCCATGGCGAACGGCTCCATCTTCCAGGCGTCGATGGGCTACACCCCGCTTACCAGCGGCGCGCGGGCGCAGAGCGTCGGCGACATCATCACCATCGTCCTCGTGGAACGCACGCAGGCGACCAAAACAAATTCGGCCGACACCAGCCGCAGCGGCAGCATCGGCCTGACGCCGCCCAGCACCGGCCCCCTCTCCAAACTCTTCTCCGCCAACGACATCGCGGCAAGCGGCGATCAAGGCTTCACCGGCAAGGGCAACGCGACCCAGTCGAACGCTCTGAACGGCGAAATCACCGTGACGATCGCGGCGGTCTATCCCAACGGCACGATGCTGGTGAAGGGTGAGAAGGCGCTGACGCTCAACCGCGGCGACGAGTTCATCCAGATCAGCGGCCTCGTCCGTCAGGCGGACATCAGCCCCGACAACCGCATCGCATCGACCCGCGTCGCCGATGCCAAGATCATCTATACCGGCAAGGGCGAAATCGCCCGCGCGAGCCGCCAGGGCTGGCTGCAACGCTTCTTCTCGATGATCAGCCCCTTCTGATGGAGCATGCAATGACCATCCTCGATCGCATCTCCTCGGGCCGCGAAACAAAATCACCGTTCGCCCTGAGCCTGTCGAAGGGCTTTTCTTTCTTACTTGAGAAAGTGGGAGGCTTCGACAAGCTCAGCCTGAACGGATTTGGGGGACAATTGCGTCACATTCTTGGCGTGGCGTTCGCCACCCTCGCCCTCCTCACCACCCCCGCCCACGCCGAACGCATCAAGGACCTCGGCACCTTCCAGGGCGTGCGTCCCAACCAGCTGACCGGCTACGGCATCGTCGTCGGCCTCGCGGGCACGGGCGACGACAGCCTCGATTATGCGACGCAGGGCGTGAAGGGCATGGTCTCGCGCTTCGGCCTGACATTGCCGCAGGGCATCAATCCCTCGCTCAAAAACGCTGCCGCCGTGCTGGTCACCGCCGACCTCCCCGCCTTCGCCAAGCCCGGCCAGCGCCTCGACGTCACCGTCTCCGCGCTCGGCAAGGCCAAGTCGCTGCGCGGCGGCACGCTCATCATGACGCCCCTGCGCGGCGCGGATAACGAAATCTACGCCATGTCGCAGGGCAACCTTGCCGTTGGCGGCCTCGGCGTATCTGGCGCGGACGGCAGCCAGGTCTCCGTCAACATCCCCTCGGCAGGCCGCATTCCCGGCGGCGCGACGGTCGAGCGCGCGGTCGCGACCGGCTTCGACACTGCGCCGACCCTCACCTTCAACCTCGCCGAAGCCGACCTCACCACCGCGCTGCGCGTGGCGGACGGCATCAACCGTGCCTTTGGCGACCAGCGCGCGCGCGCCACCGACGCCGTTTCGGTGAACATCGACGCCGCCCCCGGCGCAACCGATCGCATCATGATGATGGGCATGATCGAGAATATCGAGATCAAGCCCGCCGACGCGCCCGCCAAGGTCATCGTCAACGCCCGCACCGGCACCGTCGTCATCAACGGCGCGGTGAAGATCCACCCGGCTGCCGTCGCGCATGGCAAATTGACCGTCAGCGTCAACGAAAGCCCGCGCATCGTCCAGCCTGCTCCCTTCTCCCAAGGGCGCACCGCCATGGAGCCTTCCAGCTCGATTTCGATCGATCAGGAAAAGAAACCAATGGTTAATTTTAAAGGTGGAGCATCGCTGGCCGATATAGTGAAGGCGGTGAATGCCATCGGGGCGTCCCCCGCCGACATGGTCGCGATCCTCGAAGCCTTGAAACAGGCGGGCGCGATGAAGGCTGAACTGGTGGTGTTGTGATGCAGGTAAACGCGATTTCCAAAGGGGTTCAGCCCAGCGCATCGCCCGAAAAGGCGCAGCTGGAGAAGACCGCCAAGCAGTTCGAGGCCATCTTCCTGCGCCAGATGATCGGCACCATGCGCCAGTCGGGCGGCGGCGAAGGCATCTTCGATTCCAGCGCGACCGAACAGTTTCGCGACATGTCCGACGCGCGCACCGCCGACACGATGGCCGAAAAGGGCGCGCTTGGCATCGCCGAGATGCTGCTGCGGCAGTATGAGAGCCGAACGCCCAAAGCGCCCGCCGCGCCCACTCAGGCTAAGGGCGAATGAGCGACCTCTTCATCATCGGCGCCTCGGGCACCAAGGCCTATCGCCAGGCGATGGCCGCGATTTCGGAAAATATCGCGAACGCTAGCACCGAAGGCTATTCGCGCCGCTCGCTGACGACCATCGAGTCGGGTTCCTCCACCGCGACCATGGCGACATACATCGCCCGGGCTAATTTCGGCGGGACAGAGGTGCAGGGCGTCAACCGCGCCGCCGATCCCTATCTGGACGCGGCCGTCCGCTCCAGCGGCATGGCGCTAAGCAATTCCACCGCCCGCCTGCGCTGGATGACCGATCTGGAAGGCGCGCTCAACGACACGGATACCGGCATCGGCAAGCTGATGACCGGCATGTATCAGAATATCGAAAGACTCGCGGCCAGCCCAACTGACCGCTCGCTGCGCGTCACCACGCTCGACAGCATCAGCCGCGTTGCCGAAGCGTTCCAGCGGACCTCGACCGATCTGGCGCAAGTATCCAGTGGCATCGCCACCGAAGCGACCGGGTCGGTCGAAACCATCAACCGCTCACTGTCGCAGCTGGCGGGCATCAACAACAGCCTGTTGCGCGCGCAGTCCGGCACCTCGGCTTATGCGCAGCTGCTCGACAGCCGCGATGCGGCGCTGAACACGCTGTCGGCTAACCTCAATGTCGACATCAGCTTCGGGGCGCACGACGTCGCGACGATCAACTATAATGGCACGACGATCGTGCAGGGCGACAATGCGACAACGCTCGCGCTGACCGTCAATGCCAATGGCACACTGGCGCTTGCCACAAGCGGCGGCACGGCACTGACGGCGCCTTCCAACGGGACGCTTGGCGGCCTCTTTTCCTCGGCCGTCACGACATCGCAGCGCCGCACCAGCCTGGACACGCTGGCGCAGCAGTTCGTGACCGACATGAACAATTGGCACGCGCAGGGCCGCACCGACGCTAACGTAGCGGGCGGCGCTCTCCTGTCCGGCACCACCGCGGCGACCGTCACCGCGCTCATCACGGATCCAGCGGCGCTCGCGACCAAATCCACAGATGGAAGGCTCAACGGCAATCTGCTGGACGCAACCAGCGTGCTGCGTGGCAATGGCAGCGTCGAGCAAGGCTGGACCTCCATCATCGCGACGCAGGCGAACCTGCTCGCATCCATCAAGGCCGAACAGACCACCGCGCAAGGCCGCAGCGACCAGGCGATCGCCGCGCGCGAAGCGGTGAGCGGCGTAGACCTCGACATGGAGGCGGCCGAGCTTCTCCGTTTGCAGCAGGCCTATTCCGGCTCGGCGAAAATCCTTCAGATCGCGAAGGAAACTGTCGATGCCATCCTGCAGATCATCTGAAAGGGCTGACCCATGGTAGGCATCACAAACAAGACGCTGATCGCCGAAATCCGTCGGCAGCAGCAGCTTTCGCAAGGCATCATCGAAGGGCAGACCGCCATTTCGACCGGCATCACGCTGACCAAGCCGTCCGACAATGCGCTCGCCTGGGTGCAGGTGTCGGAGATCGGCAAGGCGCAGGCGCAGCAGTCCTCCTGGCAGGCCAATGTCAGCTATGGTCAGGGCCGCGCCGCCAACGCCGAATCCAATCTGGAAGAGATCAACAACCTGCTTATCAGCGCGCAGGAACTGGTGACCTCCGCCCGCAATGGATCGCTCAACGATGCGCAGCGCACCGCGATCTACGAAGATGTGAAGGGCATTCGCGAGGCGATCGGCTCGCTGCTCAACCAGTCCGATTACCAAGGCGTGCCGGTATTCGACGACACGCAAAGCGTGCTGGTCCCGGTGAGTCGCGGGCTAAAGCTGGCAGTCGTGGGCACCCGGCAGGAGGTTTCGGAAGGGATCGACGTCGGCGGCACGCCCATGACGCTCGACGGCATATTGGGCCAGGCGCTCACCGCCTTGCAGGGCGGCACCGACGCTGACCTCCAGTCGGCACTGACCGCGATCAAGGCCGGGCAGAGCCACGTCACCATCGAACAGGCCAAGCAAGGTGTCCGCAGCGACCGGCTGGACGTCACCGGCAACCGGCTGACCAGCGTCGACCTGGACCTCAAGGAACGCCGACAGGGCTTGGAGTCAACGGACCTCTCAGAAGTCATCTCGTCGGTGAAGAGCAAGCTGCTCCAGCTCGAAGCCGCCCAATCCGCCTTCGCGCGCATCAACCAGCAGACGCTGTTCGACCTGATCCGCTAAGCGTTTCGACGCCGTTCACCTTTCGGCAGCCCCCACTACTCCGTCATCCCAGCGAAAGCTGGGATCTCAGGAGAGGAAGCGCCACGCCGCCCGAGATCCCAGCTTTCGCTGGGATGACGAAAAAGATCCGAAAATCGTTCGTCCTAAACCTCCCGCTAACCATTCCGCATTAACCATCTGACGCAAGCGCATCTTGCGCCGTTTAGATGGTCGCCCAGCGGGCGGAAACATTCAGGGGTATACATGTTCGCAATCATCGGCCTGGTCGTGCTGCTCGCCATGGTATTTGGCGGCTTCATCTTCACCGGCGGCGACATTGGCCCTGTTCTCCACGCCCTGCCCCATGAAATGCTGATCATCGGCGGCGCGGCTGTCGGCGCGCTCATCATCGGCAACAGCGGCGCGGACCTGAAGGCGCTGGGCGGTGGCCTGGGCAAGGTGTTCAAGGGTCCCAAATATAAGAAGCAGGATTTTCTCGACTGCATCTTCCTCGTCTCGCGCCTCATGAAGACGCTGCGCGTCGAAGGCCCGGTGGCGCTGGAACCGCATATCGAGGACCCGGCCAGCTCGACCATCTTCTCCGAATATCCGCGCCTGATGGCCGACAAGACGCTGATCCACCTGATCAGCGACACGCTGCGCCTTGTCGTCGTGTCATCCGGCACGCTCGACCCGCATGCGGTCGAGGAGGTCATGGATAATGCGCTCAAGACACACCATCACGAAGCGTTGAAGCCCGCCGACAACCTGCAGGGCCTCGCCGACGCCCTCCCCGCGCTCGGTATCGTCGCGGCGGTTCTGGGCGTGGTGAAGACCATGGGTTCGATCGACCAGCCCCCCGCGATCCTGGGCGGCATGATCGGTTCGGCGCTCGTCGGCACCTTCCTCGGCGTGTTGCTCGCCTATGGCATGGTCGGCCCCTTCGCCAATCGCTGCCGCGCGGTGATCGAGGCGGACGGCGCCATGTATCATGTCGTCAAGCAGATCATCATCGCCTCGCTGCACGGCCACCCCCAGCCGCTCGTCATCGAAGCGGCGCGCTCCAGCCTCACCCATGCGAACCAACCTGCCTTCGCCGAAGTCTTCGACGGCATGCGGGGCAAGTAAGCCATGGCTGACAAGAAACGCGGCGCGAACGAGCCTGAACCCCGGCCAATCATCGTCAAGAAGATCATCGTCGATGGCCATGGCGGCCATCATGGCGGTGCGTGGAAGGTTGCCTATGCGGACTTCGTGACGGCGATGATGGCCTTCTTCCTGCTGATGTGGCTGCTCGGCGCGACCACCGAAAAGCAGCGCAAGGGCCTTGCCGACTATTTCACGCCGACGCTGGTCGAACTGAAGATGGCCTCCGCTGGCTCAAGCGGCCTGTTCGGTGGAGACTCCATGGTCAGCAAGGAAAATTATCCCACGACCGGCGGTCAGGGCAACCTGGCCATCACCATCCCACGCGACGCGAGCGGCACCAAGGATCAGGGCGGCAAAGCCACCCGCGCCATCGACCGCGCCAAGTTCGAAGCGGTGAAGAAGGAACTGGAAGCGCGCATGGCCCGTAAGAAGGGCATGGACAAGCTACGCCGCAACGTCCGCTTCACCGAAACCCGCGAAGGGCTGCGCATCGACCTGATCGACGAAGCCAATTTCGCGATGTTCGCCATGGGCACGGACCGGCTGCTGCCTCAGGCACGCGAACTGGTGAGCGAAGTGGCGGGCGTCGTGCGCGGCATGGACAATCCGCTGATCGTGCGCGGTCATACCGACGGCCTGCCCTACAGCTCGGGGCAGAGCATGAACAATTGGATGCTCTCCTCCGCCCGCGCCGAAGCTACGCGCAAGACGCTGGCGGCAAGCGGAATCGGTAACGACCGCTTCGCCCGCATCGAAGGCGTCGCCGACCGCGAACCCTTCGCCAAGGGCAATGTCTACGATCCACGCAACCGGCGCATGTCGATCATCCTCGGCTGGAGCCGCGGCGGCGACAGCGGCAGCGACGATCAGGGGCAGGATGAAGAGACAAAGGCGGCGATCAAGGAACGCGATAATCCTGCCCGCGTGGCACGCGAAGAGGTGACGAAGATCGACATGGGCGGCACAGGATTGCCCGCAGGCGTCCAGCTGATGAACCCGACCGCGCCGGGCATGTCGAGCAAGCCGGGCAAGCATTGATTGATAGTGGAGGGGGTAGGAACCTTCTCCCCTCCCGCAAGCGGGAGGGGTCGGGGGTGGGCCTGCGCAACACCAGCGGCGTCGTTAACGGCTAGGCCGGAAGCTCGCTACGCTCGCGCCCACCCCTAGCCCCTCCCGCCTGCGGGAGGGGAATAGTTCACTGCCACCTCCCTCAACCCGGCAGCACGAGACTCGCCTCCAGCCCGCCACCCGCGCGGTTCACCAGCTTCAGCGCCCCGCCATGCTCCGCCATGATCGCGCGCACCAGCGCCAGCCCCAGCCCGGCCCCGCCAGTCTCCCGGTTCCGCGACCCCTCCAGCCGGGTGAACGGCTCCATCATCTCCTCCATCCGATCCTCGGCGATACCCGGCCCATCATCCGCCACAACCAGCCGGATGGCGCCATCCTCACGCACCACGGACACATGCGCCCGTTCGCCATAGACGATCGCATTCTCGATCAAATTGCGCAGCGCCCGGCGGATCTGCTCCGGCCGCACCGAAGCCACCGCTCGCTCGCTATCCGCCATCTCGGCGGGCGATCCCAGCTCGATGAAGTCCTCCACGACGGCATCAGCCAGCGCGGAAAGATCGACCTTCTGCGGCGCCTCGCTGCTTCGCCCAGCCCGCGCCAGCGAGAGGATATCCTCCAGCATCCGGTTCATCTCGTCGATCGTCTGCGACATGCGCGCACGCTCGCCCTCATCCTCCACCGACTCCGCCCGCACCCGGAGCGAGGCGAGAGGCGTGCGCAGATCATGGCCGATCGCGCCCAGCATCCGGTCCTTTTCATCCAGCATGGCAAAGATGCGGCTGCGCATCGCGTTGAAGGCCATGGTAAGCTCACGCACGTCGCCCGGCCCCCGCTCTTCCACCGGATCGGCCGAGCCCGTCCGCGCGAATTGCTGCGCCGACCGCGTCAATTGCCCCAACGGTCGCGCCAGCCTGCGCCCGACCCACAGCAGCGGCAACAGCACGATCACATAAAGAATGAGCGTCTGCCAGGCGAGCCAGCCGCCAAAGCGCGGCGCGCGGTTGCCTGCCCGTGTCTGGGTGACGACCCATTTCCCCGGCGCGTATTCGGCCGCCATCGTCAGCCGCCCGCCGCGTGGCTCACCCCGGTCGCCGCCCATGGCGCGCATCCGGATATTGTCCATGCGGCGCGGCGGCGCGGGCCGATCATCCTCGAACACCTGCACAGCCCGCATCGGCAGCCCGACATCGGCAAACATGGCCAGCGCCCGCCGCTCGATCTCTGGCCGCACTTCACCAGTCACTATCGGCGGTGCGCGAAAGAAGCGCGCCCGCGGAGGCCGTCCACGCGCGGGCGGCTCGCCTCGGCTGTCCAGCGCATCAACGATACGATAGACCCCCGGCGCAGTCTGCGCCGTCAGCGTCAGCCGATTGCGCTCCCGCAGCAGCAAGCCGAAATTGATCGCCTGCGCCACGAACAGCGCGATCGCCACCAGGATGATGATCTGGCCAACCAGGCTCTGCGGCCAAAGGCGAAGACGCCTCACAGCTTCCTCACATCGGCCGACAGCGTATAGCCCCCGCCCCACACGGTCTTGATCAGCGTCGGACTTTTGGGATCCGGTTCGATCTTCTTGCGCAACCGGCTGATCTGATTGTCGATCGCCCGGTCGAACGCATTGGCCTCGCGTCCCTGCGTGATGTCGAGCAGCTGGTCCCGGCTCAGCACCTGGTTAGGCCGCGTGGCAAAGGCCATCATCAGATTATATTCCGCCGTGGACAGCGGCAGCGCGACGCCCTCCTGATCCACCAGCACACGCTCCTGCGTCTTCAGCAGCCAGCCCGCGAACGCATAGGTCGCGCCGTCCGGCGCGGTAACCCGCTGTCCCCCGGTAGCCACGCGGCGAAAGATCACCTTGATCCGCGCCACCAGTTCGCGTGGCGAAAAGGGTTTCAGCACATAATCGTCCGCGCCCATCTCCAGCCCCACGATCCGGTCGGTCTCCTCCGACTTCGCCGTCAGCAGGATCACCGGAATCTCGCTCGTCTCGCGGATATGGCGGCAGAGCGACAAGCCATCCTCGCCCGGCATCATGATATCCAGGATCACCAGATCGATCGCGTTGGCGTTCAGCCGCACCCGCGCATCCGCCGCGCTTTCGACGGCGGTCACGCGAAATCCGTTGCGGGAGAGATATTGCGCCAGCGGCTCGCGGATCGAACGCTCGTCATCAACGAGCAGCAGATGGGGTTTTTCGCTCATGGGGCTTATCTGTCACGACTATGTGCAAGGTGGAAGGGTGAAGGGCACCGCCTCCACCCCTCCTTGATGGTCAGTTCCTGGGCGCGGCGTCCGCCCCACGGCGGGCCTGCCAGGCTTCACGCATGGCCTGTCGCGCCGTCTTCATCTCGTCCGCTGTAACGAAGCCATCCTTGTTGCTGTCCGCCTTGTCGAACATCGCCAGCGGCTTTGCCATGAACTCGGCGCGCGTTAGGACGCCGTCCTTCATCGCCTCGCCCCGGCCACCACCGCCAGGAAGCATCTTGCCGCCGCCAAAGCCATGATGGCCGCGCTTGCCCCACCGGTGGCCCTCGCCACCCTTGTCGCCTCGGCCCTGATGCCCGGCCGCGAATTCGGCCTTGCTGACCTGACCGTTGCGGTCCGTATCGAGAGCGGCAAAGCGCTGGTCAAGCCGTGCCTGACGGCGGATCTCGCGATCTTCCTTGGTCAGCTTGCCATCGCGATTGGCGTCCATCTTGGTGAAGCGGGCGTCGAGCGATGCGGTCAGTTCAGCCTTGCTGATCTTGCCGTCCTTGTTCGCGTCGGCCATCGCCATCATGCCACCGTGGCGGCCACCATGTGCGCCTTCGCCCGGCTGCGCGAGCGCCATATGCGACCCGGCCAGCCCGCCTACGAACAGCGCGCCCACGGCAGCGGTGCCCAGAAATTTGCGGATCATCTTTTTTCTTCCTTCCAAAGGGGTGTTGAACAGCCATCGCCGTTCCTGAAACCCCTTATGAGGAAGACTTGTCCCGCAAACTTGTCACGTCACGGGCAAAATTGTCGCAATATGTATCGCAGTCCTCCGCGCCGCGCCGATCAGCCCGCGATGATCGCCCGCGCCCGGCCGGTGGCCTCCTGCGTATCGATGGCCAGCTTCTTGACCTCTGCCGCGACTACGGAAAAGCCCCTGCCCGCCTCGCCAGCCCGCGCGGCTTCGATCGATGCATTGAGGGCGAGCAAATTGGTCTGTCGCGCTATGCCGGCGATGGAATTGACGATAGCGCCCACCTCGCCCAGCACCTTCTCGACGTCGGCGCGGCGCTCGCTTTCCTGCATGCGCAACCGATGCTCGGCATCCTCGCGCGCGGCGACGGCGCGGTATTGATCGCTGATGTCGTGCGCGAACTTGATCACGCCGGTTTGCGTGCCGTCAGGCCCAAAGGTGGGGTTATAGCTACCCCGAATCCACACCTGCTGGCGCTGTGCGTCCAACCGGCGATAGGAGCCGGTGTCAAACTGCCCGGACTGGAGCCTGTCCCAAAATTCGGCATATTCACGCGACGCGGCATAATCCGCCTCGCAGAACATGCGATGGTGGCGACCTTCGACGTCGGCGAAGGGATAGCCGAACAGGTCGAGGAAATTATCGTTGGCACCCGTGACCCGGCATTCGCGATCGAAGGTGACGATCGCCGTCGACCGCTCGATCGCCCGCCAGACAGACGTTGGCTCGATCTCAATACCCTGCACGGCAACTCTCCATCATGAAGACATGCCGTGCAGATGGTTAATTAGACGCTAATTCTATAGCGAAAGTGATATTTAGTTATGCGTCCCGCCGTCCCAGGAGCCGCAACCGCAGCGCGTTGAGCTTGATGAAGCCCGCCGCATCGCGCTGGTCATAGGCGCCCGCATCATCCTCGAACGTCACGACCTTCTCGCTGTACAGCGAATAGGGCGACTTGCGCCCGACCACATAGACGCCGCCCTTGTAGAGCTTCAGGCGAACGGTGCCGGTCACCTTCTCCTGACTATGGTCGATCGCGGCCTGCAGCATCTCGCGCTCGGGCGAGAACCAGAAGCCGTTATAGACAAGCTCGGCATAGCGCGGCGCCAGTTCGTCCTTCAGATGCGCCGCGCCCCGGTCCAGCGTCAGCTGCTCGATACCGCGATGGGCAAGGTGATAGATGGTGCCGCCCGGCGTCTCGTACATGCCGCGCGACTTCATCCCGACGAAGCGGTTCTCAACCAGGTCGAGACGGCCGATGCCGTGCTTGCGGCCATATTCGTTCAGCGTTTCGAGCAGTGTCGCGGGGCTCATGCCCACGCCATTGATCGCCACACCATCGCCGCGCTCGAAATCCATCGTGATATATTCCGGCGCGTCCGGCGCGTCCTCCGGGTTCACCGTGCGCGAATAGACATAGTCCGGGGTTTCCTCCCACGGATCTTCCAGCACCTTGCCCTCCGAAGAGGTGTGCAGCATGTTCGCGTCGGTTGAAAAGGGGCTTTCGCCGCGCTTGTCCCGGGGGATCGGGATCTGGTGCTGCTCGGCAAATTCGATGAGCTTGGTACGGCTGGCCAAGTCCCATTCCCGCCACGGCGCAATCACCTTGATGTCGGGGGCGAGGCCATAATAGCCAAGCTCGAAGCGGACCTGGTCATTGCCCTTGCCCGTCGCGCCATGGGAAACCGCGTCCGCGCCCACCTGACGCGCGATCTCGATCTGGCGCTTGGCGATCAGCGGCCGCGCGATCGACGTGCCCAGCAGGTAGAGCCCCTCATACAGCGCGTTGGAGCGCATCATCGGGAACACATAGTCCTTCACGAACTCTTCGCGCAGATCGTCGATGAAGATATGCTCGTCGCGCACGCCCATCAGCTTGGCTTTCTGCCGCGCCGGTTCCAGCTCCTCGCCCTGCCCGAGGTCGGCGGTGAAGGTCACGACTTCGCATTGATAGGTCTGCTGCAACCATTTCAGGATCACGCTTGTGTCGAGCCCCCCTGAGAAGGCAAGGACAATGCGGTTGATCTTATCGGACATGGGTGGAGCGACCTTCCTTGAAGCTGGCGCGAAATTACCGGCGCGCCGGTATCAGGGGTCGGCCCCAAGTGCAACCGAATCGACATGGATCAACCCAGCAATAAGGGCGGCACCTTGCGATGCCGCCCCTCAACTGCCTGATTGTCCAGCCGTCTAGCGCGTCTGCGGCTTGAACGTCATCCGGCGATTGCGATCCGCGCCCATGCGATAGACGGTCTGCATCTGCGGCTCGGCATGGATAGTCTGCGGCGGGACGTGGGCAGGCGCGTCGCCATAGGGCGCCTGCTCCCGCTTCTCCTGCTGCGCCAGCAGGAACCGTGCCCGCGCCAACCGCTTGCGATGCGTGCGGAAGGGATTCTCAGCGCTCGGCGGCGCTGCCGCCATCGCCTCCAGGCTCGACCCGTGAGCGGCCCCGGCAGCAAGCGGCGTGGCGACAGGAACTCGCGTCACCACAGGCTCAGCCACCGGCTCCCGCGCCACAAAAGCGGGCGCAACGGCGGCAGGTTCCTTGGTCAGCGGGGCGGCCGGGGTGACAAAGACCTCTTCCTCCACCTCTGCACGGTGACGGCGGCGACGGGCAAGCGCAGCCCCGCCAAGACCGGCGAGCAGCAGCGCGCCCCCACCAAGAGCCCACAGCAGGGATTCGTCCGTACCGGCATCGGTAACGCCCGCCTCCCGCGCCTCAACAGCTGCCGGAGCGGCAGGCGCGGCCTCCGGCGCACCAGTGACCGCGGCTGCAGTGACCGGGGCTGCGACAGGAGCAGGTTCAGGTGCAACCGCCTCCGCACGGTCAACCGGCTGAGGCGCAGCAGGCCGCGCTGTTTCCGTCCGCGCCGCCGCGCGAACCGGGGTTGAGGCAGTGCGGCCGCTCGATTGGCTGACCGCAGGTTTCGCAGCAGCCTCCGCTTCCGAAGCGGCCACGGCTGCATTCAGCCGCTCTTCAACCGAGATCGTCGGCTGCACCATTGGCTGGGGCGTCGATGCGGCAGGCGTCATGACGGGGGGCGGGACGACGACAGTCGGCGACGCTGCATCGGGAGCAACAGCTTCCTGCGCAAAAGAATAGGTTGAACCAATGGCCAGAACAGCGGCAATCGCGGCACCGGCTGGGCGAGCAGATTGAATATATCCTCTCATAGCCAGAACTAAACCAACGATCTTTTCAATTGACCGCAGACGTGTTCACAGATTTACGATGAACTGATCGGAGCGAAAGATGAACTGTGTTCCGCACCACCAAGATGAACAGCCATTCATCTAATTTAACCTTAACGTCGATCGCCGACTGCTTTCGACCCCAAAAAGCTATTCAACCGGATCGGTGTCGCTTTCGCGCCTGCTTCCATCCAGAAGCCGGTCCGCCCGCGCCTCTTCGATCCGCCGCACTTCGCGGTCAGCCTTCGTCTGGCCAAATTTCACCCGATTGGCAGCGGCCACTTGCTCCTTATCCCGCCGCACCTTCGCCTTGCGCGCCTGGCGCAGATTGATGACGTCGCCCATCCTTTAGCTCCCTCCGCCTCAGGTCAAAGCCCTCCCGGCACGCCCCTCCCGCTTGCTGAGCGGCTTCCCGTTAAACAAGAACGACATGACAGGCCACGGCGCAATAAAGTAGCGATGCACGAGATAGGGGATCAGGAAGCCGGCCGCGACAATAATCCCATATTCCGCGAAGATATTCATATTGATCGAAAGAAATGCGATCCCTGCCACCATCACAATCGGATGGTGCAGCAAATATAAGGAATAGCTCGGCTCCGAAAGATGCCGGGTCAGCACATTGGGCCCGCGCAAATATTTATAAGCAAAGGCGATCAGCGTCTGCGAAATGCAGATCGCTGCGATCGGCAAGGAAATGTCACGAATGGGCTTGCCGGGGAAACCGTCGGAATGCTGGAAAATCGTGACCAGAACATAAGTAAGCAGCGCAAAGCCCATCGACCATGGGTTGAGTTGCAGGAAGCGATCGCGAAATGCCCGGTCCCAGAACAGCTTGGCGCCCAGCAGGAAGGGCACAAGATAGAAGATATTCTTTTGCAGATCGATCAGGCCCCACATCAGGAACAGGTCGCTCTTCAGCAGCTTGGGCAGGTTCCGCGCCAGTATGAATAGCAGCAGGTTCGCCGCCACCAGCAACAAGATCGAACGGCGATATGTGCCCTTCCACGCAAATGGCTTGGTGCCGAACCGTGCCACGATCAACCCGAGCACCAACGACTGAAAGATCAGGCATGGAATGAACCACAGGTGGAATATGTTGATCCTGCCCCGTTCCGCCAGATAGGCCGCCCAATAAGACCAGAAGTCGCCATTCCCCTCCAGATTGGCGGCAATAACCATTTGCCAGACCTGGACCGTCAACAACGACACGACAAGCGGCACCAGCAGGCGCGATATGCGGCCCCTTCCCCAGTCGCGCAGTCCCCGATTGTCGATGACGTGCGCTGAAAAAAATCCCGCCACGATGAAGAAGGCGCTCATGCAAAAGCTTCTTTGAAGCGTGATGATGAGGTCGAACAGCCAGCTATTCTGGGCCGAATGAACCCACCAATCCTTCTGCGTCTCGTAAATATGGGCAGCATGGTAGGGAATGATGAGCAGCATACACAATGTGCGGACGCTATCGAGGAAATAGAGCCTCATCGTGTCGGGCGCGGCGGTTACGTCAGCAGCTTGCATGCATTGGGTCCAACTGCCCCGGACCAGCAGCCTGTGGACAATCGCGGTGTCGCACCGTCATCCCGCTTGCTCCCCGAGGGCGTGGTGCTGCTATTGGGAAGCGCGCCGCTGATCAAGACACTAGATCCTCACTTCATCCGGGCGATCCACCAACTACGCCCATCTTTGACGGGAGGCCGGTTGGCCGATAGTGGCAAGACCATGCGAGCGTCACCGCCAGAGAATCGGATACCGCCCGGATCCCTCCTTTTCCTGTTCAATCATGATGCGACACATCAGCTGGCGCATACCGCTGGCATATTGAAGGTGCTGGCGCTCAGGGACGTCGATCGGCCGCTGGTCTGCGCCTACGGCAACAGCGCAATCGCGCAAGGCGTGCGATCGATGATCGGGGAAGAGGCGGCAAAGCGCATCCTGTGGTTCGACCTCAGCCTGCCCCGGCCTGGGCTCCTGACGCGGCTGATCAACCGGGTCGCTCCGGCCGAACGGCTAAAGCGCCTAACCCATCACGCTGCCGAGCTGCGCAACGCGGCCCTCATCGTCAGTCCGGAACGTACATGCCTGCATCTCAAGCGGCGATGGCAGGGCGACGGACCGCAGTTCATCTTCGTGCCGCACGGAGCCGGTGACCGCTCCGTCACCTATCATCCCGACATGACCGGCTTCGACGCCATGCTCGTTTCAGGACGCAAGGTCGCGGACGAGATGATCCGCCACGGCCTGGCCTCGTCCGAAAGCGTGGCGATCATCGGCTATCCCAAGTTCGACCTGATCGACCGCCAAGCCACCCGTTCATTCTTCACCAATGACCGGCCGACCTTCCTCTATAATCCCCATTTCGATCCGCATTTGTCGAGCTGGTACGATCATGGCCCGGCGCTGATCGACTGGTTCGCCTTTGGCGCGGGGCAAGGCTATAATCTTATATTCGCGCCCCACATCATGCTGTTTCGAAAGAAGCTGCATATCTCGCCGGAATATCGAGTGGCGCGGCGGCGGCCCGATCTCAACCCGAATTGGCGGAAGTGCCCGAACATCCGCATCGACATCGACAGCCAGGCGCTGACCGACATGAGCTACACGCTGTCAGCGGACGTCTATATCGGCGATGTCAGCAGCCAGATCTACGAATTCCTTATCCGGCCGCGCCCGGCCTTCTTCATCGACACCCACAGAAATCCCAATGACGACGCCCCGCCCTACCTCTCATGGAGCGCGGGCGATGTCGTCCGCTCGGCACCAGCCTTATTCCCCCTGCTGCCCGACTTCGAAGCGCGCGGCCGCCTCTATCAGGCGCGGCAGGAGGAAATCTTCGACTACACCATGTCGCGCAGCCACCGCCCCTCGTCGGAACGAGGCGCGGACGCGATCCTGTCCTGGCTGACGCGGGGCTATTTCGCCCCTGATGAAGCAGCCTCAGCCAATCGCGCATAGCAGCCCGTGAAGATCAGCACGGAATATCTGGTTTCCACGATGCGGCAGGATGCGGCACGGAGCTTGGCCAGTTGGCCCTTGGACGGCGTAATTTGATGAGGCGGCGCCATGGTCCGCAGGTACCTGCCCGGCACCACGCCCGTCTCCAGGAATTTGCGGTCAAACACCAGCAGATCGATCCTGTAGCGTTGGATCGCGGCGACCGCCGCAGGGCTGGTCAACTCACCCATCTGCAACGACGCGCGCAGCCCGTCGCTGTTTTTCCGGTGATATTGCCGGTGATAGGGGATGTCATGTTCAGTCGTGGCAAGCACGCCGCGTCCGGTGGCTGCCGGCACGAAATCAAGGTCGCTTTCGATCCCCGCGATCCGGATAGCTGGCGACAACCCGCCTATGAAGCCGATCAAGGCACCATCGCGCGGACGGGCGAGCGTCGTCTTCGGCGTTGCATAAGCGGCTAGAGCCAACAGCAGGCACAATGCGGCAATGCCGACGAACACCCCTCGGCCTGATTTCTTCAGCCGCTCCCATCCCTGACCCGCGAGTATGCCGAAGGCCAGGCTGCCCATGATCAGCAGTACCGGCTGGCTATAGCGAGCCGGAAGGTGAACCTTGAAGGCGATCGCGGCGGCGATCAGGTAGCAGATGATCGCCGATACGAGGCTATACGGGAATAATTGCCAGCGGGCGGCATCCTTGCCAGCGGCCGTTTCGGCTTGGCCCCTGCCCCGCGTCTGCCAGAACCACAGCAGCAGCATCGGCACGATCGTGAGGCAAAGGTTGATCAGCAGGCGTGGGTCAGCGTTGCCGCGGCAGTTCACGACGCTCGGCAAGAACCCGATACGGCGGGAACATAGCCAGGCGATGTCGCCATGGGGCCCGGTGATGCTGCTCCGCCCATCATAGAGCATCATGCTGAAGACGCCGCGCGCCTCGCTCATCGTCAGCGTCGGACCCCATATGTCCAGCCCGGATTTAAACAGAAGCGCTGGTAGCACCACACAGGCCGCTGCCAGAGCGATCAAGCCGACCCTTCCGCCAGTCAGGCCAAGCCGAAGCGGCGGCTTCCATTGCAACAGGTGCAGCGTGAACAGGCCAAGACAGGTTATCGCAGGCGCGGGATAGACAACCCCCAGCATCAGAAGGCCAAGGACAGCCAGGCCGTTCCTCCCCGCCGCCATGCCATGGATGGCGAACAGCATCAGCGGCAGGGCAAAGGCGCGCGGCGTGCCTGAAAAGATGGAGTCCGTGTGCAGCGCCGTTGCGATGATGCACAATGCCCCGCCAAATTGTGCGGCCCGTTCACGTGCGAACACGCCGCTGAGCTTCCAAGCCAGCACAGCACTCAGCGGCAGCAGCAGGAGCGGCAGCAGCTTGGACAGCAGGATCGGCGGCATCCCTACCGCAACGGCGGCATAGAGCAGCGCCCGGTAGAAAGGCGGGGCGGTCTGCTGCCAATAGTCGGCCATGAAGTTGCCGGGTATCGCCTGCGGATCGGCGATGCGGGACGTCCACGCCAGGAATTGCCGCGCGTCATCGGCTATGACCCAATGCGCATCGGTCAGGAAGGCCGCGCGCGCATAGATCAGCATGGCCAGGGCGACCAGCAGCGCGAATATCGCTGCCAAGGGATTGATCCTGCTCGTCATTTTGTAGCCAATGATCCTTGTCGTGCCCAATAGTCGCGCACGAATGGCGCCCCAGCGATTGCGGGCAGCAAATATCTCGATGTCGCCAGCACGCCGACCGCCGCCCCCGCCGCTGGTGAAAGCCATTGCGCGTAGAAGTGGATGATCGCCGCGTCCCGGCTGCCAATGCCCGCCATGGTGAGCGGCAACAGCCCGGCGAGGATCGACAATGTCGCGAACGCAAGATTGTCGAGCAGCGGAACATCGGCATGCACCGCCTTGGTGAACAGCCAGAACTGCCCAAGATGCCCCGCCCAGATGGCGATCGAAAACAGCACCGTCGCCCAGGCGCGCGCGCGGCGTGACCAGAACCAGTCCGCCATCGCCGACCATTCCTGCATGAACCCGTCCAGCCGCGTCGCGATCTTGCCCGGCATGAAGCCGATCGCCCAGATCAGCGGCCGCCGCGCCATGCTGAACGGCGCCATCAGCAGCGCGAGCAGCAGAAATAGCCCCGCGACCGCCAGCGTGAACAGCCACAGCAGCCAGTCCGATCCCGCCGTCCATATAAGCGCGAACGTGCCCCAGAGGAGCAGCGCGGCCATGTCCATCATCTTCTCGAACACGACCAGCGACACGGCCCGCTCGGCCGGAAAGCCATATTTCTGCGCCAGCACCCAACCCTTTGCGATGTCGCCCATCTTGGACGGCAGCACCGCGTTCAGCGTGGATGCCGACAGGATCAGCCGCAGGCATGCGCCAAAGGGGATCGGCGATCGGCTCAGCATGGCAAAGCGCAGCGCCGTGGCCAGCGTCAGCGGGACCGCGGCGAACAGGCTCATCGCCAGCCAGAAGCGGTTTGAATGGCGGAACACATCGATCACCCGGCCCGCATCGACCGACGCCCAGATCACCGCCAGGATGATGAAGCTGACAGCAACACTCAGCAACTTGCGCATCAGTTTGCGGTCCCTTGGCGCGGAACCCGCCGCTCGATCACCAAGGGCTCGCCAGCGCCCAGTCCACGAACCAGATGCGTGAGGTCGTTCCACGGCTGTAAATGGTTTGCCTGCCAGACCCGCGCCATGATGGTGGTCGATGAAGTCTGGAAGCCTCCGATGCCCACCGAAGCGACATCCTGCCACCCCTCATCGGCGAAAATCTCGTCCCGGATCACGACGCCCTCACCCTCCCAGCGCAGGCTCCGCTTGAATCGGAACGGCGCGTCCTTGCGCCCGGTCACGAGGATGTTCTGTAGCAAGCGCCGCACGAGGTCGGGGAAAAAGCGGCCAAGGCTCACCATCATGCAGCGCAGGATCACCGACTTGACCGGCGTCAGCAGCGTCGATTTCGCCCACGCCATCCTGCCCGCTACGTCGAACCCGCCCTCGTCACGCCGCACATCATAGTCGCCCGGCAAATGCTGCACCGCCGCCCGGCCCTCGCGCATCGCTATCGCAACGCCGCTGTCGGCAAGGCTCAAGCGATCGCCCGAGAAGAGCTGAAACGCCCCGCCCTGCCGCAGTCCCGCATAAAGCGCCTGGCGCCCACGCTGTTCGACAACCAGCCCCGCGCCCGGAAACCACGCCTCTGCGCCAGCATCGGGCGCTGCCTCGACGCGCGCATCCCGCCATTCCGACCAGCACAGCAGCCAGCTCCACACATGATGCCCGATGATATGATCGTCGGAATAGCAAGGCGGCCCGCCGCGTTCGAACAATGCCAGCGCCCGGTCAGTGACCAAAGTCGCCTCCGGCATCCATTCGCCCGCGATCTCGAAGCCATGGGGGAAGAAATTCTGCGTGCCCCTGCTCGTATAAGCGCCGCCCACCGTCCCGTCGGGATGCACGAAATGCGCGAAAAAGCTGATCGCCCGGCGACATGCCTCGCGCAGGCCCAAGTCAGGCCGACGCCGGTCGCTATCCGCCAGCAGGCCGATGGTAAGGCTCAGATATCCCGGATCAGCCCCGCCATATTCGTCGAACCAGCCTTCCTCATGCTGCCATGACAAGAGCCGCGCAGCCCGCGCGCGCAGCGGCTCTTCCCATTCCGGCCCATCCAGCGCCGACATGAGAATGAGGTTGGCGACGATCAGCGCCTCATGGTTGGACAGCCGCCCCGATTCCTGATGGGTCGCCAGCCACCCCGCCCGCTTGCGGAAGAAGGCGCGAACCTCCGCATCGTCATCGATCCCGATGATCCGCGCGGCCTCGATACAGGCGAGCAGAGAAAAGGCCGCAGCCCCAGCCGCCCGCTCGAACGGATAATAATCGTCGCACGACCCGTCGGGATGGGCCGATCGCGCCGCGAACCTGATCCCCGCCTCAACGAAGTCCCGGATCGCAGGCGCCTGGAAATAATCATTACCCGGCGCATCCAGCGACCATGCCAGCGCCAGCGGATAGACGAATTCCTGGCTCATCCCGCACGGGAAATCGATCATCCGATAATGCCAGTAAAGGCGATCGAAACAGCCATAGGTGCGGCTGACCGGCGTGCGGTCCAGCAGCGTCAATATCTTCGGTATCTCGCCCAACGCCTGCCGCGCCAGCAGATCCCGCCGCGAAGGGGTCATAGCGCGCTGCCGTCCTTCAACACATCATAGGAAGAAGGCATGTCGCGCATGCGCAGCTGCAGATCATGGATCATGCGCCGGGTGACCAGCAACTGCTCGCCCAGCAGCCCCGCGATCCACATCAGCGCCGCCAGCACCAGCAGGCACGACGCCGCCACCAGGCTGGGCACATGCGCCCGCTCCGTACCGCCTGCGAACAGCAGCATCCAGCGGATGACCAGCGCCGCACCCACCGCAAGCGGCGGCAGGCTGAGGTAAAAGAAGGTCATTAGCGGCTTGTAGATGAAGAAGGTCCGGGTGATCGACTTCATCGACCGCCACACATAATTGTGCATCGACCGGAGCAGCCGCGACGGACGCGTCTCGCCATTCACGCGGATCGGTACCGAAGTGATCGGAATTTTCGACAGGCCCGCCTGGATGATGGACTCCAGCGTGTAGGTGTAAGTGTCGAAAACGTTGATCTCCAACGCCGCCGTCCGCGCGATCGCCCGGAAACCGCTCGGCGCGTCATGGATGTCGGCCTGCGACGCCATGCGCACGACCTTGGTGCCCAGCCATTGCAGCTTGCGCTTGATCCAGGAAAAATGCGCGATGGTAGAAATAGGCCGGTCGCCGATCACCATCTGCGCGCGCCGCTCCAATATCGGCTGGATCAGCAGCGGAATGTCGGCGGCATTATATTGATTGTCGGCGTCAGTGTTGACGATGATGTCCGCACCTTCCGCCAAACACCGCTTCAACCCCGCCATGAAGGCATAGGCAAGGCCGCGATTGACCGGCAGGTCCACGACATGATCCACGCCATGCGCCCGTGCGACCTCAACCGTGCGATCGGTGCTGCCGTCATTGATGATCAGCCATTCGACCTTGTCCACACCGGGAATTTCCCGGGGCAAAGCGGCCAGCGCCTCGGGCAGCGACTCTTCTTCATTCAGGCACGGAATCTGGATAATTAACTTCATGAGCCCTGCTCTTTTGCCGATTGAACCACTGGCGCGGGTCCGATAACGCGCAAGCGGCATTTCACTTCATTTGTCAATCGCCGGGCGGGACCATGAGCAGCGGCCAATCTCATTCCTTGCACGATCCCTTGCATCCGGGGGCCATGCTCGATCGCAGCCATCGCATCGCAATCTATCTCTATGAGCCGAGCGACGGCGGGCTGGACCGCGTTGCTATCCTGCTCGCCAATCATCTGGCGGCGCAGGGGTTAGGCGCGGAACTGTGGATGGCCCGCACCGAAGGGCCACTCGCCGCGCTGATCGCGCCGGACGTGACCGTCCGCCAGGTCCCAGCGGTGGCGCTCCCCCGCGGCCTCTCGATGCTCACTCAACTGCCCGCGCTTCGCCGCATGATCCGACATCACCGGCCATACATCCTCTATTCCGCAGGCAATCAGAGCAACCTCCTCGTCGCTCTTGCAACCTTGGGCACCGCCGCCCAATCCGTCGGCCGCATCTCCAACCCTATCGTCCGCCCCGGCAAGCGCGGCATCCTCGCATGGCTGCGGCGGAAGCGCTTTCAACTAACCGCATGGCTGAGCGGCCGCACGATCGTCATGGGCAGCAGCGATGCAGATCTTCTCGGCCATGGCTGCCCCTCGATCAGGGCAAAGGTCGCCTTCCTGCCCCGCCCCACGGTAACGCCGCTGCTGGAGCAGACAGGCAGCGACCGCCAGCCCATCCCGCCCGGGGCAGTGCGCGAGCTGCTCGCGGTCGGCCGCCTCGTCCCGCAAAAGGACCATCGCACGATGTTCGCCGCGCTCGCCCAGGTGAAAGGCCATGACTGGCGCCTGCGCATCGCCGGGCAGGGACCGCTTCTGGGCGACCTCAAGCAGCAGGCCGCCGACCTCGGCATCGCCAGCCGCATCGAATTTCTCGGCTTCGTCGCCGATCCGCAAGCGCTCGCAAATCTCTACGGCAGTTCAGATGTCCTGCTCCAATCCTCCCGGTGGGAAGGCCTCACCGCCACCGCGATCGAAGCGCTCGCCTGCGGTTGCCAGCTGGTCATCACCGATTGCACGCCCAATCTGCGCGACATCATCGCCGATGCAGGCCAGCATCCGATGGTGCCAGTCGGCGACGTCGCGGCCTTTGCCGATGCGATAGACTGGACCCTCTCCCGCCCCGCCGATCCAGAACGGGCAAGGGAGGCAGTGCGTAGTTACGGCGTGGATGCCGCTCTCTCCCAATATCAGTCCCTCTTCGCGGAAATGCTGCGCTAAAGCATCGCGCCCTCCCTCTCCCCGTTCGCCCTGAGCCTGTCGAAGGGCTCTACTTCTTAAAGGGGAGCGGAGGGAAAAGAAAAAGAAAAGGGCTTCGACATTCAAACGAGGCAAGTGACTCGTTTGAACAGCCCGAACGAAAGTTGGGTAGCGTACCAACGAGCTGTCCAGCCCACCCTATCTCAAATGCCGCCGCACCGCCGCCGCGCGCATCACAAAGCCGCCCACCGAAGCCACCAGCACCGCCAGCGCCGCCCCCTGCGCGCCCATCCTGGGCAACAGTCCCACCAGCAGCGCGCCCAATATCCCGCATTCCACCAGCCGCACCATCACCGTCAGCCGCTGCCGGTCGATCGTCATCAGGATAGGGTCGAAGCTCACCCCCGCCATCTCGATCGCCGCCGCGCTCGCCAGCAACAGCAGCAAAGGATAGGCAGGCAGATATGCCGCGCCCGACATCTTGACCAGCACCCACTCCCCCACCAGCCACAGCATCAGGATGATCAGCACCGCGCTCAAAGCGGCAGCAGCGCTGATCTGCCGCGACAGCTTGCGCAGTGCGGTCATGTCGCCCTCTTGCCCGCCGCGCATATGATGCCGCGTGGATTCGGCGAAAATGGCGCGCGACATCAGTTGAGAGAAGGTCGTCATCGCATTGCCCAGTTGCGCCGCGAGCCGGTAGTAGCCCGCGCCCGTCGTGCCCGCGAACATGCCCACCAGAAATATCGGCACATTGTTGATCAGCGCCAGCAGGCTGAGGTTTATGTTGCTCGCGACCGAAAAGTTCAGGATGCCGGGGAAATGCCGCCGCGCCTCGCCGAGCCCGACCGGCTTCACCGCGCCGATGTGGCGGCGCCCATAGCGAAAGGCGAGGATCCAGTAGGTCGTGGACACCACCACTTCCGAACAGGCCCAGGCCATCAGAAAGCCGAGCGGCGTCGGATTGAACCACAGGGCGAGCAGCGCGCCCGCCATCCGCGTGATCGGCATCATGCTTTCGGCAAAGGCGGCGGCCGCGAAACGGTCCAGCAGGCGCAATATACCCACAGCCGTAGATCGTGTCGCCAGCAGCACGACGGACGCATAGCCCAGACCCATCCATGCCACCTGCCGGTTCCAGCCGAGCACCGGCCCCAGCAGCAAGGCAATCGCCGCAGCCAGTACAATCCCCGCCACCGCGCTCAGCACATCGATCGTCAATGTCGCGCCGACCAGCCGGGCGAGCGAAGATTTCTCCTCGTCCCGCAAGGGCACTTGCCCAAACTTCACCACTGCCTGCCAGCTGTCGAAGGTGACTATGCGCGCGATGAACTGAGCAATCGCGATGACCAAGCTGAACACGCCGAACCCGGCAGGGCCCATCGTCCGCGTCGCTATGGCGAGATAAACAAGGCTGAGCACAGCGCCCAGCCCCTTGCCGCCGAGCAGCCAGCCGGTGTTACGAACGATATTCGCAAAGCCCCGCTTCTCGCCAGCGCCACCCGCTACTGCCCGTCTCAACCGACTGATCATGGCGCCTGATTGCTGAACTCACCGCCGATGCCAAGCGGATTCGAGCGGAGACATGTCTCATAAAAGTCCCTCCCCTTCAGGGTAGGGGTTGGGGTGGGGGCTAGCCCTACAACCCAACCTGTCGGAAACAGACCGTGACTCCCCCGAAAATATCCCGCTTACCCCGGCCCGCCAATTGCACTATCACCCCCCCATGGCCACGCCTTCCTTGCGCCAACTCGATATCTTCGCGCAGATGGTGGCGGCGGGCAGCATGGCGCGCTGCGCCCGCGACCTAGGCGTGTCCGTCGAAGACGTCGCCCGTGACATCGCCTCCCTTGAAATGCGCTTGGGCTATCGCCTCTTCGAAGGACCGCTCGACCGCCAGCGGCTCACTCCCGCCGGGCGCAAGACCGCCGAGGCGATGACCCTCTTGTCGCAGGATCAGCCGGATAGTTGGGCGCCTGAGCCGACCGCTCCGCCCGCCCCTCCGTCGCCCGCCGTTCTTGAGCCGGAGACACAAACCCCGCAACCCTCCTCCCAAACAGACCGCCAATCCATTGTCCTTGCCGCGCCCGCGCCGGTCTTCGGCCATTTCCAGGACGCGCTCGCCGCCTTCGAAGCGGCGAATGAGGACATTGCGATCACGCTCGACCTCTCCATCCATCTTGGCGAGGAAGCCCGCGCCGCGCTGGAGCAGGGCCGCGTCGACATCGCCTATTTCTATGCGCTGGGCGAGCAGCCGGGACTTGCCTCCCGCTATGGCTGGTCGGAACAGATCAACCTCTATGCCGGGGCTGACCATCCCCTCGCGCGCCGCGACATCGTCACGCCCGACGACCTCGTGATCAGCCCGACACTGGCGATGGAACCGCAAAACGGCCTGCGCCGCATCATCGATGACGCCCTTGCCCGCGACGGCATCCGCATGGGGGCTCCGGTGCTCGAAACCGACAATATGTTCGACATCATGACCATATTGCGTGAGGGCGCTGGCTGTTTCGCCGCCTTCGGCCCCCTCGCCCGTGACCTCGGCCGCATGAACGGCATCCGCCGCCTCCCCCTGGAACGCCCCCTCCCCTCCATCGAAGTGCGGCAGGCTGTCCACCCCCGCGCCGACCCGGATTCCCCTGCCCACGCCCTCGCGGAATATCTGTTCCTGTAGCGGGCCAGCGTTGGACGCGACGACCGCTCGCGCTCGACGGATGAGCCAGTATGTGCCGCTTCATCCGTGATGCCACAGGAGCGGCTACAAACCGTTCCAATGGCGCAGTACGGCAGTCATCGACCATCCACCCGCCACCGAGCCCGGCCCTTCTCGATCAAGATACGCGATTCCTGATGTAGGCTTTCCGGCACGCCTCACGCCTCACGCCTCACGCCTCACGCCTCACGCCAGTGGGGAACTGCGACAGCCGCAGCTCCGTCACCCGCCTCAACTCCACGACGAGCCGACCCACGCCCTACAACTTCCCAATTGATACGTTATAACATTTAAGATACGGCGCATCCCGCAAACCGTTTTAATCGAGGCTTTCCTTCATGACTTCCCCCCTGCCGCTCCTCCGAGCCAGCTGCGCCATCGCCCCGATCTGCCTTGTTTTCCCCGCCTTCGCCCAAACCACATCCACCCAGCAGTCAGCCTATCATGATCAGCAGGCCGACATCGTCGTCACCGCCATCATCCCCCGCCGCCAGGGCGATATCCTGTCCGGCACCTCGGTTCTCTCCGGGACCGAACTGACCCGCGACCTGCGCCCCACCATCGGCGAAACGCTCGCCCGTCAGCCCGGCGTCTCCGCCACATCCTTTGGCCCCAACGCCTCCCGCCCAGTCCTGCGCGGTTTCCAGGGCGAGCGCGTTCGCATCCTGACCGACGGCATCGGCAGCTTTGACGTATCAAACACCTCGGTCGACCACGCGGTCGCGATCAATCCGCTGACCGCTGATCGGATCGAGGTCCTGCGCGGTCCCGCCGCCCTGCTCTACGGCTCCTCCGCAATCGGCGGCGTCGTCAATGTGATCGACAGCCGCATCCCCCGCCGCGTGCCCGATGAGCCCGTGCATGTGGACGCCATCGCCACCTATGGCAGCGCGGCCGATGAGCGCACCGTCGCTGGCGAGATCGAGGTGCCGATCGGCGGAGGCTTCGTCGCACATGCCGATGGCAGCTACACCAAGACCGGCGATCTGCGGACGGGCGGCTATATCCTGGCCGCTCCGCTAAGGGCGATCGCTGCCCAGTCCGATGATGAGGAGATCCGGGAAGATGACCGATTGCGCGGAAAGCTGCCCAATACGGCCGCGGAAACCTGGGAAGTAGCGGGCGGCATCGCCTATGTCGGCGACCGCGGCAATCTCGGCTTTTCCGTTTCGCACAGCGAAAACCGCTACGGCGTGCCATCGCGTATCGACGTGAGCGAAGCGCATGACCATGGCCATGGCGATGAAGAGGATCATGATCATGATCACGGGCATTCCCATGAGGATGTGACGCTGGCCATGCAGCAGACCCGTGCTGATCTTCGCGGTGAGGTCGCCGTAAACGGCCCATTCCTCGACAGCATCCGCCTGCGCGCCGGATGGGCGACCTACCGGCATGACGAAATCGAGCCCACGGGCGAGATCGGCACCACCTTCCGCAACCAGTCCATGGAAAGCCGACTGGAACTCATCCAGTCCCGCCGCGGCAACTGGGACGGCGCGTCAGGCGTACAATATTTCACCCGCCGCTTTTCGGCCGATGGCGAGGAAAAGTTCCTGCCCAGGAATCAGACCGAGCAGCTCGGCTTCTTCACGCTTCAGTCGGTCGATCTTGGCGACACCCGGTTCGAAGCGGGCGCACGCTATGAAAAGACCCAGCTGCGCTCAGACCCGGACGCGGATCTTTTCATCGGAGGGCAGCGTCGCAGCTTCGACGCCATTTCCGGATCCATCGGCGCCAGCCAGCAGGTCCTTCCCGGTTGGCGGCTGGGCCTGAACCTCGCCCGGACTGAACGCGCGCCGTCTGCTGAAGAGCTGTTCGCACGCGGCAATCATGCCGGGACGCAGGCGTTCGAGCTTGGCAACCCCGACTTCGGGCTGGAAAAAAGCTGGGGCGTGGAAGGCACGTTGCGGGGCAAGGGCGAAGGTTACAGTCTGTCGGTATCCGCCTATCACAACTGGTTCGACGGCTATATCTATGACACGATCGTCGATGACAGTGTTTGCCAAGCGGCCAATGGCGGGGCGGCACTGGAGTTTCCATGCTTCCAATATGCACAGGCCGACGCCCGCTACTGGGGCATCGAGGCTGAAGGGTCGGTCAAGCTCGCGCAGCTCGGCCGCTATGCGCTGAACCTCGACGGCGTCGCCGACTATGTCCGCGCGACCATAACCGGGTCAGGGCCCGCGCCGCGCATCCCGCCGCTCCGCGTGCTGGGCGGGCTGGAGTTGCAGGATGACCGCGTGTCGCTGCGCGGCGAGGTGGAACATAGCTTCGCGCAGGATCGCATCGCTTCTTCGGAAACCCGCACGGGCAGCTTCACGCTGGTCAACGCGTCGCTGTCCTTCAAGCCGTTCAGCGGCAACGACCGGACCAGCATAACGGTCAGCGCCAACAACATCTTCGATGTGGAAGCGCGGCGCCATGCCAGCGTGCTCAAGGATTTCGCCCCGCTCGCCGGTCGCGACATCCGCGTAACTGCCCGACTGTCAATCTGACCAACCTGGTTGATTGCACCATGTGACGTTTTCGTTACAAGGCAGACATGGATGAGGGGCACCCTACAGCTTTGACTTGGGCGGCGAACTGGTAATGCGCCAGATCGCTGCCCTGCCCTATGCCACCGATCCTGACGGGTCGATGCGCATCCTGCTGATCACATCGCGAGAGACACGCCGTTGGGTGATTCCCAAGGGCAACCGCATCAAGGGCATGGCCTCACACCGCGCAGCCGAGCTTGAAGCCTATGAAGAAGCGGGCATCCACGGCATCGCCTGCCCCGCTCCGCTCGGCCGCTACCGCTATGACAAGCGCCGCCGCAAGGGTGGCTCGCGCGAGGCGACGGTCGAGGTTTTTCCACTTGCGGTGACCGGCCAGTTATCGCAATGGCCCGAACAGGGGCAGAGGGAACTGCGCTGGTTTCCGGTCGCAGAGGCCGCGAAGGCCGTCGACGAACCCGATCTTCAAACCATTATCGCGGCCTTTCGTGAACCGCCGCGTGATCCCGGCTTGTTCATCCGAATGCTGCTGCGGGTCAAGGAATGGCAGAGCGAAAGGACTGGAATGCTGCGGTGGTTTCACGCGCTGATGCCCAAGCAGGGGCGCTTCTTCGAACAGTTCGAGGATCATGCGACAACCCTGGTTGCGGGCGCCGATGCGCTTGCCAAGCTGCTGAAGGGCGGCCCGGACATGGATGCGCATATCCAGGAGATTTCAGCGCGAGAGCATGAGGCGGACGACATCATTCGCGAAGTGTTGCAGGACGTGCGCCGCATCTTCGTCACCCCCTTCGACCGCAGCGCCATCACTGGCCTGATCGGCGTGATGGATGACGCCATCGACCAGATGAACCAGACCGCCAAGGCGATCGCCCTGTTCGAGGTGAAGGATTTCGCCCCGCAGATGCAGGACATGAGCGCACTGATCGTGGAATGCGCCCGCATCACGGCAGAGGCGATGCCGCTCCTGCGGTCACTCAGCCTCAACTCCGTGCGGCTCCACGACCTGACGGAGCGATTGGTGAAGCTCGAAGGCCATGCCGACATTCTCCATGAGGCGGGCCTTAAGGCGCTCTACAATCAAGCGCGTCAGGGCAACCCCATGGACTTCGTTGTCGGCAACGAGATCTACGCCCATTTGGAGAAGGTGACGGATCGTTTCGAGGACGTCGCCAACGAAATCTCCGGCCTCGTCATCGATCACGCCTGATCTCGGGCTACCTATCGCAGCCGTTCGTTTCGATCCATGCAGGACAAAGCCTAACCCGCCATGGAAGCCCATCTCGCTTTCCCGCTGCTCGTCGCCCTCATCGGGGTTGCACTCGCGTTCGACTTCCTGAACGGCCTGCATGACGCCGCAAACTCGATCGCCACGATTGTCTCGACGCGCGTATTGAAGCCGCAATATGCTGTCGCATGGGCGGCATTCTTCAATTTCATCGCCTTCCTCTTCTTCGGCCTTCATGTCGCCGAGACGGTAGGCAAGGGCATTGTCGATGCCAGCATCATCGACCCGCAGGTGATATTCGGCGCGCTCATGGGCGCGATTGCCTGGAACCTCATCACCTGGGGGCTGGGCATCCCATCCTCCAGCAGCCATGCGCTGATCGGCGGCCTGCTTGGCGCCGGCACGGCCAAGGCGGGCCTCAGCGCGGTGGTCTGGAGCGGCGTCTTCAAGACCAGCGCCGCCATCGTCATGTCTCCGGCGATCGGCTTGATATTGGCGCTGTTGCTGGTGCTCGTCATTAGTTGGATTTTCCGCCGCTTCACGCCGCAGGGCGCTGATCGGGTATTCCGCAAGCTCCAGCTCGTCTCCGCCTCTCTCTACTCGCTCGGCCATGGCGGCAACGACGCGCAGAAGACCATGGGGATCATCGCCGTCCTGCTCTATTCGCAGGGCATGCTGGAAGGCGGCTTCCACGTGCCCTTCTGGGTGGTGATTTCCTGTCAGGCGGCGATGGGGGTCGGCACGCTGCTGGGCGGATGGAAGATCGTGCACACCATGGGATCGAAGATCACCCGCCTCACTCCGGCGCAGGGCTTTTGCGCGGAGACGGGCGGCGCGATCACGCTGTTCATGGCGACGCATCTCGGCATTCCCGTTTCGACGACGCACACCATCACTGGCGCGATCGTTGGCGTCGGCGCGTCCCGCCGCCTGTCAGCAGTGCGCTGGAACGTCGCGTCGAGCATTGTCATCGCCTGGGTTGTCACCCTCCCGGCAGCAGCACTCATCGGTGCGGGTTTTTACGAACTGACCCGGTTGTTCTGACGTTCGCCCCCTTCACAAGGGGCGGCCTTGTCTCTATATGGCGTTTTGAAAATCCGGTCTTTGACTAGCCTTCGGGCAGTCGATGACCGTCCCCTGGATCGCCCGGGGACCGGCTTCGAATAGCGCGCGAAACCGGCGGGATTGGGCGAAATACGGCGGGTCACAAGGTGCTGACAGTGCGGATCGGACAGTCCCGGCCCGCACTTTTTTGCGTGGCGGCATAGGCGCGAATCAGCGCTTTTGCTCGTCCCGTCAGGCTGAATTTTCGCTGCGATGCGAATTAATGCGACGAACAACAGGCAGGATACGCAATGGCGACCAAGGCTCTCCCCCCCATCAGCAATACCGGCGCGAAGAAGCGCATCAGGAAGGTATTCGGCGACATCCACGAAGTGGTGCAGATGCCGAACCTGATCGAGGTCCAGCGGGAGAGCTATGAGCAGTTCCTCCGCTCTGACCCCAAGACCGGCTATGTTTCGGGCCTGGAAAAGACCCTGCGCTCGGTGTTCCCGATCCGCGACTTCGCGGGCACGGCGGAGATGGACTTCGTCCATTATGAGCTGGAAGATCCGAAGTACGATGTCGAGGAATGCCGTCAGCGCGGCATCACCTACGCGGCGCCGATGCGTGTCACGTTGCGCCTGATCGTGTTCGAAGTCGATCAGGACACCGAAACCCGCTCCGTGCTCGATATCAAGGAGCAGGACGTGTACATGGGCGACATGCCGCTCATGACGCAGAACGGCACCTTCATCGTCAACGGCACCGAACGCGTCATCGTGTCGCAGATGCACCGTTCGCCGGGCGTCCTATTCGACCATGACCGTGGCAAGACCCACTCGTCGGGCAAGTACCTTTTCGCCGCGCGCGTCATCCCTTATCGCGGTTCCTGGCTCGATTTCGAATTCGACGCCAAGGACATCGTGAACGTCCGTATCGACCGCAAGCGCAAGCTGCCGGTGACGGCGCTGCTCTATGCGCTCGGCCTGACGCCCGAGGATATGCTCGGCTATTTCTACAATAAGGTGACCTTCCTGCGCGGCGAAGGCGGCTGGCAGATCCCCTTCACCGCCGAAGCATGGCGCGGCCAGAAGCCCGCTTTCGACATCGTCGACGCCAAGTCGGGCGAGGTCGTGTTCGCTGCCGGTCACAAGATCAGCCCCCGCGCCGCCAACAAGGCGGAAAAAGACGGCCTTGAAACGCTGCTGATCCCGACCGAGGAAGTCTATGGCCGCTACAGCGCTTTCGACCTCATCAACGAGAGCACGGGCGAAATCTACATTGAGGCGGGCGACGAAGTGTCGCCTGAGAATCTCGAAAAGCTGGACAAGGCGGGCATCGACCGTCTCGAACTGCTCGACATCGACCATGTCACTACCGGTCCCTGGATCCGCAACACGCTGAAGGCCGACAAGGCCGAAGAGCGCGACCAGGCCCTGTCCGACATCTATCGCGTCATGCGCCCCGGCGAGCCGCCGACGAAGGAAACCGCTGAAGCTCTCTTCGCTGGCCTCTTCTTCGATCCTGAGCGCTATGACCTCTCGGCCGTGGGCCGCGTGAAGCTCAACATGCGCCTCGACCTCGATGCCGAAGACACCGTCACCACGCTGCGTGTCGAGGACATCCTTGCCGTGGTCAAGGAACTGGTGAACCTGAAGGACGGCAAGGGCGAGATCGACGATATCGACAATCTCGGCAACCGCCGCGTCCGCTCGGTGGGCGAGCTGCTGGAAAACCAGTATCGCGTCGGCCTTCTGCGCATGGAGCGCGCTGTCAAGGAGCGCATGTCGTCGGTCGACGTGTCGACCGTGATGCCGAACGACCTCATCAACGCGAAGCCCGCCGTGGCCGCCGTGCGTGAATTCTTCGGCTCCTCGCAGCTGTCGCAGTTTATGGACCAGACCAATCCGCTGTCGGAAGTCACCCACAAGCGCCGCGTCTCGGCGCTTGGGCCGGGCGGTCTGACCCGCGAGCGCGCAGGCTTCGAAGTCCGCGACGTTCACCCGACCCATTATGGCCGAATCTGCCCGATCGAAACGCCGGAAGGCCCGAACATCGGTCTGATCAACAGCCTCGCCACCTTCAGCCGCGTCAACAAATACGGCTTCATCGAAACGCCCTACCGCAAGGTAATCGATGGTAAGGTGACCAACGAGGTCGTCTATCTGTCGGCGATGGAAGAAGCCAAGCACACGATCGCGCAGGCCAACGCCGAAGTGACCGATGAGGGCACGCTGGCTGAAGACCTAATCTCGGCGCGTGAGGCGGGCGAATTCCTGATGGCGCCCAAGGACCACATCACCCTGATGGACGTCAGCCCCAAGCAGCTGGTTTCGGTCGCGGCCTCGCTCATTCCGTTCCTGGAAAACGATGACGCCAACCGCGCGCTCATGGGATCGAACATGCAGCGTCAGGCCGTGCCGCTCGTCAATGCCGAAGCGCCGTTCGTCGGCACCGGCATGGAAGGCACGGTTGCGCGCGATTCCGGCGCCGCCATCGCCGCCAAGCGTCCGGGCATCGTCGATCAGGTCGATGCGACCCGTATCGTCATCCGCGCCACCGGCGACATCGAACCCGGCCAGTCGGGCGTGGACATCTACACGCTGCAGAAGTTCCAGCGTTCGAACCAGGACACCTGCATCAACCAGCGTCCGCTGGTGAAGGTGGGCGACCTGATCGAGGGCGGCGACGTCATCGCCGACGGCCCATCGACCGAGTTCGGCGAGCTGGCGCTGGGCCGTAACACGCTCGTCGCGTTCATGCCCTGGAATGGCTACAACTACGAAGACTCCATTCTGATCTCCGAGCGGATCGTGAAGGATGACGTCTTCACCTCGATCCATATCGAGGAGTTCGAGGTCATGGCTCGCGACACCAAGCTGGGTCCGGAAGACATCACCCGCGACATTCCGAACGTCGGCGAGGAAGCGCTGCGCAACCTCGACGAGGCGGGCATCGTTTACATCGGCGCCGAAGTGGAGCCGGGCGACATTCTGGTCGGCAAGATCACCCCCAAGGGTGAATCGCCGATGACCCCGGAAGAAAAGCTGCTCCGCGCGATCTTCGGTGAAAAGGCGAGCGACGTGCGCGACACCTCGCTGCGTCTGCCGCCGGGCGTCGCCGGTACGGTCGTGGAAGTGCGCGTCTTCAACCGCCACGGCATCGACAAGGACGAGCGCGCCATGGCGATCGAGCGGGAGGAAATCGACCGCCTCGCCAAGGACCGCGAGGACGAACGCGCCATCCTCAACCGCGCGACCTTCAACCGCCTCCAGGAAATGCTGCTCGGCCAGACGGCCACGGCTGCTCCCAAGGGCGTCAAGAAGGGCGTCGAGATCGACGAGGCCTTGCTGGGCGAAGTCGAACGCCATGAATGGTGGAAGTTCGCCGTCGCGGACGATGCCCGCCAGGCTGGCATCGAAGCCGTCAAGGCGCAGTATGACGAAGCGGTGAAGCTGATCGTCGAGAAGTTCGAGGATCGCGTCGACAAGCTGCAGCGCGGCGACGAGCTGCCCCCGGGCGTGCTGAAGATGGTCAAGGTCTTTGTCGCGGTGAAGCGCAAGTTGCAGCCGGGCGACAAGATGGCCGGCCGTCACGGTAACAAGGGTGTCATCTCGCGCATCCTGCCGATCGAGGACATGCCGTTCCTGGAGGACGGCACTCATGTCGACATCGTGCTCAATCCGCTGGGCGTGCCGTCGCGCATGAACGTCGGGCAGATCTTCGAAACGCATCTGGGCTGGGCTGCCCGTGGCCTTGGCCAGCAGCTCAAGCATGCGCTGGAGGAATGGCGTGAAGCCAATCCGAACCCGCAGGCGGGCGCCATGCCCGACGCGGTCAAGGAACGGCTGCTTGCATCCTACGGGCCGCAATATGCTGATCAGATCGAAGGCCGCACCGCCGAACAGATCATTGATCTGGCCGAGCATCTGCAGCGCGGGATTCCGATGGCGACTCCAGTGTTCGACGGCGCCCGCGAAGCCGACGTGTCGGCGATGCTGGAGCTGGCGGGGCTGCACTCGTCGGGTCAGTCTGACCTTTACGATGGCCGCACGGGAGACCGTTTCGACCGCAAGGTGACTGTCGGCATCATCTACATGCTGAAGCTGCACCACTTGGTCGATGACAAGATCCACGCACGCTCCATCGGCCCCTACTCGCTTGTTACCCAGCAGCCGCTGGGCGGTAAGGCGCAGTTCGGCGGCCAGCGCTTCGGCGAAATGGAGGTGTGGGCGCTCCAGGCCTATGGCGCCGCCTACACGCTGCAGGAAATGCTGACGGTGAAGTCGGACGACGTGGTCGGCCGCACCAAGGTCT